>CANLII010000003.1 GCA_947491315.1 Ignavibacteria bacterium
GCGAATTTCATGGCTGAGAGCATCGCATGTGCATGTTTTGCTGTATGCCAATCTTGCTTTTTGAATGTATATCGATTGAGAATATTCAGCATTTGAATGAGTGCGATTCCACCGGAACTTGGTGGACACATGCTGATGATGTCATAGCCTTTATACTTGCCTTTCACGACATTGCGTTTGATTGCGGAATATTCTGCAAAATCTTCTTCGGACATGATGCCACCATGTTGTTTCATGGCTTCAGACACCAAGCGGGGAATGTCACCTTTATAAAATCCATCCTTTCCTTTTTCCGCTATGAGTGTGAGTGTGCGCGCCAAATCAGGCTGCTTCCATCGATCACCAACTTTATATGGAATCCCATTATTGGTCATGACTTTCATCGTGGATGGAAATTTCTTGAATAATGACATATCCTTGTCAAATTGTTTGATCATCGATGCATCAAGTATGAATCCATTTTCCGCCAATGCGATTGCAGGTGCCAATACTTCTTTGATAGACATAGTGCCATGGTCTTTCAAGGCATCGAGTAAGCCTGCGACTGAACCCGGAACGCCGGAAGCCAATGCTCCTTCTCGGATTTTTTCATTCAGGACATTCCCTTTGGCATCAAGAAACATGTCGCTTTTTGCTTGTCTTGGCGCTTTCTCTCGAAAATCATATCCAATTGATTGATTGCCTTTGAGCTGTGCCACCAAAAAACCTCCTCCACCGATATTGCCTGCTCCTGGATAGGTGACGGCAAGTGCAAATCCTGTTGCGACTGCAGCATCTATGGCATTGCCACCTTTTTTGAGAATGGAGAGTCCAACTTTGGATGCAATCGGGGATACACTCACAACCATGCCTCTCTTGGCTTTTGCGCTATGGGCAAATGCAGAATTCATGCAGAGGAATGAACTCAGGAGAATAGTCAAAGCAAAGATGAATGAGTGCATATTATTTCTGTGTTGATTTGCCGAAACGAGAAGCAATGACAAAAAATCCCGGTATGGTATAGAGTGTCAAAACCAATGAAAAAATCAATCCACCAATCACTGCAATACCCATTGAAATTCTACTTTCTGAACCACCTCCGATGGCAAGAGCAATGGGAAGAACGCCCAGAATCGTTGCAAGTGATGTCATGAGAATGGGTCTGAATCTACTCGTTGCGGCATCAATCACAGCTTCCAATGCTGGTAATTCCTTTTCTCTTTGATGCGCGAACTCAATGATGAGAATCGCATTTTTTGTCACGAGTCCTATGAGCATGATAATGCCGATCTGACTGAATATGTTTAATGTTTGATTGAAATACCATAGCGTGAACACCGCACCTGCCAATGCCATCGGCACACATAGAAGGATGATGAATGGATCTACAAAACTTTCGAATTGTGCGGCGAGCACGAGATAGATCAAGATCAAAGCGAGCAAGAATGCAAAGAGCAAACTCGATGAACTTTCTTCAAAATCTTTTGATGTACCCGTGAGTGCGGTTGAATATGATGGATCCAGCACTTGTCCTGCAATTGTACGCATTGCATCTATGCCATCACCCAGTGTATATCCCGGAGCAAGACCGGCGGATACTGTCGCCGAAACAGCTCGATTATAGTGATACACAGAAGGTGGCGCGCTACTTTCTTCGAAATTCACAACATTATCAAGTTGTATCAATGAATTGTCGCTCGATCGTACATACATTGATCGAATATCGGTGACATCATTTCTATCTAAGCGTTCTGCCTGACCAATCACCTGATATTGTCTTCCATCTTTGACGAAATATCCATAGCGCTGTCCTGCCAAAGCAAATTGTAAAGTCTGGGAAATATCTACGGTATTCACTCCGATCGTTCTGGCTTTATTACGATCTATGCCGAGTCGCAGTTCGGGCTTGGTGAATTTGAGATTCACATCCACTACAGCAAATGCGGGATATTTGGATGCCTCCTCCAAAAAACTGGGAAGGATCAAACGCAACTTTTCAATATCGGTTGCTTGAATCACAAATTGCACTGGCAAGCCTCCGATCCCCGCTCCACCTGTTGAAATAGTCTGCTCTTGAATCACCAGACCTTTTGCTTTAGGAAGTTCTTTGACGAGTTGTATGACATAATTTCCGATTTGCATTTGTGTGCGTTTTCTTGTTTCCGGATCAGTGAGGAATAATCGGACAAATGCAGTATTCGTTGAACTTGTTCCAAAACTTGGAGATGTGACAGTCAATAAGGATTGCACTTCCGGCACAGAATCTTTAAGCAATTTCGAAATGGATGCCACATAAGAATCCATGAATTCAAATGTTGCACCTTCATGTGCCGTGGCGCTCACTCGCATGCGACTTCTATCTTGCAATGGGGCAATTTCAGTACTCAAAGCACTACCGAAGAACCATATCATTGCAAAGGAAACAATGGTGACAATCAGTGATGGAATTGGATTCTTGATGAATCGCTCAAGCGAAGTACGATAGGCATATAAGAGTCTATTGAGAACCGTCTCTATGCTTGCATAGAGTGCTCCATGTGTATGTTTGATTTTGATGAGTCTGCTACTCATCATTGGGGTGAGCGTGAGGGAGACAAATGCGGAAATAAGTACCGATCCTGCAATCACGATGCCGAACTCACGGAATAATCTACCTGTCAATCCTTGCAAGAAAATGATGGGTAAAAAAACCGCGGCAAGCGTGATTGTTGTTGATAGCACCGCAAAGAAAATTTCTTTGGATCCTGCATGAGCCGCCGATATTGGGTCCATCCCCGCTTCAGTTTTGGAAAAGATATTTTCCAGCACTACTATCGCATCATCAACAACAAGTCCTGTTGCAAGCACAATCCCAAGCAATGTGAGCACATTGATTGAATAATCGAGAATATACATCAAGAAGAATGTACCGATAAGTGAAATCGGAATTGCGATGACGGGTATGATGGTTGTCCGCCAATCTCGAAGAAAGAGGAAGAGAATAAAAACCACGAGAACAAATGCAATCACAAGTGTTTCCATCACTTCTTTTAGTGAATCTTTGATGGAAACCGTGGTATCCAAAATCACCTTCAATTGTAAATCTTCAGGTAAATCTTTCTTTATGATGTTAATGCGTTTATAGAATTCTTCTGCAATCGCAATATGATTCGAACCGGGCTGAGGCGTGATGGCCACGCCAAACATCGGTTTTCCATCGGTGCGCAAAATCGTCTTGATATTCTCTGCTTCAAGTCTTGCTCTGCCTATATCCGAAAAGCGTATCATTTGACCATTCGCGGCACGAATAATCAAATCATTGAAATCGTCTTCCGTTGAAAATCTACCCAATGTACGGACTGTGACTTCGGTTGTATTACCTTCAACGCTACCTGAGGGCAATTCCACATTTTCTCTGTCTAGCGCTGATTTTATATCGAGTGGAGTTAGACCATAAGCAGAGAGCTTTGCGGGATCCATCCATAATCGCATCGCATATTTTCTTTCGCCCCAAATGCGAATCTCAGACACACCGGGAATAGTTTGTAATTGCTTTTTAATGGTATTCGCGGCGATATCGCTGATTTCAAGGAGATTGCGCTCTTTGCTTTGAACGGTCACAACCAAAATCGCATCTGAATTCGCATCTGCTTTTGATACAGTTGGTGGATCCATGTCTGCAGGCAATTGTCTTTGCACGCGAGCTACACGATCGCGCACATCATTTGCCGATGTTTCAAGATCACTATTGAGTGAGAATTCAACGGTGATCGTGCTTGCTCCATCACGACTGATCGATGTCAGAGATGTGATGCCTGCAATACCATTGAGTGATTCTTCCAATACCTCCGTGATCTTGGATTCGATCACATCAGCATTTGCACCGGGATATGCCGCATTCACGGTAATGATCGGTGGGTCCACGGCAGGGAATTCCCTGATGCCGAGATATGTATAACCGATGATGCCGAAGAGTACGATGACTATCGACATCACGATGCTTAATACCGGTCTTTCAATGCTTATTGATGATAATTTCATTTGTGTTTTTTCAGTGGCAGTACATCCATAAGATCTCGTAATACAACGGATGCACAAAAGGCACCAAATGATGCCGGGATATAGGAAATTGTTCCATAATAAGAAACTTTGTTTTGTGTGTTCTCCGTCAAAGCCAATGCTTTTTCAGAAACTTCTTCGGGTGAAAACACGGCAATGATTCCTTTGCGGATATCACTACGATGAAGTTTCTTTTTGACATATCGAGCAAGTTTGCAATGATGCACTTTGCTAATATCATTAATCTCAATCATCGTTGGGTCGGTTTTTCCACCGGCTCCCATGGAGCTTACAATTGGATATCCTTTAGCATGAGCCTTTATAAGTAAACTCACTTTTGGAGCAATGGTATCGATGCAGTCCACCACATAATCATACTGCACTTCAAGCAATTCATCGGTGATATCTCTTTCAATGAAGGTTTTATGAACAGTCAATTTCAAATCGGGATTGATATCAAGCAGACGCTTTGCCATCACATCAGCCTTCCATTCACCCTTGGTGGAAATGAGTGCAGGCAATTGTCGATTTATATTCGTGGTGTCCACGGTGTCGCCATCAACTATAGTCAAGGCGCCAATTCCACCTCTCACGAGAAATTCTGCGGCAAATGAACCCACGCCCCCCAGACCTATGACCAATACATGTTTATCCTGTAATGAAGAGATTTTATCATGTCCATAGAGCAATGCGGTTCTACTATTCCAATGTGGTACTGTTGCTTTAGATTCTTCCATAGACTTGCTGAAAATGTGATGCAATATTTGTTGAAATCGCTTCAATGCTCATATCGAGCATGTCTGAAGCTTGTTGATAGAGTGTTTGTATCGCAATATCCTTGCCATCGGTTTCCAAAAAGAAGGGATATTCTGCGATTTTATTGAAAACATTAGATATCGGATGTCCGGGATCTACTAATTCCTTTCCGATGCTCAATAGTATTTCTTGATCGAGCAGTTTGAGGGCAATGCTTTCCGTGCGATTAAAACCATGGATAATCCATGGTTTACTTGGCTTGAGTCTTTTATGCAAATGTACGATGTCATCATAAGAACGAACGCAATGGATGATGAGAGGAAGATGCATTTCCATTGCCAATTCAGCATGTGCAGTGAACAGTTCAATCTGTTTTTGTCTTGAAATATCAATTCTTGTGTCCAAACCGCATTCTCCAATACCGAGAATATCATCACGATATTGATGAATGTTGCATGACACTTTCTCAAATGTCATGGCATTGAATGACATCGGATGAAGACCGATGGTGCATGCATGACCCATTGATTTGATATCTGGGATTTTTCCCAAGTCCTCGAAATTGGAAGCATCTATGGAGAATATTCGCATGATTTCAGAATCATTGCTTGGTGTTCCGGAGATATGTGTGTGATGGTCCAAATACATGAGGCAGAAAAAAATATTTGCTTGTAGTAAAAAATTCTCTAAATTCGCACTCTCTTTTTTGAGAGAAAAGCCAACTTAGCTCAGCTGGTAGAGCAGCTGATTTGTAATCAGCAGGTCATCGGTTCAAGTCCGATAGTTGGCTCCAAAGCCGAAGCACTCCTTGTGTTTCGGCTTTTTTCTTGGCAAATATACGGACTTGTCTTCCCCTGAACGGTAAATGAGCATAACCATGGCTGATTCCTCCTCATCTCCACAATTAAAAGAATTATTGGATTATCTCTTTTCTTTGCATCGCTTCGGCATCAAGCCCGGACTGGAACGTATTGAAACTCTTTTGAAATTTCTCGGAAATCCACAAACTTCACTGCAATGCATTCATATTGCGGGAACAAATGGCAAAGGTTCCGTATGTTCACTTTTGGCGGGAATCCTACAGTCAGCAGGGTATCGTGTGGGATTATACACTTCGCCACATCTCCGGCAATTCAATGAGAGAATTCGTATCAATGGTGAGATGATCAGCGATACTGACATCGCGCTTCTCGCTCAAGGTATGATGCCTGAAATTGAGCGTGAGCATACAACTTTTTTTGAAGTGACCACAGCGATGGCTTTTGCATATTTCGCCAAAAACAAAGTGGATATCGCGATTATTGAAACCGGTATGGGCGGCAGACTTGATGCCACGAATGTATTGAAAAATCCTTTTGCGACCGTAATTACTTCGATCGATCTAGATCATATGGAATATCTTGGAAATGATCTAATCACGATTGCCGGTGAAAAAGCGGGGATTTTCAAGCTGGGTAGTCCGGTCATCATAGGTGAAGAAAGAGATGGATTGATTGAATGCTTTAAAACGCATGCAGTACAAAAGAATGCTGGGGAAGTATTCGTGGTGAACGAGACATGCTCTTATGCGAATCTTGAAATGCGCCCCAATCTCACGATGACACTCGATTGCATGATTGGTGATATGCACATGTCGCACATCTCAGCTGATAGAGTTGGTGTTCATCAAGCAAGAAATATCCTCACTGCTCTACTCACGGTGAAATGTTTGCAGAATCATTTTGATATTCCTGAACATGCAATCAGAAAGGGTATTCGAGAATGTATGAATTTGACAGGAGTGAAGGGAAGAATACAATATGTGAGTGGATCGCCACTGATTGTACTTGATGTAGGTCATAATACTGCATGTCTCAATCGCTTGCAGGAAACCCTTGCTTCTTGTGGTTATCCCAATCATTCATGGGAAATTGTATTCGGGGTAATGAAAGACAAACCAATCAAGGAAATGCTGGATATTCTCGCAAAATTAGGCAAGACATTACATTGTTGCACACCCAATATCGATAGAGCGATGTCTGCTCATGAGCTGTGCGAAATTGCAAAAGCTCACTCCATCGATGCCATATATTATGAATCAGTTACAAAAGCCCTTGAGTCGGCTCTGCAAAAAAATAATCCCGTATTGATTACGGGATCATTTTATCTTGCTGATGAGGCGATTCAAGCACTTGAAGAATTTGGTTTCAACTATTAATCTGAAAGATCATCACCTGGAAGTGGCGTGAAGGGAAGTCTCATTGGAAGATCTGCTGTTGTCCATGCGGTATGAGAACAGAGCGTGGTAATCTTCACTAGATTATCCAAATTCAATTTGCTGATTTCATCGCTTACCTTGTGATAATCTTCATGCTCACCGGTATAGTAGAACAATACCGGAATTCTCTTCATCGCAAAACTGGCCTGATCGCTTCTGAAGAAATATTGCTCAATGGTATATGCCAAATGCAAGGTATCTGCATCAAATACTGTGCGATTCACTTCGGCATTCAAATCAGCCAATTCTTTACACCGGGTATTTCCTCCGATATATAAAGTGTCATTCACCGAGCGACCAATCATGTCCATATTGAGCATTGCCACACAATTCTTCATTGGAAGTGGTGGATTATCAGCAAATGCTTTGGAACCAAGCAAACCTTTTTCTTCACCTGAAAATCCAACAAATACAATTGAGCGCTTTGGTCTCGAAGGGGCATTGACAAGTGCTTCCGCGGAGAGAAGAATTCCAGTTGTTCCGCTTGCATTATCATCGGCTCCATTGAAAATCGAATCTTTTGCGGGATCATTTGGTCTGGATTGTCCAATATGATCATAATGCGCTCCGATGACCACATATTCATCCGGTAATTCATTGCCCTTGATCATACCCATCACATTTTTCACTTCCACTTTTTCAGAGCGAAGTGTTGTTTGCAAGGAAAGTATTTCAACATTTTCAATTACTCTGGATTGATTGACCATCAATGAATCGATATTTTTTTGCCATGCTTTGAGAGTATCCACTGTACCCAAAGTCATTTCCACGAATCGTTCTCCTGCACTAATGACAGGAATATTTGTACTGTCTGCATTCTTTCGTGAAAGTGGAAGTGCATCTGCCGGAATATTTGGGTAAAGCGATGGCCAAGGAAATCCGGTGGGTCTGATTTTCAATGAAGTGGAAGGGCCTGACAATACAATAATGCCGACCGCACCTTTCGCAACTGCAGTCTTGAGTTTGGATTGCATACGAGAATACTTCGTGAATCTCTTGCCTTCGAATACACTGCTATCATTATCCATTTGTGGTTCACCACGAAGTATGATGACAACTTTTCCTTTGACATCGAGATCTTTATAATCATCATATTTATACTCCGGTGCAGTGATTCCATATCCTGCAAAAGCCAGTTGTGCATAGGCAACATTGGATGAACCTGAATATTCAAAAGGAATGAAATCGTCTTTTAGTGCCATCTCGGAAATTCCATTGCCTTTCTTCACAATGAATGTTGTCGGCTTATCCAAATGAAGTCGTTCCAATGTATATGTGTGATAATAAGAGCCATTGATTGGCAATACACCCAATTCTTTGAATTGATCTGCGATATATGCTGCTGCTTTTTCCAGTTCAGGGCTTGGCGTATTTCTTCCTTTCATTTCATCGGAGGCAAGCATATTGATATGCATTTTGGCCCGAGACATTGAAATGGTCGGCAATGAAACAGTGGATTCATTTGCTTGAAGAATATGAAGACTAATCATCATAAGGAATATACAAACGGAATTTCTCATTGTATTAATATTTTGATGTATGAAACTTGAGTGGTAAATCATGTCTTTCTTGCATTATTGTTTGAATCACTGAAACAATTCTCAACTCATCTTCGAGATTCAATCCTGATTGCAATTGTCTTTGGAGTGCTTGTAGTTCAATGTCAAGATGTTTTAATCGCAATGATGCAAGAGCTTCCACGAGAAGTCTTTCTTCAATATTCTCGGGTAATCTCACATTGAACTCTTTCCATTTTGGACTCAAGAGTACTTTCCCGAAGAGAATGTCCATGAGTAATTCTCGGACTATTTCTTCGAGATCATTTCTTTCGGACAATACAATATGCACCGGTCTGCCTCCATGCTGCGTATAAGCAAGGATGATTTCATCATAGAGTTTTCCTGCCGCTTCAGAAATGAATGCTTGTTTTGTGATATTCAATGTGATGCATAAAGCACGAAGCGATGGCTCATGTGTCAAAGCCAAATGCAAGATCTCTTTTTCTTCCGGTAGAACACTGATATTCAGTAAATCAGTGAATGTTGTTGTTTGAGTGAGATCAGTTTGCTGTATTGCCTTTTTCTGAATCGCAAATGCATTCCTATTTGCATTGATTGATGGCAATGATGCTTTTCTTAATTCATCATAGAGATGTGAAATTTGTCCATAACTCAAATGCAAAGTATCTGAGATTTGCTGAATGTAAAAATCATGCTGCAAGACATCAGGAATTTTTGCAACCGTTTCAATCAATGAGCGAATGGCTTGGGCTTTTTCTGCAGGACTGTTCAGTAAGCCTTGTTTTCTGAATGATTCAACTTTGAATTGAATGATGGTCATGGCCAATTCGATTGCTCGACGGAAAGATTCAGGTCCGCGATTTCGTACAAAACTGTCGGGGTCTTCGCCTTCCGGAAGTGCAATCAGTCGAACATCATACCCTTGCTCAATTGCAAGGTCAATACCACGCAAAGCGGCTTGTTCACCGGCAACATCGCCATCATAGACGATATAGAGTTTTTTGGAATAGCGTGATAATAATTGCAATTGTTCTGTGGTCAGTGCTGTTCCGCTACTTGCAACCGTATTGCTGAAACCTGCTTGTACAAGAGAAATAGTATCGGCATATCCCTCAGTCAGAATCACGTAACCGAGTGATCGAATCGATGACTTGGCTTGCGCGAGTCCATATAATATTCGACTCTTGTCATAAATCAAGGATTGTGGTGAATTGATATACTTCGGTTGTGCATCATCCTCCACCATCCGTCTTGCGCCAAAACCAACAACTTTTCCAAGATGATCATGCACCGGAAACATTGCTCTTCCACGGAATCGATCATATGATGAATTGTCTTTTTCTCTTCGTAAAATCAATCCGGCATCTTCCATGGCTTGTTCAGAAAACCCGGATGATGTCAAAAATTGTAAAGTCTGCGTCCACGAATCCGGTGAACATCCAAGACCGAATAATTCCTGAATATCATCATCAAATCCTCTTCGCATGAAATAGGCATAGATCTGTTGACCAGAAAATTGCTTCAACTGTTCGCGATAATATGTTTCGGCTTTTTGCATAATCAAATAAGCCGCTTCTTTTCTCGCATGTTTTGCTTGTGCTTCCGGATCTTTTATTTCATCTTCCGGCAGCGGAACACCTGCTCTATCTGCGAGCATGCGTATGGCTTCGGGGAAAGACAGTCCGAGTTTGTTCATTACATAATGGAATGCATTTCCGCCCTTGCCACAAGAAAAACATTTAAAAATGCCTAATTCAGCATTCACATTCATTGATGGTTTTTTATCCGGATGGAATGGACAGAGTCCAAGATGCCCTTTGCCCGAACGCTTCAATTGCACGGACTCGCTAATGAGATCAACGATATCGATGCGTTGGCGTATTTCATCCAAAAGATGTTCGGGATATAACATATCAGGGTTTCGGATAAATAATGAGTCGATGTTTTACATTTTTAGGATTTGTTCCAATCACGGTGATTCCTGCGGGAACAACAAAAGTTGGAATGATGAATCCTGTTGAATCCTCAATCAATTGAGGATAATATACAATTGCTTTGATATCATCCGGACTGAGAGAAGCGAGTCTTCGTACCCCGCCCCGTATCTGCGTGCTGATTCTACTCGGCTCTATGCTATGAGCGGAATGTGTTGGTGCTCCAGCAATGATGATGGGTACATCACCAACCGTGATTTCAGCAATTTGTTGAATATCGCCGGATATGGTTACTTCTTTGATTGCACTTGTCACAAGATTAGGAAGTGAATCTTGAAGCGGAACGGTAAAGGAAAATGGTCCGGTCAAATCATTGAATGACAATGTATTCGTGGCCCATGATCTGAGAGTCGGGATAATGGATCCATTGCCACGCAACACTATGCTGTCGGGTTCAATCTTGACTTTCCCGATAATCATATATCCTTCGGCAGGATTGATGGATACTCGAGATTGCACCGGTGCGCTTTGTCTAAATAACATGCCTGTTTTAAGCATGATGCTTTCCGGTAATAATTCCACCACTTTTTCTAAACTCACGGATGGATTGATTCCCTGCAAAATATCGGACTTTTTCAATTCAACGATTCCATCCGGAGCAACATTTGCTTTGGCCAAATCTATCCTGCATTCCTTACCCGAACTGAAATACTGTAAATAAAGCAATTGCCATCCCGATGTGCGAAGTTTCACTGATATTGAGGGCGGTGGCTCCATTTCAAGTGAGCGCTCTTCGGATAAATCAATGATGAGCGGATAGGTGACATAGACCGTTGACGGAGTGGTCATACTCACATAACCCCATAAACCCAATGCTAATACAATGGATAAGATAATGGGCATTATGGGTCTTTTGTTTGTCATACTCAGTTTCGAGTCTCATAATAGAGTGATGCAAATTTACAAAACTCCCTTGTCTGCATCCGGACTTTTACGGAATCACGGGCTTATCATTGATAAATAGTGATATTTTTGTCCAAGAAATCAATGCGATATACTCTATGAATCAGATTTTCTCCGGAATATTCATTCTTTGCACATTCCTTCTCGGCTTGTATAGTGCAGGTTGCGAGAAGCCAAATAATGATGGGAAGATTCATATTGTGGCTACCACGGGAATAATCGGGGATATAGTGCAATCCTCATTGGATTCGAATTTCGTGATTCATGTACTCATGAAACCGGGTGTTGATCCTCATTTGTATAAAGCCACTGCAGGCGACATTTCTCTTCTTTTGAATGCAGATATCATCATCTATAATGGCTTGCATCTTGAGGGCAAGATGAGCGAAGTACTCGCAAAATTATCCGCCAAAAAGAATGTTATTGCAATGTCTGATCATTTGCCCGAACAAGCTCTTCGGTTAATCGATGGAGCCCATGACCCGCATCTTTGGTTCGATGTCCAATTGTGGCATGATGCTCTTCAGGGAACTTTGAAGGCGATTGCAAAGTATTACCCTGCTGAATCGCAATCAAGCAAAGTAAAAGCGGAAGCATATGCTGGAAAACTTCAGAAGCTTCATGTATGGACCGATTCTTTGATAGCAACCATTCCGGAACAAAGGCGTTATCTCATTACCGCTCATGATGCCTTCGGATATTTCGGTGATGCATATGACATCAAAGTAGTTGGACTACAAGGCATGTCAACCCTCAGTGACTTCGGAATGAATGATCTCATGAGCATTGGCAATCTGATTCTCCATAAAAAGATTCGATCCATATTTGTTGAAATGTCCATCGCACCAAGGTCAATGGAAGCAGTGATGCTGAATGTCACATCTCGTGGAGGCTCGGTGAACATCGGAGGAAATCTGTATGCTGATGCACTCGATGCTTCAAACACAAATGCCGGGACATATATCGGCATAATCAAACATAATGTACAAACTATTGTGAAAGCACTCAAATGACAATGATTCCACCGGACGATATAGCCTCTTTACGCAAAGAATATAAGCGCGGTGATTTGATAGAATCTACTATTCCTGAAAATCCAATGCAATTGTTTTCCGAGTGGTTCATTCAAGCAGGAGCCATGGGAGTGATTGAACAGAATGCAATGATTCTTTCAACGGTTTCGCAGGATGGGAAACCGTCCTCTCGCACAGTTCTTCTCAAAGGAATCGAAGCGGAAGATTTTGTATTCTTCACGAATTATGAAAGCAGAAAAGCAGATGAAATCAAGCAAAATCCCTATGTGTCTTTACTATTTCTTTGGCTTGAACCTGAAAGACAAGTTCGCATTGAAGGAATCGCCTCTCGCATTTCACCCGAAGCTAGCAGAGCATATTTCAAGTCTCGTCCCAGGGAAAGTCAATTGGGTGCATGGGCATCCCAACAAAGCGCAATCATTGCCAATCGTGAAGAACTTGAAGCTTGCTACAAAGGAATGGAAGAACGATTTAAAGATCAAGAGGATATTCCAATGCCTGATTTTTGGGGTGGATATGCGATTGCGCCATCATCTATTGAATTTTGGCAGGGGAGAATTGGTCGCCTGCATGACCGCATCATCTATAAAAAGAATGGCGATACTTGGACTCAATACCGATTGAATCCATGATATCGCCAAATTCCGATTTATTCCTGTGATTCAATTTCTCGAAGCAGGGCTTGTTTTTCAATTTCAAGTTGTCTGATTTTTCTATCGAGATTGTCGAGTTCTTCCGGCATGGAATCTATTTCAATGCGCAATTTACTGGCGGCTTCATCCACCAAATCAATTGCTTTGTCGGGCAGAAAACGATCTGTGATATATCGTGATGACAATTGGGCGGCGGCCACGATTGCAGAATCTGTAATGCGCACGCCATGATGCACTTCATAGCGTTCTTTCAAACCGCGCAAAATGGAGATTGTGTCATCGACTGTGGGTTCATCCACCAGTACTTTTTGAAAACGACGCTCTAACGCGGGATCTTTCTCAATGTATTTTTGATATTCATCCAAGGTGGTGGCACCGATGCATCGCAAATCACCCCGCGCAAGTGCGGGTTTGAGAATATTTGCCGCATCCATCGAACCACCCGTTGCGCCTGCTCCGATTAAAGTATGCAATTCATCGATGAAGAGAATGATTTCACCATCAGAATCTGTCACTTGCTGAATGATTGCTTTGAGTCTTTCCTCGAATTGACCCCGAAAACTCGTTCCTGCAACAAGAGCTCCGAGATCGAGTGAGACAATTGTTTTTGAGCGTAATGTTTCCGGCACATCGCCACTGACGATTCTTTGCGCAATTCCTTCGACGATTGCAGTCTTCCCAACACCCGGTTCACCTATGATCACCGGATTGTTTTTTGTTCTGCGTGAAAGCACCTGAAGAATTCTGCGAATTTCATCTTCTCGGCCAATGACGGGATCTATCTTGCCTTTACGCGCTTCATCATTGAGAATGCGACCATATTTCTGAAGAGCTTGATACTTGTCTTCGGGATTCTGATCTGTTACTCTTTGATTACCACGAGTTTCAGAAAGAATCTTCTTGATGGTCTCGCGACTGATTCCTTGATCCTTGAGTAATTGCGAAGCTGAAGATTTGACTTCAGTACAGGCAATAAGCAAATGCTCAACGCTTGCATATTCATCATTCATGGATTTGGCTTCTTGCAATGCTTTTTCAAGAATGGCATTTAAATCCTGAGAAACATAATTGCCAGTGGAGCCCGACACCTTGGGTAATGCAGTCATTTGCTCATTTAGCTTGATCTTGAGATGATTGACATTTGCCCCAATTTTCATGAGCATCGGTGGGACAATCCCTGCCGAATCTTGAATCAATGCCGCAAGTAAATGAATAGGCTCTATGGATTGATTGCCATAGCCATGTGCAATTTCTTGTGCTGTTTGCAATGCTTCTTGAGACTTCAATGTATATTTTTGAAGATTCATGATTGCACCTCGCAATTTCTGTTCATATCCTTACCTGTATTTATTGAAACCGGCTCATTGACGAAGCATGAACAAAGAAATTTCCTTTGGCTTGTCGAAGTCCGTATTTTGCACGCATCAATAGCGAATCAAACATGTATGTAAAATCCATCATCGTCGAACATCTCCGTAATCATGAGCATAGTGAGCTCATATGTTCGCCTTCTTTGAATATCATAAGCGGATTGAATGGAGCGGGTAAAACCACTATTCTCGAGGCAATTTCGATATGTGGATTGTCGAAAACATTTCTGCCTGGTACCGATAGCGATTTGATCAAACATGGTAAGGAATCGTATACTGTCTCTTTACAGGCAGTTTCAGATCTTGGTATTCCGTATAAAGTGGGCGTGCGCTATATTGATGGTCAAAGAAAACTCATCAATTCAAGCATCGGGGACAGGATGAATCCGAAAGATATTCTTGGCGAATTGCCACTGATTATTCTTTCTCCGGATTTCAAAGAAATCACATTTGGAGCGCCTGATGATCGTAGAAGATTCATGGATGCACTGCTCTCCCAGGCGAAGTATGTGTATGTGGAATCAGCAATCAATCTCAAGAAAATCATCAAGCAGAGAAATGCACTCTTGCAAAAAGCGAAAATGTATGGTCAAAAACCCGATGAAGCTTTGCTTGATATCATGACCAATCAAATGATGGATGCGGGTTCCACGCTTGCTTCACTTCGAGCGCAATTCATCAATGAATTCACTCCGCATTTTCTTGTAGCATATAAGAAGATCACTGATACCGATGAACAAGTTGGAATTGTCTATTTACCTGATACGGCAAATGGTAGAACATTAATCACCAAAGAAGATTTCAGCGAATCATATATGCTCGCATATCGATCATTGAAAGAAGAAGAAGTGAGAAGAGGTACTACATTGTTCGGACCGCAGAAGGACGATCTCGAGATTTCAATCAATGGTGGAAGAGCTCGCGAAACTGCTTCGCAAGGACAGCATAAATCATTGCTGATCAGTATCAAATGGGCGGAGTTTACTTATCTGAGAGATGTAAGGGATGAAACGCCTGTATTGCTTTTTGATGATATTTTCAGTGAACTCGATGGCAATAGAACGGCAAGAGTATTACAACAGATTTTGGATTCAGGGGCTCAAACATTCATCACGACAACAGAAGGGGAGAAATTGATTGCTTCACTGCCGATGAATACAGAATATGAAATGATTAATGCGCCTTTTGAGTGATAGCTTTAGTAGAAGTATTGTGATTAATGATTATATAAGCAATCACAAGATTTATAACCCAACCACTCCAAGATACAATTCTATAGATGTCGATTCTATGCATGTCGGTTGTATTTGCGAGTATGTATTTGTGTAATCGAAGTGTCAAAGCTGATAATGTTAATGCATAGCTCAGTATCATGTAGTTTTTATGCTTGAGTATGTTTCTTTTTTTTATGGCAAGAAAAGAACGGAGGGTGTAGTAGAACCATAAAGAAGACAATATGCAAAATGATGTTTGAGCAATGATTCCACCATTACCATGAAGCCCCATCACAAATCCTGCAGGTGCTGATATGCATACTACTCCTACTACATAAGTAAGCCCGAAATAGCGATGAATCAATGGAGTTTTTCTTCTTATACTCTCGATAAATTGAGTCGAACCTAGTAATAAAATGAAAATACTACTAAATACATGTGAAAAAAATGCGATTTGATAGTATTGAAATTGGATTATATGTTGTTTGGTTGCCAAAAAGGCCACTTGCAAATCAAATGGTATATACTGAAATGTAATTGCAAGCATCAAGAAAGAGAGGTAGAGAAAAGTAAACAATAGTGTTACTCTCCCTAAAAGTATCAGTATATTTTTTGCTGATGCAAACTGTACTTTAGGATTTCTATTACAATCAATAGCTTTATCTTCCATACTCTGAATCATATTGACCAAAGTTTTTTTCATAACGAACTATGAGTGCAATATTTTGATTTTCGATTGTGGTTAATCCGGCTTTGGGGTTTGAGCTGACAGGTACATACCAAGGTTGTTTTTCATAATAGATTCTCAAAGGTCTTTTCTTGAATGCATATCCATGCCTAGCAAATACTGTATTTCTCAAGAGCATGAGTTCTGATTTTGTCAAGCCTTCAATATCGGATTCACTTAGTAAAGTAGAGGATGGATTGAACGTATATACGATATCATAATTTGACTCAACCGCTCCATACCATTCATTATATTCTGTGGGATATACAACATTTGACTTAGTCATTTCATCCTCTTTTATTCCTTCCAATCGTATAAAATCAATATTGGGATTATATGAAAAAGACTTTTTTGTAAATCTGCAAATTCTTGAAGGTATGTCAATATTGTTATCAGCTGTCCAGTCACCTTGTAAAATGGAGTCATTTTTTCTGATTGTAATATTAAATGTTCCTTTATCTGAATCTTTCCCTTTTTCTGATAACTGCAAGACTATGTCTTTATTATCCTCTTGAAATGTTCCCACGATATTTTTTGTTAATCCTGCAATAATGCTATATCCAGTTATAGTAGTTCCTTTAACTGAATCAATGACAACAGTAATTTTTTGTTCTTTGTGCCAAGCAGTCTTTCCTTTGTCTACTATTTTTTTTGTTGATAATTCTTCCTTGGCGTTGAAATAGCCAACCCATAGTCCCTGTAAATTTGCAATCGAAACTTTGCTAATGCCTTTTACTGCTATTTTGTCTAGATCGACTTTAGCCGACATGCTTACTGATTCATGTTCAATGACCGCATTTTCATTCTTGATCAATTTTGTGCATGAGGAAATCGTAGCTGTAAAGAGCACGCAAACAAACAACAATCTTTTCATAAGTTAACCTATATTGAAATGGAATTTCTAATCTATTGATCCCACAAAACATTCCCATTCGAAACTACTCATTAGAATATCAGAATCTCCGTACTTCACCGCTTTCTTACCACTTCTTGATATGGAACTCTGAATCGTGGTCCCCAAATGCCTTTTTCGGTACCTTTGCCCACAGCTATGATCATAGTGATTTCAGCTCCGCGCGGCAATTCGAGAATCTTCTTGACACGCTTTTCATCGAAGCCTTCCATTGGACAAGTATGAAATCCTGCCGATGCAATCGAAAGCATGAATGTTTGAGCGGCTAATGCACATGATTTATGCACTGTTATGCGTTGTTGTGCAGCGCCACCTGCTCTGAAGAATGGACCTTTCAGACCCATAAAAAAACTCAATGCTTTTCTGAATATTCCCATGAGTCCGAATGGATCACGCATATACATGATGGGCATGAGTTTGCGATAATAATTCAATCCGGCTTTTTGAAATGTGTTTGCTTCGCCTTGTATGGCTGACTCAATCTGTTCGACATTCCATTCAGCTCTTTGCTTCCAAAGATCCTGTCTTGTGACAAAGACCACCAAATGCTTGGCAGTCTTCGCGGCTTGCTGATCAAGACATAAGGGAATGAATGCATCCAGCATGTCCTTTGAAGCAATCCACTGAAATTCCCATAATTGCATATTGCTGCTATTAGGAGATAATATGGCATGTTCGATTGCTTGATGAATCACATCATCTGGAACTTCGCTATTAGGATCGAATGCTCTATTGGACCGTCGAAATTGTATGATATCGGCAAAGACTTCTCTCTGCCGAACTGATTCATCAATGTCTTTTGACTGATTCAAGGAGAATCTCCGAAATATCCTTCACTTGTACCTGGTCCACACGATCTGCAGCTTTTACGCCATCGGTGATCATTGTGGAACAGAATGGACAATTCACGGCGATGGTCGAAGCTCCTGTTTCAAGCAATTCATTCGTGCGTGTGATATTCACGCGATCACCAACCATTTCTTCCATGAACATTCTACCACCACCGGCTCCGCAGCATAAACCACGATCCTTGGATCTGGCAGGTTCGAGAATGGAAAGTCCGGGTATATTCTCCAAAAGCGAGCGAGGTGCTTCATACTCTTCATTATATCTACCGAGATAACAAGAATCATGATAAGCAATTGCATTCTTGCTGAGTGATGCTTTGTCTGCATCAATCGAAAGTCTGCCGGATTCAATCAAATCCTTGATATACTGCGTATGATGCATCACTTCATAATGACCACCAAATTGAGGATAATCATTTTTGAGAGTATTAAAACAATGAGGACATGTTGTGACAATTGTCTTAACATTATAAGCATTCATGGTTTCAACATTCATCGTTGTGAGCATCGTCGCCAAATACTCATTTCCTGATCTACGCGCCGGATCTCCCGTGCATCGCTCTTCTGTTCCAAGTATGCGGAAATTGATATGTGACAATTGCATGAGTTCGGCAAATGCCTTGGTTGTTTTCTTGGCTCGATCATCAAAACTACCTGCGCAACCAACCCAGAACAATACATCCATTTCAGGATCTTCGGCAACAGTTTTGATATCCATTCCCTCTGCCCATAATGCTCTGTCTTGCTCGCTGAATCCACCCCATGGAACGGAGTTGGTTTCCATGTTTCCATAGATATCCGGTAGCAATGCGCTTTCCTCATTGAATGAAGATTCCATCATCACCATTGAACGACGCATGCCAACAATTGCAGGAACATGTTCGATATTGACCGGACATTCTTCCATACATGCACCGCATGTGGTGCATGCCCAAAGCGCATCGGGACTGACATAATCTCCGATGAGTTTTTTATTCCACGTGGATTGCTCTTCATCATTCAATAAAATTGTGAAAAGCTCACTTTCTTTTGTGTCGAATTCGCCGGAATGTTTACCGGAGAGAATTCCATCCGCCGCACTTCTGATTTCTTCTCGAGATGCATTCTTACGATAATTCGTGATTTTGTCAATCAATGGAGCCTTGTCAATTACGCGATCATGTATGCCGATGATGACCATTCGTGGGTCCAAGACCTTGCCTGTTTGATTGGCCGGACAAACGCTTGTGCAGCGCCCGCAATGCGTACATGTATAACTATCGAGAAATGTTTTCCAAGTAAAATCTTCAATATCACTCACGCCATATCTAACGAGTGATTCATTTTCAAAATCGATCTTTTCCAATTGATTCACAGGACCAAGATTGCTGAAAAACACATTCGGAATTGAAGTGAGTACATGCAAATGCTTGCTGAATGGAAGATAATTCGTGAATGAGAAAATCAGTAGCATGTGAAGCCACCAGAAAATCTCAAAACTCATATGACCAAGCGGCAAGATTGTTGCGAGTGAACTTGCCACGGGACGCACTGCCCAGGAAAAGTCTTCACCCATTCCAACTCGGGCTGTGTTTTGCAAAAGAAGGGAAGTGACAATTGAGAATATCGTAAGTAGAATTATACCTGCTTCAACTTTTTCATGCTCAACTTGCAATCGCTTCACTTTGGTCACATAGCGTCTCCAAAGTGAAAGTGCTGTTCCAAGAATGATCATTAAACAGAAGATATCTGTGAGAATTGTGATTCCTGAATAGACCGGACCTAAAAAGTTAAATGACCATGCAGGATTGAGTCCTTCAATAACACCTTCAGCCGCCGAAAAAAGAAGTATCAAAAATCCCCAAAAAATCCCAGCATGTATTGGACCCGCCACTTTATCACGAAGAATCTTTGTTTGAGCAAAACCCACAAGCAATGTTTGCTGTATTCTTGCAAAAAGGTGATCAATTCTGTTTTCAGACTTTCCAAAAGATAAATAGCGTATCAATCGACCAGCATTATTTATGAAAACGCCAATGGCAATAGTCAATACGAAGAGAAAGAAAGTACTTTTAGTTTCCATGAAAAGACAAGGATATGTGTGTATTCTGTATGCTGTATAAAGTCATGCAAATATACCAAGTATGAGAATGTGTAAATAGTCCTGATTCTTGGTTTTGCCGTCAATCAACATTGACTAAAACGAATATGAAACGTGAATTCTACCCGATTGATTGATGAGATCGGGAAGTATATTGAAGCTGAGATTATCGCTAACATCAAACTCCAACATGTGAGCTCCTACATATGCATCGATTGCGGCAATTCCATATATACCCAATAGCCAAAGACCATTGATGTCACGAGTATTATTATAGAACTCCTTCTCGCGTATCGCAAGTTGCACTCTTGGGTCAGTACGCGTAAAACCCTGTGAAATCAAATCGTCATAAAGTTTCGATTTCTCAGTGAATATGCCATGATAAGATGAGATTTGATATGCAAAAAAGAGAGCTGCGCCAGCTGCAATGGGTGCTTTCCAATAGGACCCAACATAGACTTGTCCAAGGCCCGGGAAGAGAACAGTATACGCAATGGCCATAGCCGGGGATTTTTGAGGGATATTGGGTTGATTCGTTTGCAGGGAATCTTGCGCATTACCAATTCCAGAGCAACATGCCAAGAAGATAATATGAATGATCAGAGTTCTCATGATCGGTCTTCGGTATCATTCCATTGTTGATCGGATTCAATCTTCTGATGAACCGCCACAGAACCTTCAGCAGGCTTGATGGTGATGGTCTCAGTGATGTCTGCAGTTACTTCTACCCTGCTTTCTGAACCATGATCAGTGGTTTTTGTGATTGTGGCATTCAAGCTGGTCTGCTTCTCTACTTCAGTAGAGATGTCGCGGATTTGTGTTTTGATGTCTTCCTGCGCCTGACGAAAATACCGTATCCCTTTCCCGATCGCTTGCATGATTTCGGGAATCTTTTTAGGACCAAACAACATTAATATTGCAAGGCCGATGAGCAGGAATTCAGCACCACCGATATCAAACATAGAACTTCATGATAATAGGAATATCTAAGAATCATTCGCCTTTAGGGGCATCATCCTTTGACTCTTTGTCTTCATTCGGATTAGCAGCATTCTTGAATTCACGAATTCCGCTACCAAGACCACGCATCAATTCAGGAATCTTCTTTGCACCAAAAAATATGATGATGAAAAGCAAAATAATGAGCCATTCGGAACCGCCAGGAAGAAAACCCATAATAACCTCTCGAAAATATGCTTAGATCAGACTATTCCAACCGTTTGCATGAGTGAAGTAAACACGCCAAGACCATCGATATTTCCTAACAATGGATCACAACAGCGTTCGGGATGAGGCATCATCCCAAGAACATTACCTGTATCATTCAATATGCCGGCAATATTATTAATTGAGCCATTCGGATTGGATTCTGCACTCGTAATGCCATTTGCATCACAATAACGGAATGCAATTCTCTGCTCCTGTTCAAGAATATGAATCGTCTCTTCATCCGCAAAGTAATTGCCTTCACCATGAGCAATCGGAACACGCAAAATTTGGCCCTGCTCCAATGCATTCGTGAATGGTGAAAGAATCTGCTCTGTACGAAGATAAATGTCTTTACAAATGAAAGACATAGATGTATTTCTCAGCAAAACACCGGGCAATAAACCCGATTCAGTGAGAATCTGAAATCCATTGCAAATGCCAAGTACGAATTTGCCTTTTTTTGCATGATCACGAACGGCCGACATGATCGGCGAAACCTGAGCAATCGCACCGCAGCGAAGATAATCTCCATAAGAGAACCCGCCAGGAAGAATGACGCAGTCAATGTCTGTAGGGATGCTTGTTTCCTTATGCCAAAGCATTTGTGCTTCCGCACCCGCATTGTGTGAAGTGGCATACCATGCATCATGATCACAATTGGAACCCGGAAATACAACTATCCCGCATTTCATGCTATTTCTCCAACTGAAACTTCCTGCAATTCAATATGATGATCTTCCATGATAGGATTTGCGATGATGGTTTTACATGCATCGTCAACAATACTCATCGCTTGCTCGGCAGTATCCGCATGAACAAACAATTCTACATATTTTCCGATGCGAACATGCTCTATGGATGTGAAATTCGTGGAATGCAATGCATGCTCCACTGTCTTGCCTTGCACATCCAAAATGCTCTTGCGCAATGTTACCGTGATCATTGCCTTGAAATGCTTCATTAAGAAAATCCGATGTAATGGTCGATTATTGTGGTCAAAAATACGAAATACTCACTTAATCGGGGCAATAGGTGAGGGGAAGTCTGTGCCTTTCAGGAGTTCTTTGTGTAAAATGACACCAAATACCGAAATCATGCCCAATGTCAAGATGCTTATGAGTGAATTGAGCATAAGAATAATTCTCGGCATGAATGCATCAAGAAATGGAATTGGTAATTCGGATAGAAATCCCAAAGCGGTGGATGGTATCGATGTTATGATCAAAATCAGCAAGATGAATGCTATGGGTTTAAGTGCATGATTTCTTATGAGCTTTACGGATAATTTCAAACCGGAAAAGATTGAAATTTCAGGATCTTGAATGAGTGGAAAGAAGAGCATTCCGGCGGACATGATATAGATTCCCGGAAGAATGCAAAAAAAGAGCCCAAGCACAATGGCAAAACATAATAGGAAGAATGCTCCAATGGTCTTTGGTATTGTCTCCAACATGGCTTGTGAGATACTCTCCTGAGATGGAGCATCCATGCTCTCAATGCTATATTGTGTATATACAGTGGCAGTCTGAATAGTTAGAATCAAACTTAAAAGACTGAATATGAGTATTCCGGCAAATTGGAAAATATGTCCATCGAGGGAAAAACCTGCTTCAACAAAGATCGTGGATTCATTCAGTGGCTTTGCCGGAATTGTCAGTAAATATGAGGCAAAAAGGGCGGGAAGTCCGGCGAATTTCAGGACCTGTTTTGATAGTTCTATGCCATGCAGAGAAATAAATCGCAAAAATTGCGCGAAGAGATCTGGAAATCGAATGGATAGTTGAAGTGAATTCATGCTGAAACCCAAGTATTTCTCAAACTTAGGAAAATGATCGTGAAGTGAATTGATGTGAATGCAATGTCTTTCGTAATTTTGAACATGATTCAAAAAGCAGTAGAACTCGTTACATCACTATTCGTCCAATCCGATGACCATCGCTTTGTGATGACCCTCTCAAGTCCTCACTCAAGAGAGGAATATGTGTTTCCCGGAAAAGATATTTCGTATAAGGATTGCAAGAAATGCATTGTTCAGAATCTGAATGGTGAATTGCACATGGTCTATCTTGACATCATCACTGCAACAAAATCCTTTACGCATGCTCTGAATGTCTCATCAATTGCAGACGTGATAATTGTGATTGAGCAATTGTTGCGATTGCCATTCAGACAATGGCATATACAAACTCCGAGAAAAGACCTCTATTTGAAATTTCCCAAACCCGGAAAAACGGGGAATAATCTATTGCATCATTTTGCGCAATCTTCAAAGTTGCAATGGCCGGAACGCGAGGAAAAATTAATGCCACTGACTCCATCCAATGCTGGAACTCTACTCCAAGCAATTGGAATTTGTGATGATGTGTTCAATATCATTCCCGCAATGCGTGACAAATATGTGCAGATCAATCATTTCATTCGCATCTTTGAACAATATGCCGGTGAGTTGACAAATCAGCCTTTGAAGATCGTTGATTGTGGATGCGGTCAGGCTTATGTGAGTTTTGCTCTGCTGTGGTATCTCCGCGAGATACAAAAAATCAAAGCCACGCTCATCGGTATTGAACGTAATTCTGAATTGATCGCATCATGCCGTGAAACCGCACATGCGCTATTATTTGATGAATCTGCGGAATTCATTCAAAGTTCAATTCAAGATGCACACCCCAAAAGTACATCCGATGATAGAATCATCCTCATTGCATTGCATGCATGTGATACAGCAACCGATGAGGCACTTGCATTGGCAGTGAAGGTGAAAGCGGACATCATACTTGCCGCTCCATGTTGTCATCACTTTGTCCAAGAACAAATGGATATTCGCCATATTCCCATCGAAGAATCATTTCTTATTCGAGATGGAATCATGAAAGAAAGACTCGGAGATATGCTGACTGATTCCATGCGGAGAGATATCTTGATATCTCAAGGATATAGCAGTGACTTGATCGAATTTACGCCTCTTGAACATACTGCAAAGAATGTGATGATTCGTGCGAAGTATATTTCCAATATGCCTTCAAAACATAAAGAGGATGCACAAATGAGATTTGAAGAAGCAAGCAAGCGTTGGCATGTTGTTCCCAAATTGCATGAGCTGATCAAAAAGTGATATCTGTTTGCAAGTGAAATTCCGTATCCAGATTCCCATCAATCTTCAACCAACCCGAACCGAGTGTCTCTTCCCTTGGCTTGAATTTTTGTCTGATCAAAACTGAAATTTTTGCTTTCCCAACAGTATATCCGATTTGTCCGC
The DNA here is from genome assembly GCA_947491315.1 of Ignavibacteria bacterium. Classification (GTDB taxonomy): domain Bacteria; phylum Bacteroidota; class Ignavibacteria; order Kapaibacteriales; family UBA961; genus UBA961. The sequence continues at coordinate 24,752 of CANLII010000003.1, forward strand.
AAGACATTATACCCAATCCATATAATGGTTCTATGAGTAATTGACCCGGCAATCCTGTTTCGGGTAGATAAATGGCTGAATCAAAATCATCTGTCTCAGACCATGCCATTCTGATTGACCAATTCCATGGACTCGATGTCTGTACCGAATGGAATTCCAGTGCACATCCAATTCCGAAAGATTCAGAATCAGTATTCATGATATGTGATTCCACTCTCATCACGCTTCTGACTGCATTTCCTCGATATGCTATTTCTGATCTGATGCGCCAATCAGTTTCAGTCTGTAGATTTACGCTAGTTTTGTCGGATGAACGAATTTCATTCATCACTCTACAGAGTATGCTTGTTTTATCTGTCATGTGGATCAATTGACCAATCATTCGAATCCCTTTCTTGAGTGTTTTGGAATTCTTTGGAATAGAAATCTGGGAATAGATTTCATTGTTGATTGCATACTTGAAAGAACCAATGGTTCCATTCATCAATACATGAATACCTTGATCATTGGAGCAAATCCCGCTTCTTCCAAATGATTGTCCGATTGGAGACCGAATATTCGGATCAAAATGTCGAATCATGATGGCTTGATCATGATTACCTCCATCATGATGCAGCGTAAACATCCCGCCATAATTGTATCTTTTGTCGAATAATGCATTTACCGAAATAGTCCACTTCTTATTCAATTCAGACTGCATGTCAAATGAAATCATCCATTGCTCTTGCTCACCAATTGAGTATGCAGTGGGTGCTATTGCATGTCCATATTTTTGATAGAGTCCCGACACCGAAAACACATGATTATATGTTTGCATTGTATTGAACATTGCTAGACGCAATTCTTTAGTGCCTTCTCTTTGATTCAATTCATGCTCTGTTCTTGCATAGGTGCTGCTTGGAAAACTCGTAAGTATATCTTCATCATTGATTGTGGCATATCGATTCCTATTTGAAAAACTGAATCCAAATGAATGCTTACTTTTACTATTCTGCGTGAAATATTGTCCACCAATACCTCTGAAATTCGAAAACTCAAGAAGGGAAGTTGTTGGTCTGATCGAGCTTGACCATCGAAGCGCTCTTTGAGTTGGTTTTGAAATATCCGCAATCGAGATGCCTGAAGCAAGAAGACCGCCCATCCCATGTTCAATGGAATGATCACCGATTATCAACTTGTAATTCTTGCCTGAGTACTGCAATGATCCATGCAATATGCCATGTTCATATGCTTCACCACTTTGCTTTCCATATGATAGTGCAAGGGTATATCGAGGATTTCCAATAAAGAGTCTTTGCATGAATGCTTCATTTGAACCAAGAAAAACGCCTTCGCGCATACCTCGTGTTTCAGGAATTGATTGCGAAATTCTCGATCTATATCTTCCATGAATTTGTGTATGTGGATTACTCATTCTCGTACACATCAGAAGGATGCGCCGAATGGATGTGTCGATAGTCTTTGGAGATTGATTCAATAAATCTTCAACATTGTCGATGTCGGGAAATTGTTTGATCAATCGCTTTATCATACGCATCAGTCCGGGATTCATACCGGGAAGGAAGAGTAATTCATCGGTGATGTTTCGAAGATCTAATGGATGCACGGAATAGTATTCGAGTGCATCATATTGTTGTTGTGTGGAAGTAAGAGTGGACTCATCCATTCCAATCGCATCATCTTGTGCATGAGCAAAAGATGAAATGAGAATGAGCAGAACAATGCTCGCCATGATGCCCCCTGAATCACATCAGATATGCACGGCGATCCATTTTTTTGAACGATACTGTTGAAATCCGATCACCGTGAGCGCAATATAGCTCAATACAACTCCGATCCAAATGCCGGATTCACGAAGCGGTGTATAACGGGAGAGAATGAAGGCTAATGGGATTTGAATCACGACCAAAGCCGTGAATACAATCATCATGCTTCGAGCTGCTGCACCTGCTCCACTGATGACGCGCAGAGTTATCGAGCCGATTGCAAAGAAAATATATCCGAAACATGCGATATGGAGATATTCAACTGTTTCACGAATGATATTCGGATCATCGGTATAGATTCGAGCGAAGTATTCGCCAAAGAGATAGGTGAGGATTGCAAGAAATCCCAAGAGCCATATCAATTGCTTTACTGCAGACCCATAAAACATGCCGATGCGATCAATTTGCTTTGCTCCAAGATTCTGACTTGTTGCAGTTTCAAGTGCAATGCCCATGGCAAACACAGACATGAAAGCAAAGAGATCAACCTTCAATCCCAATGTATAAGCCGCAAGCGTGACTTTCGGATCGAAATAGGAAGCGAATGTGAAGAGAGCCAATCGACTGATGCTGACAGAGAACATTTGAAGTGATGACCAAATGCCTTGTTTGACAATTCTGCCAAGCAGGGGAAAATCAAAACTGAAGTCTTTGAAAGATAATGTCAAGCCTGCCTTACCCGTAATGATCATCGATAATGAAATGATGGCCCCAATTATTTGCGATGCCGCAGTTGCAATTCCAGCGCCAAGCATTCCATATCCCGGGATAAATTCCCAACCAAAAATCAGTATAGGTGCAAGGATGGCATTGATGATTGTGGTGAGCAGAAGTATCGACATAGGATAAACAGAATTACCCGATGAGCGAATGATTGCATTAATTTGAAATGTCACGAAATTACCAGGCACGCCGAATAACAATGCATAGAGATATACTTCAGTGAATGCATACACTTCGGGATCTCTATCCAATCCGAGTGCATGCAATGTTGTAGGGAGAAGCATGCCAAGTATGACTGCAAGTACCGTTGAGAATACAAGCATTGTCATGATGCCTTGAGTGGCAGTATAGGATGCTTGTTCTCGATTTCCTTCACCAATTCTGCGCGCCACGACAATTCCGGTTCCAATGGCAAAGCCACTTCCAAAATTAAAAATCATGAAGCTTAATTGCTCGCTCACACCGATTGCAGCAATGGCTGCAGATCCAAGTTTACTTACAAAAAAAGTATCTATCCATGAATACAGCATATTCACGATAAAACTGAAAGCAAGCGGCAAAGCAAAAATGCGAAGCGTGGAATCGATTGGACCATTCAATAGATCCACACCCATTCTATGTTGTTTTTGTGGTGAAGGTTGACTCATTAGTAAAAAACCCATCAATCACTTGATGGGTCAAAGATCAGAATTTCGGATACCAAAGTATCGTCAATCGCGGCAGTGAATAAAATGTTGAGAGTTCAATATTTCCCCAATCTTTGTATTTCTGTTCATTGGGCAAATTGATGGTATCATTCTTACTTTCAAAGTCCAAACGCCATTCAGCAATTGGAATAATCATGCCAAATGAAGTTGGGATATTCACCATGAAACCAGCGCCAGCATTAAATGTAAGTTGACTATTATCATTGAATAGAACATTGGTTGAATGAATTCTCTTCGATTGAAAATTGATGCCACCCAATGCAAAGAATGCAACCTTACTTCGAGGATTGGCGACTGCTCGGGCAGTTATATTGAGTACCGTATAGACATCGGGATCTGTCGGCGTTCCGGCAACAGGCAATGCATTCTTTAGTTTTGCATTATTTCTGGTATGTAAGAATCCGCCTTCAAGCATCAAGAATTCGAGTGGATTATAAGCAACACTAAAACCAAATGCAGGATTTCCGTCCCATGAGCGCGTATCCCTTCTCTCGGGTCTGTCTATGTCCGTCAGTGTTTCGACGATTGTATTTGTTGCAAGTGAAGGTCCAAATCCAATAAATCTTGCATATGGATTTATTTCTATTGATTGCACTTGCTCTTCAGTGTCTTCCTCATTTCGGTCATCTTGCGCGATGATTGGAAATATTGAAAGCCCAAAAAGAAAGACTATGAGGAATAGTGGAAGTTTAAATAAAGACTTTGCATTGCTGCTTGTCATGGTGATTATCTCCTCGAAAGTGAGTGCATGTATATCAGCTAATTTTTGTGCTATAAAACGAACAAACTGGGGTTCATTTCTTTTGCCACGATGTGGAACCGGAGTCATATACGGTGAATCGGTTTCAATCATGATTCTATCCAAAGGAGTTGCTCGAACAATCTCATCCAATATACTTTTCTTATAGGTGATATTTCCGGTGAAGGAAATATGAAAACCGAGATCCAAAGCTTTGTGAAGCATTGTCAAGTCCGAAGAGAAACAATGAAGCACTCCTTTGAGTTCACCTGTCTGCTCCTCTTGTAATATCTCAAGCATGTCATCATCTGATTCACGATTATGAATGATCACGGGCAAATCATGTGCTTTTGCGATATGCAATTGTTTGCGAAAGACATCCTTTTGCACATCTTTTGGCGCAAAATCATAATAATAATCCAGTCCGATTTCACCAACAGCTTTCACTTTTGACATCGAAAGTGAAGAAACAATGCGTTCTTCCACCTCAAGTGAATAGTCATTTGCATTATGCGGATGAACGCCCATACCGCAGTATATGTTTTCATACTTATTACAAATGGACAAAACTCCATCATAACGATTGGGTTCAATTGCGGGAATGATAATTGCGTTGACACCATTCGCAAAAGCTTGTGCTATCATCTGATCACGATCTTCATCGAAGGCATCGGCATCAATGTGTGCATGCGTGTCTATCAACGATTCTTACCCAAATATTCAATATGTATCTGTCTTTCTTCCTCCTGATCAGGCAAGGTCTTGATCGTGACTCTCCAGTCTGTTTTAGGCATTCCTGATCCTGCTTTTTCGGGCCATTCAACAAATTTGATCACATTCTCATCGCTCATACATTCGGAAAATCCAATCTCTAGCAATTCTTTCTCATCCTGAATTCGGTATAAATCAATATGATATAATGCAATTTCAGTATCCTCGGGACTTGTTCCGATATATTGATTCATGATTGTGAATGTAGGACTAGACACTATATCATGTACCAAGTAATATGCACAAACACCTCGTACGAATTCGGTTTTTCCTGCACCTAAATCACCCGCGAGTGTTATGATATCACCTGCCGATAATTTCTCCGCAAATCGTTTTCCGATAGATCGAGTTTCTTCTTCCGAATAAGTGTGGTAGCTATCTGCTTCCATGCGCATGCACTGATTGTGAAACAAAATGAGAGAGGGACAAATCAATGAATTGTCCCGAGCTTTAGCGAGGTTCCAATGTGATAACAGGCAAAATCATTTCTTCAAGTGAAATTCCACCATGCTGAAAACTATCACGATATTTCTGTACATAATGATTGAAATCTGTTGGATACACAAAATAAGTATCTTCTTTAGCAATGATATAATTGGTGGAAGAAGTGTGTTCTGGTAATTTATAATGCTCAGGATTTTTGATTGTCATTGCATTTTTGGCATCAGACTTCACATTTTTTCCATGCTTGAAGCGAAGATTTGTGGATGTCTCGCGATCACCATGAGCTTTCACGGCATGCATGCAACGAACAGAACCATGATCGGTTGTGATCACGATATTGATGTCTTTGTACTGAGATAAAGTCCGAAGCATTCCCAAAAATGATGAATGCTTGAACCATGATTTTGTAAGTGAGCGATAAGCGGATTCATCTGGCGCGATTTCCTTGAGAATTGGATAATCGGATCGAGAATGTGCAATCATGTCCACCGCATTCACCACAATCGCAGTGAGATGATTTCGAGTATATCGCTGTATGTCATTCTCGATTCTTTTTCCATAATCCGTATCAATGATCTTGACATAAGATAGCTCGTTTTTGAGTTCGACTCTTCTGCGTTTGAGCAATGCCGCCAGCAATTCTTTTTCATGTGAGTTTTGACTGTGTTCACTCACACCCGGCACATCGCCTTTCCAATAATTGGGATAATGCTTTTTGATGTCGTCGGGAAAGAGTCCAGCAAAAATCGCATTTCTTGCATAGGGAGTTGCCGTTGGAATGATGGAACAGTAATAATCTTTCTGCACGGTATAATACGGTCTGATGAGATCTTCCATCATCAACCATTGATCGAGTCGCATGCAGTCAATCACAAAGAAGAATGTTGGTTTGCCATTTGACAATTTTGGAATAACAAATTTGTCGGCAATATGAGGAGATAGTTTTGGTGCAGATGAATCATCACCCCTGAGCCATGATTCATAATTATTCTCAATAAATTTTCCGAATTCGGCATTGCACTCTCGCCATTGATCCTTAAGCGTCTGTTGAAAACCAAGCTCAGGATGCAAGTCAAGTTCAATGCTCCAATTCACCATTTTTAAATACACATCCAACCAATCGGACCAATCCATGAAGCCATGAAGTCTGCGTGCGATTTCTGTAAATCCCTGCAAATAATCATGAGTGATTTTTTCCTCTGCGATGCGTCTGGATTCAAGGAATTTCTTGCAGGCAGCAAGAATTTGTGCGGGATTTACTGGTTTGGTGAGATAATCATCAATCTTTTCGCCGATTGCTTGCTCCATCAATGATTCAGCTTCATTTTTTGTGACCATCACAACAGGCATTGAAGGATCTATGTCTTTGAGTACAGATAATGTTTCAAGACCAGACATTCCAACCATTGATTCATCAAGAAAAACCAAATCATAGGAAGTGTTGGAGGCAAGTTCAATGGCGTCTTCACCATTGGTGGCAGTTTCTACATCATAACCGCGTTGCTTGAGAAGTATGATATGCGGCTTGAGAAGCTCAATCTCATCATCAATCCACAGTATGCGCTTTTTTGATTGTTCCATTATCTAATACTCCATTATTCCTTGATACATACATGAATCATTGCAGTATGATTTCAGTATCAATTTGTGTGATATTGAATTGTCTCGCAATAAAAATGGTCTCAAGATGTATGGCGGCCTAAGAATAATGGAAAAAGATGTGTGCAAATATCGGATTATGAAAGGCAATCCCCAAATAAAGTCGGAAGTAGAGAGCTAGACCTCCGAGTAAAATAATTATTGTAGAAACTCCTTTGCCAGATTTCTTGCCTCACGATCCGCTTCATCAATTTGATGAATGTCAGGATTGTCAATGATGGACATCTTTTCTAATACTTTTTCGATGATTTGGGGTATTTGTAGAAAACTTGCCTTGTTTTCTAAAAAGTATTGAACTGCAATTTCATTCGCGGCATTCAGAACCGCAGGAGCGGTACCTCCAGTTTTCATGGCATCATATGCCAATTGCAGACATGGAAAACGCTCTGTATCTGGTTTGAAGAAGGATAAGTTTCCGGCTGTGAGCAAATCTAATTTGGGTAAATCTGCATTTCTTCTTTCAGGATGAAACAATGCATAGATGATTGGTACACGCATATCAGGCGTGCCAAGTTGCGCTTTGATGGATGTATCACCGAATTGCACGAGTGAATGTATGATGCTTTGTGGATGAATCACCACTTCGATTTGTTCGGGCGTGAGATCAAAGAGCCAGCAAGCTTCAATGACTTCGAATCCTTTATTCATGAGCGTTGCGGAATCAATCGTGATTTTCTGACCCATCACCCAATTCGGATGTTTGAGGGCTTGCTCTCTGGTGATTGAATGAAATGCATTTTTTTCTAATTCACGAAATGGACCACCCGATGCTGTCAATATAATTTTGTCGATCATTGATCGTTCCTCGCCTGCCATGCATTGCAGAATGGCGCTATGCTCACTGTCAACAGCCAGTATAGGTACTTGCTTTTCTTCTGCAGATTTCATCACGATGGAACCTGCGCTCACAAGCGTTTCTTTATTTGCTAGTGCAATTGTTGCGCCTTGTTCGATTGCGGCTAATGTTGGTGCTACTCCGCTGAAGCCAACCAATGCCTGCATGACGATGTCATTGTCGGGATGACTCGCCGCTGCAATCACTCCTTCTTCACCACATAGTATCTCGCCTTTGAATGAAGTGGTATTCCTGAATTCTTTCCATGCATTTTCATTGCTGATTGCAACTGCTTTGGGATTGAATTCTCGGATTTGAGCTTCCAATTCCTTGATACGAGTATTTGCGGTGAGAACATTGATGAAAAAATCATCTTTGAATTGTCTGACGATGTCTAAAGTTTGAGTCCCAATGGAACCGGTTGAGCCGAGTATTGTGAGAGTTCTCAAATTTTTCCTCAATTAAATGGTAGCCATTGGAATCGCACTGCGGGTACGATTGCCGGTGCGGTGAACATTGCCAATCCTGCATCCATCGAATACCGATCATTGTTCAATCGCAGGCCGATGAATCCCGCTGAATTTCTGGGACGCATGATATCTGCACACCAAAGTTCTGCCAATACGCGAGTATCATGTCTGGAAAACAAGCGAATGTCAAAACCCAATCCGAAACCCAATGCACCATCATTGAAATTGATGATGCCTGAACCCCATCTGCCTGCATTTGCTTCATAAACATTTTCAGAACCTGTCTTGAAAAAGAGAGCAGTGGTCAATATTGTTCTTGGCATGTGAAAAGAACCAATCATATAGGCATGTTGGATGAGATTCGCACTATTCGCATAGATGAGAGAATAACCACCAGCGAGACTATAATGTCCGGGAATATTTTCCTGCTCTTCTTCGTAAAAAGTGTATTTCACATTCACATGCTTACCTTGCTCATCGAATGATAATCCGGGGATGAATGTCATGCCACCATTTACGGAAATACCTTCATAGCCATAGCCTGCCTGAACAAAAGCCAATTGCGTGATTGATACATAGGAATCCAATCCAATGGGATCTGCTGTTGGCATGAAATACAATGATGATTGCTGCCTATATGCACGACGAATTGTTCGAATATGCGCAATTTCATCTGAATAGAGTGTGATGTCTCCAATCATTGCTTTTACGATGATGGATTCAATAATCGTGGAATCTTCCCTGATTGTATTCTCACCTTTTTCTTTGTACTGACCTGTAAGAATATCTCCATTGGCCAATCTAAATCTATAAGAATTATCTTTCTTCAATTTGATCGAAGTGAATGGTTCATTTGTGAATATGTCTTCATCGGCATGCAATGTGATTGCACAGCATAGTATCATCATGAGTAATGATGCGATGAATTTCATCCCAAAACTCCGGATGAACCACGAGAATGTGAATAGGCAAGTTGACCACAAGCGGCATCAATGTCGAGTCCGCTGGATGAGCGTATCATCACTGTGACATCTTCTTCACGCAATGCTTTGATGAATGCATGAAATGTGGATTCTGGAGCTGGTTTGAGTGATGCGGAAATTCCTTCGGGCGCAGTGAATTCAATCGTGTGAAAAGGAATGACATTCACTTTTGAAGGGAATCTTCTCGTGATTTTTGCAAGTCGCATCACATCTTCCATGCTATCATTGAAGCCATCGAATAAGATATACTCAAATGTGATCGGCTTCCTGGTTTTTTGATAGTAATACTCCAAAGCATCACCGAGTTCTTTGAGTGAGTATTTATTCGCGATGGGCATAATGGCTTCTCTTTGACCCTGCGTTGTTCCATGTAATGATAATGCTAATTTCATTTGCTTTGCCTCATCAGCCATGCGAACTATGCCGGGTACAATCCCTGCTGTTGAAAGTGTGATATGCTTTGCAGTGATGAGTCCGATTTCCGGATTGGTGAGAATGTCGACGGCTTTCATGACATTATCATAATTCAACATTGGTTCACCCATTCCCATGAAAACGATATTGGTGATATCAGTTCCACAAATTTCTCTGGCTTTCATGTATTGATCTACAATCTCAGCGGGTGCAAGATTGCGCTTCAATTTGAGAGTTGCGGTGGCACAAAATGCACAACCCAAAGCACAACCGACTTGCGTTGAAATACAAAGCGTACGGCGTTTTGGCATTCCTTCTTCATTTATCATTTCACTTGGAATCATGACGGTTTCCACTGCTGTTTCATCGAGCAGTGAGAAGAGCATTTTCTGTGTTCCATCCTGCGAAACATGTATCTCCTTGACGGTTAAAGAATGATGATCTTCTCCGAATTTTTCTTTGAGTGTATTTCTGACATCTTTCGGCAATGTTGAGATGGCATCAAAAGAAAATGATGATTCATGATTCCTGGCATAGAGCGCATGAAAAACCTGTTTCCCTCGATATGCAGGAAATCCCATGTTTTTCATGATACCAATCAAATCCTCGGAAGTAAAATTTCCGATGCATGACATAGCTGGATGTGAATCATTGAGTTGTTTCATATTGCAGATGGTATAGAAACAAAACCGGCGAGAGGGAAAACCTCACGCCGGCAGAATGCAATTCTATACAGTATTAGTTTCTAGGTGTTTCAACAAAAATTTGAACGGTTCTTGAGAGAACTCGACCGGTTGCATTTTCATTAGTGAAAATTTCAACATCTTCTCCACGACCAAACACTTCATATCTATTGTCAGGTGAAATGGATTCAAGAATTGTTCGAACCGCATTTGCTCTATTCGATGCGAGATTGCGATTATAGAGAGGAGCACCGATGCGATCGGTATATCCAAAAATTCTGACAGTAGAATTACCTTTGATGACCGGACCAACTTTCTTTTTGAGAATCTCTGCATTTTCACTGGAGATCTCTGATTTATCGAAATCAAATAAGATCAAAGAAAACTTTGTTACTGTCATGTCTTTGCTTTGTTCGACGGAAGGCATGACGCTGGACATATAATCGATTGGAATGGAACCGGATACATTCGAAATATTTCCATCTGATTTTGTCATCGACAATGTATAATCAATTGGTACTTGAGCACTGGAAAGATCATTTGGACGAATCACCCAACGCTGAGGGGTGGGATTGCCCACACCAACCAATTCTCTCAAAGAACGATCTGCTTGAGTGATATTTAATGTCCAAGAATTTACTGATGAACTATCAATATTCTTAGGTCTGAATTCGAGTAACTCTGGTTTTGTCCAACGCGTTTCATCACCACGAATTGCAATCGGCTCAAGAATGTCTGCATGAGAAGATTTAAGTGTCACTCTTCTGTTTTCACTCATTCCGTCTTTTTGATTGACCGCAGTTGGCACATCAGGTAAAGCTCTTGAACTTGTTGCAATACGACTTTCATTTATACTATAAAGTTTTGTCAGATAGTCTTTCACATGCTGCGCGCGACGCATCGCCAATCCTTTGTTTTTGGACTCAGACTTTCCATCTATTGAACCAATGAGACTTAGTGAAGCATCGGGATTATTCAACATGCGAAGACCTATGATATCCATTGTTCGCTTATTAATTTCAATCGCATCTTGAGGCAATGTTTCAAGTGTGAATTCACCACGAGCATCACCACGACTTGAGAATTGTAAAGCAGGATCGGGTTTATCACTGTTTTGATCGAAGAAAATAAATGGTATGAATGGATACATTTCTGAGTATTGAATATCCTCGACTTTTAAACCATTTTCCAATACGCGATAATCTCCACCATCATTGTAATAGCCAACTTCCATGATTGTATTTTCAGTTGGAATAGGAGGTTTTGGCTTTGAAGCTTTTGCAGGTCCAAGCGTGATTGAAACTCCGATGCGAAGTTGATCTATTGTCCAAGGAGAGAATGCCCGTTCTGTGCTGAAATTACCAATGACTTTGCGATATGTGATTTCAGGTGTTATGGTATAATCCCATGCCTTCATTGGAATTCCGGCTCCGATGATGACCGCAAAACGATCTGTTGTTCCGGGGATCGAAGAATATACCGTTGAAGAATCAACTCCGCCAAGATTCTCGGAATATTCACTTGTCAAACGACTTCCATATTCAAGTCCTGCGATGAGATATCCAGGGCTGTCTGAAAAAATTCCATTGATTTTCAAGGCCGGAGAAAACTCCAACATGGTGATTGAACTTGTCAAAGTATTTTGAGAATTAGTACCCAAATCTTGAACTAAGTCTGCTCCCATTCCATGAATGCCGAGTCTGCCGGTTAAACGGAACATCTCGCTGAGATCATAATCCGCAAAGCCACCCACATGAAATGCCATCGAGGAGGATGAAGCGGTATATCTACCGGATGAAGTTGTAGTGACATTAGGTGAGTGGAAATTATAGTTCAATCCACCATAGATACCGAACTCAAAAGACTTATTCAGTGATTTGGAATTCTGTGCGGAAATGTTTGCCGCAGCAAACAAAACAAGGAGAGTCAAATAAAGTGATCTCATGAATTTTCTTTTTCCTAAAATGCGAGAAATGAGGGTTTTGAAGGTTTGCCCCGCTATTTTTCTTGTACAAAAATGGTGAATTGTCATGAATTTTCTAACGATTGTCTTTGCTCAAATCGTTTAATCCATTGTATTTGCACAAAAACCCTTCTGAAATTCTCAAAAGGGTCTCTGTGATTTGGGAGGGGAAAAGGAGTATAACTCCTTTCTTTCTGCAATCGGATCAATGTGCTCCGACCGCTTTGATGTCTTTGCCAAGACGCTGTAAATACGCAATCAATGCAATGATTTCTTTGTTTGCATCAACAGGCATGGTCTTATTTTCAGGCAAATCATTGGCTATTTCTTCCGCTTGAGCTCTTGCTACTTTTTCAGCTTTTTGCTCCATGCCTTCGGGATAGGGGACGCCAAGTTTTCTCATGGTGATGATTTTCCCTTCCAATTCATGATACATTGTATTGTCCGTAAATAACCATGGATATGCTGGCATGATGGTTCCTGGAGAAATTGTCTGTGGCTCCATCATATGCATATAATGCCATGCATGAGGGTATTTCCCACCAACTCTGTGAAGATCGGGACCTGTTCTTTTAGAACCCCAAAGGAATGGATGATCATACACAAATTCGCCTGCTTTTGAATATTCACCATATCGCTCTGTTTCTGAGCGGAATGGTCGAATCATTTGGGAATGACATCCTACGCATCCTTCGCGGATATAAATGTCACGACCTTGTAGCTCAAGCGGTGTATATGGTTTTACGGATGAAATGGACGGAATATTAGATTGAATGATTGCCGTGGGAACATATTCGATGATTCCACCTATTAAAACTACAATGAGTGATAATACCGCAAAACGCAATGGTTTGGCTTCCAATACTCTATGCCAATGCTTATGTGTTGTGGACACAGACTCAGCTAAAGGTGCGGACTTCACATGTTCATCAGTAAGCAATGAACCTGATTTTGCGGTTTTATAAAGATTGTATGCTGCAACACATGCGCCGATAATATACAGTGTGCCACCCACGGCTCTGATCATATACATCGGAATCAATTGTGTGACTGTTTCAAGGAAATTCGCATATCGCAATGTGCCATCGGGAAGGAATTCTTTCCACATGAGCGATTGCATGATTCCGCCGATATACATCGGAATTGCATAAAATAAAATACCGAGTGTCGCGGCCCAAAAATGAATATTGGCCAATTTCAAAGAATAGAGTTTTGTGCGGTAGATTCTTGGAATGATATAATATAACATGCCATATGCCAATCCGCCATTCCAAGCAAGCGCACCAAGATGAACATGAGCGATGATATAGTCAGTGTAATGAGCAATTGCATTTACATTTTTCAATGACATCATTGGTCCTTCAAATGTACTCATGCCATATGCTGTTACTCCAACCACCATGAATTTCAATACGGGGTCTTCACGCACTTTGTCCCAAGCTCCCCGTAGAGTTAATAATCCATTCACCATTCCACCCCAAGAAGGTGCAATAAGCATGATTGAAAAGACGGTTCCAAGAGATTGTGCCCAATCCGGAAGTGCAGTATACAATAAGTGATGAGGTCCTGCCCAGATATAGAGAAAGATCAATGCCCAGAAATGCACGATGGACAATCGATAAGAAAAGACCGGTCTATTCGCCGCCTTGGGAATGAAATAATACATGATCCCCAAAAATGGTGTCGTCAAGAAAAATGCAACGGCATTATGTCCATACCACCACTGCACCAATGCATCTTGCACGCCGGCATAGAAAGAATAACTTTTCAAAAGTGATACTGGCAATTCAAATGAGTTAACGATATGGAGCAGTGCAACGGTGAGGAATGTGGCGATATAAAACCAAATCGATACGAACATGTGTTTTTCTCTTCTTTTGAAGATGGTCCCCATCATATTCCATCCGAAAATCACCCAGACTGCGGCAATGGCTATATCAATTGGCCATTCCAATTCTGCATATTCTTTGCTCGTTGTGAATCCGAGAGGAAGTGTCAATGCGGCACTGACAATGATTAATTGCCATCCCCAGAAATGTACTTTGCTCAATGTATCAGAGTACATTCTTGCTTTTGTCAATCTCTGCAATGAATAATATACCCCCATGAACATTGCATTGCCTGCAAAAGCAAAGATCACCGAATTTGTATGCAATGGTCTCAAACGGCCATATGATAACTCAGGAATGAATCCGAGAAAATCCGGCCACACTAATTTCAATGCGACGATGAGCCCAACAAGAAATCCGACTATTGACCAAATTGTGGTGGCCCACGCAAAATTTTTGACAATGGCATTGTCATAAGCAAAGGATTCGAGGGTGCTTCGCCCCGATATTTCTTGAGAAGTACCTTCCGGGAACGATGAGTGTTCACTTTCATTGCTCATTCCCATCTCCTTGACATAGTTGATAGACTAGATGATCTGTTTGAATACAGTCACTTTTCGAACATGTCAAAATTGGGGTCTTGCGATTCCGGAAACAATGATATTTGTCATATTAAATGGATTGAATCCACTTAGGTGAGAGTGTGAGAATATGGGAGTGTACAGAACATTTCGAATGATGAGCCCCGGGCAAATAACTTGTGCTCATCAAGAATTCATTCACAATTTCCCCGCCTGTGAATGTGAAGGTATGTTTGAAGAGCTTTGTCCATTCTTCTCGATTATTGGAAATATGCGCATCCAGCCAATACATGAATGAGCCATATTCTTTTTGCAAGTGTAGTATTTGACCTGCATTGTGAATCACGGCTTTGATTTTTGCTCTATTGCGAATGATGGATGCATCTCCAAGTAAACGCTCGATATCTTGTTCCCCATACCTTGCAATTGTTGCAATATCGAATCCCTCAAACGCTTCTCTAAAATGATATCGTTTTTTGAGAATGGTCAGCCAAGAAAGTCCTGCTTGATTGATTTCCAAACATAATCGTTCAAACAGTGCATTGTCCGAATCCAATGGATAACCATATTCTGCATCATGATATGCTATATGCAATGGAGAACAATGCTCTTGAAGTATGTAGTCGCAATAAGATGGAGTGCTTGCATTCATGGCACATAGCCCCTTTTTTTACGCAGTGAATGCCGAGAAACGAGTGGGCCCAGAGGGATTTGAACCCCCAACCAACGGATTATGAGTCCGCTGCTCTAACCGTTGAGCTATAGGCCCGGTCATACAATCAATTGAATAATCCAATCATGAAGCCAAGTTGAAATGCTAAACCTGATGCTCCAATTCCGGAAGAAACATTATTGACAGTTGCCTTGCCATTTTCCTTCCAATCTCCCATGAAACTCAATGCATATCCCGCATGAGCACGAACAGTAACGATTCTTGGTTTGTCGCTTCCAAGCAATGCCGGAGCAAATTCAATGCTCAGTCCGGGATTGATTATGAAATAATTATTTCTCAAGGTATGATTGAATACATTTACATCATTTGGACTACCACCAATTGTATTATTAGATGTCTCAATGCCTTTCGCATATTGATTCGTGGTAATTTCCATTGTGCCCCAACCTCCGGAAACTCCCGGAATGAGATACAATGATTTTGCCAAGGAAAATGCATAGTCAAAGCCAAATCCTGTATATGCATTGGACAAAGAAGCAGAGCGCAAATACTCTTTTTGATTGATCGTAAATTCTGTTTCGGCAGTACTGATGTCTCCGCCGAGATTTGAAATAGAAATACGAACATTCGGAAGTATGCCTATTGTGGCTACGCCAATTGCACCGGTCATTGTAAGAGGTGTGGTTAATTCACTGAGTCCTGCAGTGGAAAGTTGTGCATTCACATCTTTCAAATCGGGAGTAAAGAGGGAAACCACAAAACCACCACCCACGCCGAAGTATGGTACTTTCTCTTCTTGAATGACAGTTTCTTCGAATGTCAATTCATCCAATCTGTCATCCTGTGCTTTGAGTGAAGCGATGCATGTACATAGCATGGCAAGCACAATCATGGAGTTCTTGAATATATTCATGGTCATTGGAAAGTATGGTACAATCGCATTCCGCTTAATAGAGCATGCAAAAATAAGGAATTCTTGGAAAGTATACCGAATAAGCTTGTCATTGTCCTGAAAATTGTGCGGGTCTCTTTTCCAAAAATGCCAATGTACCCTCTTTGAAATCATGAGTTCCACATATATCTCCAAAAATAATCGCCTCGCTTTCCATTCCTTCTTGCGTACCCAAGTCTTCTGCGGCTCTTATTGCTTTCAAACTTGCGGAAATCGCCAATGGCGCTTTTGATACTATTAATTCGGCAATCTTCATGCATTCATCAATGAGCGTTTCGGATGAAAAAACCTTATTGACAAGACCAATTCTCAAAGCTTCTTCTGAATCAATGATGGCTCCGCTCAAGATTAATTCCATGGATTGTGCTCTTCCAACCAATGTTGTGAGTCTTTGTGTGCCACCATAACCAGGAATGATGCCAAGATTTACTTCGGGTTGACCAAATTTTGCTTGAGGAGCGGCAAATCTCATATGACAAGCCAATGCTAATTCGCAACCTCCACCCAATGCAAATCCATTGACTGCAGCAATGACGGGCTTATTCAAATATTCCAATTCAGTGAAGATTGATTGGCCAAAGCGGGCAAAATCGGCACCTGTTTCAGCATTCTGCTTATGTAATTGTGCGATGTCTGCACCGGCTGCAAAAGCTTTTGGTCCTGCACCGGTAATAATAATAGCACGACAAAGTTCTGAATTTGCACAAAATTGGAGCGCTTTTTGCAGCTCAGTCAATAAGATTGCATTTAAGGCGTTTAATTTGTCCGGTCTATTCAGAGTGATAAGGCAAACATGGCCTTTTTCTTCAAGAATGATGGTTTCATAGTTCATGATAATGATCCGAGACTGATAGAATCGTACTTTTAAAGGCGCAATTTACCATTTTCCGCCTTGCATTGATATTCGATAATTGAGAGAAAATATGCGTAAACACTTCAAATATGTATGGCTCATTTGGTTATTGGCGATTACCATGCTGATTCCCATGAATGATACTTCTGCGGCTTCTAGAAAAAAAGGAAAATCTTCTTCCTCACGAACCGTGAAGAAAAAGTCAGGAAAAAGCTCTAAAAAGTCATCTTCGAAACAATCCAAAAAATCCAAAAAAGGAAAAAAATCCAGAAAAGGAAAAGGAAAGAAATCATCTAACTCAAATCACAATCAACTTGTCTCAATCAATGGAAGGCAGAATTTCATTGAGGATATAATGATTGCTCCGGGACTTCGATATATGCATTTTCTTTATGGTCCTTTGAAACATCCGGTATATGCCGTTGAAATGGATGCAAATGATCCTTCACTAAAAGTTGGCGTCATAAAAGGAAATAATAAGAATGATGGTCTCGAAAGAATAGGTGATATGTTCAATAGAATTGATTCAACCGTTAGAGACAGTTTGCTTTCAGCGGTAAATGCAAATTTTTGGCGTGCTTATCGCAATACTGCAATTGGACCATTGGTTTTGAATGGCGAAGTGATTCAAATGGGTAATGAGAAGAATTGGACAAGTGCATTCTTTGACGCCAAGAATAAAATGTATATCGGAAAATATGATTTGCAAGGTGTCATCAGAACTGAGAAAGGTGAAACATATCGCATCGCTTTCACCAATGAAAGACCAAGCATGGATGGTATTGCATTGTATAATCTCTATGGTGGAAATTCGATTCCTCATGTGCCGAATATGCAAGTGGACAAAGCGGCAGAGGATTTCTTGGAAAATAGGCCGCAGTCTGCAGAAGACTCAACGGAAGAAGAACTTGATATGGAACAATTGAAAGCTGAATTGGCTGAAATGAAGAGACAATCCAATATTGAATATCCATTGATCAAAGTGCAAGTACGCTTTCTGCGCTCACCATCGGTGAATAAGGAAGTTCCTTGCTTGGTCAATGCTGTGGATACAGGAACTGTGGCAATGCCGCTTCGAGGTGCTATCATTTCTTTGGGTAGAGACTTTCTCTCCGGAAAGTTACCGGTGGCTGGGGATACTCTATTTATCAAGTATTATACGAGCGAGAGTGATACGATGCCTTTTGTTCAAGCGGTTTGTGGCACTCCGAGATTAATGGAAGCCGGTGAATTGCGTACGCAAGGAGTGAGTGAAGGTGCGAGAAATAGCAGATTTATCGGACATAATCTTCCGAGAACAGCAGTGGGAACAAATACGCTAAAGACAAAGAATTGGCTTGTTCTTGTTGACCCATCAGGCAAGGGAAGGGGAGCAACATTGGATCAAATGGGTGCAATCATGAAGAAGCTTGGAGCACATGATGCTCTTAATCTCGATGGTGGAGGTTCTTCCATGATGATGGTTTGCGGTGAGAATGTATGTACCAATTCCAGAGTGCCGACAGGCAGAAGGATATCATGCGCTTTGGCTGTATTCAGAAAACAGAAAGTATTGCGAGAACGATTGCAAGAACAAAATCCGATAGAATAAAAAAAGCGGGATGATCAAATGAGATCATCCCGCTTTTTATTTTTTATATTCTATCAATAGGAATAGCGTTTTGCATCGCCGGTTGCAAGTGGTGCAAGATCGCGATGTTCGAGTCTGCGAACACCGATCAAGCGTGTGTCATAATAAGTACTTTCAAGTGAAGAAACCGTTACGCCATAGCGTGAACTCGCATGAGCGAAGAGATTATCTCCAAGATAAATACCGATATGTGATACATACACTTCTTTGCGTGTGTGGAAGAAAACCAAGTCGCCAAATTTCATTTCTGATCTATTGCGAATAGGTCTTCCTACATTCCATTGTGTTGCAGCCGTTCTTGGGAGTGTGATGTCTCCCGCACCTGCAAACACAGCCCTTGTGAATGCTGAACAATCAATTCCTGACTTAGAAGTACCACCGTACACATATGTGGTTCCTACCCAGTTCATGATTTCATCCATAATGGCCTTTCTAGCGATTCCACCATCAGTCGTTTCATTCGATGTAGGATCATTTGGATCGCTGTCGATATATGAAAGCCATAATGAGCGGAATGCATCCATGTCAACTACAACATCGTCTTCTTCTTCAAGTTCGGATAAATCCTCACCTTCGGAAAGTATGTCGCCGGAAACGGCATCTGATGTAGTTAACTCACCTTGATCAATGTGAGTTGTATTGGACTGTTGTTCTAAGAGAGCCTCGGCAATAGAGCCAGTATTCGTGGCATTGTCTGTTGTCGGGGTTAGGTCAGATTCCGATTGTAAACCGGCCAGTCTTGACAAATCATCATTATTGTTGAGATAGTCGAAAGCAAGTCTCTTGCCTGCGACTTTATCACATTTTGTTTTTGAAACATGTACGATTTGATAACGCTTCTTTGATTTCTTTTTCTTAGAAGCTACTTGTTTCGTTACCTTTCGCTTACCCGATTTACTTCGGGCAGCATATGAGCTATTGGTTGGCAAAGCTAAAGCAATCACGAAGAGAACCAAGCTGAGCCAGAAAGGTACGAGGGGTATGGACTTACGCATAATCACCTCTGATGTTGAAAAATTACCTTGTCTGGTTGTATGGTGCCGATCCTGTGAGGAGGTATCGACGTTCTTCCGGGCGGCGCGTCTGTTGAGCCGATAGCGGAAGCTTAATTAGCGTTCTCTGAAACGCACTCTTTCGAGTGATATTGTTCCAAAGACTCCCGGGCGGAGACCGATAACGGAAGTTTGTGCTAATCGATAGTTAACTGTATAATATAAAAACACCCAAGGAGCTTGCTCAATAATGATGCGCTCCATTTCATTGTATGCATTGAATCTTTGTTCAGGTTTAATGCCCGGCCAAAGAGCCAATTCATACAGGGAATCAACACTTCGATGTGAAAATCTTGTGTCATTCAGGCCTTTGGGTGAGACCATTTTCGAATAAAAAAGTGCGAGTACATTCTCCGGATCGGGATAATCCGCAATCCAATTCCCACGCCAGAAACCAATCTTCCCTGAATGCATCATAGATGAATGTTCGGGAAAATTGACCTGCCTTAAAGCGACTTTGATGCCGAACTTGAGCCATTGTTGTTGCAATGCCTCAACTACTTGCACTGTGGTCGCATTATTTCCGGATTGAAGTGTTATCTCAGGCAAACCTTGTCCGCCGGGATAACCTGCTTCCATCAATAATGCTTTTGCTTTGACAGGGTCATATGCATATCCTTTGACTTCATTCGAAAAGCCGGGCATTGTCGGGGATAAAGGTCCGTGCTCTGCAGGGATTCCCTTTCCTTTCAAGACATATTTGCAAAGCGCCTTGCGGTCAATTGCATAATTCAGAGCTTGTCTGATTGCTTTTGATTTCCACAATGGCAAGCGTGATGTTTCGGCATTTGCCGATTCTTCAAGCATTATTCCACAAAAGACTATGTCCTGTGCCTCTTCTCTATGAAGCGTGTGACTTGCATATGATTCAGTGAGTTTGTCATTATCAAAAACCTTCGGCAAAAAAATTGGATCTATGGAGAGAATCATATCGAGATTCCCATTATCGTATTCCAAAAATTCTGTTTTTGTGTCCTTGATGAATTCTACAATGACTGTATCCAAATAGGGTAATCTCTGTCCGGATTCGTCAAACTCATGATACAATGAATTGCGCCTGAGCTCAATGAATCTGTCCTGCTCCCATCTGTGAAATGCAAATGGGCCAGTTCCTATCGGGTGATTTCCAAATGATGTGCCATACAATTGAATCGCTTCTTTCGGAACGATTCTGCAATAGGGCATTGTCAATAAGGAAAGCAATGGTGCAAAAGGCTTGTTCAAAACCAGTGACACCGTGCTGTCATCAACAACTTTTAAACCTTCAATATGCCGATTGCTCTCTCCAAGCTTAGTGGCCTTGTGGAATTCCTCTGCACCGGAAAATCGGTCGCGAAAAATCCAAAAACCCGTGGTCTTCGTTCGAGCATCGCAAATCCGCTCAAAACTGAATTTCACATCTTCTGCCTTGAATTTCCTCGTGAATGAGGGAGCTTTAAAGCATGAGTCTTTGTGAAATGAAATATCCGTACGAAGCGAGAATGTCCAAGTCAAACCTGTTTCATCAACAGTCCAAGACTTTGCAAGTCCCGGAATAATCGCTCCATTGGAATCCAATTTCACCAAAGTCTCAAAGATATGACCTCCAATATGAATCGGTCCGGATATTCCGGCCATTGCGGGGTCAAGAGTTGTTAAACCCTGTGGTTCATTATAGGTGAATGTCGCATCTTTTTTAGTGACTGCATCTCCGCAAGAAGCGAATGATACAGTGCCTAGTATGATGCAAATCTGTATTCCTATTTTCAAAGAACTATCTGCTTCATGGAAGAAACAGTCTTTCAGTTTACGAAGAAAGTATGTAAACCAAGAGGGTGCAACTAAAGAATTTTTTATCACATAGCCAAGTAAATCAAGAACTTGCATCATTTTGAAGGGTAAATTGAGTATAAATGAACAAAGTGGTGTCAATCGTTACAACTCGTTCGCTTTCAATTAATTATGGAAAAATATCGCAAAATAGTTTATGGCGATTTTTGCGATTAAAGTTTTTTTCAAAGTGTGGAAAAAAACTGACATATCGGGTATCGGAAAGGCATATTTTTGCCAGATGAAGATGTCCTCACTACAAAAATCACTCTTTGCGAGTTTCTTGTTTTTCGTCTCACTCTGGTTTGGCGGTGGTTTAATTCGCACAGCCATTGGTTTTGATGTATTCCTACCCGGAACATTGGATATCAAACCATTTTTACATCAAGAACAAATTAACTATTCTCTTCGATTGATGGGAATCACTGCGTATTATACCATCACGGGATATGTTCTTGGTTTTTTGAGTGCTTTGATCCTCATGTTTACGCTTATTGGAAATATCAAGAAGAGAGGTTGGCTATTTATGGGCGCAATGTTGTTTTTCCTATTTGCACCCTATGAATTCTATCTTGCTTGGCTTGATCTTCAATTGATTTATCGTGTCAATGCAATTGATTTTGTAAATTTGCTCAAGGACGATGGTTTACTGATACTGTTCAAACAGCGCTTCCATCCATGGATGACGGCAATTGGTTTCCTCTCCTTACTCTCCTATATCACCGCTCTTCTCTTTTTGGCGTGGCAGCCGCTGAAAGCACATGAGAAAGCGGAACATGTACAATGATTTTTCATTGAAAAACCGTGAAACTACAAAGCATACTAGATGACATGCTCACATTGGCGCATGATCTGAATTACTCTGTTCGCAGAGAAAAGGGAAATTTTCGTGGCGGAGATTGTCGTGTTAATGATGATCGGTATATAGTCCTGAATTCACTGATTCCATTAGAATCTCGGATAGTATTACTGGCAAGAATCTTGGCCAAACATGACTTGAAGAATATGAGTGTCAGGCCTGCTGTGAAAGCCATGATTGAGAAAGAAAAGGGAAAAGATGATACGGGTCATACTATTGAAATGGAATTTTCTACTGAATAATGAAAAAGCCCCAATGAGTCCATTTGCTCTTAGGGGCTTTTTGATGTCATTCTATGTATTAGCTTAGCCGAACCGGCATCACAAGTATGAGAATATCACTGTTTTCTGAAGTAGGTTCTATTAAAATTGCTCTATTTGGGGAAGAAAATGACAATCTGACCATGCCAGCTTCATCTCCGGACAATTGCTGAAGGGCCTCTTCCAAGTATCTGTGATTAAACCCAATCTCGAATGTATCTGATCCTGAAAATTCGCATGCTGTGGATTCATCAGCATTGCTTCCTGTTTCATCGTCCTCGCCATGCACATGTACTCTATTCGGGGTAAGCGTAATCTTGATTTGTCTGCTTGTGCTACTTGTAAACAGAGCAACGCGCTTGATCACTCCCGCCAAATCCTTCTGATTGACCATCGCAATCTTATCATTGTCAACCGGTATAACATTTTCATAAGGAGGAAAACGCTCATCTATGATTCGTGTGATAACAGTAGTGTCTGACATTGCAAAGCGAGCATGAGTACGGGTAACGGACATATCAACATTTGAATCCACTTTGCGCAGAACATCCATGGCTCTTGATGGAATAATCACATCAAGATCATCAGGGAAATTCTGACCTCGAATGATCACGCGAGCAAGTCGATAACTGTCTGTGGAAACCCCGATTACATGATTGCCACGGAACTGAAACAATACGCCTGTCATGGCTGGTCGATACTCATCATCAGAAACGGCAAACATTGTTCTATTGGCTATCTTCATTGCATCAGCTGCTGAGAGTAATGCATGTTCACCCTCAGGGAATACAGGCTGTTGAGGATAATCTGCGCTGTCCATACCTTTCATTGTGAAGGAACCACCGCTTGTTCTGAATGTGATATCCAGATTGGAATTGATTTCAATCAACAATGCTCCTTCCTGTCCGAGCGAGCGCAATAATTCATGCAATTTTCTTGCAGGAATCAAGACCGTACCTTGCTCTTCAACCATGCAAGGAACATGTGTCGCAATGGTCATTTCCTGGTCAGAGGCAATCAAATCCAAGCCTGATTGTGAAGCAGTGCAATACACATGTTCCAAAACGGGAAGGGTTGAACGAGGTGGAACCGCAGGCAATACGCGCTGCATGGCTTTTTGAAAATCACCGAGTGAGATTGAAAATTTCATGAGAATGCGGATGTTGATGTATGAAAGTGAATATCTTATAATTCGCCAAATCCGGAACTGAAAAACAAAGCGATATCATCCATTGCTTGTTTCTCATCAGGTCCAGTAACAGTTACTTCCAATTTGCAGCCAAGTTCAGCGGCCAAAGTCATAACTCCAATGATGCTCTTTGCATTGATGGAAAATCCATCTCTGTTAAGGAAAATCTCGGATTTGTATTTTGCTGCAAGTTTCACAAGCGAAGCGGCAGGTCTTGTGTGAAGACCAGCTCTATTTTTAACGGTAACGGTTGATACAAGCATAGTGATTCATTTCGAATTATTGTCTGAAAATGCCCAGGATCTGTAGCGGGATACGGCAAAAACCATGATCAGAAGGAAAATATACAAATTCTGATGACCTCATTTCATGGAAAATTGTCAACAATTTGTCCACAATGATAGCGAATGCCGAGAGGATGTCCAAGTTAGCAATCGAGTAAATTGTATTTTTGAAACAATGATTCCATATTTCTTTGTCCAAAGGCCAATTATGATGTCTTTTTCATCAGCCATCCGAAAAACAATTGAGGATTCAATTGCAACGAAACAAGCATTACTTTCTACTCAATCTGAAGCCATTGAAAGAACCGGGAAACTGCTTGCAGAGAAACTGAAAGCAGGCGGTAAGGTTATGTTTTGTGGAAATGGTGGAAGTGCTGCAGATAGCCAACATCTAGCCGCTGAATTGGTGGTTAGATTGCGAAGTTCTGTGAATCGTGCTGCAATTCCTGCAATGGCATTGACAGTTGATTCTTCCATCATGACAGCGGGTGGAAATGATATTGGATTTGAACATGTTTTTGCTCGCTGCGTTGAAGCATATGGTCGCCCAGGTGATGTGCTCATAGGCATTTCCACATCGGGTAATTCAAAAAATGTGAAACTTGCCATGGAAAAGGCAAAACAACAAGGGGTATATGTTATTGGTCTTTTGGGTGGCTCCGGGGGTTTTCTCCTTCAAGAAAGTGAAGATGCTGTTGTTGTGCCAAGTTCGGTTACAGCGCGAATCCAAGAGTCTCATATCATGATTGGTCATATTTGGTGCGAAATGGTGGAAGAAATCCTATTCCCTGAATTATTCACCTGATTCAATTGTAGTATTCAAGATATTGAGACATAGCCTCATTGTTTCTCGATTGCATTCCTTCATGCGAAAGGTTGTGTCCAAAGCCTGTATTGATTGCGCAATCTGTTTTGCAGCTTTACCTGAATATATGAGTTGAGATGTATTGTGATATTGAACAATGTATTGAATCAATGCTTTGTCATTTCCCTTGAAACGCATTCTGTCTCTGTCCAATAATAGTATGTCCTTGCCAATCAATCCAACTAGTATGTCTTTTCTTCTCAGAAACTGAATCTTCTCCTTTTCCTCTATTGTGATTTCTTCATGAATTCCATGCATACCAATCATACATATCGTTGAACATATGATGCAAATGAGAAATTGAATGAGGCTCCTAGAACGATATACAATCAGGATTGAGATGATGATCATGAGTGATATCCATATTGAAAATTCTCCCCGATAAGCAATCCAATCGAATGTTGAAATCTGTATATGCAATTCATCTGCTATACCGATGACTTGATGAGCAGATAGTGCAAAGAGTTCTGCAAGATATATACTGAATGGAAAGCACATCAATGCGATGATTGTCCAACAAAGTGCAATGGTGAACATTGGTATGAATATGAGATTTGCAATTGGGGAAATGAATGAAATCATTTCGAAATACCATGCAGACAATGGAAGGAGAATCATCATTGCCGACATTGAAGTTGATAATGAGCGTGCTATCGACTTTGGAAAAATCCTCTGATGAAACTCTTGAAGATATTGGGGTAAGAAAATCAGTCCGAACATGCCGACCATAGACATCTGAAATCCAATTGAAGTGAGTAATGTTGGATCAAGCGAAATCATGAAGCCTCCAACCGTCAGTAGTACATGTATTCCATGTGCTTTTCTTTGAAATGAAAAGATTGTGTAACCAAGAGATGTCATCATGCAAGCACGAATAGCCGGTGGATCCCAATGAACAATCTCCAAAAACACAATAAGTGAAAGTATGAGAAGTATATTTCTAAGCATGAGTGAAGGAATCCACGAAAGAAGAAACATGATCATCAATGCTATGATTCCAGCGTGAAAACCACTCACCGATAATATGTGTGCTGTACCCAATAATGCAAATGCAGTTCGCAGATTAGATGAAATTTCCGATGTCTCGCCCAGTACTATTCCCTTGACCAATGGTACACTTTCCTTTGGAAAAACTCTGCTCAATGCAATGTTGATCCAGTCTCGAAGGTATCGTATGGATGGATCAATGCCATGATGTTCATCATGAAGAATAGCTGTCTCTTTCACTGTTAAGATAAATTGTATATTCTTGCTTTGTAGAAAGTTATTTTGATCAAATTCTCCGCGCAATTCAGCTTTCTCGGGGTTTGAAGCAATTCCCTGAACCTGAATATTCATGCCTTCTTTCAGCGCCAATCCTGAACCAGTGAAGCGAAGTAGAATCCTGCAATGCTCAATGCGAGGCAATTGAGGTGTGTCGATATATCCTTCAATGATGCACTGCGTAACAGTACTTTTCTTAGAAATTTCCTGAATCCTACCTTTTGCAATGGCCTTCATTCGAATGGCATGTCCTTTTGTTCCCACAATCTTCATGGAATCTGATTCGGCTTGAATGCACATTCCAAGGAGTACTGCTGAAAGAAATTTCCCGATTGGTATAATCATCGAAAGGAAAGCCATGGAAATAGACATGATCATAAGATAAAGGGGATCAATGCGGATATCAATCACACTATTTAGTCCCATTCCAAAGAGCATAAATAGCGCAATGAATAGAGTAGGTATCATTGAATATTTGTAAGTCATCTCATCCCCTGATTATACTTCAAAAATAAAAAAGCCGCCCAAATTGGACGGCTCTTGAATTTCTACCGATAATCACTGATTATTCTTCGTCGAATCCTGCCATGTCATCGAACACATCTTCGCAATCATACAGATGCTTTTGTCCGGAGAATCTTCCCTTACCGCCTGAACTTTTCTCATCAGTGTTCATGGCTTTTTGTTCGAGAGTTGCACGAATGCCTGCATCTCTTTTGCGAAGTTGTTCATCGGTTTTTCTGTCGAAATATTTTCGACCATCCACAAAGGTTTGTTCAACTCTGGAGAAGTTGGATAATGGATTGCCTGACCATACAACGATATCTGCATCTTTGCCAATCTCGATTGAACCAATGCGATCATCTACCTTGAGTAGTTTAGCAGGATTGATCGTGACAAATTTCATGGCTTCTTCTTCGGAGACAGGACCATATTTCACGGACTTGCCGGCTTCTTGATTGAGTCTGCGAGCCATCTCCGCATCATCACTGTTAATGGCAACAGTTACGCCTTCTTCATGCATGATTGCAGGGTTTTCTGGGATTGCATCATATACTTCAAATTTATATGCCCACCAATCAGCAAAACTTGAAGCTCCAACTCCATGAACCTTCATTTCTTTTGCTAGTTTGTATCCTTCGAGAATATGCGTGAAAGTATTGATCTTGAAACCAAATTCTTCCGCAAGTCTGATGAGCATGAGAATTTCGCTTTGTACATAGGAATGGCAATGAATTTGTCTTTTTCCTCGAATGATTTCAAGTAATGTTTCAAGCTGTATATCCTTGCGTGGAGGCAATTTGCCGGATGTTCCGGATTCTTTCCAGGCTTTTTCATACTCAAGTGCGGCACGGAATCCATCACGCATGATTTCTTCCACACCCATTCTGGTTTGTGGATAGCGCGATGTAAAGCGATCACCCCAATTTGCTTGTTTTACGTTTTCGCCAAGTGCAAATTTGATTGTACCGGGAAATTCCATCTTCAATCCATCAGCATCATCACCCCAACGAAGTTTGATGAGTTGCAATTGTCCGCCGATTGGATTGGCTGATCCATGAAGCAAATGGCTTGCAGTAACGCCACCGGCAAGTTGACGATAGATATTGATATCATCAGGTTGTAATACATCACCGATTCGAACTTCCGCCGTAACGGCATGTGTTCCTTCATTCAATCCGGATTCGATTGCAATGTGAGAATGCTCATCGATGATACCGGGGGCCAGATGTTTTCCAGTTGCATCGATTATTGTATCGGCTTTTTGCTGTAAATCTTTTGCAATTGCTGTGATTTTCCCACCTGAGATAAAGACATCTACACCTTTCAATATTCCTTCTTTTGCGGATGTCCACACTGTTGCATTTTTGAATAATACCGTTTTCTGTATGGGAATACTTTCTAGACCGAATGGTCCATCGGGGAAAACGATCGGATATGTTTTTGAAAGTGAACCGAGCTTTTCTTGATTGATTTTTTCAGTATATCCGCTATCTCGAATGGCGGTCCAAGCAATTTCGCGACCAGTTGGCAATACTGCAGTGCCTCTCGCATTTAAAGAGTCCATGAATCCTGTTGCTCGAATCATTCCCATTGCACCAAGTGAATCGCCGGTGAAAGTGAAATGTACTTGTTTACCTGATTGTGTGATCTTAGAGGTAATCTTAACAGAATCCTTCATGAGTGATGCATTGGGTTCATCAATTTTCCCCTCAATGTTCCATTGCATTTTTGGAAGTGATTCGGCTGTGAATCTCCAATATCCTCTCAAATCATATTCGGGTTTTTGTTGGATGACATGCTCTTGGCCGGCAACAAAAACCGAGATGATTGATCCTGTTTCAAAAAGATTCGCATCGGAAATAATAAGGTTTGCAAATGCTCCTGATTTGATAGTACCCGCCAAATCGTCTATTCCCAACATTTCTGCAGGAATCGTTGTGAGTGCGGCAAGCGCTGTTTCTTCTTTTAAACCATAGCGAATTGCTTTGCGTAGATTCTTGAGAAAATCTGACTTGTCTTTCAATCCATGCATTGTGATTGCAAATGTCACTCCGACAGAATCCAATATCGCAGGATTAGAAGGTGCCGCATCCCATGCTTTCAATTCAGCAAGCGATACACTGGATGCATTTCTCAGTGATTGCACATTGGGTGCTCCCGGAAATGCAATCGGAATGATCATCTTTGACTTTAATGATGCGATTTGTGATAGTCTGCGATATTCATAGCCACTGCCTTCGTAAATCATGGATAAACCAAACTCTTTGGCAATCTTTGATGCACGAAGAACGGAGTGTTCATTATTCGTTTCAAAAATAATGGGGGTTTTTCTTGTGAATATTCCGGCAATCGCTTCGAGAGAAAAATTGGTTTCAGGAGCCTGTATCTTGGGATTTTTCGCAAATGCGGATTGTGCTTCCGCATACCATTGACCATCCAAAAAGGCTTGTCTGAGCAATGCAATGCTACCCATCATTGCCGAGGGATATGCATTGCGAGAATTTCCTTTTCTAAAGGACATCCATTGTGTGATATCAGGTTTAACGATTACCTCATTGGCTGTGCCGGCTTTTGCTAAAACGAGCGCCGATATTCCACGCATAATGCCGTCCATGGAATTGACATGAGCCATGCAGAAACCTTGCTTATACAATTCGGATGCAGACTTTTCATCAATCCCAAGTGTATTTGCAATATTCATTTCAGGCTTGATCGCCTCATTCCAATAACGCGCGCCACGATTCAATGATCCAGGTTTTTCCACTTCATCATCACCCTCAGCAGAAAATGCAGCGCCTTTCTTTTGAGAATTACCTGTTCCTGCTGATGAATATGATTCAATGAAACCTGCATATACATATGCACCGTTCAATGAACGAACTGTTGCTCCAACAGGAATCGCAATCTGTGCGCCAGCCGCTTCGATTCTATCATTTCGAATGATGATTGTTGCATTTCTGATGATTCTGCCTGGCTCGGGTATGAGCGTACATTGAGTTAAAGCAATATACTTTAAGGGCTTTTCGCGCAAGCCATCAATTGACTTGCTCTGCATCAGAGGTTGTGCAAATGCGTAAAATTCACTTGTAATCCATGCAGTGCAAACAATGAGCATGAATCGAAGAAGAGAATGGATCTTTGGGGACATCGTATTGAAATCCTTGACTATTTGATTATTGGAGGGGCAAAATACTAAAAATGAATGATGTCAGCGATGCTTGTTTCATACATTTTTATAATAAAAAACCCGCTTTTGAAAAAAAAGCGGGCTTCTGCGGGACCGACGAGGCTCGAACTCGCGACCTCTGCCTTGACAGGGCAGCGCTCTAACCAGCTGAGCTACGATCCCAAGACTTTGTTTGTATGTGGACTCGAGGGGAATCGAACCCCTGACCTCGTGAATGCCATTCAAGCGCTCTCCCAACTGAGCTACGAGCCCGTTGCAAACGGGAGCGACAAAATTATGGTCATTTGTCGGAAAAACCAAGCTGTTTTTTTTATTAAAAGCAAATTGAATCAAAAAGTGATTGTAGTGCACGATGAAAAACCCTCTACTCTCCTATTTTTTTGATACTTTTGCTATGTGATTATGTGATGGATAGTACAAATCTTCCAATGCACTTCATTATTTGTGATGTATCACATGAGATGATTGATGATGATTCTTGAACTTGTTTTGCTTATTGCTTGCTTTGGGCTGAGCGCATTCAATGCTTTGTCGAGGTCTGCTCTTACGGAATTGACACCACAATTCTTGGATGCATTTGAAGCAATAAAGCCGGATAGAGCAAAATTCCTCATCAAACTTCGCTCCACAAATGCTGATCAGGCCCGAATTTCATTGCTTATAATGGATGCGTTGATCTTGATCATGATAGGTGCAATGACATTCTCCTGGACAAATCTCAGTTTTGAAGAACCATTGGCAGAAATACCTGCAATCGCACTTTCACTGCTTTTGGTCATTAGTATCAAGACACTGTCATCCGCCATAGGGGAGCGCTTTGCTGAAAGACTTACCACTTCCACTGTTGTATATCTTAAATTTCTTTCGTTTGTATGGTATCCTCTGTCAATTATTCTGGGCCGGCTTGGTAGATTCATTAATCCGCCGATGACTGAATCAGAACAAAGAGAGGAATTTGATGCTCTCGTAGATACCGCTCGCGAAGAGGGAACTCTCGATGATGGTGAATATAGGATCTTTAAGAGTATTATGAATTTCAGTGAAATTCGTGTGGCCGATATCATGACTCCAAGATCGGTGGTATTCAGCGTGCCTTCCACAAAAACAGTAGCAGAAGTTGCTTTATTACCGGAATTACAAATGTATTCTCGATTTCCGGTTTGGGAAGGAGACTCCATCGATGGCGTAATCGGATATGCCCTCACGAAGGATGTTCTTCGAGCTGCTCTGGATGGAAGAAGAAATCGTACATTGGACAGACTGGTGCGTCAAGCGAATTTTATTCCCGATAATGCCACGCTTGAAAAAGCACTCGAGCAATTTCTTCAAGGCAGACAGCATATGTTTGTTGTTGTTGATGAATACGGCGGAATCGAGGGTTTGGTAACAATGGAAGATGTGCTAGAAACAATGCTTGGCACTGAGATTATGGATGAAGCCGATAGAGTCGTGGACTTGCGTGATCTTGCCAAATCTCGAAGAGATAAACGCGTTGCCGAGTATCAAGAAAGAGACTTATTGAATAAACAAGAAACCGATGAAGACATCGATTCCGAAGAAGAATGATCATAAGAAAAACCATATCGACACTCCTTTTAAGCATGCTCATCCTCACCATGAGCGGTGCTCCAATGCTTCTTCATCATTGTTGCGGTGAATTAGAATCTATCTCTTTTTCACTCGATCATCAAGATGAATGCTGTAAGCAAACACTTTCAGAAATCACTATAAATGCACCGGCATGTTGCGAAGATGAGATCGTCGAAACAGCATTGAATCTCGAAGGATTTCCGCATTCAATATCCATTCTGTTTATTTCCCCGATGATCGGAATATTGGAATATTTGAAATCTGATATACACTCACTTGAACAATCTACATTTCTTCTTGCCTCCTTTTTAACATTTCCTTCCACCTCATCTCTGTTTCAAGACCGAGCCGGTCTCTGCATATTTCGAATATAGAATGCTGTGATTCATCATTGATCATCAACAGTATTCATTAATATTCAAGAGATAGATTATGTGTAGATATCTCAAAATCATGCTTTCAGCATGGTTATGTGGTTTTGTCTTTGCACCCGCTTTCGCTCAACAAGATACCATTCGAGGCATTGTATTGAGTTCAATAGACTCAACAAGATTGCCGGGAGCAGCAGTTCTATGGAAAAATTCTAGCAGTGGTGTGAGAGCCGATCAGCAAGGACAATTCGCGATCATACGGTCAACTGCATCCCAAATTGAATTGATTATTTCTTCTGTGGGTTATGCGAAGGACACAATTGAAATCAAGCAATACCAATCCGGAGAAGTAATCCGCATTACACTTGTTCCCGATGCACGGTCAGAATCGGTGATTGTTGAAGAATCAGGACTGCAATCCATAACCAAAGCTGAAATCAAAACTGAAAAAATCTCCTCCAGACAATTACGCGAATCCGCTTGTTGCTCTCTTGCGGAATCCTTCGAGCGAAGTCCATCTGTTGAAGTTTCCTATGCCGATGCCGCAACGGGTGCAAGGGTTATTCAATTGCTCGGCCTAAAAGGTATGTACACCCAAACCTTGCAGGAAGCTATTCCGGGATTGAAAGGTCTAGCCCTGCCATATGGTATGGATCTCATACCCGGCGCATTTCTTGAATCCATTAGTATTTCAAAAGGCGCGGCATCTGTCATGAATGGATATGAAGGAGTTGCAGGACTCATCAATATCGAAATGCTCAAACCCATCATGTCCCCCAGATTGTTTGTGAATGCCTATATCAATCAAATGCAACGCTATGAGTTGAACCTCGCCTCAGCTTTTGAACCCGTGGATGGTCTGCATGCCATGCTTATGGTGCACGGAAGTACATTCAATCAAGAAATGGATGGCAATAATGATGGATATATCGATATGCCATTATTCGATAAAATGAATGCAACTTTTCGCATGGAATATATGCAGGATGATATCGAATATCAATTCATGGGAAGATATGTCAATGATGATTATCGTGGGGGTATGACAAATGGTTTCGCGGAATCACAAGGCATAAATGATGTGTTCAAAAGCAATACATCGCTCGAGCGATTTGAATTCATGTCCAAAATCGGATTCCTCGAATTGGATAATCCATTCGCTGAATCATTCGCAATTCAAATGGCAGGATCCCTTCATTCCATGGATTCTGAATTTGGAATAAGAAAGTATTCCGGAACACAACAAAGCGGATTCATTAAAGCAATTGCCGTAAAGAAAATTGCCGATGAACATAAATTGTGGTATGGCGTATCATATATGTATGATGTCTTTGATGAAAACTTCATGTCATTGGACAGAGACCGCATCGAATCTGTGCCAGGAATATTCGCGGAAAACACATTTACTCCGAGTGAACAATTGACAATTGTCACAGGGCTGAGAATTGATTATCACAATCTCTATGGACTTATCACTACGCCTAGAATGCATGTGAAATATGAACCGATTGATAATATGCAAATGCGTATGTCAGCCGGAAGTGGAATGCGCGTTGCGAATATCTTTGCCGATAATATGTCTTCATTCGTGAATAATCGAGCGATCATCATTGATTCAGTATTGAATCCCGAAAAAGCATGGAATTATGGCGCTTCAATTACCTATTCAACTACAATTCTCGGATTGCCTTTCACATTTGATTCGGAACTCTATCAAACAAGATTTTTGAATCAAGTGAATACCGATCTTGATGCTTCCGCACGAACACTTCGCATCGTGAATGATTCAATGGCTTATGCAACTTCCCTGATGCTTCAAATGCAAGTATTACCTTGGACTGGTTTTAAAATGAATCTTGCTTGGCGATACAATGACATGTGGCAAATGAGTGATCAAAGAATGCAAAGAAGAATTATGGTGAGTCCTCATAGAATATTGCTCACGATTTCTCAATCATTATTCAATGATCAACTACAATGCGATGTGACAACAATGTGGAATGGTGAGGGAAGACTTCCTGCACTTACGGAAAATCCTGAGGAATTTCGCATGAATGAAACATATCCCGCATTCATGCGCTTGAATGCACAATTGTCTTGGCGTACTCCTGCATTCGATGTGTATCTTGGTGCAGAGAATATCATGAATACTCTTCAAAATCATGTGATCATATCACCTGATAATCCTCGAAGTCCACTGTTTGAAGGTTCACTCGTTTGGGGTATGCTCGACAATCGCATGATCTATCTCGGCATGAGAGCTCAATTGTAAGGAAAGTCAGTAATTTTGCATGTCCTTATTCACAAATGGCTTTTGCTATGTTCACAGGTTTGATTGAAGAAATTGGAGCGATAACAAATATCGAATCCAAAGGAAGTGGTCTGACATTGACCATCCAAGGAAATACCGTCATGAGTGATCT
The DNA here is from genome assembly GCA_947491315.1 of Ignavibacteria bacterium. Classification (GTDB taxonomy): domain Bacteria; phylum Bacteroidota; class Ignavibacteria; order Kapaibacteriales; family UBA961; genus UBA961. Next base: position 59,083 of record CANLII010000003.1, read on the forward strand.
CGCGATTGATGATTCCATTTCCGTAAATGGTGCATGTCAAACAGTGATCGCAGTGCACGGGAATAAATTTCGTGTGGATACCGTGCAGGAAACATTGCTCAAGACAACTCTTGGCTCGTTAAAAGTGGGTGATTCCGTCAATCTTGAACGAGCATTGCAATTGAGCGATCGCCTGGGTGGACATATAGTGCAAGGTCATGTTGATTGTGTTGGCAGAGTGCAATCCATTGTGAATGTCTCCGGTGGTGGCTGGCAATTGTGGATCACATACCCAAATGAATATAGAAAATATGTTGTACCTGTAGGGTCAATTTGCATCAATGGGGTGAGTCTGACTGTTGCAAGAGTGAAGGATAATACCTGCATGATGGCAATCATTCCGCATACATTAGCTGTGACAACCATTGGCTCACTCACCGTGAATTCGCAAGTGAATCTCGAGTTTGACATTCTTGGAAAATATGTTGAGAATATGATTATTTATGCCGAAAAAAAGAGTTCGGTGTTTGATTCCTATCTTGATCAACCGGGAATGTGAACATGAAAACAATGTCGCTAGATTCAGTGCCCGGTCTAAACCCTTTCTTCATTGAAAGCACCTCGTCAAAAGTGAATATCAATCCTGAATTGCTGAAAGAGAGAGCCGTGAAATTGGGTCCTGGTGCTGGCTTCATCATTGAAAAAACAATGAGGAATATATCACTCAATGAAAAGCAACAGCATGGATTGAATCAACTGTTATCCGGAAAAGCAGTAGCGATGATCACGGGTCAGCAACCCGGTTTTCTTGGTGGCCCACTGTATTCATTGTATAAAGCAATGTCTTGCATTTCACTTGCAGAAACACATTCTACAGATGAATTGCCGATCATTCCGATTTTTTGGATCGAAGACAATGATCATGATGGAGTTGAAGCAGGAACTGCGTCACTGATAGATCAATCAAGCGCAGTACATACCGTTCAGTGCGATGAGCTTGCACTCCTTCAAACACATATTCCGATTTCTGAAAGAGTATTTTCTAGTGAGATTTCTTCTGTGATAGAAAGCATTTCTCAATACTTGCCGAATTCAGAGTATGGACTGCAGATAATCCAAGAAATCAACATATTATATCAATCCGAAAAAAAATGGTCTGATTCATTCCTCGAGTATATGCAAGAGCGATGCGGTGAATTCGGATTGCTTTTCTTCTCATCATCGATAGCACGGAAAGAAGGATATTTCAAAGAACGAATATTGCATGAGATTTCACATTCGGGTGAATTGCAACAATGTGTTCTCGAAACAAATGAATCATTGATGAAAAGAGGAATGAAGATTCAGGCCGAAGCCGGAATCATCAATGCATTTTACCATGATGATTCGGGCAGACATAAAATTGATTTAGATGAATCCGGTACTGTGAAACTTGGCGATGGTATCATATCAAAAGATGAGTGCATCAAACTGATACAATTACATCCTGAAAAATTCTCACCTTCTGTTTTGCTTAGACCCCTTATTCAAGATTCCATTATTCCAACGATAGGCATGATTGTAGGTCCTGGTGAGTTTGGATATATGTCGCAATTAAAACATGCATATTCTGTATTGAATATTCCAATGCCTCAGTTGCATGGCAGACATTCAGTCACCATACTCATTCCATCGATTTCAAAATATCTGTCAAAACATGAACTTGAGCCGAACTTTTTTATGAGCATCATGAATGAAATCGAGCAGGATCTCTCTGTAAGATTTGCCCATGATACAGAAAGTGATGCATTGGTAGATGAATTGCGTTCTTCTGTTCAACAGTCACTGAGTATCATATCAAAACATATTGAAACAATTGATTCGTCATTGCAGGGCGCAGTTTCAGCAACAGAACATGGAATTGAAAAGTTGATTGATGGAATGCAGAAAAAGATGATTTCATCATCGAAAAAAAAGCAAGAAATTCTCTTTGGAAAGGCGCGTGAAGCTCATGCATGGATATATCCTCAAAATCATCTTCAGGAGAGATTCTTGAGTAGCATGACAGTAGAAGCAAGAGTAGGGAAGGAGATGTTCAGGGATATTCTCATTGCAATCAAAAATGCATCAAGGGAAATGCATGTATTGATTGATGTGCATGAAATGAAATCAATCTGAAATCAGGATGCTCTTTCAATCACGAAATGAGCAAAGTCTGTTAATGCAGTTTTATAGGCTGATTCGGGGAATATTTCCAGCAATTGTATGGCCTCTTCAATCAAGGCTTCGGATTTACCTTGAGCATATTCAATGCCGCCTTGTTGCTTCACAAATGACATGATATGTGCAATGTCTGCGGATTGCAAATTTCCATTTTTGATCATTCTTACAATGCTTTTTGATTCGTTTTTTGAAGCGGATCGCAAGGCATAAATGAGTGGCAATGTAATTTTCTTTTCTTTCAAATCATTTGCATAGGGTTTGCCGATCAAATTCGTTCTACTCACATAATCGAGCAAATCATCACGAATTTGAAAAGCTAGTCCAACCAATTCTCCAAATCTGGTGATATTGTCAATGCTTTGTGCATCAAGCGTTGCGCTTCTTGCTCCAATCTCACAACAGGTGCTGATCAGAGATGCCGTTTTATCACCAATGATTTTGAAGTATGTTTCTTCATCAATATTCAATTGCCGACTTTTCTGCATTTGCAGAAGTTCGCCCTCGCTCATTCTTTGCACTGCCTTGCTAGTGGCCTTCAAAAAGGCAAATTCTTCATTGTCTACAGCTAAGTGAAGTCCTCTCGAAAGCAGATAATCACCAACCAATACTGATGCCTTGTTTTTCCATAATGCATTGATTGAAGGCATTCCTCTTCTTTCACCCGCATCATCCACCACATCATCATGAACCAATGTTGCCGTGTGCAGTAATTCCACCATAGAAGCTCCCACGAGTGTCCTATTTGTTGTACCACCACATAACTCGGCACTGAGGAAAACAAGAGTGGGACGCACTCTTTTGCCTCTTTGGCGGAGAATATAGCGGATTACAAGATTCAGCAGTGGCACTTCAGTCCGCATTTGATCTCTGAAATACGGATGAAATGTATCAAGTTGATGACTGACGACACTACTGATTTTGCCTATGGACATGAGTTCTACTCAATTGGTGTGACCGGCTCTTCCTTTTTACGGGCAAAAACCGTTACAAGAATACTGATTTCATAAAGAACCATGAGAGGTGCTGCAAAAACAAGTTGGCTTACTGGGTCTGTGCTGGGAGTCAATGCCGCGGCCAAAATAAGAATGACAACAATGGAATGTCTGCGATACTTGCGAAGCATTTCCGGACTGATTATGCCTATTTTTGAAAGGATATACGCAATCATCGGCAATTCGAAAATCAATCCTGCACTTAAAAGTGTTGTGGTGATGAAACTGAAATACTCTGTTACATCAATACTGTTCTTAATAAGGTTAGAACCGAAGGAGGCAGTGAAAGAAAGCATTACGGGAATCATGATCCAATATGCAAATGCAACTCCGACCAGAAAGCAAAAAGAAGTATATATCGTAATTTTTCCTGCCCAACGCCTTTCTTTCTCATAGAGTCCAGGTGCAATGAATTTCCAAAGCTGATATAAAGTATATGGCATAGAAATAATTAATCCTGCCATAATAACAACTTTGAAGTAGAGAAAGGCTTGGCCAAAAGGACGGAGATTCTGTAATTCCATGTTCACGGAAGCGGCAGGCTTCAACAAGACCCAATTCATGAGTTGATCAACAAAAGCCCCAGCAATGATGCAACCAATCACTAATCCAAGAACCGCAAGACCAATTCTTAGTCGCAATTCCTCGAGATGATCAAAAAAACTCATTTCAAACTGCCCACCGGCAGGATTCTTGGCCATGTGTCTATCCAGTGAATCTCATTCACATGAAATTCATGAGAAAGCGTGTAGAAGAAAATGATAGTGAATTGATGTAATTTTTCAACTCACCGCAAAAATACGACAATAAGCATAGCCGACCAACGAAGTCACAATAGCAGACCAAACCTCGTTTTGTAAAGAACCACTGAATTTCCCAAATGCAAATACATGTGGAAAATCTCCTAAATCCCTGATAATATCTGACATTCAGACTTTTGTGCATCGAATGTATGCACAATTTAGGGGTGCTTTTGCCATACATGTTTGATGAATACATCCTCTTTTGTCTTTTGATGAAAAAGCAAGTGTTTTTTTTAAAAAAAAGAAAATTTTCTTGTTGCATTCATGTGGAAAAATTTTCCATTTTTGCATCCCGGTTTTGCAGAACTCTCAGTATGATCCCCACGGATAGACTCCATCCCCAGTGGTTTGTCCGCATCTGTTTGTTTTTTATACCGTGCTCAATATACCCATAGTAATATCTATGGGGAATTTCCCTTGGCATTTGCCGTGGGTGATCACAGCTATGGAAAGGAGTATCCAATTGGCTAGAAAACGCGACACAATTGATTTGTTTCCGGTTAACAAGGAAACACGCCCCGATATTATTAAGAAGAACTCAGTTGATAATTCAAATAACCTTATTGGCGAGATTGGCCAGTCTACAAGGCCTTTGAGTCCTCAAGCCATTGAGTATTGGGAAGGTATGTCGAGGTTGATTCGTGACAATGTTTCTTCACAGATGTGGAAGACATGGTTTGAACTCATTAAACCTTTATCATGGGAAGATCAAACCCTCACGATTGAAGTTCCTAGTCAATTCTTTGTGGAATGGATCGAAGAGCATTATCGCGACCTTTTGCGCAAAACTCTTAGCCAAGCTGCCGGAGAGCAGGCTTCTTTGCGGTATGAAGTTGTTGTGAGCAAAGGTGAGACTTCTCTTGAGGATAGAACCATTCGCATCCCGGCTCTAAGAAATACGCCGGCCACAGGCAATCAATCCGTTTTGCACTTTGCCGGTCAGAACAAACAAGCAGAGCCTGATTTTGAATTTCTTTCTGCACTCAATCAGCGTTATGTCTTCAATAATTTTGTTCGAGGAGATAGTAATCAATTAGCTGCTTCGGCTGCTTTTGCTGTTGCTGAAAGACCAGGTAAGACAAATTTCAATCCCCTTTTCATTTATGGTGGAACAGGATTGGGCAAAACCCATCTTGCGCAAGCTATAGGTAATTATATCGTCGCTCAAAAGTCGGGTGCAAGAGTTCTCTATACAAATAGTGAGCGATTCACTTTTGAGTATGTGAATGCCATTCAGAATAATAAATTAAATGAATTCACGAATTTCTATCGAAGCGTTGATGTATTGATTGTTGATGATATTCAATTCCTTGGTGGAAAAGAAAAAACACAAGATCATTTCTTCCATACATTCAATGCATTGCATTTATCAGGTAAACAAGTTGTTCTTACAAGTGATAAACCACCAAAAGAATTGCTTGATATTGATGTTCGATTAATTTCAAGATTTCAATGGGGATTGTCTGCAGATATTCAACTTCCTGATTTTGAAATGCGCTTGGCGATTCTGCAGAAAAAATCTCAAGATGAAGGTTTTGAATTGGTACCTGAAATTGCAGAGTATATTGCCAAAAACATCAATGGCAATGTAAGAGAGCTAGAAGGTGCATTGATTAAATTGATAGCGAAGATTTCACTTGATAGTCGCGTGATGGGACTTGATCTTGCGAAGGAAGTTGTGCAAGGAATTGCAGGGACCACCGCTCGTCAACTCAGCATGGATTCTATAGCAGTTGAAGTATCATCATATTATCAAATCCCTGTTGAATTACTATCTGCAAAAACACGCAAACACGAAGTTGTAATTGCAAGACAAATGACAATGTATCTCATCAAAATGTTGATTGGGACCTCGCTGAAAAGCATTGGTGCGCATTTCGGTGGAAGAGATCATACAACGGTTTTGCATTCATGTCAAACTATCGACAATTATCTCGGACATGATATAAAAGTTAGAACGGCACTTGAAACATTGAAGAGCAATCTATTGAATCGTTGAACTAGATATGAGAATTACGTATAAAAAAACCGTCCAATGGACGGTTTTTTTTTATTCTCCTCGGCGTAAATCACGCTCTATGTCTTTCTTCTTGAGGTCTTCTCTTTTATCGTGTAATTTCTTTCCACGAACGATTGCTATTTCAACTTTTACATAAGGTCCAGAAAAATACATGGAGAGTGGAATAACAGTCATTCCTTTTTCTTGAATTGCCTGCTTGAGTTTTGTGCTTTCTTTATCATGCAAAAGTAAAACGCGAGCCTGAGTTGGATTGTGATTTTCTCTATTGCCATGATCATAAGGACTAATATGAGCTCCCATTAACTTTGGTGCTCTTGCATATTTTGATTCATACAATACATAGCTATCTTGCAAATTGCATTTCCCGGCACGAAGCGATTTCACTTCAGTACCCGTGAGTATAATTCCGGCTTCTAGAGTTGAAATTATCTCAAAGTCATGCCTAGCCTTTCGATTTTGCGCAATGACTTTAGTTTTTCTTTGTTCCGGTTTATCCGACATATTTACATACTCAAAAATTGGAATGTGCTTGACGCTCAGAGTTGAATATCATTGCCCCGACTGTACATTCATGCAATGATACAGAGCAATGCCAGTGGCAATCCCCACATTTAAAGATTTCGCAGAGCCCTTTCCATCAATGCGAATCGGCTTTGTGATGCATGATACTGTTTCAGGTGATAAACCGTGCGATTCACTACCCATGATCAAACCCCATGCATTTGGTAATTGATGAATATCCTTCAATAATGCATTGCTTTCTACTATCAGCCCAAACAATTCTCCATCCTGATATTGTGCTTTCCATTCATTTAAGAATTCAGAAAGTGATCTTTCAATATGTACATGAACCCGTAATATAGAACCCATGGATGCACGAATTGCTTTCGGACTGAATGGATCGGCACAATTTCCACCAAGAATTACATGTTTCATTCCAAACCAATCGGCTGATCGTAAAATTGTGCCGAGATTTCCGGGATCATTGATGTGTTCTAATGCCAGAAATGTTGGTGACAAAATTCGAGGTAATTCGGGCATATCCACGATCGCAAACATATCTTGAGGATTGGTTGCATCGCTCATTCTCGAAAATGCAGTTGTGCCTGCTTTTAAAACTTCAATACCTGCTTGTTCATATTCCTCTGCTAATGACAATGCCGATGACGAGGCATCATCGGAAATTACGGCATATTGAATAATGAAGCTCGAGGAAAGCAATTCAGAGCATATTTTCAATCCCTCGGCAATAAATCTGCCTTGCTCTTCACGCTCTTTTTTCTTGTCAAGAACTCTGATTCTAGCTTGCTCTGCTTTGGAAAGATATTCCATGTATAGTACTCATATTTGAAATCAATATACAAATCTACAATCTATGTGCATGAGTAAGAAACAATCGATCAAGGTTTATAGTTTTGTAAGAACTCGTAAATTGCCTGTATGATGACAGAACACTATCATAGAAATTCACATGACAGAGAATTGAATGATCGAGAGAAATCCATTCTTCGCTCAATTGTGCAATCATATATTTTGACGGCTACGCCCGTTGGTTCAAGATTTCTTTCAAAGACTTCAGAAGAATTCACATTGAGCCCGGCCACGATTAGAAATGTAATGGCTGATTTGGAGGAAATGCAATTTATCAGTCATCCACATATATCTGCAGGCAGAGTTCCTACCGATAAAGGGTATCGTTGTTATGTTGATACTTTAATGGGTGTACAAGCATTACCTGAGCAGGAAAGACATGTTGTAAAAGAACAACTCACTGCTTTGTCACAAGAGCAGGCCTTGAAAGATGCATCAAAAATTCTAGGTGCATTGTCTCATTGTCTTGCAATTGTGGAATTACCCCAGATGTCGGATATCATCATCAAGCGAGTTCATCTATTGCCACTTTCATCAGATCGTTTATTGATTGCAATGGAATTGGAGTCAAATATCGTTCGCACGGTCACTTTGGAAACGGATTTATCCGTGGATTCCTCGGCTCTTGATCAAACTACTACATTCATCAATAGTAGAATCAGTGGTAAATCTATACGATTTGTGCGTGAGCATCTGGTGGAGATGATGATGGAAGGCGTGAAAGGGCATCATACTTTGCTCAGACTTTTCATTGATTCAATTGATACTTTGCTCAATCCTCATGCGCTCAATGATGAAAAAGTCCATATTGCAGGAGCGCAACATTTATTGGAGTATCCTGAATTTGATTCCCCAAATCAATTGCGAGGCGTTATAGAATTGGTTGAAAATGAGGATGTGATCATTCATTTATTGGATCAAAGAGAAGACAAAATTGATAATTCCGTGCAGATTGTGATCGGAAATGAAATGAAAGAGCAGAGATTAATAGAATATAGCATGGTAATGGGTTCATATTCAATGAAAGGGGCTTATGGATCGATTGGACTTATTGGTCCAAAACGGATGAATTATGCCAAAATGGTGTCATTGGTCAAATATATGGGACAAGTCTTGTCACATGGCTAATGAGTTTGGTTTTTTGCGGTGAGAGAAGGCGGAAATTTTACTATTTTTGTGGTTGATTCAGTTATTTCAATGAGATCAAAGTGAATATTCAAGTAGTTCTCTTTTCATTGCTCGCAGTGGTAGCCATTGCAACGGGAATTCTGCTCGTAACAAGACGCAATCCTGTTTCTGCTGCAGTTTCACTTATCATGCATTTCTTTGCTCTTGCGGGATTATATCTCACTCTGCAAGCTCAATTTATTGCTGCCGTGCAAATCTTGGTATATGCCGGTGCCATCATGGTATTGGTCGTTTTCGTGATTATGCTTCTAAATTTAGGCAAGGAAGATGTACTTCAGGAAAAATTCAATCCACGAACTGCTCTTGCAATTGCAATGTCATCTGCGCTCATCATGCAGATGTTGCTTGCATTTTTAAGCGCACCGACCGGTTTTAATGAGATAGCTCCTTCAGCAGAAAAAATTGGATCTCCCGCAGAAATTGGAAATGTCTTATTCTCAGGATATATCTTCCCATTTGAAGCTATTTCATTGTTATTGCTTGCTGCCGTAATGGGATCGATCATATTGGCAAAGCGAAATATAGAAGACTAATCATAATATCGAAAGACCATACAGAGTAAACCATGAATCTTACTTCCATACCATTAGAATATTATTTGGCCTTATCATCAATCATTTTTGTGATTGGTGCTGCAGGTGTCATCACTCGCAGAAATGCCATTATCATATTCATGTGCATTGAAATGATGCTTAATGCGGTAAATCTTACATTGGTTGCCTTCTCAGCATATCTTGGAGATTCAGCCGGTCAAATGTTTGTATTTTTCGTGATGGCTGTCGCCGCCGCAGAAGCCGCAGTTGGTTTGGCTATTGTACTTGCTTTATTCAGATCCAGACAAACTGTGTATGTGGATGAAGTGAATCTCATGAAGTGGTGAGTTATCAAATACTTAAGATGTAAAACTCCCAAATGGGAGTTTTTTTTTGATCAAAGGCGTAGAATTATTGCAAGAAAAATGCACAAGACTCGTCAACAAGCCCCATTGCGGAAAAATTGTTTCATGTAAGGTTCAGTCTTGACTGACTGTCTTTACGGTATCGAGTACACCACTCATTTCGATACGGAAGAGCACTCTCTTTCCCACTTTTCGCCACCCACCAGTAGCAGTGATATGCTGGATTCACCACCCGGCATATACATGAACATGATTGGACCGAATATGGAATAATCTTCCACAACAAAAAATCCCTTCAGATAACTAATCTGAAGGGATTTTGATTTTCGGATCTTTTCTTTTACTTGCTTGCTTTTCGTACTTTCTTCACATCAGCTTCGGAAACAATTCCTCCATTGTTTCCCCATGAATTTAGTACAAAAGTAATGACTGCCGCAGCATCTGCATTGGTGTACTTTGCCGGAAGTGCTGTCATCACATTATTGAATTTCTTTCCATTGACGATGATTGGTCCTTTTAAACCATTGACCACATTGTCGGTAACAACTTTTGCGCCTTTGGTTTTGACATAATCTGAACCTGCAAGGGGAGGATAGACTGTGGACAATCCTTGTCCATTAGCTTGATGACATGTTTTGCAATACTCAGTATACACAACTTGTCCTCTTTTCATGAGAGCCGCTTTGTCTGGACCTGCTGCATGTATGGTATCGGAAAAAATCAATAAACCTACGATTGCAATCGCGAATTGCATGAACGATGTTTTCATCGTTTTCCTCTGTTTAAAAATGTGAAACATATGATCAATGTTTGGGTGAACAACAATTATGCTCTAGATGCATATTCAAAGGAGCTTCTATACTTGGAATTTGATCCGGAAGAATCGGACTTATCATTGGGATTCCTAGAGAGAGACCACGCAAAATGAATATCACTGCAATGATTGCTGTTCCTATCGGTAAAGCATTCTGTATATATCGTTGAAACGTTTGATTCTTGAAAGAGGACAAACTTCCTATAAGGAGCAAAGATGGAATCGTGCCTATTCCAAAAATCAACATCCATAATGCACTTCTTGAAATAGAGCCGGCATTGAGCGATCCGAGAAATGCGGCATATAAAAATCCGCAAGGGAGAAGGCCATTTATCATGCCAAGTAAAAAATCACCTTTGACGGTTCTTTCTTTCCAATACGATTGTGTTTTTTGTTGAATGACGGAATAGAATGTTCCGAAGGAGCGAATAATAGGTAATCTAGACATCAATCTCGATGGTATAACAATCATGAGTAGCATCAAAATTCCGGCAATGATAGAAATAGCTTCCTGTGATGCCGCCAATCGTAAAGCCCCACCCGAAAATCCAATGAGAATGCCGATGAATGAGTAGATGCCAATTCTTCCTGCATGATAGGAAAGTTTTGATAGAAATGGTCTTTTGCCATGAAGTACGAGCACAATAGGTCCGCACATTCCCATGCAATGCAAACTGCCGAGCAAACCCATTGTCAATGCTGTTATATATAATACTTCACTTGTCATTTTGTAAATCTCTGCTCTGCATAAAATGTAGTATTATCTGATTTCCATTCAATTTTGGCAATCCATAATCCTGTTTGCAATGTTGCAATGGAAAATAGTTGCTCTGCACTTCCTGCTGCTATTTTGATTTCTTTGTCCAAATCGGATTCCGAAGGACGATATAGATGTATCGCTCCGCTTTCCGGAGTATTTGGAAATTGTATAGAAAGTATCTCGCCATTATGTGTCACCGATAAAACTTCTGATAATATCATTGTATTTTTCTCGGCTAACATCTTTGCATCATATTTCAATTCATCCGCATAATATTGTGTGCTCACGAGATCCACTTTTTGCGTGAAGGAGAAAATCATGAAGCCGATTGTTGCCAAAGCAAAAGTCGTATAGATGAGTGCAATGCGCCATCCCCAATGAAATCTTGTTTGTTTCTTTTCCATGATATCTCCTTTATGGTGCTATGAAAGCACTTTGAACCGTTTCTAGAATTTTGCCATTCGAATACATACCGAATTGAATGATTGTTTTTCCTGATACTGCTGAATTCTTCGGAATGGAAATGAGTATTCTGCTCTGGAGAGTAGCGAATTCCTTGACGGGGGTGAATGAACCCAATAGCTTCATTGATGCATTTTTCGGGGACAAAATCTTGATCTCTATATCTTTATCACCAAATGTTTTATTCGTGATCATCACATTGAAGAGATTACCAATCGCATCATTGCCTTGCTTGATAAATGTTGTTCCGGATTGTCGTAAAATCAACGTTTCAGTTTCTGTCCTTTTTGAAAACATATATCCAAGGATGGTGATGAGTATGACCCATACCGCAAGATATGCTTTCACTCTTGCAGTGAAGACTTTTGCTGTTCCATTCTTCACGGCCTCCCAGGAAGTATATCTGATGAGTCCTTTTGGCTTGTTGATTTTTTTCATTACAATATTGCAAGCATCAATGCAAGCGGTGCAGTTCACACATTCAAGTTGAATACCGTTTCTGATGTCTATACCCGTTGGACATACAACCACACATTGATGACAATCGATGCAATCACCTTGATTGCTCTGTACATCTGATTTACGATGGTGTTGTTTTCCTCTAGGTTCTCCACGCAAGAAATCATAGGTCACAGCAATGGTATGTTTGTCAACCAATACTGATTGATATCTGCCATATGGACATGCTATCAAGCAGGCCTGCTCTCTGAATCGAGAAAATACTGCATAAAACACGAAACTGAATACTATAATCATTCCAAGACCAGCAAGATGATTCATTTGATCATCAAGTTGTATCTTGAGCAGTTCATCTCTTCCGATGATATATGCAAGAAATGTATGTGCGATTGCGAATGAAAGACCAAAGAAAATGGCATGTTTGAAGCTCTTCTTTACAATTTTCTTCTTTGTCCATGGTGAAGCATTCAGTATGGCCTGCTCTTTTGGAGAACCTTCGATGAACCATTCGATTCTTCGAAAAATCATTTCGAGGAAAATGGTTTGAGGACACATAAAGCCACACCAAATCCTACCAGCGATTGCTGTGAAGAGAGCAACAGATAGAAGAGATGATAGAGCTAGTACTACGATTAAATGAAAATCTTGTGGCATGAAAGGAATACCAAATACGATAAACATTCTTTCGGGAAGATTGAGTAACATGAATGGATGACCATTCACATAGATATGCGGGCCGGCAAAAAAAAATGTCAATAGTATTGTGGCAATGATCGTACGGGCCGTGTATAAGGTTCCTTTGGGTTGACGGGCGTAAATCCACTTTCGGGAGCCATCGCGATCTATGCTGGCGAGTTCATTCCGAAAATTCTCAACATCCTCAACTGGGACATCAATTATGGACATATTCAATCCCTCCCAGAATCAGAATATGGTAATGAACAAAGTATCCAATTCAAAATTCCTTGGTTTTGGTCACTCTAACTATGATTTTTGTCATACCAAATGAATTACCGGATATTCAATGCAACATTCTCTTTTTACATTATTGCTCTGCGAATCTGAAGGAATATCTGATTCCTTCTATCCTTTTTCCATCATGCATTCTTCATGGGAATTGCGATATGGTGGCCGTAGGATATTTGAAGCATATAGAGATTCATTGCCTGAATTCTCCATTCGTTTTGCAGGAAGGGATATTCAAAAGAGATCCTTTCTGGAACAAGAGGGGATTGCCATTGAGGCATTATCGGGTCAATCAGCCCCACTCATGATCCTTCGCGCTGAAATTGCACCTACCACACATACAGTGTCAATCTTGCGAAGAATGGCAATTGATGGTGGACAGTCTTTTATTATAAAAAACGGGGAGAACATCGTTGGTGTCTATCTCGTGAATGATTCGGAATTGTCCGAGGTGAATCTTCATGCACCCACTTTTGAACAGATCATAGCAAATATCCGAATTGATGTTTTACCGGTAACTACAATCGAAACAGAGAGTTTGCATCATCAATGGAATGCCATGATGATGGCTCCAAAAGCCATTGCTGAGTCATTTGGATTTTTCTCGAAGCATTTGAAGGAATCTCTTCCGGGACATGTTTTCGGATTGAATGTCGATCGCATTTTGACCGGAAGAAATTGTGAATTTGCTCCCGGGATCGTGCTGGATGCAAGCAAAGGGCCGATCATCATTGAAGCCAATGTCCAGATCATGGCGCATTCATTTATCCAAGGACCATGTCATATCGGAAATGGAAGCATCATCAAAGCAGGTGCTCAAATCTATTCCGGTACGGTTATTGGACCACATTGCAAAATCGGTGGGGAAGTCGAGCAAAGCATTTTTCATGGATATGCCAATAAGCAGCATCAGGGCTTTGTGGGCCATTCCTATTGTGGCGAATGGGTGAATCTCGGTGCCTTGACCACGACTTCTGATCTGAAGAATACATATGGGGAAATTGATGTGTTTTTGCGCGGTAATAGAGTTCAAACCGGACTGACATTCCTTGGCGCTCTCATTGGGGATCATACAAAAACAGCAATTGGAACATGTCTTTCCACCGGAACAGTGATTGGTATCAATTCCTCTATTCATGATATTGGGGCGTTTCCACCAAAGGAAATTTCGTCATTTAGTTGGGGTACTAAGAAATCAGAAGATGCTATCAATTACATCTATGAATTGGACAAAGCTCTTGCCATTGCCGAGATTGTCATGAACCGAAGGGGGAAAACGATCACAAATTCTCAAAAACAATTATTCAAACAAGAATTCGAAAAAATCTAAGATAATTCTTCAAAAGAAGGTCAATATTTGGGTTTTTGGCATACACTTTGCTTAATATTAACCAGAAAGGTGGTTATTATTAACCAAATGAAAATTGTATGTTGGTCCCCCTAGGTTTGATGCTTCCCTTCAATGCTGCAAAACCTGAATGGTTTTTTGTCATCAAACCTATCTTCCCTAAGAGCACGATTCCCGTAAACGCTTCCCCTGTTTACGGGAATTGTTGTATATAAACAAAAAAAGCCATCAATAATGATGGCTTTTTCATTGTTATGAGTTTGAATCTTATTTCGAAGCTATGCGAACTCTATTTTCTTGGATGGAGATTGCATGCTTGATATGATCTCTTTGTTGCATTGAAGTTGTGTATTCGAGCTGTTGTTTCAAATCTGTTATAGTTGCATGGGCCGCTTCAAGATTAATTTCTGAAGCTACCTCTGCTGTTTCAACAACCACGGAAACGCGATTGCCGAGAACTTCTACAAAACCACCTTCAGTTGCATAGAGCACTTCTGTATTGTCTTCATTGAGAATTTTGATTGCACCAACTTCAAGTGCAGATACAATCGGGGCGTGATTGTAAAGAACTTGAAAAGGTGATTGTGCACCAGGCAAAGAGACAGAGATGCCTTTTCCGCTGAAAATAATACTTTGCGGAGTTACGATATCGATATTGAGTAAATGTTCTGACATACAACTTCATTAATTAAAGAGATCAATTATGCATTGGCTTTTTTGAATGCATCATAGACTTCGTTGATTGTTCCTTTATAGCTGAAATATCCTTCAGGGATATGGTCAACTTCACCGTCAAGAATCGCTTTGAAACCGGAGATTGTATCTTCGATCTTCACATAGCGACCTTGTAAACCTGTGAATTGCTCTGCAACGAAAAATGGTTGCGAGAAAAATTTCTGAATCTTACGAGCACGATATACTGAGAGCTTATCATCATCAGATAATTCATCCATACCAAGAATATTGATGATGTCTTGAAGATCTTTATATGTCTGAAGAACTTTCTTCACGCGCATGGCGGTATTATAATGATCAGTACCTATGATGAGCGGATCAAGAATTCGTGAACTTGAATCAAGAGGATCTACCGCAGGATAAATACCCAATTCAGCGATTTGACGAGAAAGAACCGTGGTAGCATCCAAGTGAGAGAATGTATTTGCAGGGGCAGGGTCGGTCAAGTCATCCGCAGGAACATAGACAGCTTGCACGGATGTGATTGAACCTTTGTCTGTTGAAGCGATACGCTCTTGCAATCCACCCATTTCTGTTGCTAATGTCGGCTGATAACCCACCGCTGAAGGCATACGGCCAAGCAAAGCGGATACTTCGGAACCGGCTTGTGTGAAACGGAAGATATTGTCAACAAACAACAATACATCCCGGCCTTCTTCATCGCGGAAATACTCAGCCATTGTTAGAGCCGTAAGAGCTACGCGAGCACGCGCTCCCGGTGGCTCATTCATTTGACCAAACACGAGAGCTGTTTTGTCGATAACCTTTGACTCAGTCATTTCAAGATATAAGTCATTCCCTTCGCGAGTACGCTCGCCAACACCCGCAAAAATTGAATAACCACCATGTTGCTTCGCAATATTGTGAATCAATTCTTGGATGATAACTGTTTTACCAACACCCGCACCACCAAAAAGACCTGTTTTACCACCCTTTGTGAAGGGCTCGATCAAATCGATGACTTTGATGCCTGTTTCAAACATTTCTTTCTTTGTGGAAAGAGATTGGAATTCAGGAGCTGGACGGTGAATTGGATATCTTGTTTTGGCTTGGATTTCCGGTTTATTGTCGATTCCTTGACCTGTTACATTGATTAAGCGGCCAAGAACTTCCGGACCAACAGGAACAGTAATGGGCGCGCCTGTATCAATAACGCTCATTCCGCGAACCAATCCGTCGGTTGAATCCATCGCAATGGAACGAACTCTGTCTTGTCCGAGATGTTGTTGTACTTCACAAATCAGGACATTTTCTTTGCCTTCTGTTGTGGTTCTTGGGATTTCAAGAGCGTTAAGGACCGGAGGAATAAACCCATTTGGGAATTCGACATCCACCACCGGGCCAATCACCTGAACTATGTGACCGTTGTTCATTGGGGAAAGACCTTCAAATATTGAATTAGAGAAGTATTTATTGTGCAAAGGACAAAGTTACGAAACTTGCCTGATAGGACAAAGTCCTTTCAAAGTGAGTCAAGCGATCATTTCATGTAATTGTTTGGATTGGAAGTCAAAAATCCTTGTTATTTTTGCTCATCGTTCTTGTCAGAAGCCAAGAATGATGGGAGGGTGATTATTCCCACTATATAGGAAGTTGACATGGAACTTCGATACAATTCCGGATTTGGCAATGAATTTGCCACTGAGGCCTTACCGGGTGCTCTTCCGATCGGACAGAATTCGCCGCAAAGAAATCCGTATGATCTCTATGCAGAGCAGGTGAATGGTTCTGCTTTCACTGCTCCGAGAGGGGCTAATAAACGCTCTTGGCTATACAGAATTAGACCTTCAGTTGTTCATAAACCCTATGAAAGAATCGAAAATGGCTTGATTCGATCCACCCCATTCGATGAAGTGGAAACAACGCCGAATCAATTACGATGGGATCCACATCCGATTCCGGAAGCTACAGCCGATATGGTTGATGGCATCATAACGATGTCCGGTTGTGGAGACTCCGTCTCACAATCAGGCGTTGCGATGCATATTTATGCCATTAATTCTTCGATGAAACATAAATATTTCTACAATGCAGATGGAGAAATGCTCTTTATTCCTCAGCATGGTGCACTATTGTTCCGTACTGAATTGGGCAAAATACATGTTGCTCCGGGAGAAATTTGCGTGATACCTCGAGGCATTAAATTTGCTGTGGACTTAATGGAGAGTTCTGCCAGAGGATATGTCTGTGAGAACTATGGATCACCATTCAAATTGCCGGATCTTGGTCCGATTGGTGCAAATGGTTTGGCAAATCCGAGAGATTTTCTCTATCCCGTAGCTTCTTATGAGCAAGTTGACGGAGAATTTCATGTGATTTCCAAATTCATGGGTAATCTTTGGCAAGCGGAATTACGTCATTCACCCCTGGATGTTGTTGCATGGCATGGCAATTATGCTCCATATAAATATGATTTGGCGCATTTCAATTGTATCAATACCGTCACTTTTGATCATCCCGATCCATCCATTTATACAGTACTCACATCTGCATCTGATACTCCGGGAACAGCAAATGCTGATTTCGTGGTTTTCCCACCGAGATGGATGGTTGCAGAGCATACATTCAGACCACCCTGGTTCCACAGAAATTTCATGAATGAGTATATGGGATTGATTTCCGGTGCTTATGATGCAAAAGAGGGTGGATTTGTGCCTGGTGGAAGCTCCTTGCACAATTGCATGTCAGGTCATGGACCCGATGCCGCCACATATGAAAAAGCGGTTAATGCAACTTTAGATCCCCATTATTTGAATAATGGTTTTGCTTTCATGGTGGAAACTCGCTTTGTGAATCGTTCAACCAAATATGCAATGGAAACCGGTGAATTGCAGAGAGATTATTTTGAATGCTGGCAAGGATTGAAGCCAATGTTCAATCCAAATAAGCGATAAATAATCACTGAAATATCTGGAAGCCCCGATGAATGCTATCCGTCGGGGCACTTTTTTTTCTTAGGCAAAGGCATATCATGTCAGAGCAAAAAAACAATCGTTTTGGATCAGACCCAATAGTCGGAATCATCATGGGGAGTGATTCAGATCTTCCAACAATGCAAGAGGCCGCATCGATATGCGAAACATTTTCCATTCCTTATGAATTGAAAGTTGTCTCCGCGCATAGAACACCGGAAGATATGGCTGAATATGGAAAAACAGCTCATTTGCGTGGGATAAAAGTGATTGTAGCCGGCGCAGGCGGTGCTGCACATTTACCCGGAATGATCGCAGCTTATTCGCCATTGCCCGTAATTGGCGTGCCTGTGCAAACAAAGGCATTGGGTGGTCAAGACTCTCTGTTGTCCATCGTGCAAATGCCACCCGGCGTACCGGTTGCGACAGTTGCAATTGGTGGCGGGAAAAATGCAGGATTGCTGGCTGTTCAGATTCTAAGCGCTTGTTACCCTGAATTGCTTGATGAAATGACTGTATTCAAGGCTAAAATGGCCGAAGAATCACGCAAGAAAAACGACCTATTAGGTTGATGGCTCAAGTAACTTCGCCAATGTGCGAGTTGATTCCCTTCTTTCATATCGTTTGATTGCATCCACATTTGGATGTGCAATCTGCTTACCCTCTTGAAATGCCTGATACATCTTGTGAATGATATCGGCTATTCCTTCAATGTCTGATTGATGAGCAATTCCACCTGCTTGGGTCTCATGCATGAGATCCGCAATAGCGCCTTTAGCCGGTGCAATTGCAATCACGGGTTTCATGGAACCGATATATTCATAGACTTTCCCCGGAACAATCTCCTCGCTTTCTTTGGCTTCATCGACAATCAACAATAATGCATGAGAAACAAGTAGATATGAGATGCTTTTTTCATGGGGAACATATCCAATGACTTCAATGGATGACTTGAATGTAGTGGCATTGAACATGTCATGTACTTCATTGCCGAATCTTCCGATAAATCGAAGGTGAATGGATTTTGGATCAATAAGATTTTTTGATGCCAGCAATTCCAGAGCTGCAAAAAGAGATGATGGATTGCGCCTTCCATACATCGAACCCGTATATGTCAACACAAATGCATCATTGATTTCAAGAGTTGTGTCGATATGCTCCCGGCTCGGATAATCCGTTGAATCATAACCATTTGGAACATGATAAAACTTTGATTCGGATAATTCTGGGAATTTTCTGAGTGCATCTTTGATGATGCCGATCCATGCGCATTCGATGGCATCGGCTTCCTTGAAAACACTATGCTCAAGCGATCTGTCAATCCAGGCCGGCAGGAACCATCTTTTGGGCGAAGTAAGAAATTCTGTCCATGGATCACGAAAACCTGCCACCCAATGCAAACCCGTCTTTCTCTTCAATTGTCTGGCAATGAGCGAAGTTGTGTAAGGGGGTGAAGAATTGTATATTGCAGTGATAGCGTGTTTTTCAATCAGTTCCAATGCTTTTGGTATTGCTGTCGGCAACCAACCGATTCGGGCATCGGGAATGAAAAAAGTGGCTCGAATTGCTTCTGCAATACGCTCTTTGATTGAACGCCTTTGATGGTCACTCTTGATGACATTTACATCGATCGGCACTCCTTTTTTCTGCCCCATGAGCATGCGATATGCATCGTATGGCTCGTAAATATGAGTTCTTTCAACGATGATGTCCGCAGGAATTTTGGAAAGCAGTGATTCATCTCTTGCGGGAAAATCCCCATTGGAGACGGTCAAAACGATAGGATTCCAACCAAAATCCCGTAAATATTGAATATGCTTCAACACCCTTTGCACACCGGGTCCGCCGGAAGGGGGAAAATAATAGGCGATAATCAATACATTTTTCATGGCAAAAGCTATCCTTGAACTATGCAAAGATAGCATGATTCTCCAACACTTTTCGGGAATGTCCGCATTCCACGATTCAAAACGATGACAATACAAGATTTGCATTTTGATTGCATTCATTTCCGTGGCGATATGCCATGCAGACCCAATAAAGAGTCCGGTAAAATTTGTGCTACCTGTACTGACTATCAACCTATATCAAAACGAATTCTCATCATCAAGCTCGGAGCATTGGGAGATGTGATTCGAACGACTCCTCTTTTGGAACGATATAGAAAAGAGTACCCACATTGTCATATAACCTGGATTACGAATTTTCCTGAAATCCTCCCCAAAAGTGCGCTTGATTGTATTCGTACTTTTACTTTTTCAGATGTGTTCAATGTCACCAAGCAACATTTTGACATAGCGGTGAATCTCTGCAAAGATCAAGAAGCAGCAATGCTTCTTGCTGAATGCAATGCAAAGAAGAAGTTTGGATTTATTTGGTCTGAAGGACATCTCTCAATAGCAAATCCGGAATCTGAATATAAATTACTCACCGGTTTGTTTGATTCTTATTCAAAGGCAAATACAAAGAGTTATGTGGAAGAGATTTTCGAAATCTGTGGCTTCGATTATCAGCAAGAACCATATTTACTCAATGTGGAATCCAAGCAAATGGACCACTGGTCTTATCTCCAGGAATCGGCCCAAAACAAACCCATTATCGGACTCAATACAGGCGCAGGATCTCGCTGGCCAACGAGACTTTGGCCCGAAGAGAATTGGAAACAACTGATTGTAGCTCTGCAACATGCAGGATATGCGCCATTATTGCTTGGTGGAAACGATGAACATGAGAGAAATACAACATTGAAGCAAGAAACCGGCGCAATGTATGAAGGTGTATTTCCATTAGAAACATTTATCGCAATCTCGGCACAATGTGATGTGATTGTAACAGCGGTATCCATGACGATGCATATTGCTCTTGGTCTTGGAAAAAAAATGGTGCTCTTCAATAATATCTTCAATAAACATGAATTCGATGTTTTTGGAAGAGGGGAAATAATCGAACCTGAAACAGGATGCGATTGTTATTATGGAGCGCAATGCTCGCGCAAGAGAATCTGCATGAAGGATATTTCAGTGAATACTGTAATTGCGGCAATACAGAGGCAGATTTCTTGATGAATGAAGGTCCTCTCGATATTGCCTATATGTCTGTTTTCTATCCATATAGAGGCGGCATAGCACAATTCAATGCCGCATTATATCGTGCTTTTGAGGAATTGGGTCATCATCAAAAGGCCTATACATTCACGCGGCAATATCCGGATATGTTGTTTCCCGGAAGCTCGCAATTAGTTACTGAAGAAGATAGTGCAGACCCCATTCCCGCAAAGCGGGTATTGGACACGATGAATCCTTTCAATTGGCTTTCAACGGCTTCGGATATTCGCAAAACACATCCAGATTTGCTCTTGACTCAATTGTGGATGCCTTTCATGGGTCCTGCTTTTGGAACAATTGCAAGAAGGATGGATAAAGATTGTATTAAACTTTGCGTGGTTCATAATGCATTGCCACATGAGTCCAGGCCTGGCGATACTGCTTTCACGAAATATATGCTCTCCGCACATGACGGACTCATTGCCATCAGCGATGCTGTTGAAGAAGATTTGAAACGCTTGAATCTCGGTAAGCCCATCTTGAGAAAAGAGCATCCAATTTATACGCATTTTGGCGACCCCATTGACAAACAAATGGCAAGAGAGCAGCTAAATTTGCCAAAAGATGCCAAAATCCTCCTCTTTTTTGGATTCATTAGAGAATATAAAGGACTCATGAATTTGATTGAATGCATGAAGTTTTTACCAGAAGATGTTCATCTAGTGATTGCAGGAGAAATCTATGGCGCATTTGATGAATATGATGCCAAAATTCAGTCAATGAAGCTTGCTCACAGAGTACATACACATGTGAGATATATCCCTGATTCCGAGACTCCACTCTTTTTCTGCGCCGCGGATGCATGTGTATTGCCTTATAAAACAGCCACGCAAAGTGGAATCATAGCAATTGCGCATCATTTTGAAGTTCCCGTCATATCAACCCCAGTTGGAGGCTTACCAGAAGCATTGAGAAATGGAAAAGCCGGAATGATTGTAACTGGTATCGATAGTCAAGAAATTGCCAGTGGAATCAATGAATTCTTCAATAAGAATTTGGCTTTTGAATATATAGAAGAAGTAAGGACTTTAAAAAAAGAACTATCATGGACGGAACTTGCAAGGGATATCATTGCATTTTATGAAATGATTAAAAGCAGTAGAACCAAGCATTGATTGCACTTTTAAGTCAGATTCTGCTTGAGTTCAAAGTATTTTCTTCATTAAAAATCGTGTACATATCGTATCTTTGCATCTGCAAATGCAGGATTTTTTGGATGTTGTATGTAACCCTGCTCAGCACTTCAACTCGACTTTTCATTATATAACATTTCAGGTGATTTCAATGGATTTGTTCAAAGCTCGACTCGACGAGAAACTTCCCCATCTTCGTGCCGAGAGAACAACATTGCTCAAGGAACATGGAGACACACAAATTTCCACTGTTGCAATTGAGCAAGTGCTCGGTGGCATGAGAGCTGTTCCCGCATTGCTTTGCGAAACTTCTTCCGTATCTGCGGATGAAGGGCTTCGCATCAGAAATATCCCAATCTTGGAATTAACGAATCAAACTCCGGAAGATATTTTCTTTCTTCTTTGCACAGGCGTTTTGCCAAATGATGCTGAAAGAGCAGAAATCAGTGCTGCATTTGCAGCGAAAGCAAATGTTCCTGATTCAGTATGGGATGTATTGAAAGCATTGCCAAAAGATACCCATCCGATGGTCATGCTCAGTATTGGAATTTTGGCATTGGAAAAAGAATCGGCTTTTCGCAAATCATATGAAGCAGGTGCTACAAAAGATGAATTATGGAAGGCAACTCTGGAAGATTGTGTGACCCTACTCGGTGGTGTCAGTACAATCGCTGCCGGAATTTATCGCATTAGATTTGACAAAGGCGATTTAATCGCACCGAAAGAAGGCTTGGATTGGAGTGCAAATTTTGCGCACATGCTAGGTGTGAGCAATGATGCTTCATGGGAAGATCTCGTGAGATTGTATCTTGTATTGCACAGTGATCATGAAGGCGGAAATGTAAGTGCTATGACATCGCATGTTGTTAGTTCAGCACTTTCCGATGTCTTCTATTCCGTAAGTGCCGGTTTGAACGGTCTTGCGGGTCCATTGCATGGTCTTGCAAATCAGGAATGCTTGCGTTTCATCGTGGATCTTCGTGAGGAATTCGGTGGTGTTCCAACAGATGAGACACTTCGAGAATACTGCTTTAAGCGTTTGGGGTCAGGCCAAGTCATTCCAGGTTATGGACATGCGGTTCTTCGTGTGACAGATCCTCGCTTCACTGCATTTCATCAATTTGCCGAAGACAAGAACTTGAATGATGACAATGTGCAAATCATGAAGAAGTTGTTCGCAATTGTTCCTGAGGTATTGAAGGAACAAGGTAAAGCAAAGAATCCATGGCCGAATGTTGATGCGGCATCAGGTTCATTGCTCTATTATTATGGCATGACAGAATTTGAATTCTATACAGTGATGTTCGGTGTTTCTCGTGCAATGGGAATTTGTTCCCAAATTTTGGTTCACCGCATGATTGGTTCTCCGATTGTGCGTCCAAAATCAGTGACGCTTGCGGAACTTCGCGGAATGATCAAGTAAATCAAAAAGCCTCTTCAAATTCGAAGAGGTTTTTTTTTATCGTTTCCGTGCAATCAAATAAATCTCAATGCCTGTGACATGTTCATAGATTCTTCCGAGCTTTTTTTTGAGTGATTGAGCGAAAGAGAAATGAGTCCTCAAGGCATGATCTGCCATGACTCCCGCTCTATGGGTAATGCCATCATTTGGCTTTCTACTGATGCATTGAATGATATCAAAACCTTGTGCTTCCACAAGTTTTTTAAGGGATTGTTTAGAGTAATGTACATAGTGATTGTGGGGTTGAAACCAGATCCAATATTGACGGAATAATCTGCTCCAAAAGGATGAGAAGTCAGGTACTCTTATGAAGAGAAGTCCGTCTTGTTTCAAGAGGGTATAACATGAATTGATAAGTGAACTGGGATCAGTAAAATGTTCTAAAACATGCCAAAGTGTAATTGTGTTGAATTGAGTATCGATGTGAGCAATATCTGATTCAATATTCAAACCGATGCTTTTGCAATAGAGCCTTGCTTGCTCAGAAGGTTCAACGCCATGCACGGAATATCCAAATCTTCTGCATTGATCCAGAAAATATCCTTTGTCACAGCCGATGTCAAGAATCGAATCTCCGGACTGAATCCCTTGTTTTTGTAATTCTGAGATGAGCCAAAACTGTTCGGGTAATCTAAATAATCTGCGATGTTCTGAAGAAAGAACTTCACTTGCACTCATAGCATAGGATGATGTATAATATGCATCAAGATTCTGCTTGGATGGTTGTTCAGTAAGAATGTGTATGTCACAATATGTACATAGCAACATTTTTGTTGTACCATACTGCTTTCTAATGAGTGATGTAGTTTGACAGATTGGACATGAATTCACGGTAATTTCCGATATTTATATAGTTAATTTAAAGAAAAAAGAATCGAAACTGAATACAATGTATTTGTGAATATTCTTTTTCGGTTTTTATATATAGACATATCTATTTGGGTGATGAAATGAAAAAAACACAAGAATCAAATGGGAAAACAATATCACTAAAAGAACTATCGATAGAGATTATATATTCAATTAGAAACAATCAAGGCTCGGAATTGCATTTGGTGGAAGAGAAAATCAAAAATCTTTCAGACATGGAATCGAAGCCTATCCGAAGGGAATTGCTAGGATTCATCCAAACCTACTTGCAGAGAAAAAGCTTTACCCCAGAAGAGATGCATGAGAGAATCGAAAAACATTGCAAAGTCTTTGCAAAATATAGATATCATGACATTAGAGCTAGAGCAAAGATGCTATTGGGGAGTCATTATAAACATACATATAAACATTTTCCAGAAGCTCTGAAAGCATTTACTGAAGTTGAAACCATTGCTCAAAAGTATTTGGGTATAGAAAATATGATCTTGTGCGAGACTTTGTTTGAAAAAGGTGGGGTGTATTTTTTTCTTGGCGATTTTGATGCATCTACAGAATCCATATTGCAAGCACAGTCGCTCCGAATATTTTCCAAAGGTACAGCAGAAATCCAATTCAAATCTCATATTAATCTTTCAAGAAATTATTTTAACATGAAAGATCCCGTCAAATCACGTACACATCTAGAATTAGCCGAGCAAAGCTGGAAAGAGTATCAAGGTGTTTATGATAGAGGTGCATTGTTTACCCGGAGATCTGATCTGAGTATTTGGAAGCAAGATTGGGAAGGAGCTCTTTCAATTTTAGTTGAGGGACTAAACTATTATCTAGATACACCTTTTACATTACGCATAGCAGAGTTTTACAAAGAGTTGGGTGAGTTTTATCGGAAAGAAGGAAATCCACTGAGAAATTTTGATGCATCAATTGAGCATTTTGAAAAAGCTTTGGCATTGTCAAAAGAACTGAATATTCTCAGGCTTCAGGCAGCTTTGTATGATAGCATGTGGAAAGTATGTAAGGATTTTGAAGAGTGGAAACTTTGTTCTGAATATATGATGCTCCATGCTAAAGTTGAAGAGGATATACATAGTGATGAAATTGATATATATATCAAAAAATTAGAGCATTTAGTATTGTTGGAAAAACAAAAAATGATTCAAATTGGAAAGCCAGCATATAATGAGACTATAATAGATGAGGTTGTTAATCTGAGGAAAGATAATGAGATTTTAAAACAGAAAAATAGTGAACTGCAAATAGTCATGTCTAATATAGAAATGCTGATTGTAAAGAAATCGCACAATGTCAATGGAAAAGCCGTATTTCTTGATCAATTGCATGATATTATTCAGAAAGGGAAGAGCAGTAAACCTGCAATCGAAGCATATATACTGGAGTGTGAGAATAGTTATCCAGAATTTTCAAGGGAGATTGTCAAAGTATTGCCGAACATAACAGCAACGGAATTAAAAATCGTAAAATTGATAAAACTTGGTTTGACCACTCAATCCATTGCCACATTATGTGGCGTCACTCTAAAGAGTATCGAAAATCATCGCATTCGATTGCGGAAAAAATGCAAACTAAGTTCAAAACAATCATTGTCAACATTCATTGTTTCAATTAAATAACTATCAATTAAATGAAAAAAATTAAAGCAGGGAAGTCAGGGAATTTGAAGAGACTGTCCATCGAAATTATCAAGTCCATTCGTGAGAAAGAAGGGAAAACTCTTTCGGACATTGCCAAAGAGATTGAGCTAAATATTGGAAATGAATCTATATACCTTACAACTGAATTATTGGGATTTATAGAAACATTTCAAACTAGATCTCAGTTTGCAAAAGAAGAGATGGAAGAAAGAATCGAAAGACATTGCAAAGCATTTGCAAAGTATAGATTGCATGAGATCAAGGCAAGGGCAAAATTGCTTTTAGCAAGCTGTTATTTGCAGACTTATGTCCATTTTCCAGAATCCCTCCAATGTATCATAGAAGTTGAACTCATAGCGCAGAAGCATCTTGGAAACAATAATATGGTATTGTGTGAGGCATTATTTGTCAAAGGCGCAGTGTATTATAATCAAGGTCAATATGCGGAATCATCAGAAGCCATATTGCAAGCACAATCATTGAAAGTGTTTGACACTGCGACTCCTGAATTTCATTTTAAGACAAATATAAATTTGAGCAGAAATTATATATTTCTCAATGACTATAAAAATGCAAGAAAATGTCTTGAATTGGCAGAGCAAAGCTGGGTTGTATACAGAAATGATGTTGATAAAGGCGAGCTCTATTTCAGAAATGCAGACATGCTTCGCATGACAAATGATTGGGAGGGTGCAAGGGACACACTATTGGAATGCATTTCATTTTATAAGTCCACAGACATTACAATGAGACTCGCGGAATCGTATAAAGAAATGGGTGAGTTTTATGGGAGATTGGAGAATCCATTAAAGAGTTTTCAGCAATTAATGAAATACTTTGCAGAAGCCGAAATATTAGCCAAAAAAATGAAGATTCTTAGATTTGAAGGTGCAATCGCGCATAGTATTCGTGTAATTGCATATAACTTTGAGGAGTGGAAATTGTGCGTTGAATATATGATTCGATATAGGGAGATTGCCGGACAATTACATCAAGAAGAGATTGAAATCTACATCAAGAAATTGGAGCATATCGCTTTTATTGAAAAGCAAAAAATGATTCAACAAGGAAAGCCAACATATACCAAAGTCATACTAGATGAAGTTGTTGAGTTGAGAGAAGAACATGAATCATTGAAGCAAAAGCACATTGAATTACAAAAAGCTTTTTCAGCAATAGAATTGTTGATTGAGAATACATCTCACAAGAGAAATCAAGGAGTATCCACTGAGCAATTATATCAAATTGTTGCGAAGGGAAAGATAAAGCAACCTTTTCTGGAAACATATTTGATTGAATGCGATAAAATGCATCCGGAATTCTTACAACAACTATTGAGGCTGATCCCCACATTAACTACTATGGAATTAAAGATTGCAAAATTGATGAAGCTAGGTTTGACTAGTCAATCTATTGCCACATTATGCGGTGTTACAGTAAAGAGCATCGAGCATCATCGCATGCGTTTGCGAAAAAAATGTGGACTCAAAGCAAAAGAATCACTTTCATCATATATTATATCTATCTAATATATTATTTGAACATAGAAAAAAATAGGGTTTTTATGGGGTAGGATTGAGAAGTAATCCCTGTAAGTTGCCATTAGATCACAGTGATTGGAATAGGGATATATTCTTCATCTCGAGATGATCTTTACTATTGGCTATCAGGGGTCAGGATACAGTAATAGCTCTCACTTTGTGAGGGCTATTGCTTTTTTAGGTAAAAGAAAAGCCAAATCATGTGAAAATTTGGCTTTGAGTGGTCTCCACAGGATTCGAACCAGTGACCTCTACGATGTCAACGTAGCGCTCTAACCAACTGAGCTAGGAGACCAAAGGGATTGCAAAAATACATACTCTTTGTGAAAAGGAAAAGAACTGCAAAAAAAAGCCATGAATGAGGAAAAAATCAGATGATATATCATTCTAAATCCCTCGATAAGCAGTGCCTTTCGTATATTTGCAAGCCCTTTCTATTCAATATTGATTGAATTCAAACAAAAGGGCATACCATAATTAGCATGAAAATTCTTGTTCCATTTTTCAGACATATTGTATGACAGTTGGATTGATACTAGCTTTAGGAGCTTTAGCGCTCATCGTTGCTTTATTTTATTCACGCCGCGTGAATGCCATTTCGATTGATTCAGGTGCTTCTTCGCCTGAGGAAATTGAAAAATTGACTGAAATTTCTTCAGCAATTGCCGAAGGAGCAATGGCATTTCTTAAGAGAGAATATCGTATTCTTTCATTGTTCATGGGTTTATTCGCCATCATTATTGTGTTTACCGTTAATGATGAGCGTGCAGGAATTCCTTTGGGATTATGGTCTGCAATATGCTTTTTGATTGGTGCAGGAACATCCGTGGTATCTGGTTATATCGGGATGAAAATTGCAACAAAGGGTAATGTCCGCACAGCAGCCGCTGCGAGAATCTCACTTGAAAAATCATTCCGCATTGCATTCGAATCTGGTGCCGTGATGGGATTTGGTTTGACCGGTCTTGCAGTCATGGGATTGATTCTTGTGTATTTGGGACTCATCACATTGCATCCTACACTAGATCAGCACATCATTATGGAAATTCTTTCAGGATTTGCCTTGGGTGGTTCATCTGTTGCTTTGTTTGGTCGCGTTGGTGGCGGTATTTATACAAAGGCCGCGGATGTTGGAGCAGATTTGGTTGGAAAAGTTGAGGCAGGCATTCCGGAAGATGATCCTCGCAATCCTGCCGTAATTGCGGATAATGTTGGTGATAATGTTGGTGATATTGCCGGTATGGGTGCTGATCTTTTTGGTTCGGTTGCCGAATCAACATGTGCCGCAATGGTTATTGGTGCTGCTTCATTTGCAATGCTTGAAGGAGAAGCAAAAACTTCTGCTTTGTTATTTCCACTTTTTGTGAGTGGAGTAGGAATCGTAGCAAGTTTGATTTCCCTCTTTTTCATCAACCCTAAATCTGAAGAGAAAGTTGAATCTTCATTGAAAAATGCATTGATTATTTCAACTATTATCATGCTCATCGCATTGTATCCATTCTCGATGAGTATGCTGCCCGCTGAATTTATGCTTGGCAATCGCATGCACACGAATATGGGTGTATTCATCACATTAGCCGCCGGATTGATTGCGGGTCTTGCGATTGGTTTGATCACTGAATATTATACTTCACATAGATATTCTCCGGTTCGTCAAGTTGCAGATGCATCTCAAACAGGTGCGGCTACCAATATCATTTATGGTTTGTCATTGGGTTATAACTCATCGGTACTTCCAATGTTCATCATGGCTATCACTGTTGTGATTGGTTTTTCATTTGCGGGAATGTATGGCATTGCAATGGCTGCAATCGGCATGCTTGGAACCATTGCGGTAGGACTTACCATTGATGCTTATGGTCCTGTTTCAGACAATGCAGGTGGTATTGCAGAGATGGCAAATATGGGTCAAGACATTCGCAAGCGCACAGATGCTCTCGATGCGGCTGGTAATACAACTGCAGCGATTGGAAAAGGATTTGCGATTGGTTCTGCGGCATTGACATCACTTGCGCTCACAGCGGCATTTTTGACAAGAGCTGAATTACCCACAATCAATATGCTTGATCCTATCGTGATGGCAGGTTTATTTGTTGGTGCTTCACTTCCTTATGCATTCTCAGCAATGACCATGCGTTCAGTTGGAAAAGCAGCATTCAGTATGATTGAGGAAGTGAGACGACAATTCCGTACAATTCCTGGTTTGCTTGAAGGAACAGCAAAACCTGATTATAGCACTTGTGTTGACATTTCCACAAAAGCATCTCTGCGTGAGATGATAGCTCCCGGCTTATTGGTGATTCTAACACCGCTTCTTACCGGCTGGCTTTTTGGAGTGCATATGGTTGCAGGATTATTGATTGGTGCATTGATCACAGGTGTGATGATGGCTATCTCAATGGCAAATTCTGGTGGTGCTTGGGATAATGCGAAGAAATACATCGAAACAGGTCAATTAGGTGGCAAGGGTTCAGATACCCATAAAGCAGCAGTTGTCGGTGATACTGTAGGTGATCCATTCAAGGATACATCAGGACCATCACTAAACATTCTCATCAAATTGATGGCGATCATTTCATTGGTTTTTGTTCCTTTCTTCGTTAAGAATGGTGGTATTTTGCTCGATATGTTTGGCTTGGGTCAACATTGATGCAATAATGCATACAGAAAATCGTTTATCGCCGCCCTTAAAGTTCAAAGCTTTGTGGGCGGTTTTTTTTCATGCATGAATTCTCCCCATTGCATGAATCATCATTGCATCAATCTTGGGACCATGGCAATGCAATCATTCGGGGATTTTTCAATCACAATCATAGAGAGAGAATTCTATGGATTTGACGCTGATACTACTTCTACTCCTTTTGTTCATGGGAGTATATTCCATTTGGTATTCAAATAGAACATCAAATCAACAACAGTCCGGCGAGAGTGCTGACAAACTCATCAAGCTTGATGCGGATATCTCACGCATGGATCCACTCATCCGTGAAGAATTTGGAAGAAATCGCGAAGAAAATCAGCGCGCTCTTCGTGAGTCCAGAGAAGAACAACAAATGGCATTCATGAATTTTGAACGAAGATTATCCGAGACCGTTCGCGAATTGAATGATATGCAAAGACAGAAGTTTGAAGATTTGATTTCCAAGCAAGAGAATATTCGTAAGAATGCCGATGAAAAACTCTCCGAGATTCGAAATACCATGGAAATCAAACTGAGAAATCTGCAAGAAGATAATGCAAAACAACTTGATGAAATACGCAAAACAGTCGATGAAAAACTACAAGAAGGATTGGAGCAAAGATTCAATCAATCATTTACATTGATCAGTGATAGACTCGAACAAGTGCACAAAGGACTCGGCGAAATGCAAGGACTGGCCAGTGGAGTCGGCGATTTGAAGAAAGTGCTCAGTAATGTGAAAACTAGAGGCATCGTTGGTGAGATTCAACTCAGAAATCTACTTGAAGAATTTCTCACTAGAGATCAATTTGAAGAAAATGTGATCGTAAAACCAGGAACTCAAGAGCGTGTGGAATTCGCCGTAAAATTGCCGAATAAGAATCAAGGTGGAGAAGACATTTTCGTGCCCATTGATTCAAAATTTCCAATTGAAGTCTATGAGCGATTGATCGATGCATATAATGCTGCTGGCACAATTCCACAAAAAGAATTAGATGCGGCAAGAAAAGCTTTTGCAGATGTTGTGAAAGAAAATGCAAAAACCATTTCATCGAAATATATTAATCCTCCGGTCACGACAGATTTTGCTGTGATGTTTGTTCCAACAGAAGGACTCTATGCCGAGATACTTCATCTGCCAGGTTTGTCAGAGATCCTAAGAAAAGAATATCAAATCATCATTGTCGGCCCAACAAATCTGGTTGCCTATTTGAGCAGTTTGCAAATGGGGTTCAGAACATTGGCAATTGAAAAGAGATCAAGCGAAGTGTGGCAATTGCTAAGTGCCGTGAAAACTGAATTTGGCAAATTCGGAGTCGTGCTTGAAGCCACAAGACGCAAATTGGAATTAGCTGCAAATGATATAGACAAAGCAGGTGTGCGCTCAAGAGCGATAGAGAAGAAACTTCGGGATGTGCAGGAATTGCCTTCTGGATACAGTCAAGATATTTTACAATTGCCGGCTTTTGGTGAAACTGAAGATCCTGATTCCGATCTAACATATCTTGATTCTGAAGAACTTGAGTAATCAAGTATTGAGAAGTATGGCGAGGCATTGGTCTCGCCAGTGTTTTTCAGGGTATTTTTATCTCCTAATCTGTGTAATTTACCAATCCTAATTTTCCTCGAAACCATGGAACAACAGAATATCATCATACATAGAGCAAAAACGCTCGATATCTTGCATTCATCAGCCGAGAGATTGAAGAAGAAGCAGGGATCTGTGGTTTTTCTATCCGGAGAAACGGGTTTTGGAAAGACCACTCTATTGAGAGAATTCGAAGATGCTTCTCAAAAACAAGATAAAGCACTTGTTTCCATGGCATCATGTCAGGCACCTGTAGGCACAATGCAAGTGGGAATGTTGCAACCGCTCGGACCATTTTTGCGATTGATCGAAGAATTAAAATCTTCTCAATCGGTAATGACGCCGAAGAAAAAATTGGCGATTAATATCGGTATGACATTGCTCACTTCCGTACCGTATTTCGGTGATTTGGTTGATGCCGTTAAAGAAATCAATCGTGATGTTCAATTGTATAAAGACGAAAAACAGCATACGGAAAGCAAAAAAGAAGAGCAAGATAAAAAGGATTTATATCTAGAACTTTTTAAAACATTGTCTGAATGGTCAAGCAAAAGTCCTTTGATTTTAATCTTTGATGACATGCACTGGTGTGATGCAGAATCGGCATTGCTTATTGAAAAACTTATTGAGAAGATTGATTCACTTCCCATTTTGCTTGTTCTTGCTTATCGAAAAAGCGTTGCTGAAGAAACGCTGTCCCCTCTGCTTAGTGTATTGCGAACAGTCAAAGATGATGGCAAATCTTATCGTTATTGCGAGGTAGAAGCATTCTCAAAATCAGAGGTTCGTGAATTATGTGTGAGAATTCTTCCCCAATATTCCGGTAATGCTGAATTTGAATCAACATTATATGATAAAACATCTGGCATACCGAGTGTGGTCACTGAATATGTGAGATATTTTGCGAAAGTTTCTCCATTCAAAGATGATGGTTCGGTCAAAGAGGAATTTACTCGCGGAGATCTTCTCCCATCGAGTGTTCATGCGGCTTTTTCAAAGTTGATAGAAAATCTCAATGAAGAAGAAATTATGCTCCTTTCATTATGTTCTGCTGAGGGAGTAGAGAGTAGTGCATTCATCATTTCCAAAATTCTGAATACGGATATCGTAACAGCAATTCGAAGAATAAAGAGAGTTCAGGCAAAGACAGGTGTATTACGAAGTCTTGGTCCGCATGAACGATATGGAGTGAAGACCACACTGTTTGAATTTACACAGACCTTCTATCGAGACTATTTTGAGAAGTCTTTGGAATATGAAGAAAAGACAGAAATTCATAGTCAAATGATGCATGTTTTGCAGGAGCAGGCTGAAGGACTTGATGAAGTGCAAAGATCAAAAATTACTCCTTATATCGTTGCACATGCAAATGGAGCCGGTGAAAAAGAAGTAATGCAACATGGACTGCTTGAAATAGCACAGACTTCTCAACATATGTCATTACCGAGCATGAGTGGCTTCGCACTTCAGCAGTATGATGCGAATATCAAGCAATTGACATCTGTTGGTGAGGAATCGCCGATAGACATGAAACTCCAAAGAACGAGAATCGGTGCTGAACTTCGAGAAGATTTTGGAATGAGTGTTCTCACACCAGAGCAAGTCGAGTATCAAGAGCATAAAAATGAAGATGCATCCGAAGAACAATTACATGAGATAGTTAAAGCAGACTCAGCCGGAATGGAAAGGGAGATGATTGCACTATGTGAGGAAGAATCCTATGAACAAGCTCTGCTTCAAGGAAATGAATTTCTAGGTTTACATGCGGGTTCAATTCCAAAGCGTGATGAAGCCATGATTTCCTTGTTGATGGCCAGAATCTCACTCATTGTCGGAGAACATGAGAAATCCGATCTTTTTCTCAAAGAAACCGATAGAATTCAAGAAAAAATTAAAGATCCAATTATTGAATGTCTTCTTGATAATGCATATGCAACATATCATCTGGCTATGCATGATGATGTTCCGGCTTGGAAACATCTCCAAAAAGCGGCTCAATCAAGCGTGGATTTGGGGCGCGAATATCAATTATTGACAATAGCCAATATTGCAAAGTTGCTTTCAGGGACAAGAAAATCAGAAGCAAATAAATATAAAAAAGCCGCTCAAACTTTGGCAAAATCACTGAATATGCCCTCACTACATACATTGATTTCATCTCTCTGATTCCTGCAAATCACAAACAAAAACCTCCATTCTCATATTTATTTCAATATCACCTATAATATCATGGCGATATACTAGATTTATTGCCATAAATATGGATCGATAAATTAATTGCTTGACATAATGTAATTATGATTGCACATAAGGAAAAACTTTCGTTTTTTTGTAGCATCTTAGTGGGAGAAAGTGGGGGATGTTTGAAATGTTCAGCAATTGCATTTGATCGTGGAGGGAAGCCATTATCATATGTTTAGCCGGAATTCCTTGATATAAGGCATGCAGCAGCCATGAGGAAGTTCTTTGGGATTACAATTCTGGTCAATAAGAAGTCGAGATTACGCTGAACAAATAACATCCCCTTTCCCATAATGCCCTCCGATAGTATGCAGTAAATCACACCATAATTAAACTCGCATTTCTTAAGTCCATACATATTATCCATTTACACTTATTTAGTGCAAAGTGGATAGTACTTGTTTTTCAATGATTATGACTAAATAAAATAACGGCAATACAATCTCATCAATATCTCATTAATCACGAATAATCCATGATCTAGGGGAAAAGATGGCAAAACATGAAAAAACTATTGGTTAAGTCATCTTGATTTGTGAGATTTGTGTGAAAATTGTGGGTAAAAGTGGGGACTGTGAAACAGGAATTGCATCGTGTGGGAGAAAATGGCGGAAAGTTATTTTCTTTCTCGGTATACATATCAATCAAATGGCATGCAGCGATGTGAAGGAGCCTACATTGATTTGTGCACATTTGATTCCTGTCAGCAATCTCTTGAGAAACCATTCATCAATTACATATAACGATGGCTTTTTACAAAGGACAAGAAACATATTCGGTTGACTCAAAGGGTCGATTGAATATCCCTGCAAAGATGCGGAGGGCTTTGTCTCCTGAGGCACTGAATACATTCGTGCTTACTCGAGGCTCAGACCGCTGTGTTGCTGCATATCCTTTGGATGAGTGGCGTCGTTATGAGCTTGAATATGCGAAGCTCAATCAATATGATGAACAAAGCAGATTTTTTCTTCGCACTGTTTTGGCATGGAGTGAGGAAGTTGAATTAGATGGTCAACAAAGAATCATGGTGCCAAAAAAATACCTTGACTTTGCAGGTATTGACGGAAAGGTTATGATAGTCGGCATGATTGATCATATCGAATTGTGGCAACCCGAAGAATTTGAGATATATCTCTCAAAATCTGAAGCAAGCTATGAGCAGGTTGCTTCACAGGTGATGCAGCGTCCGAATGGGCAATAAAAAGAAATACAAATCCAAGCGCAGACCAAGAGTCGCCGACAATCCCGATTTGCAAGAATATGATTATCATTTGCCGGTGATGTTGAAAGAATGTTTGGAAGGATTGATGGTTCTTGGTGCTACCGGCACATATATCGATGGAACTCTTGGTGGTGGTGGTCATACCGCAGAGATTCTTGCCCAGCTGGATGAAACTGGTGTACTGATTTCTTATGATGCAGATCCCGATGCAATTGCGCATTGTACACAGAAATTTGCAGAGCTGCTTGAGGAATCGCCATCGAAGCTTTCAATGCGACAAATGAATTTTGTTTCAATGATTGAAGATGAAATTCAGAATGATTCAATCTCCGGTGTCTTATTGGATCTTGGCGTATCTTCAAGACAGTTGGACAAGGGGCAAAGAGGAATCAGTTATAGATTCAATACGAAATTAGATATGCGATTCGGACCGCATGGTCAAACTGCGGAAGACTTGCTAAACACAGTTGAGGAGGGTAAACTCCACCATATTCTGCGAGGTTTCGGGGAAGAGCCTTTTGCAAGAATAATCGCACGGCGGATCATTGAGCGCCGCCGTGCGGCTCCTCTGCAATCAACATATGATTTGCGACATATAATAGAAGAATGCGTACCGCCTCACATGGCATCCAAATCTTTGGCAAGAGTGTTTCAGGCACTTCGGATAGCTGTGAATGGAGAATTGGATGTACTGGAGAAAACCATCAGAGGTATCATTCCAAAATTGAAAAAAGGCGGACGAATTGTCATCATGTCCTATCACTCATTAGAAGACAGAATCGTAAAGCATGTGTTCAAAGAATTAGCATCGAAACTTGATGATGCCATTCCGTCAATAAAGATCCTCACCAATAAGCCGATTGAAGCCACAGATGAGGAAATTTCAAGAAATCCCAGAGCACGAACGGCTAAATTACGAATTGCTGAAAAGTGCTGACTTATCCCTTCTAAGCGAATTGCTTTTGCTATATTGCCATATATTATCACCAATACAAAAGAAAAATCATGCCATTTAAAAGACTCCTTTTTGCACTTGTACTACTATGTATCATGCAGTCATTTGCATACTCATTTGAAGTTAAATCCGTGCAAGACATAGCTGTGATATCAACTGATTCATTGGCGATACCATCCTATCTCTCAAAGCACTTTGGTGATACCGTGATTATAAGAGGGAAGGCAGGGAATGATGTATTGATGAATGCTACCGGTGGCGACAGAAGGCCGATCATGCTCGTAGGAAAGAGTTGGTTGACATACATTGCCGGAGCTGATTCAAGTATCGAGCCAAAAGCCGGAATTGCAATTTTTCAAAGAGACACGAATATTCGCACAACGCAATTTGATAAAATCAAAACAGGTGATATCATTGAATGTACAGCGATTGTGACAAATCTTCCATATGAATTAGATGATTTCAATCAACAAAGAAGAGCATTGCCGGCACTGGAGTTACTTACTTCTACACCTGTAAAAACCATTTTCAGAAATTCAGAAATGGACATTGTTCCAGTTCTAAATGTATCAGATTTTTATACAGGTACGAGAGCAAGAAACCCCAAAACTTCAGCAAGTATGTATGCAGGAAGAAAAGTGAGATTTGATTCCGTTATGATTAGTTCAACAAGTCCTGTAATCATGTTTTCTGATGGCAAAGGAAATGAAATTCCAATGTCAGATCAATCAGGAAACTTTACCACAAAGAATCATTTTATTGAAGAATCACAATTTTCGAGCTACACGGTAGGACAAAAGATTTTTAAAGTGGAAGGATTTATCACCACATCATTTATAGCAGG
Organism: Ignavibacteria bacterium; assembly: GCA_947491315.1. Taxonomy (GTDB): domain Bacteria; phylum Bacteroidota; class Ignavibacteria; order Kapaibacteriales; family UBA961; genus UBA961. The sequence goes on from CANLII010000003.1 coordinate 96,284, forward strand.
TGGTGGCGGAGGACAAGGTGGTGGATCACAATTATATACTTATGCGATAGCACCTGCTTTGCAAAAAGATGTCACTCCCGGACCAAAACCAGCTACAATTAGTTTGGTTGTACAAAGACCTGCAAAACTGTTCCCATCTTCAAAGGACAAGATTGATATTATCTATGATGTATTAAGTGGTACACATCTTGTTACAATGGAAAATATAGCATTGAATGTCTCAATTGACGGTGGTGCTAACTATACGAAATATCCTGCCCAAGAAGATCTCACAGGAAGTTGGATTGGAACTATACCTGCTCAAGCAGCCGGAACTATTGTCCGATATAACATGTCAGCAATTGATGAAAAAGGCAATTTGTATCGCCTGCCTGTATCTACAGATTATTTCTATAAAGTTGTTGATACATATCCATCTATTGCCGATGTGAAAATGCCTGATACGATTGACGCAGTTCGCAATATGAATGGCGCATCTGTGACAATCGAAGGAATTGTAATGTGTGATTCTGCTGATATTTTTGGTGATAGATTTCAGAATCAGGCAAGGGCAGTTGTTCAAGATGGAAATGGTGCATATTCAGGTGCAACATTTTACAGACAAGGCGGTAATTCCAGAGCGATGCAATTAAAGCGTGGACAGAAAGTACGTCTTACATCTAGGTTGCAGGAATTCAGCGGAGTGGTATTTTTTGGTAATATCGATTCCATAGAGGTATTGGGTAATGAAATGCCATATGCACCGGTACAGCTGAAAACTTCAGATTTCACCACGAATGCGGGTGGAGTTGAGGGGTCAGACAAATGGCGAGACATGCTTATTGAGTTCAACAATGTTGTGATTGGAACTATTGAGCCATCTGCACCGCAATCAACAGGAGAATTCATTATTGTTGATGAATCATCACAGCAAGATATGACTCAAGGAATTCGCCTTGAAACAGATGAAAGTAAATTGAAATATACAACCAGAGACAGCATAGTATCCGTCACAAATAGAGTGAAGCCAACGATTGGTGAAAAAGTTGATTTTATTCGTGGGATCATTGGTGCGGATTTCCGCTCAAGGCGCTATAAACTTGTTCCGAGATCTGACAGAGATTTCAGTATTGTCACCTCCGTCAATGAACAAATCAATCTCAATAATGAATTATCATTGTTTCCAAATCCTGCTTCTGAAAGTGTGTTCTTGTCACTTCAATCAAATGGCTCTGAAATGATATCAATTCGCATAGCTGACATGATATCAGGAAGAGTATTGAAAACAATTCAAAAGTCTGCCTCAGCAGATAAGCAACTCATTGAATTTGGTACACATGATTTGCCGAGTGGAATATATTCAGTGAATGTTCAACAAGGAATGAATGTTTCTATCATTCCATTGACAGTGAAACATTAATTTTGACGAATATGAAACATCCAGTCATTATCGCTCCATCGCTTCTTTCTTCAGATTTCTCTCAATTGGAATCTGAAGTGAAGCGATGTGCACAAGCCGGTGCAGATATCCTGCATGTGGATGTGATGGACGGACATTTCGTACCAAATATCACGATTGGTCCACTTATCGTTGAAGCCATCAGGCCGCATACATCACTGCCACTGGATTGTCATCTCATGGTGAGTAATCCCGATGCATATATATCTGCTTTTGCAAAGGCCGGTGCCGATTGGATTTCAGTTCATGTTGAGGCATGCACGCATTTGCATCGTACGATTGCGCTCATCAAAGATCATGGGAAAAAGGCAGGAGTAGTACTCAATCCTATAACTCCGATTGAATATGCATTTGAAGCCGCGCCATTCGTTGATTTTATATTGTTGATGTCGGTCAATCCTGGATTTGGTGGACAGGCATTTATTCCACAAGTGCTGAACAAGGCAAGAAGGTTGCGCAAGTATCTTGATGACTCAGGTTATGAGCATATTGAAATCGAGATTGATGGCGGTGTGAAGACTGACAATGTGAAAGATGTTATTGATGCCGGTGTGAATATCATTGTTAGTGGATCTGGAGTATTCTCGGGAGATATGGCTTCGAATATTGCCACTATGAGATCTCATGGTTGAAGGGGATCTTTTCCTGTTTTAAAACCAAAGAATATCCTACTTCCCACAGCGTGAGCAATAAATGGATTTGCAAAAGAGTGGGGAAGTATCATTGCAAACAATTCTGAAATCCTTCCAAAGAATGGATATAAAGTAAATCGCAATAACCTTGACCGCATTGAATTTCCAATAATTTCTCCGATTCTGAATATTTCCAAGAATGCAGGATGCTTTGTTCGAATATAACGAAGATTCACCGCTCCGAATTGTTGCATTTGATTCAAAGCAAATGGAAGTGACTTTTGCATAATTGAATAGGCAATTGCATGTTTTGCATAGTGAATGGGCACATGAAATTGCATGTGTAATCGATATGCACATTCCGTGTCGCCTCCTCCGTACAATTTCATGTTCTCATCTTGTCCTCCAATCTCAATGAATATCTTGCTTGGAAGAGCCAGATTTCCTGTGGTGATATACTGAAATGGCACTAATTCCTCGGATTCAAATCTCTTTTTACCACGAGTATGCAGATAATTTGCCCAAGCATTTGTGTCTGCATTTGTATAGATGAGATCACCTGCAGAAACACAAAATCCCTTCCGTAAAATGGTAAGATGTTGTTCGAGAAAATCAGGCGCAGGTATGGCATCCGAATCAAGGAATGCAAGATATTCTGCTTTGATATGGGGTAATGCCAAATTTCTGGTGGCATTTCTACCATGATTCACTCGGTCATGATGTTGTAAAATCTCAATCTGCAAAGTAGAAAGCGAGCATAGATGTTCGATGGATTCTATTGTGTCATCCGTTGATCCATCGATGCAAATCAATAATCGGAAATCTTTCATGGTTTGTTGTTCAAATCCATTCATGCAAGCCAATAATTCATCTCGATTATTATATGTAGGAATGATGATGTCGAAGAGTGCATTCATGACTTTTTATGCAAGAGTGTTTGTACAAAATGCAGGGTATCAGGAATTGCTCTGAAAAAATCCATTGGATAGAAAATTTCTTGTTTTATCGCATAGATGATTCCAATCAAAGAAAAAGTAAAAGTATAGCTCATTGTTCCGAGTGCAATCAACTCGGAATGACCACTCATTCCGATAAATATGGAAACAATGATGCCGGTCAAGGAGCTTATCACGGCATTTGCCAGAAGAGCTTTCATGTGATCTCTTGTAATGAAGATGATTGCGGTGATCATCATTGGCAAAATGATCGCGGTGAGCATCAGGAGAGAAAAATGCTGATATGCCAAGAGATATTTCTGACTAAGAAACATGGTCACAAGCCACTCACCGATGCCCATTTGAAAGATGATTACAATCCCGGTCATTGCAAACATCGTGAATGAAATAATCTTTGATGTCATTGCATGTTCTGCGTTTCGATCACCACGAGCATGCATTCTCACAAGCGCCGGATAGTATAAACCACTGATGCCGTCGATTAATGCTTCAAAGAATCGATAAAGAGTCTTTGCAGATTGAAATATTCCAACGATTGCGGTACCAAAGAAATACTGCACGATATATACATCTAGATGTCGCATGATGGTTGCAGGAATATTCCATGCAACTTGAAATGCACCGAATCGAATGAAATCGCGGAATACAGACATTGTTGGCTTCGCAAATTCAATGAATCGAAATGCAAGCAATCCGCCTGCAAGAGAACCTATTGTTGTGCCCGCTCCTGAAATATAGACCATGTCGGATAAACTCAATTCCCCTTTTTGCATTCCTAAATATATTGTTAAGCCAATCATCGTGAAAAACCAAGCACCATTGGCGATGAATACTGATCTCATTTGTGTTTCACGAAGAAGAAATTTAATGAAGAAGAGTCTGGGAATGGTGAGTACCATCAGAATGGGAACATATTCAGCGACATGTACGAGTAATTGCTCATCAAATAGTCGAGCGATTTCATTTCCTGCAAGATAGATTGAAAGGCAAAGTATGCCGGATAGTCCGACATGTGACAAAGCGATTAAAGCATTGAATTTGGCTCTTTCTTGTAATTTTGAGCCATATTTGACAATTCCATTGAGTGCAAAGCTATCCGTAAGAGTTGAAATCGAAATGATTATTGCGTCCAAAAGAGCGAAAAGACCAAATTCTGAAGGGGTCATCATGCTTACTTGATAGAGTCTGATGAGTCCATAAGCCATGAACAATACTTTGTCAAGCATGGTCCATGTGATTTTTCCTAGATGATCTTGAATGCGCATTCTATTGAAGGATTATTGAGTATTTGAACGCAAAATTGAGCTTTCAATGCTCGTAATTACAAAAAAATTTGCGTATTGTCTTGACAATGCACTAATTAGCACAAGAATTCATGCAATTTCCTGAATTTATTGGTATCTATATTCATTTTTCAAGGATTCTCACATGGGTAATGGAATTACAGGTTCATTGGATCTCAAAAGTGTAGCGGGATCATTAGTTATTGGTTTGATCGCCGTCTTTGGTTTAGGCTGGGTGAGCGGAAGCACATTTGCGGCTTTACCATTTCCAGTTCTTTCCCTGCTATCCGGTTTCATTTTAAGTGGAATGGTTGCGGGATTACTCTCAAAGGACGAGACTATTGCAGAGCCTGTCATATCCTCAGTGATTGTGAGTCTAGCTTTGTACTTTTTCCTTCCCGGCTTGAATCTTCAGGGTTTTGCCGATATTCATCCAGAACATATTTTGCTTATTGGTTTGAATGGAATTATGCTCTCTTTCGCAGGAGCATGGGCGGGTGAAATGTTGCAAGGAACAATGGAAGATACTTCAGAAGTGAAGCATCTCGAATGGGGTTGGGTTTTGGCAGGAACCATACTTGGCGTGATGGTTTCCATCTTGGTTTCCACATTGCTCATCATATTTCTTGGTTTTGTGTTTACTCCTCTGATGATTGCATTTGTCATTGGACTCTTCATCACCGGCTTTTTGATAGGTTATAGGTCAGCCGGAGTAACAATTATGGAGGCGGCGCTTGCAGGATTATTCACTCTGGTGATCAATGTGGATATTCTGACCTTGGCTTTGGTCCCACCCGGTTTCGATGAAATCATGATGGCTTTGATCTTGGGCGGCGTATTGTCCATGATTGGTGCTTGGATTGGAGAAAAAGTTCAGGGCTGACAAATAGCCGGAAAACGGATAAATACTTTGTTCTCAGTCAGAACTGAGGTATTTTCGCAATGTCTCTGTTTGCAGTATGACAGAGTACCGAACTAACCTCAACGATATCCATGGTCAGATTTCCAAAAGCAGGCCCGGGAAGCATTCTATTCTTTTTATTGCAAGCATGCATCCTTTTGTCAGTGATGATACAAGACATCATTGCAAAAGACATAAATACATATCCTATTCCGAAGGGTATTGTCCGTAATCAAGGTCAATACCCTTCATCTGTATTTGGCTATGTACGCAATGCTAATGCAGTACTTTGGTTTGATACATCAGGAATTTTGATTGATGTACATTCAGGAATCAAAAGGCATATCTTTCATGTCAAGCCAATTCTCTCCAGAGAAATTCATGTTGATTTTAAAAAAGTAGTACATCACATCAATGTTATTGATGGGAAAGGTACACCTACACAGGAAACAATATACTCTGAATTTGAGATTAAGGATGATCAATCGCAAGTCTTGATGAAACATGAATTTTCTGATCAACATTGGAAATGGATTATGCCTCATTCTTCTAAACCAAGCATGAGTTTTAAGATAGAGGGAGCTGAGAAGATTGATATTGACAATACAAAAGGGGTCATTACATTATATTCCGGAGACATATCCTATTCGATTGATGCACCATTGATACAGAAAGGACAATCTTTTGTAAGATCAGTGATCAATATTAATCAAACATCGGAAATGACATGTTCTTATGATGAAAAGTTATTTGAATCCACATTGAATGTCCCGGTGATCTTTACCACATTCATTGGTGGAGGTATGGCTGAGAATGTTAATGCTGTAACGCTTGATCAAAAGGGAAATATATATGCATTGGGTGATACTGAAACTCCTGATTTTCCAGTATCTTCAGGCGCATATGATTCACCAAATGCAAAGCCAAAAGATTTATTTGTTTCCAAATATGATTCCACTGGGAAAGTCATTGTCTATTCTGCGCGCATCGGGGGTTCACAGTTTGAAAAAGGGAATGCGATTGCTGTTGATACATTGGGACAGGTGTATATAACCGGTAGCACTACCTCAATAGATTTTCCTACAACGAGCAATGCATTTCAGTCACAAAAAAACTTAGCTGATGATGATGTGTTCTTCGCTAAGTTGAATGCTTCCGGAACGGCATTGATATACAGTACATTTTTGATTGGAATGACAACTGACATTGCGCATGGAATTGCACTCGATGCAAATGCAGATGTATATCTCACCGGAACAACAGGGATTTTGAACAAAAGTCCGCATACATTCCCAAAGACTGCCGGGAGCTATGACACATCATATAATGGTGGAGCATTAGATGTCTTCATAGCCAAGATCAATCCTGGCAATAAGGGGAAAGATGATTTAATTTTCTCTACCGTACTTGGTGGTGAGGATAATGATATTGGATATAAAATAGTCATTGCAAAAAATGGAAATATCATTGTTGCAGGTGAGACAGCCAGCAAGAACATATTCCCGGTCACCAATGGTGCGATTCAATCGAAACATCATGGTATGAGCGAAGGATTTATCGCAATGCTATCCCCGAAGGGTGATTCTTTGCTGTATTCCACTCTGCTTGGTGGAAGCGGTTATGAAAGAATAACGGGAATCAATTTTGATGAACCTTCACAAAGTATATTCTATGCCGGTTATACCAATTCAAGTGGAATCTCGGATTCAGTAAATACGAATGCAATAAAGTTTCCTGTCACTATTGGGGCTTATGATACTACTTTTAACGGTGGAAATTACGATGCATTCATCGGGAAATTCGAACCTATTCCGGGAAGTTCACTAAAATTCTCCTCCTTCCTTGGTGGATCAGGTGATGATTTTGTGACCGGATTAGGAGTCGATGTATGCGCAGCCCCATATGTAACCGGAAATACAAGCTCTATTGATTTTCCAATCACTGAAGATGCGCCGGATTCCACGATCAAAAGAAATGAAGCTTTCATTTCAAAGCTGAATGCTCTGGCGAATGTTTTGGTATTCTCAAGTTATTTCGGAAATGATGAAGATGATCAGAGCAATACAATCATTGTTGATGGTTCTGGTGCAATTTTCATTGGTGGTTCAGCATCGGGCAGTAATATACCCGGAAGCAATCAATCCACTAATGCAAAAGATGGATTCATTGCAAAGATTCAAGTTGGAATACTTCCTCTAAAACCAGTCATTGACATCTCGGGAAGCCTATCATTTTGCAAGGGGGATTCTGTTAAACTTGATGTAACATCCAGAAATCTGATTTCATATCAATGGAGAAAGAATGCTACGCCCATTCAGGGAGCAAATACGCCTGTTTTGATAGTGAAAGAAACCGGTTTATACACAGTGGATGTTTCTGATGCAAGTGGATGTACGGGATCACAATCAGTTGCGGTAAATGCATTTGATCGACCAGGTTTGAAGATAGATTCCATTTCGGTGATATGTCCAAATGATACGATTCAACTCAATGCACAAACTACTGATTCATTACAGAGTATTCAATGGAGTCCTTCCATTGGATTGTCCTGTACGGATTGTTTGAATCCTTTGGCATACCCGAAAATGACAATGATATATTCTCTCACGACAATCGATACGAATGGATGTTCGAGAATTGATACAGTAAAAGTATTTGTCATAGATTCAACAGCTCTTTCAATCCAGAATATTGTCGATACAATTTCGATATGCGCAAATACAAAAGGAATTATCCAATTTCCTATACGGAATACATCTTCTGTTGATTTGAATGTGAAAATACTCTCATTCACAGATCCATTACTGTCAACTACGATTGATACAATATTAATTCAAGCAGATTCCACATTATTATTATCAATAGAGTTTGCAGGCAGACCAGATATAGGGCTTAGGAAATATGGAGTGAATATTGCTGATCATTGCGGAACAGTGAAATATGCTGAATGGATGATAGATATACAACAACCTGATTTTATGTATATGGTTGATACTGCTTCCGAAACATGTAAAACGAATGTTGTTGAACAACAGATTTCTATTGCAAATAACAATGCATTGAAAGGCACAATAATACTTTCCTCTGATGATGCTAGAGTACAGTTTTCCCGTTCTTCTTTATACATGAATCCATTTGACACAGATTCATTGTTGGTGAGCTTTAGAAGTGATACAATCGGAAATTTCCCAATAAGCATAGTATTCGAACATGAATGTGGAAACAAAGACACGATCACTTGGACTGTGAATGTGATTTCCAATCCATTTGATATTGCATGGAAAAATACTACAAGTGGAATCACAGCCTCAATGAGATTTGTCAAAACACTTTCTATCGCAAATCAATCCAACAGACCTTTGAATGGAAATACATCATTCGATCTTACCATTGTACATGAGCAAAGCGCACTTTCGATTGACTCAGTTGTTTCTAGGGATTGCAAAGTAATCATGCAGAAAAGTGGAGATTCAATCCTTCTTACTTACACTAATTGTAAGGATACAGCAAGTTACAATACGGATATTCACATGCAGTCTGTGATTGGTGAAACACTGCGTCCTTGGGTGAGTGTCGCATCATTCACAAGTAAGGATCCATGTATTGAACCAATTATTCAAAACGCTACCGATACGATAGACTTGGATGCTTATGGATGTGAATTGACAACGCTTTCAATAGGAAGATCAAATGTGCAATTATTGGCAGTTGCTTTATCATCAGATAGATCTGTATTGAATGTCACGTATGAACTATCAGAGAATATGCCAATCAATATTCGATGCATGAGTACTGTCGGACAAATCATGAATGTACTTCACATTCGAGACAAAGATGCAGGAAGACATCAAGTGTCGATACCAATGAATGGATTGTCCTCCGGTATATATGCCTTGATTTTTGAATCTGAACACTATGCGGCTTCATCATTATTCATGATCATGGAGTGATGTAGTTAATGAAAAAGACATTGTTAATAGTTTTTGCACTATGCTTCTCATATGTACATTCCACAGCTCAAGATGAGAATTACACTCTGTATAATCCCATACATCTTGGTTTCGGACTCACAGGCGGATTGGGATTGCATTCCACTAATTCCACGCTGCGATGTATAGGCGACCCTGCATGTCCGACCTTTGATGGTGGAATCGGTTCACAGTTTGGGATTATGGGGAATATAGAATGGATGCCCACAGACTGGGGAATGCGCGGATCGATTGGCTTTTCAAATGGTTCTGTTAAAATGTCAACGACAGATAGCAGAGCTTTGGTTAAAGATGTGAATGGAATGATTGTTCCCCTTATCAGAGAACACTCCTTGAATATCGCAATGCCAATGATCAATATGGATCTTGGACTGCAAAGGTCATTTGGAAACTCACGAGTGTTTTTCGGACCAAACTTTGGATTCTTGTTGAGTCCAACTTGGAAAAGCGCTTCCACATTACTATCTCCGAATAATGTGACATTCAAATCGGGTTCTCGTGATACAGTTTTTCTCGATCAAGGAATTCCAAATGTGAATGCATTGCAATTTGGTTTAAGTATGGGATATGGACATCATATACCCCTATCAAAACATATAGTACTTGTACCGGAAATCTCAGCATCCATTCCATTTAGCAGAATCATTGCCGGTCCTGAATGGAAGCAGACTTCAATTCTTATAGGAATGTCCATTCGCTGGGGGATGGGTGCGGTCAAGGAAGAAGTGATTCGTAGAGCGGAAGTCATAGACACCATCGAGGTGAATGTGAATGAAAGAATTGGATCCATGATCATCGAAGGACAAAAAAAAAGTACCCGATCACTTGAAGAATTTGAAACGCATAACATTATCACAGAGACAGTAGAAAGAACGGATACATTAAAAGTTGGATTGCCACCAAAGCAATCTCCAAAACCAGTCATGAAAATCCACATCGCTCAAGATGAAGAATCAGAGGAAGTTAATGCAATCAATGTTCGTGGTCAATTGGTGACAGAAGCATTTCCGATTCTCCCGATGGTTTTTTTTTCTGAAGCGGACATTAATCTTCATCCACGATATAGACAATTGCGTACGATTGAAGGGTTTGCATCCGATAAACTTGAGCCATTGGTTTCCGAACAGCATAAAGACATATTGAATATCATTGGGGATCGAATGAATAAAAATATGCAAGCCAACATTGAATTACGGGGATTTAGTGATCCGACAACCGAAAATTCCGATTGTGAATTGGCAGGTAAAAGAGTTGGAACAGTTCGAGAGTATTTGGCAAATGTTTGGAATGTCGATAGATCAAGAATCATGATTGAAATGGATAGCAGAAAATGCTCTCCCGATAATCCAACGATGAGTAGAATTCCTCAAGGATATGAGGAGAATAGAAGAATTGAAATTATATCGGATCAAAAAGATATTCTTGCACCTGTGATCAGATCCAGATATGTTGAGATCACCGAATATACTCCGAAAGATTTATATATAAGTTCAAGTGAAACAATCGGCGAGAATATCATCTCTTGGAAGCTCGCTTCACAATTGGGGGATTCAGTTTTGCATGCAAAAGATGGCGCTCAACTACCATTGTGGATACAAATGCCGATTGAAAAAGAGGATGCTCGGCTCATGCAACAGTCAATGAATGATCAATTGCAAATGTCCATGATCATTCAAGACAATGAAGGTGATGTGGGTAGTGCGGAGGTGAGTATTCCCATTCAAAGAGACACAACTAATTTTGCAATTCAAAGATTGTCATTGATGCATTTTCCGGTGCAGAAAGCTACGCTTGACAAACAGGGCAGAAATGCCATAGATGCTTTTTTGCAAGATTTAGAAGACAATGCCTCAATCAGTATCATAGGATATAGTGACAATCTAGGAAATGCCCAATCAAATCTGGAACTCTCAAAAAAAAGAGCAGAAACAGTGTTCAAATATATTCGAAGCATAAAACCCAAATCGAATATCGTCAAAGTGAATGGGCTCGGCTCGACTGCATTGCCACCGGGAATACGATCACATGAATTACCCGAGAGTAGATTTCTCAGTAGAACAGTTCAAATTGAAATTATCAGAACATGGAAGAATCTCGAATGAGTGAAATTAGACTCACACAATTTAGTCATGGCGCAGGATGTGGATGTAAAATCTCACCATCAATACTTGATGCCATTTTACATACAAATGAAGCTTTGCCACATACCGGAAATCTCATCGTGGGAAATAGCTCACGCGATGATGCCGCAGTATATGATTTGGGAAATGGAACCGCACTCATCAGCACAACAGACTTCTTCATGCCAATCGTTGATGATGCATATGAGTTTGGAAAAATAGCATCTGCAAATGCAATCAGTGATGTCTATGCCATGGGTGGAACACCAATTTTGGCCATTGCAATATTAGGTTGGCCAGTAGATACATTGTCTCCCGAAATTGCACGCAAAGTCATTGAAGGCAGTAGAGCTATGTGTGCTGAAGCAGGAATTGCTTTGGCCGGTGGACATTCCATTGATTCTCCCGAGCCAATTTTTGGACTTGCAGTCAATGGTATAGTTCCAATCAATCAACTCAAACAAAATATTGGTGCGAAGCCGGGTGATCTCTTGTATTTGACAAAACCACTTGGCATTGGTATTCTCACAACGGCTGAGAAGAAATCTTTGCTTCAGGAAAAGCATGTTCATCTTGCGGCAACATGGATGATGAAATTGAATTCAATTGGAAAAGAACTTTCTTTGATTGATGGTGTTCATGCATTGACTGATGTGACGGGATTTGGTTTATTCGGTCATCTCATTGAAATGTGTGAAGGAAGCAATGTGCATGCAGAACTTATGATGGAGCATATCCCATTGCTTGATTCAGTGATGGAATATGCCGAAATGAATTCGATTCCCGGTGGCACGCATCGGAATTGGAAGAGTTATGGACATAAGATTGGAGATGTGAGTGATGCAATCAAACATATACTTGCGGATCCACAAACCAGCGGAGGATTATTAATTGCAGTTGATCCAAAGGAAGCATATAAAGTTGAAGAAATTCTCAAGGGTCATGTGGAGGAAGGAATGATCAAACCAATTGGAAGATGTATTGAACAGAATGAACAAGTGCACAGAGTGAGTGTGCAATGACCGAAGTGAATCAAACACCAAATACTGAATCAAGCATAGACATCAAAGATATAGCCATAGGAATGGTGATTGCAATCTTCATGGCATTGTTCATTCGTATCATGATTGGTGAAGTATTGCATGTTCCAAGCAATAGCATGGAACCTTCTCTTTTGATTGGTGATAATCTGCTTGTTTCAAAAATTACCTATGCGATTGGTCCTTCGGGAGATTTCATGGGAATGAAATTTCCGGATAATGTGAGAATATGGTTTTCAAATCCAAAGAAGAATGATATCGTTGTCTTCAGACCTCCCGCAAGTGCATTGCCCAAAGGATCGGAATCTGTTTTATATGTCAAGCGCGTGATCGGTGGTCCGAGAGATGAACATCCCGTCACAGGTGATGTTATACCTGCAAAAGGAATGGTCATAGCTTCGAGTTCTATTCTTGCTTCTATGCTCAAAATGATCAAAGATCCCGGAACAGTTTCGGGGAATACATATATCGTTGGTGAGGACTATTTTTATGTCCTTGGAGACAATCGTGATCAAAGTTATGATTCACAAGATTGGGGGTTGATTCCTGCATCGTCAATTATTGGCAAAGCAGTCATGGTTTTGTGGTCGAATCAATATGATACCATTAATCAGACCTCCGCTTTCCGTAATGCAAGATTTTTTCACTTCTGTAAGTAATATCGTATGCAAATAGAATTTTATGGGGCCGCTCGTACGGTTACAGGTTCACAGCATCTTCTGACATTTGGTAAATATAAGATCCTCTTGGACTGTGGATTATTTCAAGGCAGAAGGTCAGAAGCCAGGGAGCTAAACAGTAAACTGCATTGGGATGCCCGTGAATTGGATGCGGTAATTTTATCTCATGCCCATATTGACCATTCAGGAAATTTGCCAACGCTCATAAAGCATGGTTTTTCCGGTTCCATTTATGCAACACCCGCAACTCGTGATCTTTGTGCGATCATGCTCATGGATAGTGCGATGATACAGATGAGAGACGCAGAACACTTGCTCAAACATCGTGATGAACATGTCGAGCCATTATATGACATTGATGATGTTGCAAACACAATGCAATTATTCGATCCGATGGCTTATCATCATGCATTTTCTCCCGTTCCCGGGATGATAGTTACTTTTTATGATGCAGGTCATCTACTTGGATCAGCATCAGTAGTGATTGAGTGGGAAGAAGACGGAGTCAAAAAGCGCATGATGTTCACAGGAGATGTAGGCAGAGAAAATAGACCAATTCTCAAGGATCCCGATAAAATTGGCGATGTAGATTTCATCATCAGTGAATCCACTTATGGAGGAAGACTTCATGAAGTCGAACAAGATTTGGAAAGAAGTCTTCTGTCCATCATTACCGATGTGATCAAAAGAGATGGAAAACTTCTCATTCCTGCATTCAGTGTTGGAAGAACGCAAGAATTGATTTGGTATCTGAATAATCTGTACAATCGAGGATTGCTTCCGCATATAGATGTATTCGTGGATAGTCCACTCGCAATACGGGCAACAGATGTGTTTCGATTGCATCCGGAATGCTTTGATGCACAAACAAGATCGATGCTGTATAAAGATGACGATTTGTTTTCATTTCCCGGGATAACCTATACGCGTGATGTGATTGCATCAAAGAGAATACATGTATCGAAGAAACCTGCAATCATCATAGCAGGTAGCGGCATGTGTGAATCAGGAAGAATACTTCATCACATGGCCCAGTATATTGAAAAGGAATCAACAACAATGCTGTTTCTGGGGTATAATGCACCTCATACACTTGGAAGAAAAATTGTTAATGGAGACAAAGAAGTCAGAATATTTGGCAACTATTTCACCGTCAATGCACATGTATATGAATTGCCGGGTCTAAGCGGTCATGCCGATCATGCGGGCATGGTGCAATATCTGTCAGACAGAACAATATCTACAGTAAAAGAGGTATTTTTGGTGCACGGCGAACCAGAAGGACAAGAAGCATTGGCTGAATCACTCAAAAATGCAGGATTTTCTTCCGTGAATATTCCCGAAAGAGGAACTGTCATAACCATCTGATTATTCTTCATTTCAACACTTATTCTATCGTCATCATGAATGCATTGACTCAATCTGCAGAAAAGCGAATCCGTTCCATTCGCAAAGAAATGATGTCATCGAAAATCGATGCATTGTTCATAAACCATTTGCCTTCCATTCGATATCTCACCGGCTTTTCCGGATCGAGCGCAATTCTGGTCATCAAGCAAGATGATATGCACTTTGTTACGAATGATCTCTATGAAATGCAAATCAAGCAAGAGGTGTATTCGCTCAAAGGACTTATCACTCACATATCAAGAAATTCCATTGCTGAAATATCCGCTAAAAAAATCTTTGCGAAAGTGAAACATCTCGGAATCTCACCGGGAAATATGTCGCATGCCATGCACACTTCATTGATGCAAGCATTCCCGAAAGTAAAGACAATATCCTATGGTGATATCGTACAGAAAGTGATCATGACCAAAATGCCACATGAAGTTGAGCATGTCAGATCTGCTGCTAAGATTGCCACAAAGGTATTTAATGCCATCATCAAGATGATCAAGCCGGGAATTACCGAAGCAGATCTCGCGGCAGAGATTTCATATCTGGGAAGAAAAGCAGGTGCGGAGAAAGAGTCATTCGACATCATTGTTGTATCCGGTGAACGCAGTGCCATGCCACATGGTAGAGCCACGAACAAGAAAATCAAAAAAGGCGATGCTATCACAATGGATTTCGGTTTCTATGTGAATGGTTTTGCCTCAGACATGACAAGATCTGTATTTGTTGGAAAAGCAAATAGTCGACAAAAATTGGTCTATAATACGGTGCTCGAAGCATTGGAAACTGCAAATGCCGCCGCAAAAGCAGGTATTGATTGCAAAAAACTCGATGGTATCGCGAGATCAATCATAGAAAAGGCAGGGTTTGGTGAGTATTTCCGCCATTCACTCGGACATGGACTCGGCATTGAAGTACATGAATCACCAAGAGTATCTCGTGAGGCAGTTGGAGAAAAAGTACCAAATGGCTCCATTATCACAATAGAACCAGGAATTTATCTTCCCGGAGAATTCGGAATTCGCATAGAAGATGACTTGCATATAGTAGGAAAAGGCGCCGAAGTGTTAACTTTGGCCTCAAAACAACTCCTTGAATTGTAAAGAGTTTATGCTTAGAGATGCAATCTTGACAATGAATATTCGTTGATGTTTGGCTGAAAAAACAAGTTTTTTGTATAAAAATCGGAGTAGATGCAAATCATGAGAAGAGTTCTCTCATTGTTGATGATGATAAGTTTTGGACTTTTATTCATCACTAACTTCACGCAAGCCCAGAAATCCAAAGCCCCCAAAAAAGCTATAAAAGAGCCCGCTAAAAAAAATCCTGTGGTGATGCAAATCGGGCCTGAGACTGTTACATTTTCAGGTCTCGAGCAAGCTTATAAGCGTAATATGAATCGTAAGAGTATCAATTTGTCTGAAGTGAAAAAAGACAGTGTTCTTGATTTTGTTCGATTATACACCAATTACCGGTTAAAAGTATTGGATGCTTTTGGTCGTAAATTAGATCAAGATTCTACAGTTAAAGCTGACATAGAGCAGAACAGAAAACTTCTTGCGGATAATTATCTCTATGAAAAGAAAATTGTCGAAGCGACAATAGATCAAATGTTGTTAAGAAGAAAAAGAGAATTGCAGGTTGCGATCATCTTTGTCGAGCGCCCTGTTGATACAGTAAAGTCTTGGCAAAAAGCCGAAAGATTATTGTCAATCGTAAAGGCAGGTGCAGACTTTGAGCGTATCGCTCGCGATTCATCTGAAGATCGTGAAACCGGAAATAAGGGCGGACTTCTTCCTTATATCACAAGCGGTAGAATTTTGCGTGCGGTTGAAGATGCGGCTTATGCAACTCCTGCGGGTCAAGTGCATCCATCTATCATCATTGGTCGAGGTGGATATTTCATTGTCAAAACCCTCAAAAATGAATCTCGTATAAAAGTAAAGGCAAGTCATATTCTTAGCTTTATGTCTTCATCTGAAGATTCACTCAAAGCCTCTGCAAAAGCGGATAGTATGCTTGCGCTCATCAAATCCGGTACAAGTTTCGGAGCTCTTGCAAAAGAGAATTCCGATGATGCATCAAGCAAAGAAAAATCCGGCTCGCTCGGTGGTTGGTATACTCGTTCCAAAGGAATGGAAGGCGGTTCCGGTGATGTTTTACATCCTTCTTTTGAGTCGGCTTTATATACATTGAAAGATGGCGAGATATCCGGCAAAGTATGGACTGATTATGGCGTTCACATCATCAAAAGAGATTCAACAAAAGAAATCGATTTGGATGAAGACCGCGATGCACTTAAAAAAGAATATAAGAGAATTTATTTCGAAGAAGATAAACGCCGTTTTCTTGACTCTTTGAAAACATCACTTGGCTGGGGAATCGATCTGGCTTCACTAAAGCAATTGACTTCAATGTCCGATACCATGAAAATCATGGCTGATACAAATGCATTCAAAAAAGTGCTATCTGATATCAAGTCATTGCCATTATACAATGTGAAAGATCAAGGAATTATCACTATTGGTAATTTCTTGGATAGTGTCAAAAAACAAGAGTATAGAACAATCACTGCAAATACACTCGGTATCACGAGAGCTTTGGACAAAATGACTGATCCAAAGTGCTTGAAACTTGCAACTGCACCGCTGGAAAAAGAATATCCAGAATTCGGCGCTTTGATGCGTGAATTCAGAGATGGCATTTTACTCTTTAAAGTTGAAGAACAAGAAGTATGGAGCAAATTGAAATTTGATTCATCCTCCGCAAGAAGCTATTGGGATACCACAAAAACAAAGTATAAAACTGATGTGAAATATGATATTAGTGAGATTTATGTCACTTCGGATTCAACTGCAAAGAGATTGCGCGAAAGATTGAATGCAGGTGAATCATTTGAGACACTTGCTTCCCAATTCACGGAAAGACCTGGTTTCAAAGAGAAGAAGGGTCGCTATTCTCCGCAATCAGTCAAAGAAAGCAAGTTGGCTACTTTGATCGAAAAGCAGAAAACTATAGCTGGTGGAATTATTGGACCGGAACAATTCGAAAGAGGATATGTGCTTCTCCTCGTGAATGAAATTGTACAACCTCGTGAAAAGAAATTTGAAGAAGCGATTCCAGATTTTGCTCCAGCCTTTCAGGACATGGTACAGAAAAAACTAACGGAAGATTGGTTAACCAGAATCAAAACACAGTATCCTGTAACGATACAGAATAAAGTGCTTGAATCAATGTTGAAGAAGTAATTCAAATTAAGCCCGGCATGAGTCGGGCTTCTTCTCTTGGAAATGTTCATGCTGAAATATGTTGTCTTTAGTATCATAACTGTTCTTTCCGCATATTCTCTATATGCTCAGCAATCTCAAGTGCTTGATAAGATCATTGCCACTGTGGGCAGAGAAATCGTGTTGCAATCGGATGTAGAGGGAAGAATCGCAATGTTTTTGCAACAAAATCCCAAAGTGAATCCAAGTGATCCTGAATTGAGAAAACAAGTTCTTGAATCACTCATCAATGAACGATTGATGGTTACCAAGGCAGTGGAAGACAGCATTGCTGTTATGGATGAAGAAATAAATCAGAGTCTTGATTTCATGATGCAGAATCTTATGCAAACATATGGTTCTGAAAAAAGGGTCGAAGACTTATATGGCATGTCAGTTTCTCGCATCAGAAAAAATTACCGAGAAGAAGTTCGTAAACAACTATTGGTTGAACGCCTCCAACAACAGAAGTTCATGGGCGTAAAGTGCACAAACCGTGAAGTTGAAGACTTCTACAATCAATATCGAGATTCAATCCGTGCAATTCCTGCTTCCGTTGAATTGGCTCATATCGTGAAACATATCAAACCAAGTGCGGATGCCAAAGAAGAAGTAAAACGATTGGCATTGAAAATCAGAGATTCCATTGCGAAAGGAATTGATTTTGCAGAACTCGCTAAAAGACATAGCGGTGATCCCGGTTCAGCAAGTACAGGTGGAGATTTAGGCTGGGTTGACAAAGGAAAATTCGTGGCTGAATATGAAAGAGCCGCATATGAATTACAATCGGATGAAACTTCACAGCCAATTGAAAGTCCATTCGGTTTTCACATAATCCAAACGATTGAAAAGAGAAAGGATGCTTCGCATACCAGACACATTCTATTGAAGCTTGGCGGTTCCGCTGATGATAAAAACAGAGTCGAAAAAATCTTGAATGAATTGAAAGAAAAAGTGGAAAAGAGTGAATCATTCGAGGATCTTGCCAAACAATATTCAGATGAAAAGGAAACGCAAGGGTTCGGTGGTTCGATGGGTGTGATTGAACTAAACAGACTTCCTGCTGATTTAAAGTCTATTGTTGAAACCTTGCCTGTTGGCGGAGTGTCTCAACCATTGCCATATATGGCAGATCCAACAAAGCCATCACTGCATATCATTCTCAAAAAGAAGAACATCGCCGAACATACTCCTACTCTAAGTTCTGATTTTAAGAAAATTGAACAGATGGCCCTTCAGCAAAAGCAAGCGAAATTGATGGAATCATTCTTGAAAGAATTACGAATTGCAATTCCTGTGCAGGTGACGGAATGATGAAAATCATCAGCTGGAATGTCAATGGTATTCGCGCTTCCATAAAAAAAGGTTTAGCCGATTATGTGATCAATGAACAACCCGATATTTTCTGTGTTCAAGAAACCAAAGCTGAAAGAGAACAGGTACCAACAGATGTATGGCCACCGCCGGGATATAGAGATTTTTATCATTCTTGTTCTGTAAGAGGTGGATATAGTGGTGTGGCAACTTTCACCAAATCTGAACCCATTCATGTAAATCGTACTATTGACATTGAGCGATTTGATCAAGAAGGCAGAGTGATGCAGACTGACTTTGAACAGTTCACTTTGCTTAATGTATACTTTCCGAATGGTGGAGCGCGCGATGAGAGACTGCTGTATAAATTAGATTTTTATGATGCTTTCTTTGAATATTGCGAAGGTCTACGAGCTCAAGGCAAAAAGCTCATCATCTGTGGGGATTATAATACCGCTCATCATCCAATAGATTTGGCAAGGCCAAATGAAAATAAAAAGACTTCAGGTTTTATGGATGTTGAAAGAGTAAAGCTTGACCACATTCAAGAACTCGGATATGTTGATACATTTCGATTATTCAATCAAGAGCCAGAGCATTATACATGGTGGGATGTGAAGACAAGATCACGCGATAGAAATATTGGCTGGCGTATAGATTATCATTGGGTGACTCAAGACTTGGTTCCAAATGTAGTCAATGCATATCATCAGCCTGATCAACATGGATCTGATCACTGTCCTGTCGTTCTGGAACTCTCCTTCTAATTACCTGCATGAACTATAGTGATTTGTTTATAGCGCATTTTCCTGCAATCATACATACGGTTCAGGATTTGCTTGTATCCACAGATTACAAAATCACCCCGAATATCATTCAACAGACTAGATCAAAATTCCCACAATTCAATCATGAACTGATATCTAAAATATTGGATATTGCTTTGTCCACCCACCGTGCGCATATATCATCTCAATATGCATCCATCATGCCTTGGTATTTCACCGAGCAAACATTGATACAAAGTAGTGAGCCAGCATTTGCACATCATGTCATCAATAGACTTGATTGCAGAAATCACAGGTTCATAGAAATTTGTACGGGATCTGGAATGCATACTTTCTCGGCAATCATGAATGGCGCATATCAAGTGATTACTCATGAACTAGATGAGTTCATCGCTTCTCTTGCAAAGATGAACTGCATGCAACATGGTAAGGAAATCAACCCACTATGCATCAATGGTTCGGAAGCGGAAATTACATCAACTGATATTTTTTGGGCAGATCCTTCACGCCGTAAATCAGGGATAGAAAGAAAATCACTGACCGGCATGTATTCTCCGAATCTTCATCAACTGATTGACATGGCCGGACAAGCCAAAAGAGGTGGAATTAAAATAGCACCCGGTGAAAGAATCGAGGGTGAATTCACAAGAGAATTTCTTGGATTTGGAAGGGAGTGTCGAGAACAAATCTTGTGGTTCAATGTGGATGTAATTGATGGCACAGTTACATTGATTGATAAACAAAAAACATTCATTCCAAAAGCGAAAGGAACATTGCCTGAAATCGCTGATATGAAATCGCCGCAGACTTATGCATACTTATTAGAACCTCATTCTGCACTCATTCGAGGTGATCTCACATCAATGTATGTAGAGAATGACATTGCCGTGATCGATAGATCCATTGCATATGGAATGACCAATCGCGTGCATGATGCGGATTGGTTTGTACATTTTAGCATTCTACATCAAGAGAAGTATTCTCGGCGACGCT
Source organism: Ignavibacteria bacterium (assembly GCA_947491315.1). Classification (GTDB taxonomy): domain Bacteria; phylum Bacteroidota; class Ignavibacteria; order Kapaibacteriales; family UBA961; genus UBA961. The sequence continues at coordinate 117,082 of CANLII010000003.1, forward strand.
TACAGGAATGTATCAATGAATTCAAGTGGAATAGATTAACGGAAATCAAGAAACGAGGTTTTCCGATTGAGCCCGACACACTTCGAAAACAAATCAAATTTGTAGATAATGCAGAGCAGCATGGAGTGATTATTCTAACACGACATGAGAATGATCATCATATGTTTTTCTGCAAAAGAATATGATCAATCTTTTGTGGCATACAGTTTGTCTTTGTCGACTTTCAATGTCACCGACTCAACTTTTCGACTATTCGATTGATCAATAAAGCAAATGTATACCGGGGGTAAATTGACACGAGTATAGCGTCCTGGAATTCTTCCGGAAATATGATTGATCATTCCACCAACGGTTTGATATTCATCAGATTCGGGAAATGGATAGGGGAGGAATTCATTCACATCAGCAATTGAAGCATCCGCCGAAATGGTCCATTCCTCTGGACTTTTAGACTCCACAATAGGTTTTTCTTCATCATACTCATCTTGAATATCACCAACAAGTTCTTCCATGATGTCTTCTAAGGTTACCAAACCCGAAGTTCCACCAAATTCATCAAGAACAACCGCTATGTGAAATTTCTGCTTTTGCATCTTTGTGAGAAGAGAATGAATCTTGTCTGATTCTTGGATGAATGATACTGGTCTGACAATGTCCTGTAAAATGATTAAATCACTGAAGGACATCATGGTTAGAATATCTTTTGCATAAACAATACCAATGATATTATCTAAAGTCTCCTGATATACCGGCATGCGAGAATAGCCTTGTTCAATCACAGTTTCAACAATCGAATCTGTTGTCATGTGTATTTCAAGTCCAATGATCTTTCCTCTTGGGATCATGATTTCCGATGCGGTTGTCTTTTGGAACACAAATACATTCTCAATCATCTCTTGCTCATTCATTTCAATCATTCCACTCTTGGAACTTTCCTCAAATAGATAACGCAATTCTTCTGCGCTGTGCAAATCTTGTTCTTTTACAGATTCAATTCCAATCAATGAAAGCAAGAGATTTGCAACGCTGTTAAGCGCCCAAATAAATGGTCTAAACAAAAGGTAGAATGCCTTCAGTGGAATTGACACAGCCAATGCAACTGCCTCAGATCTTTGAATCGCAAGGGATTTTGGAGCAAGCTCGCCAAGTACGATATGGAGGAAAGTAATGATGATGAAAGCAATTGGAAGAGCAATGCTATGTGCCAATTCAGGATTGGGATTATATCCCATTGAAGACATTGCGGAAATCACAAGATCTGAGACTACGCTTTCGCCTATCCATCCGAGTGCAAGACTTGCAAGTGTGATTCCCAATTGCGTAGCCGAAAGATATGCATCTAGATGTTCAACAATATTCTTCGCAATTTTTGCAAGAAAACTTCCAGAGCGTAATCTGATTTCAATCTGTGAAAGACGAACTTTCACAATTGCAAACTCTGCGGCAACAAAGAAGCCGTTCAGAAATACAAGGAACAATGTTAGGATAATATCAGTAATCATAGTGCTTCATTAAGTGGAAATCCCCGGTGGATATGTATTCCAGCGATACGATTTATGGCTGTGTAATGAAAAATACCGCTGAAAGAGATCAATCAAAACAATTTGATCCTGAAGTGAGCATTGGATAGAGACTTGATCAAATGAGCTGTCATCCATTGCTTGCAAGATACCGACTGCCGATGAATTCAACAAGATACAATCTCTATCGGATAGATTCACGGCATCACTTACACAGCCACCGTGCATGAAAGAAAAAAGAATTTGTTCTTCCTGTATTTCAATGATCTCTCCGGTGATCGGACAAGATTTCAAATGCATGCCGAAGCCCATTGCTTGAGCTAATTTCAAGAGGAAAAGCAAAGTTATGATATATGGTGAATGAGGACACTGCTTATTATTGAGAGCATTCAATGCTTTTATTGAAATGTCAAATATTAACGGATTTGCCTCTTCAACTTCTTGTGTTACCGATAATATCTCTACAATGCCCATTGCGGACATCAGTACTTCATAATCCGAAGTGATATAATGGAGTGGAATAGCAATTTCAGCGGATTTTAAGAGATGTAGGTCTTTATTCGGATACTTATACCAAGTTATTGAACTACAACGCAATGCTTCAATTGCGCTGCCCATGGTATTCTTGGCACTTCGAACCCCTTTTGCAATCAATGAAATTTTCCCATGCTCTTTTGTATAAGCATGAAGAATTTTGCTCGTATCGCTAAATTTTCTTCCATGCAGTATGATTGCACTGTCAGTGATAATCATATATATCTGAATGTGAATTTTATTACAAAATACGCCATTAGTGAGAAAAAGTCTAATTTTGTTCTATGAAATCCAATGTTCAATATTACCTATCTATTGCATCGCTGAGGAATATAGTTTCTCAGGCTTGCTTGGTAGTGGCTACAATTCTAGTTTCCTGTTCCGGAGTGAAGCAAACCGGAGAAATCAAGGATGCTGAGACTGCATATACTGCGGGTATTGAAGCATTTAAGGGTGAGGATTATTTCGAGGCACAAAGACTATTCGATGTCATTCGATTGCAATTTCCAACAACGCAATATGCCGATGATGCTCAATACTATCTTGGCGAGATTAGTTTTGCTCGCAAAGAGTATGTCATGGCCGCTTTCAATTATGGCATGGTTCGAAGAAGTTACCCTACAAGTTCATTAAACAAATCGGCATTGTTCAAAACTGGCATGTGCTATTATGAATTGGCGCCTCCCGCAGACAGAGATCAAGATTATACCAAGAAGGCAATTTCAAGCTTTTCGGAATTTCAGGCAATCTATCCATCAGATTCCTTATATGAAGAAGCCGGAAAACACATCGTTGAACTTCGTAATAGGCTTGCTGAAAGAGAGTTGATAACCGCAGAATTATACAGAAATCTATATTCTAATAGGTCTGCATTGATTTATTATGATGTTATCATTGACGATTATCCTGATACCGAGCACTATGAAACCGCATTTGCTGGTAAAATTGAATCGCTCATTGCGCTTAGAAGATATGATGAAGCTAAGTCAATGATTGAATTGTATAGAAAAAGGTTTACTAGTGGTACATTGAAGTCGGCAGTAGAGGTAGCGGAACAATCCATTCCTTAACAATGAGTAAACAATGCAGAAACATGGTGAAATAAAAGGTAAAGCCCCATCAGAGTCAATTGTTGAGATGACAAATCTCGTTTTACCCAATGATACAAATCAACTAGGTAATTTGCTTGGTGGCCGGTTGATGCATTGGATTGACATTGCAGCTGCTTTGGCCGCTATGCGACATTCCGGCAAAGTTTGCGTGACCGCATCGGTAGATGTCATCAACTTTTTCGAGCCAATAAAGCTTGGGCATGTTGTCCGTGTACTATCTAGTGTCAATCGCGCCTTCTCTACATCTATGGAAATTGGAGTGAAGGTATTCCGAGAAGATCCTCTTCATGGTGTACAATTGCATACATCCAGTGCATATCTAACATTCGTAGCTATCGATCAATATGGCAAACCTTTGCAAGTTCCGCCAATTACACCTGTGACATCTGATGATATTATAAGATATGAAGAAGCTGGAATCAGAAGAGAGCAGAGATTGAAAAATAGAGAACTTCTCAAGGAAGCTAGAAAGAAAACATCTGGGTAGTGTTTTATTGTACCTAAAGTATATGCCTACTACATAGTTTTCAAAAAAAAAACTATACTTTTGTTTGTTCATTTTTTCTTATTTTTACAACAAAATTGATATCGCTTTAACTTTGAACGAGTTAGATGTTATTTTTTTTAAAAACGCGATTGTACATTATTTTCTTTTTAAATAGTAGTTATTGAGGTTTTCATGAAGAACTTATTCCTAGTTCTGACACTTGCAGCGGTGCTTATGCTTACTAGCTCGGCATCAGCTCAAATTCCAAGAATCTTGTCTATGCAAGGTGTTCTGCTTGATGCAAATAATCAGCCTTTGGCAGATGGCATGTATAATATGACTTTCCGTATATATGATGCACAGTCAGGTGGAAACATGTTGTTTGAAGAGTACTTTGCAGTACCCGTAACAGATGGTAACTACCTCGCATTGATTGGTGAAAAAAATGCTTTGAATTTGGCATTTGACAAACCATATTGGATGTCGGTCACACCCGATGGTGGCAAAGAAGCACCAAGAATGCAATTGACAACTTCACCATATGCATTCAAAGCAGTTATGACTGAAAAGGCTGATACAGCGACTTTCGCAACAAAAGCAGCTCATGCTGTTGTTGCTGATGCTGCAGTTCCAAGTGGTCCTGCTGGCGGAGTACTTTCAGGTACATATCCAAACCCAACCTTGGGAGTTGGTGCTGTTACAACAAATGCAATTGCAGACCGTGCAATCACAAGAGAAAAAATCGATCCTAGCGCATTGGTGCTTTATGGTTTGGCTTCTGGTGATCTTACCGGTGATTATCCAAATCCAAAAATTGCAGTTGGTGCGGTGAAAACAGATCGTATTTCTGATCTTGCTGTCATCACTGAAAAATTGGCAAATGGAGCAGTAACTTCAGCTAAACTTGCAGACAATAGCATTGCAGTAAACAAAATTGCTGATAATGCGATCACATCAAACAAAATCAGTACACCATTTATTGCTTCAAGAACAATAGATAATGCCGGCAATAGTGAGTCAGTATTTTGGATGAATAATACCGGAACTGGTCATACTTTGAGAGTTACTGGTACAGGTACAGGAACATCGCTTTCAGCAGAAGCTGGAGCAAGTGGTGTTGCAGCAAGATTTACAGGTAAAGTTGAAGCTCTTGGTCTTGTTGATGCTCGTGGATCTGTTGTTGCAACAGGTGGCATGACTATTTCAAATTCGAATGGCCCATCTGCACTTTCAGTTACTGGTGGTTCTACTATTAACACTTCAGGTGCAGGCAATACTACCGCAATTGGTAACCCAACAAATATTGTTTTAGTCACAGGTTCTAATGTTTTAGTAAATGGTACAACCAATATCAATACAACAGGTGTTGAGTCAACAAATATTGGTAATGCCTCAACAACCACAACCATTTCCGGCAATCTTGCAGTTAGTGGTAAATTGTCAAGTGTGTTTGGTGGTGGTCAATTATCAGGTGCATTGCCTGTAGCTTATGGTAATATAACATCACAATCAACAATCAATCCCATAAGCACTACACCAAATATCGCTTCGGTAAGTTATAATGCAGGTGTTTACACAATTAGCATTACTGGCGAAAACTTCAACTTGAATAATTATGCAGTAGTAGTTTCTCCATATAGCTCCGTACCTGCAGGTGGTGGTTCACCAATCTTGTCAGTAGTTGGTAGCAATGGTTCAAACTTGACAGTATCAACATGGACATTCTCCGGTGGTACTTTTACACCTTCTACAGCAGCTTTTTCATTTGCTATCTACAAAAGATAATAGGTAAAATTGTTTAGTTTAAACCCGATTCTTACGATTCGGGTTTTTTTATATCTAAGGATATCTTATGCGTGGTTTTTTTCAACTACTCGTAACACTTTGTATTTTGTTTCCAATGACAAAAACCAATGTCATCGGACAAATACCCAAAGAATTAACATATCAGGGACATTTGTTTGATAATCAAGGGACACCTGTCAATGGTATGGTTAGAATGACATTTAACTTTTATGAAGATACATTATCAAATCAATGGGTCTATCAAGAAGTGCAAGATGTTAATGTAGGTAAAGGTTATTACACTGTCATCATTGGTTCTACTAAACCAATCAATGTGAGCTTTGAAAAACAATATTTCATGAGTGTTACTATTGATGGTGTAGAATCAAAGAAGATTCCATTTACCACTGCTCCATATTCTATACGAGCACTGGGCGTGACAAATGAATCTGTGTTTGTTGATGACATAAATGCAGGTGGCTCTGATAATGGTGAAGCAATGGTTTCGGATGGTAAAAAGGTTGATTGGAAACCAATTGTGACATCAATCGTGGGCGATGGTTCCATCAGAGCAAATCGAGTTGGAAGTGATGTTTTTCTTGTCATTCCTCAAGGAGCGATTGATGGAAGCAAGATTGAGTCAAATACACTTGATTATGATAGATTCCTCGTCCCCAAAAGTCCGACTGATAAACAATATTTATCATATGATGCAGTAAAGAAAACACTTATCTGGGTAGATGCACCTGCACTTGCTTTGGCACTTCCATATAAGCAATCAGCAGGATTTACGGATACATTATTCAATATCAGAAATACGAGGAATGGCCCTGCCGGAAGATTTGTGATTGAAACAAATCCCGGTACTCAGCATGCACTCATTGGAGAGAATAATGGAACTGGAGCTGCCATTGCAGGTTTTGCAAAAGGAAATGGTTCTGCAGGATTTTTCTCATTGAGCAATGCTAATGGTACAGGTTCTGCAATGAGAGTCGAATCAAATGCGAAGAAGCATGGTATAGAAGTTACGATGACGAATACGAATACAGCTAAAACATCAGGCATACTTGTTACTAATCAGTCCGGTGCAGATTCGATATCAGGAGTTTTCGGTAATCTCACAGCCACTGCAGTTGGAAAATCCTCTTCTGCGATTCGTGGTAATATACAAACTGGTGGTTCGAATGGGATAGGAATATTTGGTACGCATTCAGGGACAGGGAATGCAATTGTTGGATCTTCCAATTCAGGTATTGGCATTGTTGGAATGAGTTCGGACAGCATAGGAATCATTGCGAAGCATCTTGGTGATGTAAGTGCACATCCTGCACTATATGCAGAATCTGCTTCCATGTTGGACTCTGCCAATGCAATTTATGCTTCCATGTCAGCAACTCAATTGGGGGTTGCTACTTCAGCAATTTATGGAGAAATCCCACTCACGGGTAATCGAGGGACAGGTGTGATTGGAAAGCATAAAGGAGCCGGAATCGGAGTGGAAGGAATCTCCCAGCAAGGCATTGGATTGCATGGAATTTCTGCCTTATCGAATGGAGTTTATGGACTTCATACTGCCACAACTGGGAGTCAAGCTGGAGTATTCGGTGCAACCACATCTCTAGATTCCAATGCAAGTGGAGTTCTTGGATCCATTGACCAATTAAATCCGGGAATTTTTTCAGCCGGCATTAAAGGATCAAATAATTCCAAGAATGCAAAAGGTTATGGAGTTTTTGGAATACATGCAGGTCAAGGAGCCGGAGTATATGGCACAAGTCAAAGTGGGCCAGCAATTTCTGCTTTTACTGCAAATAGCTCAGTTCAAGGCATTGGTGTGAAATCAGTGGTAGAAGGAAAAAATGCAATTGCACTTCAAGCTCGCACAAGCTCAACGATAGGACTTCAATACGGAGTTGACGCAGTCGTTGCAGGTGACTCAGCCATTGCAATTCGTGGTAAAGCGCCCGTAAATGCCAAGAGAACAAGTTATGCAGGGTATTTTGAAGGTCATGTTGCAGTCGTAGGTGGAGATATCATGCGTGAATATCAATCGCCAACATCTTCATCACAAAAAAGAATTGCTCCTGTTGCATATGGATCTGTTCAAACTGATGGTGCTGCATTGTCCGGAACGGGAAATTTTTCATGTTATTGGGATGTGAGCACAAAACAATACTTCATTACAATTCATAATGAAACATATTCTACTGTTGGATATATTTCGGTGGCAAATGCAGTGAATCCTAGTGAACCAATCTTTATCACTACAAATCAGGCGGGCGCAGACATATTAGCAATAGCATGCTATAATCTGCAAGGTCAAAGAGTTCAAACTCCATTTCATTTCATGGTGTATAAACCATAATAAAAAATCCCCGGCAAATTCTGTCGGGGATTCTTTTCAGCCTCAATGTTACCTCAGTCTTATCTCACGATTAAGAAAGGAATGGCAGAAGTATGTTCATTATGTTCTGTAATCATCAAATAATATGCTCCTTGTGGAAGTGCATTCACTTGAATGTTTAGTGTTGAACCGGGAGCGATTTCAGAAGAATTCAACACTCCAAGCGTATTGCCAAGTTTGCCGATGATCTTCATGTCACGAATGCGGGCTTCAAACTTGGATGAGATTGAAAGCATATTGTCGGCAGGATTTGGATATACCGCAAAGCCTCTGCCTTCGCCCAATTCAATGATGCCACTTGGTTGCTTTACTGTTCCGGTTACTGTGTATGCATACATTCCGACTCCTGTCTTCACATTCAAAGTCTCGGTATATGTTCCGGCATTTGCATTATTGAATTTCACCGTGATCGACATTGTATCATCTGCATTGACTGTTACAGGTAATGTTACAGGATTGATAATCGTGAATGATGGACCTGAAATAGACACTGAATCAACTCTCATTGCTTTTGTGCCGGAATTGATCACATGAATGATCGTATCCTTTCCTGGTGAACCATTCTCTATTGAACCATACTCATAATTTGAAGTAATGACTTCCTCAAAGCATGAAGTGCCTGATAATGGAAGCAATGTCTCTGAACCAACTGTTGAATTGCTGGCAATCACCAATTCTGCTGTATTGAACTTCTTGTCATCCGGCTTGAATTGTATCTTCAATGTTCTTGTTGCACCTGCATCAAGATTGAATGAACCTGCACCTTCAATGATGCTGAAATTGGCTTTCTGTGAACCATTGATTGTGATTGAAGAAACAGTTAATTGTGTTTCACCATCATTCTTGATCAAACCAGTGAGAGTTGTATCTTTCATTGTATTTCTATCAATACAACCGAAATCAATTGTATTTACAGAAAGCGCGAGTTTGGGTCCGGCCGGAGGTTGAATAACAGATAGATTTATTGGATCTGATTCCACTATTCCACAAGAATTGGTGAGAACGCAATGATAGATACCACTATCAGCAAATTGTGTTTGACTGATGGTAAAGATTGCTGTTGTATCTTTCGGCAAGAGGACATCGTTTTTATACCAAGCATACACCAGTGATTCTCCTGAAGTCACAACGCGCAAGCGAGTTGCAAAACCACGATATACTATTGTGTCAGCTGTTTGTCTAAAAATGTTGGGAGCAGCAAAAACAGATATTTTTACTGTTTTTTCTTCTGCAATTTCATCACAAGCATTTTTGGCTTGAACGGAATAAGTACCTGCCGCGGTTTGAGAGATACTATTGAAGGTGAGTTCAGGACCTGATTCAGACAATAAACTGCCACCTTTTTTCCAGATATAAGTAAATGGTTCGCCATTTGTTCCGCTTGCCACTAGTCTCAAAGTCGTACCGGAACATACGGTTGAATCATTGGTGAAATTTAAACTGGTAATAGGAGATCCGGTTACGGTGATGATTGCCGGATTTGATGTGACCGGTGAGCCACAAGTACCAGAGACAGTGCAAGTATATGTACCAGCATCTGCCTGACTCATTGAAGTAATGGTGTATGATGCTTTAGTAGCCGCTATATTAAACCCATTCTTTTTCCATTGATAGGTGAGATTTGCACCGGTTGCAACAATAGATAAGACGACTTCTCTGCCCGCACAACCTGATACATCTGATGGGTTTGCCGTAATTGTTGTCACTGAATTGATGGCTAGAGCTGCAGGTGTGGATATTACTGACTCACAACCAATAACTTGTAATGTATAGATTCCACCATCCCCTGCTTGAAGATTATTCTTTGAATAGTTGGGGAAAGTTTGTCCTGGCAATGCTTGACCATCTTTATACCATTGATATAGATATGTACCTGCAGGGCTGATCTCCGGTGCAAAGGCGATATTTCCTCCAACACAGCGATCATAATTTGGATTCATCTGAGTTCTGAATCCAGGCTTTTCTGCAATGGCAAAATTAGCTGTGGTATCACCAGCAGAATTATTGTTCACTCTGATAAAGCAGCTGATGATGGTTGAAGTTGGCATTGTCACAGTATAGCTTGTGACTGTTTTTGCAACTTGACCTTGATTTATCCAAGTATTACCACCATTCGTAGAAAGATAAATTTGAGTGAAACTATTCTCCAATGCATTTGCTGTCCAAGTGAGATTCACTTCAGAACCTGTGCATTGAATGCTAGGGTCAGTTAAGGTTTCCAATGTAATCGTAGCCTGACCGAATGCTTCGAGATTACCAAACAAAAATCCCACAAAGAACACAATGCTTAGCGCTCTTTTGAATAATAAATTGCGCATGTTTCCTCCACAAAAACGTAAAAAGTATAAATAGTAAAATTAGCTATAGAAGAATGTATTCTCAATGATGTACATCAAGTTTGAAATCCCTGCATTTAACAAAAGTTCAATAACTGATTATCTTTATTAAAGCATAGCAATGTACTACTTTTATATGACGATATGAAAATGCCTCCAAAAGTATGAAACTTTGTGGAGGCATTCATATAATCGAATGATATTTATTGAGTTACTACCTCAGTCTTATCTCACGATCAAGAAAGGAATGGCAGAAGTCTGTTCATTATGTTCTGTAATCATCAAATAATATGCTCCTTGTGGAAGTGCATTCACTTGAATGTTTAGTGTTGAACCGGGAGCGATTTCAGAAGAATTCAACACTCCAAGCGTATTGCCAAGTTTGCCGATGATCTTCATGTCACGAATGCGGGCTTCAAACTTGGATGAGATTGAAAGCATATTGTCGGCAGGATTTGGATATACCGCAAAGCCTCTGCCTTCGCCCAATTCAATGATGCCACTTGGTTGCTTTACTGTTCCGGTTACTGTGTATGCATACATTCCGACTCCTGTCTTCACATTCAAAGTCTCGGTATATGTTCCGGCATTTGCATTATTGAATTTCACCGTGATCGACATTGTATCATCTGCATTGACTGTTACAGGTAATGTTACAGGATTGATAATCGTGAATGATGGACCTGAAATAGACACTGAATCAACTCTCATTGCTTTTGTGCCGGAATTGATCACATGAATGATCGTATCCTTTCCTGGTGAACCATTCTCTATTGAACCATACTCATAATTTGAAGTAATGACTTCCTCAAAGCATGAAGTGCCTGATAATGGAAGCAATGTCTCTGAACCAACTGTTGAATTGCTGGCAATCACCAATTCTGCTGTATTGAACTTCTTGTCATCCGGCTTGAATTGTATCTTCAATGTTCTTGTTGCACCTGCATCAAGATTGAATGAACCTGCACCTTCAATGATGCTGAAATTGGCTTTCTGTGAACCATTGATTGTGATTGAAGAAACAGTTAATTGTGTTTCACCATCATTCTTGATCAAACCAGTGAGAGTTGTATCTTTCATTGTATTTCTATCAATACAACCGAAATCAATTGTATTTACAGAAAGCGCGAGTTTGGGTCCGGCCGGAGGTTGAATAACAGATAGATTTATTGGATCTGATTCCACTATTCCACAAGAATTGGTGAGAACGCAATGATAGATACCACTATCAGCAAATTGTGTTTGACTGATGGTAAAGATTGCTGTTGTATCTTTCGGCAAGAGGACATCGTTTTTATACCAAGCATACACCAGTGATTCTCCTGAAGTCACAATGCGCAAGCGAGTTGCAAAACCACGATATACTGTTGTGTCAGCTGTTTGTCTTGAAATCCCTGGTTTTGCAATCACTGTGATTTTTACTGATTTTTCAGGAGCAATCAAATTGCAATCATTCTTTGCTTGGACGGTATATGTACCTGAAACTGAGGTTGTAATATTTTCTAGTAGTAGTTCAGGTCCTGATTGTGAAAGAAGAGTACCATTCTTCTTCCAGATATATGTGAATTGACTGCCATAAGTCCCATTTGCGACAAGCCGCACGGTTGAACCGGAGCATACATTTGAATCATTCGTGAAATTAAGTCCGGTTACAGGATTCGGGTTGATAACTACATATGCAGGATTTGAAGTAATAGGACTTCCGCAAATGCCTGTAACTATACATGTATAAGTTCCTGTATTGCTTTGCTCGACTGAAGGAATAAAATATGTGGCTCTATCTTCCCCAGAAATATCATTGCCATTTTTCTTCCATTGATAAGTGAGTGAACCACCAATTGCATCCACAGAAAGAGTGACATCAGAACCTGGGCACACTGATGTGTCTTTTGGTTGATCAGTAATTTCCGTCAATTGATTGAATGAAAGAATTGCAGGATCGGAATTTATCTCTTGGCAGCCAGTGATTTTTACATTGTAAATGCCGGCATCAGTCAATTGTAAATTGTTTTTTATCAATGTTGGATTTGTTTGTCCCGGTATTTCTTGTCCATCTTTGTACCATTGATAAGTAAAAGTATTGCTTGGAGGTGCTATTTGTAGAGAAAAAGTGATATTTCCTCCTGGGCAACGCTCATTGAAGACTTCCATTTGCATGACAATGATTGGTATCTCGGAAATGGAGAATTTTGCAGTGGTATCAGCAGCAGTATTATTAATAACTCTGATTCGGTATTGATCGTCCAATACAGTAGGCATGGTAATCATGAAATTTACGATGCTTTTCGCAACTTCACCTTTTCTAACCCAAGTTTGACCATTATTAGTTGACAATTCTATTTGAGTGAAATCATTTTGAAGGGCATTTGCAATCCATGTCACATTGACAAGAGAACCTGAACATTGCACGCTTATTTCAGTCATGGTTTCTAGCTCAATCGATTGGCTGAGAACTGTCGAAAAACTCAATAGGAGCATTGAAACAAGAAAAACTCTTTTGTAGAGTACTTGTAAGTTGTATTTCATGTATCCTCCTTTATTTCCAATAATGTATATACTAAAATTATGGATTTGAAAGTAAACTAGCATCACTTCTGTCAAGTTGAGCTATGATGAATCAGGAATTATTTACCTCATTTTTCAGTCTCATCAACTGCTCAAATGCCTGAATTGGAGTCAATTGATTGAGATCCAAATCTTGAAGCGATCTTCTAATTGCATCATCGCGAATCTCAAAGATGGACATTTGTCCTGAATCTTGCCTTTCTTGAACTCTGGCGGATTCAATATGTATATGGGTTTTATCACCTTCCATCTGCTTGAGTAATTGAGAAGCTCGGGAGATGATGGAGGGAGGTAAGCCGGCCATTTTTGCCACATGAATTCCGAATGAATGATCGCTTGATCCTGGAATCACTTTATGCGTAAAAAGGATCGTGTTTTGCACTTCTTGAACTTCAACTTTATAATTAGATGCTCTTGTGAGGTGATCGGAAAGTGAAGTCAATTCATGATAATGGGTGGCAAATAACATTCTAGAATGAGTGATATCATGCACATGCTCGGCAATTGCCCATGCTATAGAGATTCCATCAAAAGTAGCGGTACCTCTTCCTACTTCATCCAAAAGGAGTAAACTTCTGGAAGTTGCATTATTCATGATATTCGCGGCTTCTTGCATTTCAACGAGAAAGGTACTTTCTCCGGCAGAAATATTGTCCTGAGCTCCAACTCGAGTGAAAATTCTGTCAACCAATCCAATATCCGCAGATTCAGCCGGAACGAAACAGCCTATTTGAGCAAGTAATACAATCAATCCGACTTGTCGCAAATAACATGATTTACCGGCCATATTGGGACCAGTGATGATATGCATTTTTTCATCGTCTGAAAAGAATGAGTCATTCGGTGTAAACGGTGTCGCGGGAGACAGTACTCTTTCAACAACCGGATGTCTTCCTGCGATAATGGTAAGATTTGTATGTTCTGAAATCGTTGGTTGAACATATTGATAGGCAAGTGAAACTGAGGCAAAGCTTCGAAGGCAATCCAATTCCGCAATGGCTTTGGCAATACTTTGAATTGATTCAGTGTATTGCATAATCATAGTGCGTAATTCTTGAAACAATTGTTGTTCCAATACCGATATACCATCATCAGCTGATGTGATTTTTGTTTCAATCTCTTTTAATTCTTGAGTGATATATCTTTCTGCATTGGCCAAGGTTTGTCTGCGTTGATATCTTTCTTCAGGAACTTTGGATTTATGTGTATTGCTGATTTCGATATAATAACCGAATACATTGTTAGAAGCAATTTTCAGTGAACTAATGCCGGTTTTCTCTCTTTCTCTTTCTTGATAATCTTTGATCCAATCTTTTCCTGATGTCAATGCCTCGAGATAGATATCCAAATCGGATGAATACCCTCTTTTGAATGCAATCCCTGAACCCAATTGTACAGGAGCTTCTTCAATCAAAGCTTGTTCAATGGCACTTGTGATTGTGGTCATATCATGCAATCTATTCCAGATAGAATCCAGCAGTATTGTCGGATATTGTTGGATCAATTGCTTGATTTCCGGAATCGCAAGAAGGCCGTTTTTTAATGCAATCATGTCACGAGGACCCGATTTCCCGGCACAGACCTTTGTGATTGATCTTTCCATATCACCGATTGATTTTAGTACTACCCCAAGTTGTACTAAAAGATCTTTTTGCTCACACAAAGTATTGACAGTGGTCAGTCTGGCTTCGATCAAAGCTTTATTTCTCAAAGGTCTTGCAACCCATTGCTTAAAGAGTCTGCTCCCCATCGGGGTGAGAGTATGATCCAAAACAGAAAGCAATGTACCATGCTTTTGATCATGAATGGAAGTGATTATTTCAAGATTTCTTCTGGTGGCATGATCAAGAAGCATGAAATCTCCATGATCGAATACCGAGATAGTTTTAATTTGAATAGCAGATCTTTTTTGCGTCTCATTGATATAATGCAGACATGCACCTGCGGACATTAATCCGGCTGACATTTCATCAATGCCAAAACCCTTCAGTGAAGCTGTATTGAAATGTCTTTGCAATACATCTCTTCCAAAATCAGCATCGAAAATCCAATCTTCTCTTTTGGTTATTGCAGGCTCAAATGGAAGATCTGCAAGTATGTCATTCAATTCTCTGGATAAAGAACGAGATATGATGATTTCTGCTGGAGAGAATAATTCCAATACGGATTCTAATGCATATCTGGCGATTTCAGTTGTATGGAATTCACCGGTTGAAATATCAGCAATGGCAATTCCATAAACGAGAAAACCCGAACGATGTGTATGAACTGCAATTGATGCGATATATGTATTCCTCTGAGCATCAAGCAATTTGTCATAGAGTCCGATTCCGGGTGTGACAACTTCAATGACATCTCTTTTCACGATGCCTTTTGCTTGCTTGGGGTCTTCAACTTGTTCACAAACTGCAACTCTATACCCAGCTCGAACCAATTTTGGGAGATATGTATCCAATTGATGATGAGGAAATCCAGCTAGAGGAACTTCACCTGCATCACCATTATTTCTTTTTGTTAAAGTGATTCCACAAACCTTTGAAGCAATCACTGCATCTTCTTCAAATGTCTCAAAGAAATCACCCATTCTGAAGAGCATGACAGCATCAGGGTTTTTTGCCTTCATCTCTTTATACTGTCGCATTAAAGGTGTTTCTTTCATCGCTTGAAAAATATATTGTCGGAAATATGAAATACATGCAATTTGCAGACTGCAAATTCGTGAAAAATCATGTAACTTTCATGTGATCCGGGGTAATTCAGATAATAATCAGTTCACCATATATGCTTAGACCACTTCTCTTCATTATTACATTTCTTTGTTTGCATACAAGTGATGCAATATCTGAAATATACGAGGGCTGGCTCGATCCGGACAGCACTGGACCGATTCAACCTCTATGGATGGAATTGAATGAATATAAATCCGGTCAATTCACAGGTTGGTATGTAAATAGAATAGAACCTGACACCGTATATTTCAAAGGAGAAAGGGGAAAGAAGGGAATTGTGCTGAAAGTTATGGCAAATAGAACCGTCGTGAAGGAACAATTCACATTACATGAATCCGATAGTGGTTTTGAAGGATTATGGAAACCCGCCAAAGGATATGGTTCAGACATTCGATTATTCAAAACAGAAGCTGATTTTGCCAAGATTATGCAAGTATCCATTGATCCCAATATTTTGAGAAAAGGGAAGGGAAAACAAGACAGCATTTCAGACATTCAATATCTCATGGTGCGAAAGGGTATTGCATCCATCAAAGTGTATCGAGAAAGAAATGATGGACATCGACCTTGGATATCATATCATGTGATTGACCTCATCAAAAACAAAGAAATTCAATTGACAGATTATCTCATCGATCATGCTTTTGCGACAAAAAAAATCGATGCAGATTCACATGCAGAAGAATTGGCCATAGAGCAATTGAAACAATATGCGGAAGATGAATTGACAACCATGCAAGATTGCGGAATGGATCTGGATCAAGAATTGCATCTTGACAATGTGATTTTGTATCCCAATAGAACCGCAATCACTTTTGATTATTTGAATGTATTTGGAATGCATGAGGAGTGTGAGTATCTCATGTACCCAATTCAATACACCATTCCAATTGAAGAGTTTAAAGCATGTATCAGACCCGGTTCTTTTCTGTCGAGATTGCTCGTCGGATCATAATGCTCCGAAAAGTCCTGTTGAGTAATCTTCATATGCTTTTGCAATTTCTTCTCTTGTGTTCATGACAAATGGACCATAAGCAATTATTTCTTCGCGAATCGGTTTGCCAATCAATATCAAAGCTTTTGCTTGGGTGATTCCTTTCATTGATATCTTTTCACCATCATTAGCAAAAAGCGCGCAGTGATGTGTGGGGAAATTGTGATCCTGTATTCCGATTTCACCTTCAATATTCAATGCAATGGCAGTATAAGAAGAAGGGAATTCATAATCGAATGTTCCACCTTCCTCAAATTGAACCAAGAGCATGCGGATATCCGTGAATGTTGATGCGACTCCTTTTATACCTTTGTACTCTCCGGCAATGACGGACACCTCAATCTTTTCTCCCTGATATACCGGAATTGATATATGTTCAATCGCTTGATATGAAGGCTTGGTCATTTTGTGTTTTGCCGGAAGATTCACCCACAATTGCGCCATATGAAATAATCCGCCTGTTTCTGTAAATGCATCGGAATGATACTCCTCATGCAAAATACCGGAACCCGCTGTCATCCATTGAATATCACCCTCACCAATTATCCCGCCACCACCTGAATTGTCTCTATGTGCTACGCTTCCCTTAAATGCGAAAGTAACGGTTTCAAAACCGCGATGCGGATGTACATCAACTCCTCTACGATGTGTGGTTGGAGTGAACTCATGTGGAGAGCCATAATCCATTAGTAAAAATGGATCAGTTCTTTTCATACCACCCTCAATCTGACCCGGGAAAAAATTATGCACGCGAAATCCATCGCCAACAAAATGAGGTGGAGGTGGTGGAATGATGGATTCAATTGTTCGGATGGTAAACATATATTAATCTTTGGGATGTATTGTAAATGTATTCTGGTTAAACTTCACATCAATTTCTGGTATATCTTCGGCTGTCAAACGCTTGATTTCCTCTATGACGGAATGCTCTTCATCAATCATCGGACCTCCTCTTCCAAACTGTCTGGTAGAAATCACTTTGCCTTCTAAAAACTCTCCTTTGGAGGAAACACGCAATTCAAAAATTGGTGCCATTCCTGAGATGCCTTTGATATTGAATTTTTCATATGTGCAAAAATTACCCATTGAATAAGTAATGAATCTTCCTTTGTACATGTCGATTGCTCTTGTGATATGTGGTCCATGACCCAAAACCACATCTGCTCCCGCATCAATTGCTTTTCGTGCAAATGCATAGACATCTCCTCGGTCTTGGCCGAGAAACATTTCGTGGTTACGAGGTACATGTGTATGCGATTGTCCTTCGGCTCCTCCATGAAAAGAAACAATCACTATATCACAAAATGCATTTAGTTTCTTCACGATGTTCTGAAGCTCTTTTTCATCATTGATGTTTAAACATCCTTTATTCGGAGCGAATGCTGTCATACCGATCAATAATCCTTTTACTGTCAATGTGTCCCAAGGACATGATGTTTGTCCGGCATATCGAATATCATGTTCTTTCAAAACCGAAACGGTATTGAGTCTGCCCGGCTCTCCCAAATCCGAAACATGATTATTCGCTATCGAAAACATATTGAAGCCGGCATCTTTCAATTCTTTGACAAAGTATGAGGGCTGTCTGAATACATAACATGAAGCAGGATCTCCACATGATTTTGGGATACCACCACTATCAAGTATTGGACCTTCAAGATTGCCAAATACGATATCACCCTTTTTTAATGCTTCAGTTACGGGTCGTAAAAGAAATGCATCTTTCGGTGGCATAGATGATTCACTGGGATAATTTGTACCCATCATGATATCGCCAACAGCAGTGATGATGATATCTTTGGACTTTTCTTTATCAATAACTGGACTAGATTTCTGTTGTACATGCTCATTGTTTTTTTCAGGACTGCATTGAAGCGAAGTCGTAAAAAGAAGTAAAATGAGTAGTAATTGTGAAGGTTTTGCCATTGATATATACCCTACATATAGTAATGAATTGAAACTACTGGGAATTTACCGCTATTGATCACATTTTGATAGAGTAAAATAGTATATTGTCAAGAGAATTGTGGTATAAAATCTGGGTAAATAATGCGAGTAATTACAAGCATCTTGTTGGGTCTTTTTCTTTGGAGCTGTAATGGCGGAAGTGTGTTGGGTCCTGAATCTATGCGAGTTAAATTTCCAATAAAGGGAAGTACTTTCTATTTTGAATCATATGAAATCGATCGTTACAATGATCGTGTTCCGGGATCAACTGTTGAGTATTCAAGTGTAGTGGTGAGTGCGGATACCATCCTGTTCGGAAAGTCTAACGTTTATGTGCTGCGGAATCAATATCGCGATACAAGTTATCTTGAATTCTATCATGTTGACGAAGATCAAGATTTACAACAAAGAATGACTTTGCGTAATTCAACTGTATGGATGAAAATTCCCGTAAGCACTTTAGCCGAAACAAAGGATACTATTTCAGCATACATTGATCTTGGTCAAGGAAAAAGAGGAATACTTGAATATGTGTATATACATTCATATTATGGTGATGAATTATATACACTTGATACTATAAAAGTAAGTGGAAGGAAATTCCGTTCACGATTGAAGTATCAAACAACATATTCGGGTAGAGTGGAAAATTCAGGAGAAATCCAAAGCATTGATCACTATCTGCCAAGTCTGGGTGTCATGGCTTATTCCTATAGTCCTGCGTATTATGACGAGCAGAATAGTAGATGGATCAATGGATATGTGATTAGGTTGAAGAGATATGAGCAGTAAGGGTTGATAGAGTGGTTGTACGCTCCCCCGAAAATAGTACCAGTAATAATTAATGATCATTAACTGATTGTATGAGTTCAGTCTCTTTAAATGTCTAAAAAATTATTATAACACTATTCAAGAGAAATCTATGCCAATTAAGTTTCAGTTATTTCCAAGATCTCAAAAAATATCACAGGAGTTAGTTGAGGTGGTTTGTGTTTTTACCGAAAAGCAAAATGACATTTGCAAGGCAAAAGGTAAACACTTAAGAAGTGATAAAGTTTTGAGCATATTGGCAGATGATTTGAGTAGTTTGGGATTTGAAGTAGAAACTGGAAAAAAGAAAGAGAATTTAATAAAAGTACCTGTCCATTTTTGGTTTAAATGGATCTTACGATAAATCGTTTGATGTGGACACTTATCACAATGAAACAAAAACAATTATTGAGATTGAAGCAGGCAGGGGCGTAGCTAATAATCAGTTTCTAAAAGACTTGTTTGAGGCTTGTGTGATTCCAGATATTGATGTGTTAGTAATTGCTGTTCTGAATGAATATCACGTAGGCGATGTCACAAATAAAGACTTCGAAACGGTAGTAAAATTTTTTGAAACTCTGTATGTCAGTGACAGAATGAATTTGCCACTTAAAAGCATTTTAGTTATTGGTTACTAATCTTACAAAAGTATCGATCACTATTTAACAGGGAAGTTAATTAGATAGAGTTTTTTGGAGTTGGTGCATATATATTCTGCCTGATTGTTGAAATATGACCATAATATCTTGTTCAAATAAGTAGCTGTGTATTTTGGAAAATTTAGATTCCAATTAGGTGCTATATGGCAACTGTAGATAGATTTAAGTGGGTTAGAAAAGCGAAATATGTATATCAGTATAGACAGGAGGAATAGTAGAAAAATGAGTTGAAGAACTGAGAAATAAATTTCTAAACATATTCGGTTTGCTTTACAAATTGAAAGCAGTTCAGTAAAAAATAAGGGCAAGACTTGAAATTCATGGCAGACTGCGACTTATTTGTCACACAAAAAAAGAAAGTCCTTTGTAATTCATTGATTACAAAGGACTTAAGTAGCGGGGGCAGGACTTGAACCTACGACCTTCGGGTTATGAGCCCGACGAGCTACCAACTGCTCTACCCCGCGATAAGGAAACAAACATAGGTTATTTTATGGGGATAAGCAAGGCATAAATTATTCTGAATCAGGATTCTCAATGACTTCTTCTGACTCTTGATTGGGATCTTGAGGGCGAAGCACTGAAATTCCAATGCTTGTTGAAGATTCCGAGAGATAAGTAGATATTCGTTTATCCAGATAGACTCTTTTTTTCGCAGAAGAGGCATGGATGAATAAGGCCATCCCTTTTGCGTTTTTGATGATCATGCCTGTATGAGAATAATCCAATCCGGACTTATTTGTTGCAATGGCAATGATATCCCCAGTTTGCAATTTGCTTTCAATATCTTTGACTTGTGCATTGGGGATATACCAATGTTTTTGCGCATTTATTTCATTTTCAATGCCTTTAATTTTTCTTACCAATGTTGGTTCAGCCACCAATTGTGGATAGTATTGAGGATTGGCACTCATAAATCCAATATTTACTGGGAAAGGTTTACCACCTAATTCTTTCGTTACATCTTTTACAACCCCTTTTTTTACATTATCTAAAATCCATTCAGAAGTATAGTGCAATCGGGAAGTGTATCCATCCATATTGCCACCACGGTATCGGGTATATTCAATCTGATCCAAAATATCACGAAAGGTAATGGAATTCGGGTTTTGTGTAATTTCATATTGCTTTATTTTTGCGGTTCTCGAGATATTCAATGTATTCTCAAAAAAAGTCACGCAATCAAGTCCTGTTAAATCCATGATGCATCGCTCGGGCATGAGCTCCAATGTGCCGCCTACATATCTTGCGCCAATCATCATGCTACCAATTTTCCCCATGCATTCACCGATTGGCAAAGTGTGATAGTCTCTTTTGATCATTTCTTCAATCAAATGATCGAAGATATACCCTGTATTGATTTCTTTGTCTGCTTGTTTTGTTATTGGGTTTTTGACAGTACTATCCAGTGTTTTGACTGAGGAAGTACTATCCGGCTTTGAATTCATTACCCAGAATTTCGAATTCAGTTGAGAAGTCAATGCCGATATGGCCAGTGTGATTGAAACTGTGCCAATGATGACAAGGAGTAAATATGACAAGGTTTTACGCTGCATTGTACTGTTAGGTGATTTGACAAGTATTTCGTAACATTGTAGCCCCATGAAAAAATAGTAAAAGATGGGGCAAAACGAATTATTGAATGAAGATTTACCCTTTCATCGGGCTTAACCCTACACAATTTTACACATGAATTTAGCAAAAAGATTAGGAATTGTCCTCGTTGTCCTCATTTTCTTTTTGGGAGCATGGCTGACCATTCATTTGCTGGAAAAACCTAAACCACTGAAAAGTGCAGTTATTACAGAGGCTGATTCCACTTTCAAAGAACTTGATACGATTGAAACAAAACAATATGAAGAGCAATTGTCAATCGCTGAATCAGAATTCTTGAATGATTCATCCTTCATCAAGCAAAATGCTTCCAATGAAGCAGGGTACTTGTATCAAAAGGATTCATTAAAAACTATTCCTTCATCTGCTAGGCGTATCAATATTGCGGTGATAGGAGTTGATGCTCGAATGGGCACTGTATCTAAAAGAGCGGATGCAAATCATATACTTTCCATTGTACCGGATAGTGGATATATCGAAATTGTATCTATTCCTCGAGATACTCCTGCTGATGCGGGCATGAAGGACTCATCGCAGAATAAATTGACCATAGTCCATGCAACCAGAGGCATAAAAACATATTTGCGTGAAGCAGGAAGGATTGCCAAAGTCGGTCCGGTGAATTATTGGATTCAACTCGGATTTTCACAGGCAATGGGGTTGATTGAATTATTTGGTCACCGAGACAGCAAGTCCACATTACAAGTGCTGAGATCAAGAACAGGACTTGGTGGAGATGATTATCAGCGCTGTTTCAATCAAGGTCAATATATCCGACAAATGATTTTAAGGCATTTCCACAAAGCAGATGGAATCATGGGCGATTTGCTCATTCGTGGCGGACTCACTCTCATGAAATCTAATCTCAGCACTGAAGGAATAAAAGGACTGGTCTATGATTTGAATAATGCCGGATTCCCGAAAGATGCCGCTTCAATTACCGTAAGGGTTAGACCAGAAACAGGAATTCGGTTCAAAGTGTATAATTTCAGTGATTCCGCATCAGTTAAGAAATTGAAGAACAAAATCGAACGATTCAATGCCTTCATGGCGAAAAAAGACACTTCGCATGCCAAAAAGAATATTGATCCTGCCGGTAGATTAACTCGCGTCCTCAATAATCTGGCGGCTGATACTGCTGAAAAACCCAAAAAAGTATTGGAACAACTGTATCCATATTTTGAACAACATGCCTGGTTGCAAGTGCGCAATGAATCGGAAAGAGATTCCATTCGTAATCGCATCGGAGCATTGATGATGCACTCATTTTATAAGATTGGAAAGCCTGATAATGCTCGCTGGGTGCAATATGTTATTGATACAGAGAAGGCAATGTTTGCGGAAGAACCTGAAAAAGAACAAAAGAGCAAAAGGTAAATCATGGTCGAAGAAGCGAAATCTCTCATTAATGTCATAGAATTACAAGGCGCTCATATACAAAGTGCTTTTAGAGAGTATCAAGACCAGCATTTCATAGCAAGAACTCCCGAATTCTTTTGTTTGGAACTCTGCGGCGAAGCAGGTGAATTGGCGAATTTGGAAAAAAAGCTTTGGAAGGGTAAAGAAATAGACTCTGATGCTGTCGAATCCGAAGTTGCTGATGTATTCATTGCTTTGCATAATTATGCAAATTCAAGAGGAATCTCAATTGCGAAGGCAGTGACTGAAAAATTGGCGAAAATTGAAGAAAAAAGGTCAAAACATCAGGCAGATGGAACGATATATTGATGAATTGCAAGATTGTGACTTTCTTGTTTCTATCTTGTCTTTCTCTTCGATTCATCTGTCTTGAAAAAAAGAAGCTGAAAAAAGTAGGATAAATACTCCGTTAATTGTCTCAAGTATGACAAAAAGACGCAGCTTTTTCTCTATTTTTGACTTCAAAATCCAGAATCAAAAAAAGTAAATTTTATTTTCCCTATTTCATAATGAAGGTATTATCATGAAACACATGATCCGTTTTGCGATGATGATCGCAATGATGACCTTATCCTTGATGCCCGCAAAGGCAGATTCACCCAGGATGGTGGTTATCGAAGAAGGTACGAATGCGAGCTGCGGTCCTTGCGCTAGTCAAAATCCAAGATTTCAGGCATATGTTGAAAACAACAAAGACATGGTCATTCCTATTAAGATTCAGGCATGGTTCCCTGGTAGAGATATCATGAATGCCGCTGATTCCAGTATGCATAACAACAGAATCAGATATTATGGAATCCAGAATATCGGTGTTCCTTGTGCAACTGTGAATGGTTCCATCTTGGAAAAGTCCTCAGAAAATTATTATAATGGTGCACCAGCTGATTCAACAGCAATGCAACAAGTTGTTGAGCAAATTCGTGGAACAATGTCACCAATCACATTGACAATTGAAGAAACACGCAATGGCAATACAATGAATGTGAAAGTCACGGTCGCTTCTTCACAAGCATTGTCTGGTGCAAATAAATTGCGCGTTGTGATCAATGAGCGTTTCCGTTATTATGCAAATGCCGGTACAAATGGCGAAAAAGAATTCTTTGATATTATGAGAAAGATGTTGCCAAATCTCAATGGCGAAGATCTTGATATTCCTGCAGGCGGCTCAAAGTCATTTAATTACTCATTTAATATTCCAACAACAGGTCAATATGCATTGGATCCATCAATGCTTTATGTTGTTGCTTTCGTTCAAGATGAAGATTCAAAAGAAATTCTTCAAGGTGAATCGAATGCTAAAGAAGATGGCTTTGCAAATTTTACTATGGACAGTTTCCTTAATACAATTCCACGAAGCGGAACAATCACACAAGTTGTGAATGTGAACAATCCTTCCGAAACTGACATGACTGTCAATCTTTCAATCGATAAAGATGCATATCCACTTCCCACAGGTTGGACAGCAACAGTGACACCTACTTCCGTAGATGTTCCTGCTGGTGGTTCAATTGCTGTGAATGTTGAAGTAAGTGCCCCTGCAAATGCTGCTTATGTGATTGTTGGTGTTAAAGGTGTTCCTGGTTATACAGACAGATTTAATTTGGCTTCCAATGCAGTCTTTGCTGTACTTTCAGAGAAACCAAAGATTGTTACATTTTCAGGATTCTCAACCTTCGCAACACCGAATTATTATAATGCAATGTCAGCATCTTTGAAAGCTGATGCGGTTGTGTTCCCATATAATTCTCAATTATTAGAAGCATATTCAACTGAAATGGAAGAAGTTCAAGCAATGGTTTTCCCAATTGGTACAAATCCATTGAAACTTCCTGATGAATATAATTATGCAAATCCTTTAAATACAATTGAAGTTGCTTTATCGCTCAATCGCAAAGTGATGATCATTGCTCCTCAAGCTATGCAATGGGCTTATGATGCTGTTAATAATATTGCAGATGGTCAAATGCAAGAAGTGCAAGACTTTTACAATGCAATTGGTCTTTCCTATGACAGAACAAAAATCCGCTTCAGCGGTAATACTTTGAACCCATTCAGTGTTCGTGGCGTAACTGGTGATGTTATCGGTAATAGATTGAATAATGGTGCATTGATCAATTGTAATCAACAAGGTTCAATTGCAAATCAAAGTTATTCATTGAATACAGATGCTTTCACAATTTCAAATCCTGCAGTTGCAAAGCCTGTATTGTACTATGACAATATCCAATCTGAACTTGCAACAGCACGTATTGAATTGGATGGCAATCGCATGGTATATTCTTCATTTGGTATTGAATCAATCGGAACTGCAGCAGTTGGAAATGAATTCTTCAAGCGTTGCATTGATTGGCTCATGACAGGTACAGCGGCATCAGCAGAAGATATTGCTGAAGGTTCAAATGCAGAACTTTCATTGGCAATCAATCCTAATCCAATGAGCGATATGGCAGTTGTCAATTATACAGTGAATGGTCAAACAGAGAAATTTGTAACAATCACAGTTGTTGATGCTATGGGCCGCGAAGTTGCTTCATTGTTCTCAGGAATGACTCAACCAGGTGCACATGCACTTTCATTTAATGCAGCTCAATTGCCTGCAGGTGCATATCGCATGATTACTCGCACAATGGGCGGTTCAGGCGTTCAATTGCCATTAATGATTAATCGCTAAAATTGTTAGATATTTAGTTAGATGGGATGATCCATATTGGGTCATCCCATTTTTTTTTGTAGTTTGTATTATATTACAATAACAATTCTTTAATCGGAGATTTTTGATGAAAAATTTATTACGACTTATCGTGGTATCCTCTTTTTTGTCGGTTGTGATGCTGCCGGCAGCGTTTGGACAAGGCCCTGTTAAGCGTGTTTTTGTTGAGCAATTCACTGGTGCATGGTGCGGTTGGTGCGTTGATGGCTCAGTTGTTATTGACAATCTTATGGCCGAATATCCCAACCAATTGATTGCGGTGAAAGTACATCAAGGCGATGGAATGGAGATTCCTAAGGTTATGGCAGATACTCTTCGCTCTTTCGTTGCAGGTTATCCCAGTGGTGCGATAGATCGTAAATTATTTAGCGGTCAGCAAACAGTTGGCATTAGTAGAAGTCTTTGGTCTAATTTTGTACGCCAACAATTGGCTCTGGATGCTGAGGTCGGCGTTGAAATCACAAATGTCAATTATGATGCGGTAACACGCAAGATCACAGCTGATGTGACAGCGAATTTCGTAAAATCTGTCTCAGGTGATTTGAGAATCAACCTAATTGTGGTAGAAGATAATGTGACCGGCACAGGTGCGGCCTATGATCAGAAAAATTTCATAGCAAATAATCCAAGTTTTGCCGGACATCCATATTATGCAAAACCTGCTACCATTACAGGATATAAGCACCGGTCAGTTGTTCGTTCATATGCAGGCGGTGTATGGGGTGTAAGAGGAATTATTCCTGGTGTTGCACAAACAGGAACACCATATAAAGCATCATTCAGCTATACTTTGCCTGCTTCCTATAAGCCTGAAAATGTCACGCTTGTTGGTACAGTTCAGAAGTTTGGAACAGCATCAAATGCTAAGCAAATGCTCAATGCCAATGAAATTGGTTTGACCAAAGCAATTGTTAAGACTGAAACAACCGTTGAAAAACCTGCGATGTTAGTGGCTCAAGGAGCAAATGGAAGCACACAAATCACCGTAAAAAATCTCACAAGTATAGCATCCAATATATCATTGAGCATCGATACTGAGAATTCATTGATGCCAGAAGGTTGGACTGCAAAAGTAGAACCTTCATCAGTAAATCTTCCTGCAAATGGTACAGCAACTGCAAATGTTACTTTGACCACTGCAAATAATCAAGGTTATGCCATTATTTCAGTTGAAGCAATTCCTGAAGATGAAAATGTGATTGGTCGTGTTAGCAAAGGCAATGTGTACAATATGACACCCGGCATGAAGTATGCGATTTATGGTGCACATCCACGCATGGATGATCACTATGGACAGCCACTCAAAAATCGTGGTGGTGATTTTGCTTCGAAATCAATTGATCTACCTTTGAATGCAGGTTTCATGGAAATGTATCCTGCAAGTTCATTCGATGCAGCAATCATTGCGGTTCATTATGGATCAAGAGGCGCATTGGGTACAAATCCTGCGATTATCTCACAAGTCAGTTCAATGCTCGATGCCGGTAAAAAAGTGTTCATCGCTGGTGGACTTGAAGCATTTAACGGTGCGAAGTCAACTTCCGCAACAACTGAAACAAAAGCATTCTTCAATACTAAATTGGGTGTGAATGTCATTGACGATCCTGTACTTCGCTTGCAAACAAATGCAAATGGCCAGATTACAGGTTCAATTCCATTCCAATTGACTGGCATAAAAGATGATGTCATCGGAGATGGAATCAATTACTTGGCGAATGAAATTGTCAATGTCAATACAGATCCATTTATCTATTTCACAGATGCACTGTCTGTAAATCCTGATAGTAAATCTGTTCCTTCATTGTATTTGGACGAGAATATTGATAATGTGGCCGGTATTCGCTGGCAAGATGGCGAAGGCAAGCTCGTGATGTATACATTCGATATGGATGGTATAACAGATGAAGAAGTGAAAAATACATTGATGAGCAGAGCTTATACATGGCTTTTTGGTTCTGCTTCCTCTGTAGATGAGAAAAATTCTGATCTTTCATTCATGGTTCAACCAAATCCATTCTCAGGTTCTGCTGCCGTTCATTTCACAATGAATGATGCAACAGAGCAATCAGTGACATTGAACTTGATCGACATGCTCGGCAGAGTGGTTCAAACCAGCGGTTCTATCAATATTGCTCAAGGCATGAATAGCTATGCATTGCAAAATGCAGGCTTGAACCCAGGAGCATATAGACTCACTTTGACCGGTTCAAATGGCTCTATGCGCTCAATTCCGGTAATGATCAACAGATAATCATAACCTTATGATATTCAATGGGATTGCATATGGTTTGCAATCCCATTTTTTTTTATAGTTTGTGACTGGTCTTACCCCTATTTATTTGGAGATTTTATGAATCGTGTGTGTACTCATGTAATGTTCATTCTCTTTCTTGGCTTGGGATTAAGCATTAATCTCATTGCTCAGCAGCCAATCAAGAGAGTTTTGCTTGAACAATATACCGGCGCATGGTGCGGATGGTGTGTTGATGGTAGCGTTGTGATGGATGAACTTATCAAGGAATTCCCTGATCAAGTGATTGGTGTCAAAGTGCATCAAGGCGATGATATGGAAATTGAAAAAGTATTTGATTCTCTGAAGTCAATGGTTCCATTTTATCCGAGTGGAAGCGTCGATCGCATGGTATTTCCCGGTGAAGCAACAGTTGGGACCAGTCGTGAAAAATGGCGCGAGTATGTACTCAAGCAAATGACCAAAGGAAGTGATATCGATATAAAAGTCGTGAATGTATCGTATGACAAAGCAACAAGAATCATGAAAGCAGATGTTGAAGCCACATTCGTGAAATCAATGAGTGGTGATTTACGCTTGAATCTCATGGTGATTGAAGATGATGTAACAGGAACAGGTCAGGGATATGATCAAAGTAATTATATCAGTGGCAATGCCTCATTTAAAGGTCATCCTTATTATGAAAAGCCTTCGGTTATTAAAGGATATAATCATCGTTCGGTGGTGAGAGCATATCCTGGCGGAGTTTGGGGAATCAAAAACAGTATCCCCGCAATAACAAGTACCGGTGAAAAATATACAGCCTCATTTACCTATACTGTCCCTGAAGAATTCAATGCGGGAAATTTTCTTTTGATCGGAGCTGTTCAAAAACATGGCGCGAATGCCAATGCAAGAGAGATCTTGAATGCACATCAAGTTGGACTCCTGAAATCACCTGCAGTATTGGAAACAGTTGTTGCTGACCAATTTCAATCAGCCAATCCCGATGGGACTAGCAATTCAAGTATTTCCATAAAGAACAAGAATGCAACTCCCGTACAAGTTTCTTATGAGATTGATGAAGCGGCTTCCATTATACCTCAAGGGTGGAAGGCAAGTGTTTCCAAAGCTCAAGAGAATCTCGAACCAGGTGCATCAAGCAATATCTCCGTAATGCTCAATAGCACTGATGTTCCCGGTTTTGCAAAGATTGTCGTGAATGCAGTGGTTTCAGGTGAGAATGTATTCACAAAATCAGTCAAAGCAAAGGTATATTCTTTGTCACCATCCATCAAGCATGTGGTCTATGGAGCACATCCAAGAATGAATGCACTCTATATGCAAGATCTTGAAGCAATGCGTCCAAAATCAACAGCTATGATTCCAATGGATGCCGATGTCTTGGCAGGATATCCACCACAAACATTTGATATGGCTATCATTTCAGTGGATAATGAAAATGCAGGCATGATTGCAAATAATTCGGAATTCCTCAATAGCATCGGGACAATGTTGCAAAATGGAAAGAAAGTCTTCATCGCATCCGAACAAGAACTTTCATCCATTATGAAATCAAATAATGAATCGATGAAAACATTTCTCGATCAAACTTTGGGAATTTCAGTAAAATCCGGATCGCCCGTCAAAAGATTCGAAGAAGACAAAAATTCCGGTGATATTCTCATGGCTTATCCCGTTCAAATCAAAGGCCAAGCCGGAGATTATATCAGCCGTGACATCAATGTTACATTGAATGAATACTTTGAGGATCCTGCACTTACGCCATTTACTCGATTCACTGATGTATTCTCGATCAAACAAGGTAGCAGTGCCATACCAATATTCACTTATGATGCAGAACCATCAGATATCGGAGCAATTCGTTGGGAAAATGGATCATCCAGATTGGTGATTTTTGGCTTCGGACTCGATGGATTGAGTAATCAGAACAAAAAAACTCAAATCATGTCCAGAACATATGATTGGCTTCTGCTCGGTGCATCTTCGGTGAATGAACAACATGAATCTTCAAATAGAGTCATGCCCAATCCTGCATCCGACATGGCTTTTGTGGAATTCAATGCCGAATCCTCTATGCCTGTATCGATTTCAGTGATGGATGCTCTCGGAAGAACCATGACTTCATTCATCAAATCAGATATCTCAGCCGGAAAACAAAGTGCTGTGATTTCAACTGGGCAATTCCCAATCGGACAATATCAAATAAAAATTGATGGTGCTTCAAAGCAGTCAATTATGATTCCATTGGTTATCATTCGATAAAATTGCCATCTTCCATAGAAGCCGTCATATTACCCAATATGACGGCTTTCTTGTTTTGGGTGAAATCTGTCTTAAAAAAGTGCCTGATGTTTTGTATTTTTGCCATGACTAAACATCTTAGAATAAACTAGAAAACTATATGTCACAAGAGATTGCGTTTACACAGGAAGAGCTTAATGAGATTGAAAGGTTGAAAGCTCAATATCCAGAATCCAAGGCGGCAATCATGCCTGTGCTTTGGATGGCCCAGAAAAAATTTGGCTGGTTGTCCGAAGATGTCATGCGAATGGTCGGTGATGTCATGAATCTTCCTTTTGCGCATGTGAAAGGAGTAGCCACATTTTATACCATGTATTTCAAAAAGCCCATGGGCAAATTTCATGTACAGGTTTGCACCAATGTCTCTTGCATGCTCAGAGGCGGTGAGGAAATCTATCAAGAATTATGTACCACATATGGTATTGGCCACAATGAAAGAACAGCGGACGGAAAGATTTCTTTAGAAGAAGTGGAATGTATGGGAGCATGTGGTGGCGCGCCCATGATTGTAATCAATGAAGATTATCATGAAAATGTCACGATGGCTGATGTTGAACGATTGATTGCAGGTCTCTCATAATCATGCTTGCAAAGAGTACACATACATCATTCAAAATGGTGCATGTTCTCTCTGTGATGACTCTGTTCTTTATCGTTCAAATCATTGCGAGTGATCTTGCTAACCAATGTACACTCATTCCCGACAAAGTTGTTGAGGGAAATGAATGGTGGCGTGTATTGACTCATGTCTTTGCAATTGATTCACCTTGGCTGGCTTTTCTTGGATTGCCGATCTATTATTGGTTGGGGAAAGAAACCGAACATTTGACCCATGACGGTGTTTTTCCTCTCGGTTTTTTGATCGGTGCCATCATCACCGGGCTTGTCTATGCAGTAATGCCTGTTGAATGTCCACCGCTCGGTGCAGGACTTTTTGGCATGTTATATAGCGCATCTTTGGCGATGACCATGGTAAGATCACCAGCCATTTCTGTACCGGTACTTGCAAAATTGCGTATCTCGATCATTTCAACATTGACTATCGGTTTTGGATTTGTCTTTCTTGCAATATCGATGTTCATTGGCGACATGATGTATATGTACAGCTATTCTTTACAATCCGGCTCAGGTATTTTGATTGGGTTATTGACCGGTTTGATGTGGTCGCATGTACGATTGGCAGGAAAGGAAGTTGAAGCATCAAAACGTACTGTTCCAACCTATGTTCCAATTGTAACGCAACCGATTCGTAAAGATGAAAGAGCTTTAATCAATATCATGATTGAACAAAGGGAAGTGATTCAAGAATCGCATCTCTTTGATGAGGACACTGATGATGAAACTATTCTCAATATTATTTTGGAGAAGATTCATGATCAGCAATACGATAGTTTGACCGAGGGTGAGAAAGCATTCCTAGAACGCTATTCTCGCTCATTGAAATAATAGCATAAAGAGTATGAACATGTCAACACAAGTAAAGGTCACCATTGGTGGCAAAGAATTCACTTTGAGGGGTGATGATGAGCAAAAGCTTGTCCGAGCAGCCAAAGAAGTGGATGATCAAATTCGTGCTTTGCAAATAGGCATGATGGACCAATCAACACAAATGCAGGCTATTGTTGTGGCACTTAATCTGGCTGAACAAAAGATTTCTGCGGAAGAAACACTTGAAAAAGAATCACTATTGCTTTCATCTGAATTGGAGAATATGGCAACATTTCTCCGAGAGCAATTGAGAAAGTGATGAACAAGACAAAACCGCTTCATACTTTTTTGTCACACGTCATAATAAAGAACTTATAAATCAAATCATAGGGAATCAGACTCTTGATATAAATTACAGGCCTCAACGGGAAACCGTAATCTTCGCGTTCCTGCGGAATGCACCATGAAGATTCAGTGGACGTAAAATATATGAAGGATGATACCCACCGTGTGTGAAGAGAGTTCTTTCATCTCGTCTTCGGCAATGTATCTCGGGATACTGTGAAAGTATGAGGCGGCATTTTACCAGTGAGAATCAAAATAAATCGGAAGAGATGTACTAGCATCAAATCCATTTTCATATGCTTCGGCATGAATTGATAGATAAAGGTTAATAATATCATGGATCAAATAAACATCATTGCTCTCAGCATTGTTGGCTTCGTGGTTGGCTTTGTACTCGCATATTTTGTGGGAAGCAGAGTGGCCAAAACGAAGATCGAAGAAGCTGAAGGAAGAAAAAAACTCATCATCGAAGAAGCAGGCAAAGAAGCATCTGCTCTGAAAAAAGAAAAGCTTCTGGAAGTGAAAGAAGAATGGCATAAAAGCAGACAAGAATTCGAGGCCGAAACTCAAGACAGACGCAAGCAAATCAAGCAACTTGAACATCAAATATCTCAACGCGAAGAAGCAATTGAGAATAAGCTTGAACTGATTACGAGAAAAGAAAAGAATATTCAACAGGCAGAACAAACATTCTCCGACAGAGAAGAAGATGTCCGAAAGAAAGAGCAATCATCAAGAGACAAAGCAAAAAAAATTGATTCATTGCTCGAAGAACAAACTCTTCGACTTGAACGCATTACAGGAATGTCCCGTGAGGATGCTAAGAAATTCCTCATTGAAAACATGGTAGATGATGCAAAACTTGAATCTGCTCAAAAAATCAAAGACATTCGTGATGAAGCCAAGATCAATGCTCATAAAGAAGCTCAGAAATTGGTCATTCAAGCAATTCAAAGAACAGCTTCGGATCATTGCGTAGAAACAACAGTTTCTGTCGTGAATCTTGCAAGCGATGAAATGAAAGGTAGAATCATCGGTCGTGAAGGTCGAAATATCCGTGCATTCGAAGCGGCTACAGGCATCGATTTGATTATTGATGATACGCCTGAAGCAGTTGTTATTTCTGGGTTTGATCCATTTAGAAGAGAAGTGGCAAGAGTTGCTCTCGAACGCTTGATGTCCGATGGTAGAATTCATCCGGCTCGCATTGAAGAAGTGGTTGATAAAGCACGAAAAGAACTGGAAGAAGAAATTATTCGCGTCGGTGAATCCGCACTTATGGAACTCAATATTCCGAATATGCATCCTGAATTGATCAGACATATCGGTAAGATGAAATATCGCTCGAGCTATGGACAGAATCTTCTTCATCATTCAATCGAAGTTGGTTATCTCTGCGGTATAATGGCAGTGGAATTGGGTCTTGATGTTCATAAAGCCAAGAGAGCTGGTCTTTTGCATGATGTTGGTAAATGCGTTGATCGCAATATTGAAGGACCACATGCTATGCTTGGTTTCGACTTGGCAAAGAAATACAAAGAAGATCCGGTTGTTTGCAATGCCATCGGCGCTCACCATGAAGATATTGAAATGGAAAGTGCGATTGCCGTCATCGTTCAAGCTTCTGACAGCATTAGTGGTGCTCGTCCTGGTGCACGCCGTGAATCAGTTGAAAATTATGTGAAGCGTTTGGAAAAACTCGAAGAATTGGCAACTGCATTCGATGGCGTTACAAAAACCTATGCAATTCAGGCAGGTCGTGAAGTTCGCGTTATTGTTGAACCCGAAAGAGTCGATGATTTGAGAGCCGATCAAATCGCGCATGATCTTGCTGCTCAGATTGAGAATGACATGGAATATCCCGGTCAAATCAAAGTTGTGGTTATCAGAGAAAGACGAAGTATGTCCATCGCAAAATAATATTCACCATATTCAAAAAACAACATGGCACATTCATATATCATTTCAGCACAAAGAACCCCGGTTGGGGCTTTTCTTGGCTCGCTTTCAGGATTCAGCGCACCACAATTGGGCGCAATCGCAATTAAATCAGCTTTGGAAAAAGCCGGCATCGCTCCCGATCAAGTGAGTGAAGTGATCATGGGTAATGTGCTCACTGCGGGTGTTGGTCAAGCTCCTGCAAGACAAGCCGCTTTGGGCGCGGGAATACCCAATAGCGTGCCATGTCTTACCATCAATAAAGTGTGCGGAAGTGGCTTGAAATCTGTTATGCTGGCCGATCAAGCAATTCGTTGCGGAGATGCTGAAATCGTGGTTGCGGGTGGACAAGAATCTATGACAAATGCTCCTTATCTGCTTCCAAAAGGTAGAACAGGATATCGTTATGGTAATGGCCAAGTCATTGATTCCATGGCCTTCGATGGTTTGACAGATGCATATGCACTTGCTCCGATGGGTAATTTTGCCGAACAATGTGCAATCGACTGTTCAATTGACAGATCCATGCAGGATGAATATGCAATCATGAGTTATACCAGAGCAATCGCTGCGCAAAAGTCCGGCGCATTTGCCGATGAAATTACTCCTGTCGTGATAGAAGATAAAAAAGGAAATATCACAATCACCGAGGATGAAGAACCCGGCAAAGTGAAATTCGATAAGATTCCATCACTAAAGCCTGTTTTCACAAAAGATGGTACCATCACTGCCGCAAATGCAAGTTCTATTGATGATGGCGCGGCTGCAATCATCGTAGCATCAGAGGAAGCAGTTCAGAAACATCAATTGAAACCCATCGCAAAAATTATTGCACAGGCATCATTTGCACAAAAACCACAAGATTTTAATATTGCTCCCATCAGTGCGATTCAAAGCGTATTGAATAAAGCAGGAATGAGCATAGATGATATTGATTTATTTGAAGTGAATGAAGCATTTGCTGTTACAGCTCTAGCCGCAAAAGGCACACTCGGCATTCCTATAGAAAAGATGAATGTGCATGGCGGTGCAATCGCTCTTGGACATCCCATTGGTGCATCCGGAGCAAGAGTGCTCACAACATTGCTGCATGCTTTGAAAAGACATGGCAAGAAATATGGTTTAGCAACATTATGTATCGGTGGCGGAGAAGCCAGCGCCGTGATAGTGGAAGCAATCTGACATATAATCGGGGTAATGCAAAGCGTATTGCCCCGAATTGTTTTTGGCCAATAAATGAAACAAGAACTCCATAATCGATTCAGAAAATTCGATGCTATTATAGGCAATGATGAAAGCATTGTCAAACGATTGCTGCATGAATCGCAATTGACTCACGCTTTTAAAGATATATCCTTCCCAATTCTTCGTGATGAGCGAATTGCATATTTGCAATCGTCACCTCGATCTTCAGAGATCATTGAATATCTTCAGCAATTACGACCAAGTATCGGTATCTATGCCGGATCATTTAGTCCATTCCATCTTGGACATCTCAACATTGTTCAAAAAGCTTCTGAGATATTCGACAAAGTAATCATCGCCAGAGGATCTAATCCTGAAAAAGATATACAACTCACAGAATGGAATTCTGAAATATTGAGAACATATGAAGTAGCCGAATTCTCCGGACTACTCACCAATTTCATTGATTTGCATGCGCAATATGCATTTGTGACTTTAGTGAAGGGACTAAGAAATGGGGATGATCTGGATTATGAAGTGAATCAACTTCGATTCATGGAAACAATGTACCCGCAATTGAAAGTCGTATTTATACAATGCGACAAAGAATATGAACATATCAGTTCAACCGCACTACGCAATCTTGAGCATATCGAAAAAGGGTTAAGTAAACCTTTTATCCCCTGAATCAAGCAAACTGAGATTCCAAAAAAGTAATCTTGCCTTTGTCTGTATCCATTGACATGCGAATGCCGAATGGTAGAGTCAACTTTCTATTGATATGCCCATAAAGAAAATTCCCCATAGTTGGTTTTCCTGAACGATGTGCATAGTCCAAGAAAATTTCATCATAAGATCGTTGAGGTACGGATGCAACCGGATTGGAAGGAGGTGTGAAGTCTCCAATCAATATACCATTGGTGGCTTTTAAATGACCTGATAATTCCAATTGAGAAAGAAATCTATCAATGCGATATTGCTCCTCACCAATATCTTCAATCATCAAAAGTGTATCATGCATATCAGGGAAAAAATCTGATCCACAAAGAGTTGCCAAAAGACAAAGATTCCCACAAATCAATCTTCCTTCCGCTTGACCAAGTTGAAAAACTTTCGGTTCGTCTGCAATTACCATTTGTCCTGATACATCTTGTGTCAATACAGAGAAAAATGATTGCTCGGTGAATGGGTCAACTTCATCAGCGAAATCAACTGATGGCATCGCACCGGAAAAAGTGATGAGTCCTGACTTTGAGAATATGGCGGATTGTAAAGCGGTTGTATCTGAGAATCCGACAAATATTTTCGGATTCGATTTGATGATATCATAATTCAATTGAGTAAGAATGCGTGTTGTTCCATAACCGCCACGAGCGCAAAAGATAGCATCAATTGAATCATCTGAAAACATTGATTCTATGTCAGTAATTCTCTCCTCATCGCTTCCTGCCAAATAGCCGGCTGTGGAATTGAGCGCATTTTCAGCAATCTTAACTGTATATCCCTTCGATTCAAAGTATGCAATTCCTCTTTCCAATCGAGCAGGATCTCTCTGAGGTGAAGCCGGAGAAATGATGCCTATTATAGCACCTGATCGCAATGGATATGGTTTAATGACATTCATGATTTCATAGAAAGAGTTTGCAGATATGCTCTTGGTACGGCGAGTAATTTTTCAGAGAATGTGAGATGTACTCTTTCAATGAAAGGGTTGTAGTTCATAGAAATGAGTTTATTCAAAATTCTTCGATAATTCGTACTCATCAATTGCACTGTCAATTTGCTATCATCATCCAAATAAGTAATGCCAATATCCGCGCTATCATAATATGCATTCGCTCTTTCTACCTGAAATTTCATGAGCTGCTGAAATTCAGGTGTGAATTTCTTTTGAAGAATATCAGTCTCAGATATATTGAAACGCTTGAGTTCTTCTTGAGGAAGATACACTCTGCCACGATCCGCATCTTCT
Source organism: Ignavibacteria bacterium (assembly GCA_947491315.1). Lineage (GTDB taxonomy): Bacteria > Bacteroidota > Ignavibacteria > Kapaibacteriales > UBA961 > UBA961. The sequence continues at coordinate 154,130 of CANLII010000003.1, forward strand.
GCGATGTCACGACAAATATTCGTGAGTTGCATTGCGATACCAAGATCTATTGCGTGCTTGAGGGCATCGGGATCTGAATAGTGAAAAATTTCAGATGTCATTAACCCAACAACAGAAGCAACTTTATAACAATAAGTATAGAGCTCATCAAATGTATCGAAGCGATCGAGATAGGTGTCCATCAAAACGCCTTCAATCAATTCTTCAGGTAGATTGCCGGGAATCTTATAACTATTAAGTGTATCAGCCCATGCCATCATGACAAGCTGTGTTCCTTCATCCAATGAGTCTTGCAATCTTCCTTCATACACATCCTTGATTGCAGATCTCCATTGTTCAACAAGCTGAACGGTATCTTGCATGAGAGATTCTTTGGGTGCATTATCAACCAAATCATCAACATATCTACAAAAAGCATATACGGCATAGCATGCTTTTCTTTTTTCTTTTGCCAAAAAAATGGATGCAAAATAAAATGTCTTTGCATGATGATATGTCACATGCTTGCAATGTAGATAGGCTGATTCTATAGATGCATGGTTAATCATACTTTAAAATCCTGCGGAAAAACCAAGTCGTACAGTTCTGCGTGTGAGATAACGCGCAGGATTGAATTGATACGGAGAAAGTGGTGATTGCAAATCGGGATATAATGGATCATTCATTCCAAGTGGAGTTGCATCACCATATTCATATGATCTACCTGTGACCGGATTCAAGATTGTTGAATTTTTGGTATCAAAGAGATTGATAACTTCGAGTGTTACAGTAATCGGTGCGCCACCGATGCGAAGTGTTTTTTGAATATTTAATTCTATCCACCACCATGGATCGCCAATTGCGCCGAATGGTCTTTGTTCATCAATGCGATAAACCGGTCTTCCATTGTCGAGCACTTGTTGTTTGCCTGTTGATGGATCAATCACCGGTACTTGTGGAGTATAGCGCATTCCTGATTGATAGAAAAATCGAATAAATGCATTGAGTTCATCCAGACCGTCAATTCCCAAGAATGGTTTGCCTTTTCTCGCACTGAAATTTGCGGTGACATTCATTTGTAATGGTCTGTCCCAAGGCATATAATCTTCAGTGATTCTTTCTGATGTCAAACCTCTGTCAACAAGAGCCGCTTGTTCGGCAGAAGAGGATTTACCGGTTATAACTGAATATGTTCCTGAAAACATACCAGTGAACCAATCACTAATACGTTTTTTATACTCGATTTCAAGACCACGAGAACGAGCATAGTCACCATTGATATATGTGGTAAATGAACCACCCAATAATCGAGGATTTAAATTCTGTATTCTGCGCGATGTCACATAATCAAAAATGTCTTTATAATACGCCGTGATCGTGAGCACATCATCTTCTGTCAATTGATTGCGAATACCCAATTCATAACTAATGGTTGTTTCAAAACTTAAATCAGGATTTCCATAGCGCTGAAATGATGAACCTGCCGCTTGTGGTGACAATTTTGCATACACAAATTGCGGACGAGGAAGTTTATTGAAATGACCATAACTGAAAAACAACATTTGATTTTCTGTGATGGGATGAGAAACGCCGAGACGTGGACTCAGACGTGCTTTCCATCTTCTTCCGAACATACCGAAAGTTCCTTCGCGATAGGAGTTTCTTTGATTGTTAGTGATAGTCGGAATATTCTCGTTTTCGATTGCATTATCCACTAATGCTCCGGGAGCCCAGAGATCCAATCGCATCCCATAATTGAGAATCAATCCCTTGAATGAGATATTGTTCTGAGCATAGAGTGCGCCAACGGTTGCATTGGTTTTGAAGATGTCATTGTTCAAGCCAAGTGGGCCAAGCCAAGGAGAAAATATTTCAGCTTGTTGCAATTCTTGAAAGCGAAATTCAATACCTGTTTTGATTTTATTCTTTTCGGAAATTAATGTTGTGAGATCTCCGCGAACGGTCCACTCATCCATATAATGTTCGCGCCAGATGAAACCATTTCCTGCATCAAAAAAACCATCACCAGGAATAATACCCAGTCTTGTACTATCACCGGTATCATAGTAGTCAGCTGGAATCTGTGGAATGTCTTGCGGTTCTCTATATTCAGAGAATGATCTGCCGTTTGCATCTACTTTTAAATGGGTAAAGAAATTTGATACGCGGATTTCATACAGAGTTGAAGGTCCGAGTGAATGATACATAGTGAACGAATGCAGTTTTTGCATCGTTGCATAAGACAATGCTCCATCAAAATTACTTTGAAAAGGGAACTGATACCCGGGATCTGGAAGCACATATTCAAGATTGGTTTGCACTGTTCTTGTATTACGATTCAATGCGAAGTTTCTGGTATGAGTATAGGTAAACCGAAGTGAGGGAGAAAAGGCCCAAGTCAATTTACCAATCATATTGATTGCATTATCTTGTCTCAATGCAAAGTCATTTGAAAAGAGTGAAGTCTTGACTGGTGCTCTGGCAAATTCTGGAACGAGATCATCGGAAACATTACCATAAAAATTTGTGAAAAAACTAATTTTCCCAGGTAATGTAATTCCTAGTGCAGGTAGTAATTGAGATGAAATGGGTTCTGGTCCGGAAAAAGTCAATTCCAAAATATCTGTCAGAAATGTAGAATTTGTATCGCGATCTCTTGCGCTTCTTTCAAACATTCTCCATGCTCTGCGTAGAGCTGCTGAACCCTCATATTTGGAAGCTCCTTCACGCGTTTTGATATTGATGATCCCACTTGTTGACTGACCATATTCAGGATTAAATCCACCTGTGATCACTTCCACTTCTTGGAGTGAATTAGCTGATAATTGCAATCCGAATCCAGTTCCAGCAAGAGGATCTTGAATGGAAACTCCATCAAGAAGATATGCGGCTTCATAGCCACGGCCACCACGAATAAAAATTTCATTGTTTTGAGAAATGAGACCTGTCTGCTGAGTTAAGATATCAGTCACATTTTCTGCAACCATTTGCTGAATATTTTCGCGATTTACTGAACGCAAACTTTGTGTTTCCTCAACATCCACAAGAGGTCTTTCACCAATGACGATGACATCTTTGTCGAGTGCGATATTTGATTCTTCCATCGTGAAATTCAATGCGAGCGTATCTTTCTTCCCAAGTGCAATTCCTGTTTTTTTGATTGTTCGAAAACCAATCCTCGTGATTTCCAATGTGTAGTTTTTTCCGGCAGGAATTTTCTTGATGAAATATGCTCCATTTGCATCAGAGATAGCACCATAATATGTACCCATCACACGAATCGTTACAGATGAAATAGGTTTTTTGGTTGATTTATCAGCTATCGTACCTCGAATGATTGATTGTGCATTCAAGTTGAGACATATAAGCTGAGCAAATGTGAAAAGCAGTAAAAAAAGGCGCATAGATATTCAATGATTGAATGTAATGGTCTATTACAAATTTACGGTATCAAGTCGATACTTCTTCTCCAAGCCATCATAAAGCTTCGGTATTATACCCATAAGGACAATGTCGGCATCGATTCTTACAGCAATATCCTCTGCGAAGGTGCTTTGTTTTCGTAAAAACAAGATTTCCTGTCAGGGGGTCGCGATAATACTCCTTGCCGTCTTTGCAAGTTTGTTCATGCACTTGGACAATGAGTCTTTTTTCTTCTTTCGTCATTTTTTACTCATTGTATTCAATAGACTTCTGCCTACAATTGCTATCATAACAATTGCACCGCCGATAAATGCTCCTTTGCCGGGAATTTCGCCGGATGCCAGAAATATCCAAAGGGGATTGAGTAGTGGCTCCAATACCGGAATAAGTATAGATTCAAGTGCAGTTACATGTTGAATTGCTTTTGCATAGAGAATATATGGTATCCCCAATTGTACAATGCCAAGAAGGAGAAGTCCAATGATTGAATCCTGTTGTAGAGGCATTGATTGATAAAGCCAAGCAAATCCAAATATGCCTGTGAGAATATTTCCAAGGAGAATGGATTCAAGAGGTGATTCATCTTTTTGCATGCGAAGTGAAATGGCGAGTCCTGCAAAGGCCATGCCTGCAAGAATTGCAATGAAGTTCCCTACTATTCCATCTGGGGATAATTCATCAATGAAGAATAAGCACATGCCAATGATTACGGCAATGATTGCGATCCAATCAATCTTCGTGACTTTCTCTTTCAGGAACATCCATGAGAAAATTGCAACATATATTGGTCCTGTATATTGGAGAAAAATTGCATTTGCGGCGCTTGTGAGCTTATTTGCAAGGACAAATAAAATCACAGTCAGAGCATAGAACAAAGCTCCTGCCAATTGTGTTCTGGAAAAAGTGAAGCGTGGTTTTCTCAAAAACACCCATAGTAGTAAGCCTGCGACGATGCTTCTTCCGCCCGCAATTGCAAATGGATGTGCATCAATGGATTGTATGAGTAGGCCACCGGTGCTCCACAGAATGGCAGTTATCAATAGATAGAGAATTGAAATGCTATGTGTCAATTATTATGCTCCTTTGTCTGGCAAAGATATCGACTTATTGAAATTGGAATGGTAATGAAATTCAATTCCGTAATTTACAGCGTCTCACTATTTACTTTCCATTATGTCTAAAACACTTACCATACTCTTCATTGGTGATATTGTCGGTAATCCGGGCATGAATGCCATTCGATTATTCCTAAAAAGCTTCATTGAAAAACATCAGGCAGATATTGTTATTCTCAATGGAGAGAATATATGTAATGGCAAAGGTGTTACAGAGAAAGAAGCAAATGAATTATTTGCTTTGGGTGCTCATGTCATCACAACAGGAAATCATATATGGGAAAATTGGCAATCCAGACCCCTTTTGGCAACGAATCCCATGGTATTAAGACCATATAATTATCCTCCGGGAAATGCAGGGAAGGGGATGACGATATTGGAATTGCCTCATCTACCAGCGATTGGAGTTTTACAATTGCAAGGCAGAACTTATATGCAAAGCATAGATTGTCCATTCCGTGGAGCAGATCATGCCATTGCGAAATTGCGTGAGAGAACTCCCATCATCATTGTTGATTTCCATGCAGATGCAACTGCCGAGAAAGTTTCCATGGGTTGGCATTTGGATGGCAGAGTGAGTGCTGTGTTAGGTACGCATACCCATATTCAAACAGCAGATGCAACTATTTTGCCCCGAGGTACAGCATATATTTCAGATGTTGGCATGACAGGACCCTATGATTCCGTCCTTGGAATGAGTAAGGAAGTGGCACTGAAACGACTCCTACTGCAAACTGCACATAAATATGAAATGGCTGAAAATGATGCCAAATTGAGTGGCGTAGTCTTAACCATAGATCGAGAGACCGGCAAATCCGAGAGTATTGAGCCATTCATGTATCCTCCAATGAGGCGGTCCATCCATGAATAAGAAATTTCTTGAATTCATCCCGGGTGAAGTGTCTAAAAGAGACATGCACCAACTATTGCTGAGTGGTGTGGCTCCAAGACCAATTGCACTTGTTTCAACGATTTCAAAAGATGGGATTCTTAATCTTGCGCCATATAGTTTCTTTAATGCATTTGCTTCCAATCCACCGATTATTGCCATCGGACCAGCGATTTCTGCGGCAACAGGCAAGATTAAAGATACATATACCAATATCATTGAAACAGGTGAATGCACGATAAATGCGGTCACTTATCACATGACAGAACAAATCAGTCTAGCTTCCTGTGAGTTTTCACCTGATGTGAATGAATTTGAAAAATCAGGTTTGCACTCAATTGATTCTCACAAAGTAAAAGCTCCAAGGGTTATGGAATCACCATTTCACATGGAGTGTACATTGATTGAAAGTATTGCCTTGAAGCGGGAAATAGGCGGTAATGGAAATATCATGCTTCTTGAAGTGGTGAAGATTCATGCAGAAGAACATGCATTCAGCGATGGAAAACTCGATCCGCAAAAGTTGGATCTTGTAGCAAGAATGGGATATGATTATTATTGCCGTGCACATGGAAATGCCATTTTTGAAGTATTTAAGCCAAAATGGAATGGAATAGGAATTGATGCATTACCTGAATTCATAAAACATAGCAATGTTCTGACTGGTGCGCAATTGGCTAAATTGGCTGGTATTAAAGAAATTCCCCATAAAGAACCTGGAAAATCACTGCAAGTCATTGAGGAGTGTAGTAAGATTCCTGAAATTTCACAATCTGTGAATGAAGGGATGATGCAAAAAGACTTGGAAAATGTGATTTCTGTCCTTTTAAACATGGATAAGATAGACTTGGCATGGTGCTTGTTGGTTGAATCTATTACTGATTAAGGTATGATATTGTGATTTTTTTACAAATCATGAATCAATACAGTTGAATACACTTCAATTCTGATGTGGATTTTTTTTTCTTGTCAGAATATACTGTTTTGCCTATTTTAGTTTATTGGTGGGTTGAAGCTCTCCGAGGTAAAATTGCTTATTATAAAAGTAATACGCTTAAATCTTTGTCCGATAAGGATTTAGATACTTAAAAATATCGTGAACAGTTAGTCTTTGGGTAATACCATTTGTAAAGACTGTTCACAAATACACTTTAGAAAACATACATTTCAAATATTTTACTAATTATTACACAATTCATCGGGAGTACTTATGAACCGCATGAAAAGACTATTTAGGCT
>CANLII010000004.1 GCA_947491315.1 Ignavibacteria bacterium
GAAGTTAAGCCCTGTTGAGCCGATGGTACTGCATGCGTAGGTGTGTGGGAGAGTAGGTAGTTGCCGGGTTATCTTCTTCGCAATATGCCTCAGTCCCTTAAAGACTGAGGCTTTTTGCATTCATTGCAATGTCAATTATATAGAGTGTTAGATATTCATTTTGAAGATATATTTAATGAAAAACATCCTTTTTATTTTCCTGTGTTCTCTTTCAATAGCACATGCTAATCAAGAACAATTATCCTTCGGTCTTCGTCTTCAGCAATCCTGGAATATGTATAATGAAAATGGTATTACACTTGAGTTTACTCCAAAAAATCTATTGAATGATCAGCTCTCTTTTGGAGCTACATATGTGTCTTCTAGATTTGGATCTGCCTTAAACTCAAATGCCATCATTCAAGATAATATCCTCCTTCATTCCACTTATGTTTTCTCACCATCTGCACTATCTCCACTCATTAGACTTAATGCTGGATATTGCTTCGCTGATTATGAGTCTTCTCTCTTTGATGAAATCGATGCATCCATGCCACTACTCTCCATCGAAGCAGGCGCGAGATATGCATTCGATATTCCATTGAAAGTGCAAGCAGGTCTTGGATATAATCTTATCACCAGTGATGGTTCCTCAGGCATTGGAACAGTCTACCCGCTCTTTGTTCAATGTTCACTAATGTGGAGCTTCTCATTATGAAATACTTCATTCTCCTTGCTGCTGTCTTTTTCATTGGATGCGGCGGTGAACCCAATATTACCGATGCAGACTTGGATGGAAATGTTCTCTTCGACCCTTCACTCTATTCACCTGAACAATTCCTCATCTCAAAATCTAAACCCAATCCTACAGAAGAAGATAAACTAAAGCCCGTGATTATTGTCGCTCATGGATATACCGCCACGACATTTGAATGGAATGAGTTCAAACGCTATGTGGACTCCACACAAGCAGATGTGCTGGTATCTCAAGTGCTTCTCGGCGGACATGGCAGAACATATCAAGACTTCAAGAATTCTACCTGGCGAGATTGGCAAGCAAGTATCATTGATGAGTATCAAAAACTTGTGCAAGCAGGTTATAGAAATATCTCCTTTGCGGGTTCATCAACGGGTGGACCACTCATCGTGAATCTCTTCGCTCAATCATTCTTCAAGAATTCGATAGAGCCAAAGCATGTATTTCTCATTGATCCAATCATCGTTCCCTCCAATAAAAGTCTTTCGATGATCGGTATATTTGGTCCCATGCTTGGATATGTGGAGTCCGGAGAAATGCCAGCTGAAGAAAGAAAGTATTGGTATACATTCAGGCCCCAAGAAACCCTTCAAGAATTACTCGCTATCATAACAATCACAAGAAAGGATCTTGAGTCGGGAATTCGCTTTCCAAATTCAACGCATGTATCAATCTATAAAAGTCTCTATGATGATGTTGTTGATAGAGTCAGCGCCGTCATGCTCTATAATGGAATCGAAACGCAAAAACCTGACATGAAAAAAGTATCGCTACCACATTCCGGTATTCATGTCATTACCAGACTCGAAGGCAGAGCTAATGTCACCGAGCAAGATCGAGTCCTTCAAAAGAAAGTATTCGATGAAATGATTCAAGATCTGAAATCAGTGCAATGAAGAAACAAGTAGTTGTGGGAATACTCATGAATACCGAAAAACAGGTGTTCATCGCGCAAAGATCGGCATCGGGCACATATCCATTGAAATGGGAATTTCCGGGTGGAAAAGTTGAGGGAGAAGAAAGTTTCGAAGAGGCTCTCAAAAGAGAATTGCATGAAGAATTGGGATGCGAAATCCATCCTCCATTTGAACTTTTTCATAGCAATGATATCATCTATGATGATGGTGGGTCATTTTCAGTGCGATTCTATATAGTCAGATGCGAACTTCCAAAGATTGCATCAATTTTGTGGGCAGAGACGAAGTATGAGCAGATTCAAAATCTACATCTCTATGACATGCTTGAGGGAAATAGGGAAGTCGTGAGATTGCTTCAAGAGCATTATTCATAACGAAGCGCTTCGATTGGATCCAAACTAGCCGCTTTCCATGCGGGATAACTTCCGAAAGCAAGACCCATCAATGTACAAATCACGATGCTAAATATAACCCAATTGACAGGAATTGCGGCTTCGGTATTGATAAGCGCGCCGAGTCCTTGACCCGCCAGCACCCCGAAAAAGATACCGATCAAACCACCTAATTGACATAATGTGATTGCTTCAATGATGAATTGAAACAAAATCCATTTTCTCTTTGCGCCAATCGCTTTTCGTATGCCGATTTCCTTGGTGCGTTCCTTCACTGAAACAAGCATGATATTCATGATGCCAACGCCAGCCGCAAGAAGGGAAATCAATCCGGAACCCAAACCAAATACTTGAAGATAATTTGAGAATGAAGCGAACTGACTGCTCACGGACTCATTGGTCTCAACTTCGAATGTATTGTCTTCCCATGGCTTAAGATTACGAAGTGAACGCATCACGCCGATTGATTCATCCACCGCTTCAGCCAATTGTTCTTTGGAATATGCCTTAGTTGTTATTTCAACTGAACTTGTCCATTCATCGCTGTGATATCTGGAGAATACTGTGAGTGGAATCACTGCTTGTGCATCCAAGCTGCGACCAAACATCGAGCCTTGAGATTTCAATGTACCAATCACTTGAAACTGTTGAGTCTTGAGCGTGATGAATTGTCCGATTGGATTTTCGCCATTGAATAATTGCACCACCAAATCATTACCGATGATGACAACAGGCGCAGATGAAGATACTTCCGACATGCCAAATGCTCTTCCGGTTTCAATTACGAAATTCTTTACAACGAAGAAGTTTTCATCGGCACCAATTAATGTTACCACAGGATCCGTGAAAAAATTATTCCTCTTTGCTGTATATCCATCTGTTTCATTGTGAAGTGAAACTAGAGAAATACCTTCCATTTGATACTTGAAATCTTTCGCCTGCTGATAGGTGATGTCTTTCCGATTTCTATACTTGCGCCATGAATTTCCAAAATTGACACTTGGCGTGCGTTTGATCATGAATGTATTTTGTCCCATCGCCACCAATTGCGTATTGAAAGAACCTTCCAATGTACTAACGGCAGTACCCGCACCAATGATTGCAAATATGCCGATGGATATGCTGAGCAATGTCAGTACCGTTCTCAGCGTATTCGCTTTGATGGATTGCAATGCTTGTATGATGCTTTCAAGAATATTCATGATGTTTTATGATTCATAACGAAGAGCTTCCACGGGATCGAGTGCGGAAGCGCGCATTGCGGGAACAATGCCTGCAAGAATGCCGACGATGATTGAAACGATTGCGGCAATCAAAATAAGTTGCGGAGGAACATAAGGCGTGAGAAAATCAGCTTCAGGTACGAGGCGAACAGCAATTGCAATCACCACCGAACAAAATGTGAATGCAATGAGCGCGCCAACCAAACAAAGCGAAGCGGATTCCACAAGGAATTGTGTGAGAATAGAAGAACTTTTGGCTCCCAAACTTTTTCGGATGCCGATTTCTTTTGTTCTTTCAGTCACAGACACAAACATGATATTCATGATGCCGATGATTCCAACAATAAAGGAAAGCAGTGTGAGACCAATGCCGATCCCCCAAGTTGCAAGCCGCAAAGTCTCAACTTGCTCTTTAAATGTCTGCGTTTCATTGATGGAAAAATCTTCTTCCTGTCCAGGTGGGACATTTCGAATTGAGCGCATCAAACCTGTGGCTTCAGCTCGAGTTTCATCAAGTTTTTCTGCGGAACCGGCTTTGACTGCTATTGATATACTTCGTCCCGTCATGCCATAGACACCGAAGAATGTGGAGATTGGAATAATTACTTGATTATCCACGAAATCCATCATCATTGTGCCGCGTTTGATGATCACACCTATGATTTCAAATGTGCGACCGCCTATCTTGATTGTTCGACCAATTGCATCGCCTTCAGGAAAGAGTGCTTTAGCTACACCATATCCAAGAACGGTCACATTCGTGCTATATTCATCTTCGAATTGAGAGAAAAATCGTCCGTATAAAACCGTGCCGGCGGGTAATTGCGAATAAGAATAGGGAACACCAATCACGGAAATACCGGTGATGGTGCGATCTCTTTCTTTGACTGTCGTACCCCATTTATGTGCCTCAGGCAAACTCACCTCGGCAGTTTTCACTGAATTACAAAATTCCATTGCCTGTTGATAGGTGATGTTTTTTCTCTGCATGGTCTTGCGCCAGTTTTGTCCGCCGGACCAACTCCATTTATCAATATACATCACATCCGTACCGAGAAGATTCACGGTGGATTCCAATGCGGCATCGAGTCCATTCAAAAACCAACCCATGAGAATCACGAATGTGATCCCAATCACAACGCCCAATGTTGTTAGGAATGAACGCAGTTTATTGGCTTGCAAACCTTCGAATGCAATGCGGAATGATTCCTGTATTTCACTGATGCGTATCATGGAATTTCAAATGAAGTGACAGGATTTGGATTAATGGTGTCTGATTCCACCTTGCCATCACGAATACGAATGATTCTGCGAGCATGACGCGCGATATCTTCCTCATGCGTGACGAGAATGACCGTATTGCCTTTCGACCACAAATCCTGAAATAATTTCATGATTTCGATACCGGTTTTAGTGTCAAGATTTCCGGTAGGTTCATCGGCCAGAATAATGGAAGGTTCTGTGACGAGCGCTCTTGCAATCGCAACTCTTTGTCTTTGTCCACCGGACAATTCATTTGGACGATGAAGCATTCTGTCACCAAGACCAACATCTTCCAATGCTTTGATTGCTCTTTCTTTTCGAATTTGGGAAGAAATGCCCGAATAAATCAGTGGAAGTTCAATGTTTTTGAGCGCAGTGGCGCGAGGCAAAAGATTGAATGTCTGAAACACAAAACCGATTTCTTTATTACGGATTTCCGCCAAATCATCATCAGTCATTTCATTCACATCCAAACCTTTGAATGTATACACTCCCAAACTTGGCGTGTCCAAGCATCCGAGGATATTCATGAGTGTGGACTTTCCAGAGCCGGAAGGACCCATAAGCGCAACATATTCATTTGAATGAATATCAAGCGATACATCGCGTAGTGCATGCACGGTTTCTCCACCCATTTCATATGTGCGGGCGATATGCTCAATATGAATCAATGGAGTGCTCATTATTTGCCACCATTTGCAGGTGATGTTCCATTGTCAATGCGTATCACACTGCCATTCATGAGTAATTTATTGACGGCCTGAAAATTACCACTGATGATTTCTTGTCCGGCAGATAATCCCTTGCTGATTTCAATGAAACCACGATCACTGAGTCCTGTTTCAACTCTCACCATCTTTGCCGTAATGCCATCTTTGATGAATACAACTGAAGGCGGGCGTTTTGTCATTGTCTTCTTTGCAGATTTGTCTTCGGTGATGCTTCCGGATTCTTCTTCTGTTTTATCTGCATTCATGCGAACAGTAACTGCTTGAAGGGGAACGGAGAGAACATCATAATGTGTATCAGTATCGATATCAACGGAACAACTCATGCCCGGACGCAATTGTTTGTTTTTATCGATGATGCGAATCTTTACTTGAAAATTTGTGACTTCTTCTTGCGTTCCTGCCGCGGCTGTTTTTGCGGAATGTCCGATTTCATAGACATAACCAAGCAATTCCACATCAGGCATTGCATCCACACGAATTCTTGCAGTATCACCGATTTTTACGAATACGATATCATTTTCATCCACATCAACCCAAGCATTCATCACATTCAAATCAGCGATGCGCATCATTTCAGTGCCTTGCATTTGGGCGGTACCTACAACTTTTTCACCGGCTTCTACCGAGAGATTCGTGACTGTTCCGCTCATGGGTGCATAGATCGTTGTTCGTGATGCTTGTGAACGCATTTGTTTCAATGCAGAAAAAGATCGTGAATATTCAGAGCCGGAAGCTTTAAACCTTGAAACTGCTTGATCCATCAATGCTTTTGCTCGATCCAATTCTTCTTTTGATGCATATTGTTTTGCGAATAGATCATTGATTCGTTTGAAATCCGCATTCGCTCTATCCATTTCAGCTCTTGCGGCATCAATCGAAATTTTGGAAGCATCTGCTGATGCTGTGAATTGTTCGAGTTGTGAAGTCACGATATCGGGTTGAATGCGAACAAGCAATTGACCTCTTGTTACTGAATCGCCATCACGAAATCCAAGCGTGATGATTTCACCGGATGCTTCTGATGAAATTTTCACTTCGGTTTCCGGACGAATTTTACCAATTGCACTCACTCTTTGTGTGATCGTCCGTTTCGACACTTTATCAGTTGACACGGGAATCGTTTCATCTTTTGGTCGGAACATGAAATATCCGAGAATGATGACAAAGATGCCGAGTCCGATCAATGTGAGATTTCGCGCTTTGTGTGATTTCTTGGCCATAATGTATTCGATTTATATGATTAAAGATTGCCCAATGCAAATTTGATTTGATATTGAGCATCTATGTAATTGTACACAGCATTGATGCGATTGATCTTTGCCGTTACGAATTGTGTATTTGCAGTTTGATATTCAACGATGCCGGAAGTTCCAACTTCAAAACGCTCTTTTGCGCTGAGATAATTTTGATCAGCGGATTTGAGTGATCTATCGGTGATGTCGATTTGTTTCTCTGCCGCATTCAGATTGAGAAGTCCTGTTTGCAGTTGCGTTCTTACAGTTTGCTCTATGCGTTTGTATTCAAGTTCGGTTTGTTGCAATTGCACATTTGAGTTTTCTACTTGTTGTTGAATGCGAAATGCATCAAAGATGGGTACATCGATTGAAAGACCTACGAATGTTCTTGAAAAAACATCAAAATCTTTCAATTCAGAATTGAACCAGCTCCAGCCTCCGCTTGCTCCTATGCTTGGATAATAAGCACTTTTCGATGCTTCGACAGATGATTTCGCGGCGATGATGCGATGTTGAGCAGATGAGAGATCATAGCGATTTTTGAGTGCGGAATTCACAACTTCATCCAATGTGCTGAATTGCATTTTGAATTGTGAAATGATTTCAGGTTTTACTTCGCTCGGAATATCGGTTGCTGAAAATCCTGCTTTCATGTCCGGAGCCAATCCCATTGCGGACAATAACTCCGCTTTAGCAATCGCAACTTGATTTTCGGCTTGAATCACATCCAATTCTCTTTGTCCATTGTCAGCTTCTTGTGCATATACGGGAGCAATTTGCGCGACTCCTGCTTCAAAACGAGCATTGACTCTAGCGAGTTCGGATTTTCCGAGACTCAGATTTTCTTTTCTGATTTCAACGATTTGCACGGCTCGAAGTACAGAAATATATCGCTGATAAATTCCCAATGCGATCTGTTGTTTTGTTTGTTTGACGGATTCTTTGATTGCATCCAGAGAATGATTTGTTGCATCGATTCTCGCTTCACGAGCAAAGCCATCAAACACATTGATATTGGCAGTGGAAGAAAGTGAGAATTGGTCTGCAGGAGCGCGAAAACCACCGATATTGAATTGTCCACCACCGAGCTCATTCAATCGACGGGAATAACCTGCATTTGCATTCACTTGCGGGAGATAAGCACCAAATGCTGCTTTTTTATCTGCTTCTGCGCCTAGTATCCGTGATTGCGCCAAAAGTATATCAAGATTTGCTGAATCAGCAATCGCAAGACATTCCTTCAAAGAGAATATTCTCATCGATCCGGTTGAGGATTGAGAATTCTGCGCAAACACATTGTGAAATAATGCAGTACTTGCAAAAACGATCGTTAAAATTCTGATCATGGAAGATATTAATATGCTATGAAAGAAGACCGAGCCTATAACGCAGGCAATACTTGAATGTTACAAGTAGATCATTTTTTTTTCTTGACTTTTGATTTCTTCGCAGACTTTGCTTTGACATTTGGCACCGGACCATATATTCCTCTATTTGACACCATTTTTTTCAATGTGATATTGGTTGTCACATAATGTCTGACTTTTTGCTCAATGTTTCCCTTTGAGGTTTCAATGATCATTGTATTCTTATTCTCATTTGTTCCAAAGAAATGAATGGGAATATGAAGCTTTTCAGACATTGCCAAGCGTGCATATCCTGCAATCACCGCATTGGTTCTGATATTCTGACCGGATTGAGTTTTTGTGTGATATGTGCCTTGCGCGCTGATAGTGGACTCAAATCTTGAGCATGAAAAATCGAGCGTATCAATAAGTGGTCTTGCTCTCATTGAAGAAAGATAACGAATCATCGGTGCGGGGATTCCGAATTCAGGAGCATCCACTGTATCTTCGGCGATCCATCCACTATTGATGAGGTGATAACCTTGTCCGAGATATTGAAACATCAATGGTTGAAATGCACTGCCTGGAGAAAGCATTGCTTTTGCAGAATCTTCTGCACTGAAACCATGTCTTTTGCCGGTGGAATCCATGATGAATGAAATCTTGATATTTTTCCATTCATGTGTTTTTCGATCAATGAGTTGAGAAATACCGGCATATTCCGAAGAAGTAATGTCAATGAGTCTTTGGGAAAGATGCATCCTTCCTTTTGTATCAACTGAATCACAAGAAAGCAAAAAACGCTCTTTGCGATCGCGCAATAGCGGGGCTTGTTTGTCAATAAAAATGCTGTCCCGTGAAACTGCTTCATAAAGAAGAGTATCACCCTTCATGAATGTGTACACATATTGAGAACTATCTTTGGTATTGACCAAATCAGGGAATTGCTGTGCTGAAAGATTATCGGGAAAAGCAAGGAAGAGAAAGCAAGTGATTGCGGAAAAGCATTTCATGATTAGCGCCTTTTACTCGGCAAGATATTTGGTGATTTTTCGGGTAATGTCATGGAGCGAAGTCTGGAATAGATTGTTTCCATCGTCATTTGTACGGGAACAAGCATTTGTTCCTGACCGGTTGCCGCCATGCGAAGTTCATATTCCATCAGGAGGGAAGCATTGAGTGGCATTCCGGTTTGGAGATCTATAGCATAGGTTCCTTTGGCTGAGCCTTCGCCATCTATCGTCATTGATACGCCCTGCTGCTCGATATTCCCTGCAAAACCAAGATCATTTGAGCCACATTCGATATATGCATGATGCACTCCATTGATGTGTTCTGTGCGAATCACTTTACAATTAAGTTCTGTATTGAGTACGATTGATGATTTGCCTTCGCTTGTTTGTGTTCCCACGGTATCGGATTTCTTGATATTCCATATAGTTCCAATTTTGATCGGGGATTTCGGAAATTCCAGAAGAAAGAACCTTGCACCTTGCGTGAGTGATTGCATCAATTGTTCTGATCTTGCCGATAGCTTTGCGGAAGTCTCGCCAGAAGCTCTTGATAAAATGATGCCTTTTGGAGAAATGCGTTCTTTAATTGATGGGATCAGCGGTCCATTCGAAGTGAATGTCGTATCAGGAATTCCTGCCATTGAAAGTCCGCTGAGTGCAACTATTCCGGGGGCATAGGAATAAGTGAATTGCATGTCTTTTTCTTTTTCGGTCTGTAAATACAATTCGGTGCTTGCAGATGTTCTGGCATCAAAATCAAGCATTTCTCCCAAGGATTGTGATACCATGCTTTTTACGGCATAGGTATATTGCATGGGATTTGTGACGGCATACACGAGATTGATCAAAGAATCATGTTTTGGAGAGATTCCTTGCGATTGCAATGTCATGATCATGGAAGTACTCATCAAGCCAAGCAATAGAGCAAATCGTATTGTATATGTGTGTGTTTTCATTATACTCTTGAACATTGGTTTGCTCATGACGAATATGATCTCCGAAGATTTCCCGGAATTGATTTTTGCTATCTTTGTGGGTATTACATTTTGATTGAAATAGGTTACAAATTTACCATTATTCGACGAAGCAAAGAGCATGGCATCGCAAAGACTTACCTTCATTGACATTTTGCGTGGAATTGCATGTGTTTGGATGATTGAAACGCATGCTGTTAATGCATTCTTGAATGATGCTTTCACTGAGGGGATGCTCTACGGTGCATTGAAAATTAGTAATGGTTTTGTGGCCGTGATTTTTATTTTTTGCGCAGGAGCAGGTTTTAGACTAGCTCTGGAGTCGAAATTCCAAGATTATATCTCCTTTGGAACACCACTTCGGAACTATATCAGCCGTTTGCTTTTCATTTTGGGAATAGGGTATTCACTTCAAACGCCAATCTTTTCATTAGATTATTTGCTAGGTTCCTCACCTGAGGAATGGATGAGATTTTTGGATTCCAATGTACTCCAATTGATAGTAGTATCTTCATTTCTTGCATTGATTGGGCTATTTGTGACAAGATCTCTGAACAGAATGATCCTCTATGCATGGCTTATGATGATCGGAGTATTTTGGCTTACGCCGATTATTTGGAGTTTTTCGAGTGAATCACTCATGCAAATCCCTGATTTCTTGAGGATATATGTCTCAAGGCAGCCACCGGCATCATTCCCGCTTTTTCCATGGGTTGGGTATTATTTCGCGGGATATATCGCCACGCATTATTTTGTAGGTGCAAAAGACAGGAATCATGCTTCGAATATCTATCTCATTGTATCAATTGGACTTATGCTGTTTGTGTATGGCGTGAGCAGAACAGATTGGACATATTATTCGAGCGAACTGAATTGGTGGCTAGTTTCTCCCATGCATATGATGTTCAGGGTTTCAGGAGCAATGTTTCTCTTTGCTTTACTCTACAAACTGCAGGAAAAGCTCGCAGGACCTATATCAAGAGCATTGATGGTGAATGGAAGGGAATCACTTATTGTCTATGTTGGTCAGGGCATCATTCTTTATGGAGCTGGCATGCAAGCAATCATACGATCAATGTTCCCTGAAATCATCATGCCATGGCATATCGTTGTACTCACGATTTCTGTTATTGGGATCATGACCACATATGCATTTGTTTGGAATTCGTATAAAAAGAGAATGCCGGTGCATGCCAAGTGGACTGTATATCTCAGCATGATCATTTATGTGCTGATTTTCGTACTAACCACGGCCTAACTTAACCAAGATTCAGGCTTTATAACTGTTCCATTCGGATGCTTTGCATCAGTCAATGAATAAGAAAACTCATTGTTTCGCATCCCAAAAGCACCTATTTCACCGTCTTTTCTCAGTGCAATGAATCCAATCTGAAGTTGTGGATGTGTTTTGGGGTGAATGTTCACAATTCTTTTGACCGCTTCCTTGCAGGCATCTTTGGGTTTCATGCCTTGCCTCATCAATTCCACGATCAAAAAACTTCCAACCACTCTGATGATTGCTTCGCCGACTCCCGTTGCTGTTGCTGCACCTATTTCATTATCAACAAATAATCCCGGACCAATGAGTGGTGAATCACCGACTCTCCCCGGAAGTTTATAGGACAAACCGCTTGTCGTACAAGCGCCTGAGAGATTCCCACTTGAATCAATAGCCAGCATGCCGATAGTATCATGATTTTCAGGACTAAGTGGAGGCGCTTTTTGGGATTTTTGCCAATTTCTCCACCGTTCAATCGCGTCATCGGTAACAATGTTTTCTTTTGGAAATCCTTGAGAGATGGCGAAATCCAATGCTCCTGACCCAACCAACATCACATGAGGGGTTTTTTCCATAATTGCTCTCGCTACTGAAATTGGATGCATGATATGCTCCAAACCGGCCACTGAACCACACATGCCGCGATGATCCATAATGCATGCATCGAGGGTGAGACGGCCATCTCTGTCCAAGCTACCATTATATCCAACCGAAGTGACTTCGGGATCTGCCTCTGTTACTTTCACACCCTGCTCCACTGCATCAAGTGCTGTTGATCCATTTTGTAATAATTCCCAGGCACGAGCATTTGCCGGAATACCAAATGGCCAAGTGGAAATCACTTTCATTGTGGAACCATCGGTGAATGGACTTGCGTTTTGTTCGAAAATCTTGGTCTTGAGTCCCGAAGTGGGAAGAGTCAATCCCAAAGCCAGGAGCATCCTTCGTGAAATTTTATCGGGCATCATATTGGACTCACATAAAAATAGTGTCTATAAACTACGAAAATCACTATTTTTGCCCGACTAAAATTCATGCACCATTTTTCCCAGGATATAGTCATGACTAATGAAGAATTTCTCGAAAAACTTGATGCCATCATTAATGAGCGTCACATGTTGCAGCATCCATTCTATCAGATGTGGAATACGGGTGATTTGACTATTCAAATGCTCCGCGAATATGCTCTTGAGTATTATCAGCAAGTGCATCATTTTCCAACATATGTGAGCGCAACTCATTCCAAGTGCGATGACATGGAAGTTCGCCAGATGTTGCTTGAAAACTTGATTGAGGAAGAACATGGCCCGAATAATCACCCTGAACTCTGGCGTCGTTTTGGAGATGCCCTTGGTATTTCCAGAGACGAAATGATGTCTCGCAAGTATCTTCCCCACACAAAACAATCAGTGAAGATTTTAAAAGAGCTTGCCTGCAAAGAGAATGCTTCCGAGGGCTTGGCTGCTTTATATGCTTATGAATCTCAAATTCCTGAAATCTGTACAACAAAGATTGAAGGATTGAAGAATAGGTATAATCTTGACAATGAAGATGCTCTTGTGTTTTTCGAAGTGCATGAAGAAGCCGACATTATTCACAGACAGGTCACACGCGATGCTCTCGTCCGTTTGTGTACAACTGTTGATCAAAAAATTCTTGCACTTGATGCAGCTCGTGAAGCCGCTGATGCATTGAATCTTTTGCTTGATGGAGTCTATGAAACATATTGCGTGGATAAGCAAGCTGCTTAATCCACAATGACTTCCGTCAAATCCGCTTGGATCTGTTGAATCAAGCGGATTTTTATTTGAGGACATAATCTGTGAATAACTTTTGCTTCATCCTCGAATGAACTTGCTTTGATGCGAATAGAAGGTTGGTCAAGTGTCGTCTCTTTCGTATTTTTAAAGCAGTTTTTAAGCGAGAATTTCCTTATGTGCAGATTTGTCGCATATCTTGGGAGTGCGATTTTGGCGGAAGACCTGCTATTCAAGCCACGGTATTCGCTGATTTCTGCTCAGAGCATCAATGCAGGAGAGATGAGTACTCAAATCAATGGCGACGGTTTCGGTATTGGTTGGTATGCACCTGATCTCGACCCTGAACCATGCGTGTTTCGTAGCATAAAGCCGGCATGGAGTGATCAAAATCTGAGGAATCTTTCAAAGAAAATTCTAGCCCCGTCTTTATTTGCACATATTCGAGCTGCTTCGCCTGGCATGCCTGTTGAGGAGTATAATTCTCACCCATTTACCTGCGGACACTTGATGTTCATGCATAATGGAATGATTGGTGGTTTCAAGGAAATCAGAAGGTCATTATTGAGAAAATTGAATGACACGGCTTATGATGCTATTTCCGGATCGACAGATTCAGAGCACTTATTTGGTTTGATTTTGAATCATGTTGAAAATCCGAAAGCAGCGATTACCTGTGAAGAAATGATGTATGCCACTGAAAAAGGATTGCATGATTTAAGTGAGATACTGGTAGAAGCTGAAGTGAAGCAACATTCCTATATCAATATTTGCCTAACGAATGGTAAAAGTTTGATAGCGGTTCGGTATACAACGAATCATAGTGTTCAACCTGCTTCCATGTATTATATGTATGGTAAGGAATATCATTGTCGAGGCGAGCATTGTGCAATGGAGCCGAGCAATGGAAAACCTTCTACAATTGTTGTTGCTTCAGAGCCATTCACATCTAAAAGATCTGAATGGATGAAAGTGGAGCGCAATTCGATTTTGACAGTTGATGAAGAAATGCGCATCAGTTTTCGCAATGTTGATTTGCCAATTGAGCATGTCATATCCGAAGCATGATGAATCTATTCACCTTTGACCACATTACTATTAAGTGTTTTATATGGCTGAGTTGATCTACCTCGTTCCTCTCCTTCCTCTTATTGGTTTTTTTATTATTGGTTTTTTTGGTAAAAAACTTCATAATGAAAAGCTTATTGGAGGTATTGCAAGTGCTGCCGTGGGTGGTGCATTTTTGGTTGCAGTGGGTATTTTTATGCAATTGCTTGGTGAGGCACCAGAAGCGCGTACACATATCATTCGATTATTTCCATGGATTCATACCGGCGCATTGTCGATTGACATTGCATATCAGGTAGATCAATTATCCATACTCTATACCCTCATCATCACTGGAATCGGTACGCTGATTCACATTTATTCCATTGGATATATGCATGGTGACAAGAGTTTTCCGCGATTTTTTGCCTATTTGAATTTATTCGTGTTCATGATGCTCAATCTGGTACTTGCCAACAATTTTGTGTTGACATTTCTTGGTTGGGAAGGCGTGGGCTTATGTTCCTATCTCCTCATTGGTTTTTGGTATGATAGAACATTCGAAGGTTCTCACATTGTATGGACAGGCGATGCTGCAAAGAAAGCGTTTATTGTGAATCGAATTGGTGATTTTGGTGTATTGATCGCGATGTTCCTCATCTTCTGGAGATTTGGTTCATTGGATTATGCAACTGTGAATACAATGGCTGCCACACAAGGCGTTGATGCTGGACTCATCACAGCAATCACATTATTGCTTTTCTTGGGTTGTACTGGTAAATCCGCACAGATTCCACTTGGTGTATGGCTTCCGGATGCGATGGCGGGTCCAACACCCGTATCTGCATTGATTCATGCGGCAACGATGGTGACTGCCGGGATATTCTTAATTGCAAGAAATTCAACTCTTTTTGCTTTATCACATACAACCATGGCAGTGATTACCGGAGTTGGTATTACAACAGCATTGATTGCGGCAACTGTGGGTATTGTTCAAAATGACATTAAAAAAGTTTTGGCATATTCAACGGTAAGTCAGCTTGGCTTCATGTTCATAGCATTGGGAGTTGGAGCGTATACTGCAGCTGTATTCCATGTGATGACCCATGCCTTCTTCAAAGCATTGCTTTTCTTGGGCTCAGGTTCAGTGATTCATGGCATGCATGAAGAACAAGATATTCAAAAGATGGGTGGTTTGAAGAAATACATGCCCCAAACGTATATTACCTTCTTGCTTGGTACGATTGCAATTGCGGGTATTTTTCCATTTGCAGGATTTTTCTCAAAGGATGAAATCTTGTGGTATGCATTCCTTAATGGAAGTCCGATTCTCTGGGGAGCAGGCGTACTTGCTGCTTTGTTCACTGCATTTTATATGTTCAGATTGCTCTATCTCACATTCCATGGGGAGGAGCGTTTTGATCATCATCATGTGCATCCTCATGAGTCTCCGGCAACAATGACTATTCCATTGTGGATTTTAGCAATCCTTTCAGTCTTTGGTGGATTCCTCGGCATACCCAAAGCATTGTCATTTGGTGCGGATATTAATTTACTCGAGCATTGGTTGCATCCAATTTTCCACGATGCGCATGAAATCCTTGCAAAGAGTCATGGCGAGCATGCACATTCACTTGAACTTGAATGGGGCTTAATGGCCGGTTCCTTGGGAATTGCAGTCATTGGCATTCTTTTCGCAACTTCATTGTATAAGAAATCTTCTTCCAAGCCGGATGAACTTGCGGCAAAAAATAAAGGACTATATTCATTGCTTTGGAATAAATATTGGGTTGATGAAATATATCATGCAGTTATAGTTCGTCCTACATATACAATGTCACTCGAAGCTCTTTGGAAGATTTTCGACATAAAAGTAATCGATGGTATTGTGAATGGTAGTGCTCGATCAATTGCTACATGGGCAGAATCAATCAGAAAAATTCAATCGGGCATTGCGCAGAATTATGCACTGCTCATGATGATTGGAATTGTTGGTATCATAGCATGGATGGTTCTTGGATGATGAAAACTTCTCAATCAAATGTAGTAGGCAGTGATAAGCTCAAATCGCTTAGTGAACGCACAATGTCACTCCTTGTGTATTCAGTGTCAATCATCGTAGTATTGCTTGTTGCTTTCATGTTATATGTACCGCAAGCAATCTCGATTGACGGAATAAATGTCATGGTACTTCCCAAGTTAAACGCATTTATCAATTCGGCTTGCACGGTACTTCTTTCACTTGGGTATTATTTTATACGCAAAAAGAATATTGCCGCGCATCGCATGATGATGATGAGTGCATTTGGTTTGTCTTTGCTGTTTTTATTGTCTTATGTGACTTATCATTCTTCTGCTCCTTCAACGACATTTGGGGGTGAGGGAATCATACGATTGGTCTATTTCACGATTTTGATTACACACATAGTATTGGCTGCAGTCATTGTACCACTTGCATTGTTTACCCTGCTTCGAGCTTGGAGGTCGGAATTCTCATTGCACAAGAAAATTGCTCGTTGGACATTGCCTGTTTGGCTATATGTCACGATTACTGGTGTGATCGTATATCTCATGATTTCACCGTATTATACGATGGGACAGTAAGCGCTGTCTTTCTCATTTAATTCATGTGCCTTTTGGCATTTATGTTCATCTTTTGTCAGTTCTACAGAGTAAAGCATGCCACATACTGATTCAGCAGGTTTGCTGTTATTGCCTTTGTTCTTGCCATTATTGGGATTTCTCTCAATACTTTTTATTGACAGAGAGCAAGAGAAGGCAATCAAATATGTCACATTGATATTCTCGATGCTCACATTCTTTGCATCTCTTCCATTGTGGTTTATGTTCAATGATGGATTGGATGGTTTTCAATTTTATACGAATATCTCTTGGATTCCATCGCTCGATGCAGGTTTCAGAACCGGTATTGACGGCATGTCATTATTGCTGGTCTTGCTTACGACATTCATCATGCCAATCAGCATTCTTTCTTCTTTTGAATCAATAAAAAAGAAACATAAAGAGTATTATGCGATGCTGCTGCTGTTGGAATTTGGAATGCTTGGAGTGTTTGTTTCTCTTGATACCATGCTCTTTTATGTATTCTGGGAATTGATTCTCATACCGATGTATTTTTTGATTGGTATTTGGGGTGGGAAAGACAGAATATATGCTGCTGTGAAATTCTTCCTTTATACTCTTGTTGGTTCATTATTGATGCTTATTGCGATCGTGTGGATGGGACTGTATGCAAAGTGGTTGCCAGGTGGACATTTCACAACTGACTTCTTGATTTTGAAACAGCTTGCACCTGGAATTCCACTTGATATTCAAATCTGGTTATTCCTAGCTTTTGCATTGTCATTCTGTATCAAGGTTCCATTATTTCCATTTCATACATGGCTTCCTGATGCTCACGTTCAAGCGCCAACTGCAGGTTCAGTGATTCTTGCCGGTGTATTGCTCAAGATGGGTACTTATGGTTTGATTAGATTCAATCTTGAATTATTCCCTCAGTCATTACATCTGTTTGCGCAGCCGCTTGCATGGTTATCCGTGATTGGCATCATCTATGGTGCGCTTGTAGCGATGGTTCAAACAGATATCAAAAAGCTTGTAGCATATTCATCTGTTAGCCACTTGGGTTTTGTTGTATTGGGTATTGTGTCCGTCACTCCCGAAGGTCTTCAAGGCGCAATCATCCAAATGGTGAATCATGGTTTGTCAACCGGTATGCTGTTCCTTTGTGTAGGCGTATTATATGAGCGTCGTCATACTCGTGAGATTTCTGAATTTGGTGGAATAACCAAAGTGATGCCCAAATTTGCAGTGATGTTCACTATTGCAATGATGGCATCGGTTGGACTTCCCGGATTAAATGGCTTTATTGGTGAATACCTCACTCTGTTTGGATCTTTCCAATCCAAATTTTTGAATAATCCATGGTTTAGCATATTCAGTGCATCTGGTGTGATTTTCGCGGCTGTCTATCTATTGTGGATGTTCCAACGCGTGATGTTTGGAACCAATGACAATCCGAAGAATCATACATTGACAGATTTGACTAGAAGCGAATATTGGCAATTGGTACCATTGGTAATTTTCATTGTGTGGATTGGAGTCTATCCAAAAACATTTCTCTCCCGCTCTGAGTTATATGCCCAAACATTGGTTGGATCCATTGAAAAAACTGTGTTCGGCACATCCGCATATCCAAAAATCAAAGCAATTGAAGTGGATGCATCTGCCGTAAAGAAAGCAGGGCATTGATTAGTATCATTGAGGAAATCTACGATGGCGAATTTTTTAAAGAAGATTTTTGAAAAACCATATGATTGGAAGAAGAATGGGCATGACACCACCGATCAATGGAAATCAGTTCGAGTCGGTGATACTGTTGAGTTTGCCATGACAGTTACCGAAGAAGTATTATACAGCGTTGAAACATTGTATCCTGAGACTTCAGAAGCAACAATCAAGCGCAAAACAATGGATGACTCACAAGGTGAGACATATCGTGTCGGTTTGGTGATGCTTCGTCCAGTGAAAGCATAATCATCCAATCATTACAGAGAATATAACCAAGGAATAGAGGAATGATTCAAGATTTACTGTTGACCGCTCCATTCACATTCTTGTCTGCAATGGCCATCATTGCGATGGTTGTGGATGCTTTGATCAAGAATAGCGCTCGCATCACTTTCTTGTTCAGTGTGATCACATTGATTGTTTCGGGCATTTTGGCCATTGGAACATTTGGTCATCACGGCATTGGTTTCAATGGTATGATTTCCGGTGGAGGATTCTCATCATATTTTGATGTTTTATTCTCTGTGGGAGGACTTCTCACCATTTTTGCCGCCCGCTCATATTTGCAAAAAGAGGGAATTGAGCATGATGAGTTCTACTCGCTCATACTATTTGCGATTGGCGGAATGATGCTTATTGGACATTCAAATAATCTTCTGACGCTGTTCATAGGTATTGAAATCATGTCAGTCGTATTTTATATCCTTTCCGGATATATGCGTTCTTCCATTGCTTCTGTTGAGGCATCCTTGAAGTATTTCCTTCTTGGAGCATTCTCGACAGGATTTTTGGTTTATGGGATGGCATTGATTTATGGTGCCACGGGAAGCATGGATTATGGTCATATATCCATGAATATTTCTCGAGGTGCATTGCCATTGGGATCATTGCTTCCGATTGGCATTGCCCTGATGGTCATCGGTTTGAGTTTCAAGGCGGCAGCATTCCCATTCCATCAATGGGCACCTGATGTGTATCAAGGTGCTCCAACTATCGTAACGGCATTTATGAGTACAGCAGGAAAGGCGGCTGCATTTGTTGCATTTATGCCGATTGTAATGGTACTCATGCCTGCAGCTCCTGCGAAACTACAAATGACATTTGCTGTTTTGTCGGCAGCAACAATGTTGATTGGAAATATCAGTGCACTCGCACAAACGAATATCAAGCGCATGCTCGCATTCTCATCTGTTGCACATGCTGGATATTTGATGATGGGCTTGGTATCAGGTTCTCAAGCAGGTTACAGTGGAATCTTGTTCTATCTCACTTCCTATATGTTCATGCAAATTGGTTCATTCATCATCGTAGGTTTGCTTGAGCGACGTGGTGAAGAGCATTTACAGATTTCAGATTATGCAGGTTTGAGTAAAAAGTATCCTGTACTCGCGGCATTCATGTCTATTTTTATGTTTTCATTGGCCGGAATTCCTCCTTTTGCGGGATTCTTTGGTAAATATTATCTCTTTTCAGCAGCGATTGATGCAGGATTCTTGTGGCTTACAATTATTGCTGTTTTCTCATCGATTGTCTCAGTGTATTTCTATATCGGACTCATTGTTAAAATGTATTTCAATGAACCTGAGAAGGAAATGCCTGACACTGAATTTGGTCTCTCCAGAATTTCTCTGTTCATCACAATTGCCGGCGTCATTCTTCTTGGCATTATGCCTTCCGGAATTTTGTCCATCGCTCATGCGATTTTCGGTCATTCAACTCATTGATTTCACCACTCGGATCATACACTATGATGCATATAGCAGAAAGAATTTCAAGGTTAGGTACTGAAACCGCATTCGAAGTATTGGTTCGTGCCAGAGCATTGGAAGCACAAGGAAAAAGTATTGTTCACCTGGAAATCGGTGAACCTGATTTTGATACACCTCAAAATATTATTGATGCTGCCAAAAAAGCTCTTGATGATGGGTTCACCCATTATGGTCCATCAGCAGGAATGCCTGAAGCAAGACAAGCCGTAGCTGATTATATCAAGCGTACGAGAGGTACGGAATATTCAGCATCTGAAATTGTGATCACACCGGGCGCAAAGCCTATCTTGTTTTATGGTATGATGGCTGTGATAGACAAAGGCGATGAAGTAATTTATCCAAATCCCGGATTTCCGATTTATGAATCCCTCATCAATTTTCTTGAGGCAGTTCCTGTTCCTTTGCCACTGAAAGAAGAGAAAGAATTTCGATTTGATATAGCTGATCTCGAAGCACGCATCACGCCGAAAACTCGAATGGTGATCATCAATACTCCACAAAATCCAACGGGTGGTATTCTCACCAAAGAAGATTTGGAAAAAATTGCAGAATTGGCTGTAAAACATGATTTCATTGTACTCAGTGATGAGATTTACTCTCAAATTACGTATGATGGATTCGTACATGAGACAATCACGCAATTTCCCGGTATGAAAGAACGCACGATATTGCTTGACGGATTTTCAAAAACTTTTGCAATGACCGGATGGCGCATGGGCTATGGTTGTATGCCTGAGCATATTGCACAGATAGTGGCTAAACTCCAAACAAATTGTACGAGTTGTACAGCCAGTTATAATCAAATAGCGGGTATAGAAGCATTGTCTGAAAGAACAGATGCCAAAGCCGCTGAGTTTGTGGCTGAGTTCAAAAGAAGAAGAGATGTTATTGTCACTGCATTGAATGCGATGCCCGGAGTGAGATGTCATTCTCCCAAAGGTGCATTCTATGTATATCCCAATATCGAGGGAACCGGCATGAGTTCACAAGAATTTGCGGATTTCTCATTATATGAAGCGGGTGTTGCTTGCTTGAGCGGCACAGCATTTGGTAGTAATGGCGAAGGATTCGTTCGTTTTTCTTATGCCAATTCAGTTGAGAATATAGTAGAAGCAATGAAAAGACTCTCTGAGGCATTTGCCAAAAGAGGTTGAAAAATACATAACAAAACTCGTAAAGGCGTCTCAATGACGCCTTTTTTGTATATCATGAATGAAAAAACACAAGGCACTGCACTCGATTTACCGAGCGATACTAGATCGGAAAAAATTTATGCATGTGTTTCTCGAAGACAACCATCAATGACCATTGTACTTGAAAATGTACATGATCCTCACAATGTATCCGCAGTACTGAGATCTTGCGATGCAGTTGGTGTAATTGATATGCATTTGGTATATCATTCAGGTCAATCTTTCCCTGAATTGGAAGAAAAGAGCTCTGCCAGTGCTAGAAAATGGGTCTTAACACATAAGCATTCTTCCATTGAAGAATGTTATGACTTTCTTAGAAAGGAAGGGAAGAAGATCCTGTCAACAGGCATGAGCAATGAGGCAAAATCATTATATGACATTGATTTCACTGAACCCATTGCGATTGTTTTTGGTAATGAACATGCCGGTGTTTCCGAGGAAGCCATTCTGAAAGCTGATGGAAATATGCTTATCCCTCAAGTAGGGATGATTCAAAGTTTGAATATTTCTGTTGCTTGTGCTGTAACCTTATATGAGGGATTTCGTCAAAGATCCTTAAAAGGCATGTATGATTCCATCCAGATGGAGGATGCAATGCTTACAAATTATCTTAATGTATTTTTAAAGAAATAGGAAAAGAATTATGGAAGGTACTGAGTATACAATAGCGAATCCGGGAAAACGCATCTTGGCATATATCGTTGATTCCATTTTCATGTCCATAGCCTCGATAATTATACTGTTTCTCATAGGTCAAGGTGATGGATTGAACGACATGGCCACATTTTCTGGTGATGATATTGAGCAGATTATTGCGAAAGTGGTTCCCATCGTTTCAACACTCACCTTCATACAATTGATTCTCGGAGTATTTTATTTTGGGATATTTCAAGCGATGTCGAATGGGGCCACAATGGGTAAGAAATTACTTCACATTCGCATTGTCTGTATGGATGGATCAGAATTCTCCAATATCAATTCCATTTTCAGATATCTTGTGAATACAATTTCGATGCAATTATGTTTTGTTCTGGCAATTGTGATGTTTTTCACGACATATAAACAAGCATTGCATGATTTGGCAGTAAAAACAGTGGTGGTTAATGAGTGATGAAAACACTTATGCAGCGATCGCTCATTGCAATTGTTGGTGGTATATCCATACTGCTGGGAGTGTTTGCTCTCTTCACATACTTTCCGCCTGATGCGTATTTCTATGTCCCTTGTTTATTTCATTTGAGTACAGGACTTCATTGTCCGGGCTGTGGATCAACCAGAGCGGTTTCTTCATTCATGCATGGTGATATATTGATTGGATTGAAGAATAATCTCCTTATGATTCTTTGGGGACCCTATTTGATCTATCGTGTATTTATTATGGTGTTCTCATGGATTGATGGGAAGCAAAGAGTTATTTGGTCACCACCTATTTCAACCGTCATCATATTTCTGATTCTCACGATGACATATACCATCCTTCGTAATCTCCCCATTGAGCCATTTATCACTTTGTTTGCACCGGTAGAGTAAAGTCTGTTGCAAACTGTAAAATTTCAATGAGTTGTTGTAAACCATGTTTGTCATCTTCATCGAATCTGGCATAGATCGGACTATCAATGTCAAGAACTCCGATGATGATATCATCTTTGATCAAAGGGATGACAATCTCTGATTTTGAATCCGCATCACAAGCGATATGTCCGGGGAATTCATGTACATTTTCAATCATCAAAGTTTCTCTTTTGAACGCAGATGTACCACATACACCTTTCCCCATTTGAATTCTTACGCATGCCGGCTTACCATGAAATGGTCCAAGAACCAACTCTTGACCATCATATATGTAAAATCCACTCCAATTTATACTTGGTAATGAGAAATACAATAAAGAAGCCATATTGGCCATATTCGCAATAGGATCCCGTTCTTCACCTAGTAAATTGCGCAAAGATTGCGCTAAGTCTATGTAAAATAGAGGTTTACCATGCTCTCGGCATTCTTGATTTACTGTAAACATATGATTTATATGGAATTATGAAAATAAATTAAGAGTAAATTCATTGGCAAAGTTCTAAAATTTTCTGTAATTGCATACATGCTTGAGAAATAGATGTTCTGCTTTTAGCATAAAGAGCAGTTTGTAAAACGAAAGAACATCGATTTCAGAGCTCTAATTTGTTGCTCATCTGACTCTGGGGGGAGGCGGATTGAGATTATTCATTATAAGAAGGAGGCCCCTATGCAAAAGACATCATTGCATGTGCGTAGACAAGTCCTCTCGATCAGCCACAACACCATGTCATTACTGATTGTGTTTTTCGCAATGGTAAGTTTGTTCTTTGTTCATTCCGCAGAAGCTCGTAAGGCCAATGGAAAATATGGTCCGGTTGTGCATGATTCAGTGCGCTATAGCGGTTTCCATAATAAAGTACCGAGACAATCTGGACCTGGTTCTTGGTATGGCAAACAGTTTCACAATCGCAAAACGGCAAGTGGTCAGACATTCGACATGTATGGTTATACAGCCGCACATCGTACATTGCCACTTGGTTCTATAGCAAAAGTGACAAGTCAAGTCACAGGTAAATCAGTACTTGTATGCATCAATGACAGAGGCCCATTTGTACGCCCGAGAATTATTGATTTGTCATACACAGCAGCGGGTCAAATAGGTAATTCTTTGAATAGATTGTCAGTTGAGTATTTTACTCCTGAACATTTGTCATTACTCGGTCCATTGACATTCAATACAGCAAAGTATTTTGGTTTTACAGCCGATCATCAGCCACTGATTGTTCCTCTTTATGCTTGTACCAATCTTGAAGTGTTTACCGACTTTACAAGTGCTGTAAAAAGACATCAGGCTAGACAAAGTATGGAACAAAAATCCGGCAATCAGGCCGTTATGATGATTGTTCCTGACGTAGTATCCGAGAAAGGTCGTAAATCTCGTATGCCAAAATATACATATCTTATCAGCTCTGTAAGTCCCGAGCTTGCTCAATTGCTCATGCATCCAACAGAAAATTGATATAGTAAGAAAGTAAGTAAAGCCTCGATCTTTTTAGGTCGGGGCTTTTTTGTTATGTAATCATGATTGCAGGCTTGCCTATGATTTCGTAAATTACAGGCTCAATTCTGCTTCACAAACATGGAATCATTTGCCATGAAACTTATGAAAAAACATATTATTCTTGGTCTACTCCTTGGATCATTGATCATCCAAAGTTTTCAGTGTGCCTCTCCTGACTTTACGGGTGCAAAGTTGGCCTATAATCAGAAGGATTATACAAAGGCGCTTGTCTCATTGGAAAAGGAAGTCATTAAGAATCCCACCAATGCCGAAGCATGGTACCTTCTTGCCGATTGTCATTTCAGATTAAATAATTTCAAAAAAGCTACAGAAAATTCTTTGCAAGCATCAAAACATGCCACGAAAGAACCGATGAAAACCAAAGTAGCGGAACAATTGTATTTTTTGTGGGCAGAAATTTTCAATAAAGGAACAAACTCTTACAATGAATTTATTGGTAAAGGTAAATCTGCTGATATCAATGATATAGTTGAATTGCTTGAATTAGCAATTACTTTAAAGCCTGAAAATTTAGAACCTTTGGCAATTTTGAGCAATGTATATGAAATCAAAGGGGATACAGTAAAAGCAATTTCCTCTTATGAGCGATATGTTCAGCAAGTCAAGCCTTCACTGGAGTTGTTGAAGAAAAACAATTTCACGATAGGCATGTCAAGAGAAGATGCATTGAGCTCGCTTGGCAAACCGGTTTCAACCAAAGCCTTCATGGATAATAATGGCGATTCACTCATAGTAGACAAAATAGTAATGAGTGGCAATGAAGCCTATCTATCTTCAGTCAAAAAAGAGGGCGGCAAGGCATTGATAGAAGGAATTCGATCCAATCTTCCTTCTTCATGGCTTCCACAAGAAAAGGAGCGATTCTATGCCATCAATATCAGACCAATCGTGAATCTATCTTATCTCTATTATGGATCGAAGGCATATGACAAAGCTGTGGAAATGATTGAATATTCACTTTCCATCAATCCAATCGATGATGAACTTGCCAGCTTGAAGATTCAGATATACGATGAGCAAGGAAAATCGGATGAGGTATTAAAATCACTTGCGATATCGGTTCAAAAGAATCCAAATAATAAGTTTTTCTTAGAACAATATGCAAGAGTATTGGCAAGGCAGAAACAATATGACATGGCTATAGTCAACTATGAAAAAGCACTGGCTATCGACCCAAATTTTGAGAATGCCGTATTCAATATCGGTGCATGCTTTGTCAATAAATCTGTTGACATCATTGATGAAGAGAATAAAAAAATGGATGTGAATTCAAAATATAAGCCGGATGAAACTAGATATTTCCCCTTGCTCAATAAAGCCGCGGAATATTTTTCTCAGTATCGCAATAATCCGGTCAACAAAGACAATCTTGGTGTATTGCAACAATTGTCTGATATTTATTTGATCACACGTCAAAATGATAAGTTCAAAAAAATAATTACTGATTTGGAAGCTGCTGAACCGGCCAATCTTACAAATGTTGCGTATTATGAGTATATGGGTAAGGTATATGCCAAACAAGGCATGAAAGAGAAAGCTGATAAGTCATTCCAGATGGCTGACACATTGAAGAAGAATCAATAAATAAACGTATAAATTGGAGTCAATGTAAATGGCTGATAAAGAACAAGCCCCACAACATATCAATATCGAATTGGGTGAGAAAGAAGCAGAAGGCATCTATTCAAATCTTGCAATCATCCGTCATTCTCCTGCAGAATTCGTGATCGATTTCACCAGAATTCTTCCTGATGTACCGAGAGCAAGGGTACATGCAAGAATCATCATGACTCCACAACATGCAAAAATGCTGCTTCAAGCACTTCATGATAATGTCCATAGATTTGAGTCTGAACATGGAGAAATTTCCATGGATGGACAAATGGTGATTGATTCAAAACAAGTCAATTAATGAAAGAGATAAAATATACTCAGCCACGCTCAAAAGCGTGGCTTTTTTTATGAATACTACGATGAATAAAACCCAAGTCATTCTACACTTGCATACCCATATGCCATATGTCAAGAATCACGATATGTGGCCTCATGGTACAGTGTGGCTTTCTGAGGTTGTATTCGAATCATATCTTCCTATTCTTGAAATCATCCAACATCTCCAGCTGGAAGGAATAAGACCTTCCATATCATTCGATTTTTCTCCTGTTCTGCTTGAACAACTTGCTCATTCCAATGCCTTCATGATATTCGTAGAATATGCTAAGAATCAGATTGAACAATCCGAGAAAGATCTTCACAAATTTTCAAAGATTCCTGAAGCAGTCCATAATATTCCAATGGGTGAATATTGGAAGTCGTTTTATGAACAACGATTGCAAACTCTTCATGAAATGAACGATGGTTCCATCATTGAACAATTTCGAATTGCTGAGCAAGAGGGATTGATTGAAATCATGACTTGCGGTCTAACGCATGCCTATGTTCCACTGCTTCACTTGGAACAGTCAACTCGGATGCAAATTGCAAGTTCGGTGATGATACATGAGCTCTACTTTGCTCATAAACCACAAGCATTGTTTTTGCCGGAATGTGGTTATGCACCAACGTTGAAAGGAGAAAATGGTGAGTATTACTTGGAAGATATCATTCTTGAACAATCGATCAACATGATTGTGCTGGATCAACAACATTCGATGAAATATCTAGTAAGTGAATATCATGCAGTTAACACATTGCCGGAGTCACTAAGACCTTTATGCCAAGTAAAATTACAAAAGACATATAAAGATCAATCACTTAAAGTCTTGGTTAGACACAAAATAGCTTCTGACAAAGTGTGGTCTGAAAAAAGCGGTTATCCATGTCATTCGACATATCTTGATTTTCACAAAAGAGAATTTGATTCTACGCTCAGATATTGGAAAGTGACCAATCATCCGGAATATCCCCAAGAAAAATATCCATATATGAAGGCTGATGCCAAAAAACAAGCACATCTCGATGCAAAAGAATATGTGGAGTATCTGGAGAAACTTGCTATGTCATATACAGAACAAGTAAATGAAAACGGGGTGATATGCCTTGCATTCGACACTGAATTATTCGGTCATTGGTGGTTTGAAGGACCCGAATTCCTTGCCAACCTCATTCGTGAAATGGATCAGTCAGATATTCTGTCATTGAAACTGCCATCGGAGATTCTATGGAATGATTCGATACACTCTGTGCAATGTTCTGCAGGATCTTGGGGAATGAATGGTACGGATGAAACATGGAGCAATGAAAGTACGATGTGGTTGCTGGATAAAATGCATGATGCGGAACAGCACTTTGAGGATAGAGTGAATGGTATTGATATCAATACTCAATTACAAAAAAGGATCATGGATCAGGCATTGAGAGAACTTCTGCTTCTGCAGGCTTCAGATTGGCCATTTCTCATTACCAAGAATCAAGCTTCGGATTATGCAAAAGAGAGATTCATGCAACATCATGAGTGTTTTACAACATTGATTACTTTTTTTGATATCATCAAGTCAGGTAAGCAATTAACAGATGATCAAAAGACCGTGCTTGCCGAGATTGAACAAGTTGATGATATATTCCAAACAATTGACATTCATCAATGGAGAAATCATTCTGCATGAAATCTTCGAATTCCGGCAGAATATGTGGCAAGTACATTTGTTTCTTTAATTGCATCAACCGGACAAGACACAATGTCTGTATCAAGAATAGTTATATCAGCATCAAATTTGATTGCCAATGCTCCTCTTCTATATTCTAATCCTGATGCTTCATGTGCCCAGGCGGTATAACTCAATAATGCCTCTTTTTGCGTGATGATTTCTTCCGGCATCCATGCTTCCTTTTCCTGCATTGGAATTCTTCTACAATATGCATCAATGCCCAATAGAGGATTTGCAGATTCAATTGGGAAATCTGAACTACCGGCAGGTTTCAATCCATGATCAATCAAACTCCTCCAAGGATATGCAATGCTGTCGCGATTACCCAATCGAACTTTGGCCATGTTTGTATCACTTATGCAATGAATGGATTGAGGAATTGATTTGATATCAAAATGATGCATTCTCTCGATATCAATTTCTTTCATTATTTGATTATGTTCTATTCTCAAAATTGTATGATCATCCGCAATTCCTTCCATACGCAATTGTTGATATGCATTCATGACAAGCTGATTTGCCTTATCACCAATCGCATGCGTTGCAATGGAAAAACCTGCTTCGATACCGAGTTTTGCTTTTTCAAATAGCGTGTTTTCATCCATCAGAATCAGACCATGATGATCTGCATCTGCATAGGGTTCAATCATTGCCGCGCCACGAGACCCAAGAGCACCATCGGCAAAAAACTTCAAGCCCGCAATGCGCATGAATTCTCCTACTGCAGGCAAACATCCATGTTCGATCCATTCATCATTCTGTGCCTTCACATACGATTGAATGCGAATCGGCAATGCTCCCGATTCAGCCAATTCAAGAAAGACCGGAAGGAATTCATGGTTTACATCCATATCATGCACTTCGGTGATTCCAAAAGCAGAACATACCTTTGAAGCGGTAAGGATATTCTCTCTGATCTGTTCTTGTGTCAAAGCAGGAATATGGATTGCAATGAGTTCCATTGCATTATCTATGAACATGCCACTTGGATTTCCATGTTCATCCTTGAGAATAGTCCCGCCATCCGGATCAGGGGTCCGGGCATCAATTCCGGCAATTTGCATCCCTTTAGTATTGACCCAAGCTGAATGTCCATCTGCTCTTCGAAGATATACGGGAATATCTGGAAAGATCTCATCAAGATCCTGAGCCGTGGGGTATGTTTTATCAGTCCATAATTCCTGATTCCAACCCATGCCATACAGCCAATCTCCTCGAAGTTTTACATGATTCTTGCAAGTATTCAGAATCTCTTCTTTTGAAGAAAGTGAATATAACATCAAGCCATTCAGTACTTCACCAAGGGCATGTAAATGACAATGTGCATCCACGAAACCGGGAACAGCATATGCACCGGGATATTCATGTCTGCCTTGTTCGGAGATGATGATCACTCCATTTGAATAAGGTTCAATGCCGACAATCCGGCCTCTTTCAGTGAAGATGATTGCTTGGATTGGATTCATAATACATTCGAGATAATAAAAAACCGGTTATCGATGGAGCAAAGTCCTTCCATAACCGGCAAAAGTTTGATTGCGATGATTAATTTCTTCTTCTGCTCGGATCAATTTCATCCAAATAGGCAACCTTTGCGACCAATTGTTCTTCGGTCTCAACATTTTCTTCATCGGGTAAACAACAATCTACAGGGCAAACCGCTGCACATTGAGGTTCATCATGAAATGTCTTGCATTCTGTACATTTATCAGTAACGATGAAATAAAAATCCGGTTTCCAAAAATCACCTTTGAAGTTTCCCGGTGATGTTGAATCCTCATATTGATTCTCACCAAGCGTCCACACTGAACCGCCTTCATAAATGGCATTGTTCGGACATTCCGGTTCGCATGCACCGCAATTAATGCAATCATCAGAATTTATGTAAATAGCCATGTTATTCCTCTAATGTTATTGTCTGATTAAAATGGTACATCGTCATAATCTCCACCGCTTGCCGGAGGTTCTTGTCCATAGTTTGGTTGTTGCGGCGCTGAATTTCCACCGGATTGACGGTCGATTTTCCATGCATTGATATTAGTGATATAGACCTGGCGTCCATCTTTTGTATTCACTAATTTACCTCGAAGATCAAAGGAGACCTTTACTTGATCGCCTTTATTCATGGAATCGAGTAAATCGCATTTGTCTTGTACGGATTGCATTTTGATGTACTCATTATACATTCCGCTTGTTGTTTCGACCACAAATTCTCTTTTTTTGAATGTGTCTGTGATCTGTTGGGTGTCGAAGATTTCAAACAATCTTCCTTGCAATTCATAAGCCATTATGGACCTTATAGATTATCGTTTATCAATGATGATCAAAAATTTTGAATTCCAGAATTTAGCCGGATCGATGATTGACATTCCACCGGATACTTTTTCAAGAAGTTTTGGATTATGGGAAGATATTATCTGAAATTTATCGGGAACCGGAAGCATGCGCACAGTTCGAGCATCTATGCGAATAAAATCCTGTTCATTCAAATTTCTTCCAGGAACAAAAGTTCCACCAATTCCAAGAAATCCATTACCTTCTTCTATGATGATCCCTCTATCTTCGAGATCTTTTGCCTTGCCAATGATATAATAGTAAGTGCTTCTTTCAACTTCAATGCGCTCTTTTTCGCCCGCAATTTGATTTGCCTGGTCTTTGAATTGATCACGGCTCTGAGAAATAATACCTGCTTCCACTTTAAGTTGTTCAAGCTCTGTGTCTTTGGATAACATTTGCTCTTTCATTGCAGTTACATTTTTCTCCAATTCAGCAATCTTCTTCGTTAATACATCTGCACTACTTTGCATTTGCTTAATCTTAACGCTACTTGCTTTGATGATTTGCTGAGAAGCGGTCAATGAGTCTGAAAGACCTCGAATCTTTTCAAGAATTCTCATTCTTTCATCACCAGAAGCTGATTTAACTTCTTCCATCGCAGAGTATATTTCATTTATGAAGCCTGAAGTTTGCATCAATTCAGACATCAATTTGTCTTTTTCCATTGATAAGGCTTCCAATTCAGCATTTTCAGCAATCAGTTGTTCCATTGATTTTCCCTCATAGGTCAATGGAGTGTCTTCCTTTTTGTCGCAGGAGGTCAATGCCAATGCAAGAATCATAATACAAACTATTTGAATTGGAAGCCTTGCAGAACCAAGTAATAACGAGATCATGGTAAATCCATGAAAATGGTATGGATAGTAAATTATCTTTTGCGCAATTTACAGATTTGAAGTAAAAGAATGGCACCTCAAATCCCATGAAATTGTACTTATGAACGGAATATGGACATTGGATCTTTGAGCATGGCCTCGAGTGCGGGTATATCTTTCGCACCTGCTGTTGCCATATGTGGCTTTCCTCCACCACCTCCACCAAGTTTTTTTGCAATCATTCCAACTAATTGTCCGGCAGGACGCTCTTTGGCTATGTCATCGGTTGCTATGCAAACCAATGAAATTTTGTCATCCTGTACAGATGCTATAAGCCCAAGTCCTTGAATATTCAAAGCTGAACGGAGTGAATCACCCAATTGTTTGGCTTCATCCATGGATAGACCATCTGCCCGCATTGACACGAATTTTATGGTAGTATCAGGAAGAATGACAGCAGATTCAATGACGGATTGCAACTGAGATGATAAATCACCAATCTTCAATCCGGACAATTCCTTTTCGAGGGATTTGATCTGATCTTGAGCATTATGAATCATGTTATCTTTTTTATCCAATTCACCTCGGAGTCCTTGAATATAGGTTTCAATGCCAAAAGAGGTAATTGCTTCTATTCTGCGAATTCCTGAAGCAACGGAATTTTCGCTAAGGATATGGAAATATCCAATATCAGCTGTGTTATCCACATGCGTTCCACCACAGAATTCCGATGAGAAGTGTTCATCTATGGTTATCACTCTGACCTTATCGCCATATTTATCTCCAAAAAACATCTTTACGCCCGGAATTGCTCTGGCTTCTTCAATGTGCAATTCACGTGTCAATACTTCAATTCTCTCGCGAATCTTTTGATTCACGATTGCCTGGATGTCGGCAATTTCTTCTGGACTCACTTTCTGAATATGAGAGAAGTCGAAGCGTAAAGCATCGGGTCCAACAAATGAGCCGGATTGTTGAACATGCGTTCCCAAAACTCTGCGAAGTGCTTCATGCAACAGATGCGTTGCTGAATGGTTTTTTTGAATATCCCATCTGCGATTTCTATTCACTGACAGATATGCCGAACTACCAGGATGTGCCATTACCTCTTTGTCAACGAAGTGTACGAAAGCGGATCCGGATTTTCTCACATCATTCACATGATAGGAAACATTATCAATCATGATGATACCCGTATCTGAAACTTGACCACCCATTTCGGCATAAAATGGTGTGACATTGGTTATGATTGTGTGTTGTTCAGCAAGTTGAACTTCTGCATCTGTTGTGAGTTCTTTCCAACCACGGAATTCAGTATGATGATCATGTTGGAGTGATTCAACTTCTTGTACGATATTTTTACGAGCACTTCTCGAGCGATTTCTTTGTTCATCCATGAGAGCTGTGAAACCCGATGAATCAATGGTGAGACCTCGCTCCCTTGCCAGTAATTCCGTGAGATCGGCAGGGAAGCCGAATGAATCATAGAGGAGAAAAGTATCTGCGCCAGAAACAACTATTGCCTGTTCTTGTTTCATGGATTCATGGATAATTTCAAAACGCTCAAGACCACGCTCAAGAGTTTGAAGGAAACTTTCTTCTTCGGCTTTGATTACTCTTTTGACATGATCGAGATTGATTGTTACTTCCGGAAATACATCGCCCATAGTGTGTGATAAGATATCGGGCAATTGATAGAGCATTGGTCCTCTAAAGCCAAGATTGCGAGCATATCTGCAGGCTCTTCTGAGAATACGTCTCAAGACATATCCTCTGCCTTCATTGCCGGGCATGGCACCATCAGCAATAGAGAATACCAAAGTGCGAATATGATCTGCGATGACTCGCATTGCAATGCCGTCTTTATTGTCAAGAATGCCGGAATAGGACTTCTTGCTTAGTCTTGAAATCTCATTGATGATTGGAGAGAAAACATCGGTTTCATAATTCGAATCCACCTCTTGCATGACCGCACAAATGCGTTCGAATCCCATTCCTGTATCAACATGCTTTTGTGCCAATTCTTCAAGCGTACCATCACTTTTGCGATTATACTGAATAAAAACTAGATTCCAGATTTCCATTACTTCCGGCACACCAACATTCACAAGTGGTCCACCGCTCAAATCGGGTGTGCGGTCGAAATGGATTTCCGAGCATGGGCCACAAGGACCTGTATCTCCCATTTCCCAAAAATTGTCTTTCTCATCAAATCGGTGAATCTGACTCTCCGGCAAATATGCTTTCCATAATTCAAATGCTTCATCATCGGTTCGAAAAACGGTTGCATGCAAACGCTCTTTGGGTAATTTCCATCGTTCTGTGAGTAATTCCCAAGCAAATGCAATCGCATCTTTCTTGTAATAATCTCCAAAACTCCAATTTCCAAGCATTTCGAATAAGGTATGATGATAGGTATCATATCCAACTTCTTCGAGATCATTGTGTTTGCCTGAAACTCGAATACATTTTTGCGTGTCGGCACATCTAGTATATGCTCTTTTGCCTTGACCTAGAAAAATATCTTTGAATTGATTCATTCCGGCATTCGTGAACAACAATGTTGGGTCACCATGTGGAATGACTGGCGCACTGGGCACGATGGTGTGTCCCTTTGAAGCAAAAAAATCTAAAAAGGAAGCTCTGATTTCGCGTGAGGTCATGACTTTTACAGTGAATTGTTATGATTGCTACAAAAGTACGGTTTTTTTTGAGAGCTTGGATTGGATGTGGATAGCTGATTAAACTCTGTGCATGGGTGTCTTGATCATGGTTCGAACCAAGCGGGACTTCAATCTTTTTGCATTGAAATATTCCGCAATTCCATGATTGTTATGAGGATATTGATTTGTTTCACTTTCAATCAAATAGCGATAGTAAAAAGGACCAAATTCAAGTGTATGAGCATGATTGATGCGAATATTCAAGTCTTCTCCATCAATCTTTCCTTGAATATTGATCGAGGATGCTATGTGCATTAATGAAGAGGTGAGTTTAACATTCTCAAGTTGAATATGGCACTGTTCAATTTTCTTGATGCCATGAACCGAATCTGCAATGAAAGCGATGCTGAATTCCTGGTTCTCATCAGACATTGGATAGTGATAATAAATGATGGTTTGATCATTGCCTATAGGACAACGACCCCAATACCAATCATCATAATCAGCAAATAATGCATCTGTTCCTGAATTGCAGTCATGATATCCATGTCCATTAAATGTCCATTCTGAATGTATATCATTATACTGAGAAAGTGACAGAGTTCCTTCAACCTTACATTGCGGCGCAATCAAACGCCAGCAGTGATTTCCCTCGCCATCTTCAACAGTATGTGTTTGTTCTTGTGGATTGTGAAAAGTCAATTCGCCATGTATGGAGTTGACAGAATCAGGATAGTCTGTATCAATACCTATTGTATAAGAATTGCCACTTTTCCGGAATGTCATTCCACCCATGCGGATATGCAGTTCGTCTTGATGCGCAATGATTTCATTGTGTTCGGTATGATGCAGAAAACCGGCCAGTTTTTTTCCTTTGCGATAGAGTGAAACGGCATAGCCGGAATATTCTCGAGAATCCGCATTGGGAAGTGCTTCCAGCCAATAGGGAGACATCGGCATTCCATCAAAAAAGATAATTGTGATTGCCAATTCCTGAAACTCATCAATGGCATCGAAATACCACCATTCATATGTTCCGGGTTCTTGGATTCGCATGGGCAAATCGCCATCCATTCCCACTTTCACATGCATCATGAATATGGATTCCTTCCATAGAATTGTGGTTGTTGTTTTGTTCTTTCAATCGGTGAATCAAGAATTGGTAGCACTATGGTGATCATTGTTCCTTTGTCTTGTGTGCTTTCGGCTCTGATCGTTCCTTCATGTGCTTCGACGATCCATTTCACGATGGACAAACCCAATCCATTACCTTGAATATCCTGCGATCTTGCTTGATCAGCTCTGTAAAATCTGTCGAAAATATGAGGTAAATGCTCAGGCGCTATGCCCACTCCCGTATCGCTCACACGCAGTATGGCCCGATCACCTTCTTTGACCAATCGCATCAGAATATCTCCACCTTCGGGAGTATATTTGATTGCATTGTCCACTATATTCAACAGTGCTTGATGAAGTCTGACGGAATCACCATCTATCACAATATTGGGTTCTATCATACTGCCAACCGAAATGGAACCCTCCTCCGCCAAAATCATCGCATCTTCACTCAAGTCATCAAGCATTATGCTGAGATTCACGGTTTGATGATCAATGCTTACCTGACCTGTCTCGGCTCTTGACAAATCGAGCAAAGTTCGAACGACTTTTGATAAACGGCCAACTTCTTCCAATGCACTTATGAGCAAGGTCTGATATTCCTCCGGTGATTTGTCACTGCGCAATGCAACTTCCAATTCTCCCGTTAAAATAGCCAAAGGAGTTCTTAATTCATGAGACACATCAGCGGTGAATTGCTTGATTTGATTGAATGATCCTTCAAGGCGGGCAATCATCTCATTCAATGTATAGGTTAATCTTGCAACCTCATCATTGGTTTTCGGTTCGGGCAAACGATTGCTGAGATTACTTGCAGTGATCTCTCTTGCTGATGTTGCCAAATCATCTATTGGTTTTAGAGATACTCTTGCAAGAATAAATCCACCCAATGTGGAAATGAGCAATACCATTGGGAATCCAATGAGCAGTGCATTAAATAATTCATACAGTGTTGAATCAATATCTTCGAGGGAATACCCCACCGTTATGAATGCTTTTGAAGTTTTTCCTCGATATAATCGAAGATTTTGCGATTCACTTTTAAATGAAGTGATTGTCATGATGCTGGAAAGGCCAGAAATCAAGCGGGTTACATCAAGCAAAGGAAGTGTATTTGTATCGAGATTTTCAGATCGCCAAACTATTTGACCTTTGAGATCGGCAATTTGGATATAGTAATTTTTAGGATTGAAGAGAATATGTTCATACACCGCCGACCAAACGGGATCTTCATCAATTTCTGAGGTATCCGCACGAGACATGCGTATGGTATCGATAAGTGGAGAGGAATCCCTAAAAAAGGCGAATGAATCAGCAGGTTCCGACTGACTTCTACGAGCTTTCTTTCTTCTTTGGTTTGCAGGCCTGAGCGGTTGCATCGTTTCTTTCTGTTTTTTCCTTATGATATAATCCAAGGATGTTGCAACCCGTTCAAGAGAAGCATCTAGATTTTGATATAAATCTTTGGAAACGGTGAGATATGCGGCAATGCCAAATGCAAGAAGCGTCAAAGTGACGATCGCACTATACCAAAAGACCAATCGAAAGCGTAGTGAAATGCTTTTCATGAAGGTAATTAATTAAGGATACAACTATGTGCAATCTATGAAAATTCGATTTGTTGACCCCCACAAGAGCCTATTTGAGAATGAATCCTGTTTCCATTGACCAAAACAAAAGGTCCATGGATTCCATGTCTATCTGCACTTCTTTACAGTATTTCAGCCATGCTTTTTCAATCTTGAGATATATGGATTTATTGGTCGGTGGATTTTTCGCACTTTTAATTCCACAGGCCAATAAATGTTTGAGAATATGTCTGTCAAGAATCGTCGGACCAAATATCCCGATATTTCGCATGAAATGTGCTGATTCTTTCATGCCAAAACCTCGAACTTTTGCCGTAAGAACATCACGAAGCATAAGTGGTGTTTGTCGAAACTCGTGAATCAATAACCTGATTTCAGGAAAATGCTCCTTGAGCAATTGCAGATTGATGGTTTTCTGATTGTGAAATCGAATATAATGCTCAGGATCTCGTAGAAGAGGCATTGGGTCCACATCATTGTATTCAAAATTCATGTCGATAAGTTTTTTTACGACTGCATCAGCATGCACGGCTTTGGACTGAGGCGTCAGAATGCAATAACATGCTTCATAAAACCAGTCCTTTTCTGGAACATTGTGAAAATCTTGCAATCTCGTCTCAATGTCCGATTTCATTTTCCGGTATTCAGAGGCATATATTTCAGGGAATTCGCTTTTCTTCTTTTGTGTACTCATGCTTCATCGCATCATGATTTTGTAATTTGTATACGAATATTGTGAATTTTCGCTTGAGTTCTTTCACTCTCGCTCATTGTCTATACCATCTCATGCCAACAGCACTCTTCATTGATTCCATGGGCCTTGTTTTCAGGGCTTATCATGCAATGTCCAAAAGCGGATTCAAAGCCCCGAATGGCGAACCCACGGGAGCAGTATTCGGTTTTGCCAATATGATCACAGCAATTCTTGATGCGGAAAAACCCGATTTCATTGCCGCGGCATTTGATACATCTGCGCCGACATTCAGACATGATAGATATGATGGCTATAAAGCGCATCGAGATGAATTTCCCGAGGAATTGGTGCCACAAATGCCTCGCATCAAAGAGTTTTTGCGATTGATCGGAGTTCCTGTATTGGAATTACCGGGTTTTGAAGCTGATGATATCATTGGAACATTGGCAAAACAGGCTGGAGCTTTGGGATATGATGTGCGTTGCTTGACCTCCGACAAAGATTATTTTCAGCTCGTCGATGATCGCATTTGCATTCTGCGTCCTGGCAAGGATGGAAATGCCTATGATGTGTATAGAAGGGATCAAGTGAAAGAAAAAATGGGTGTATTTCCTGAGCAAATCATTGACTTATTAGCCTTGATCGGAGATGCTTCCGATAATATTCCTGGCGTGAAAGGAATCGGAGAAAAAACAGCGCAACCACTCATCGAGCAATTCGGTACACTCGAGAAAATATATGAGGCAATTGAACTCATAGAGCGAGAAACTGTCAAAAAGAAATTGATTGAAGGAAAGGATTCTGCGGTTCTATCCAAAGAATTGGTTACTATTCA
The DNA here is from genome assembly GCA_947491315.1 of Ignavibacteria bacterium. Taxonomy (GTDB): domain Bacteria; phylum Bacteroidota; class Ignavibacteria; order Kapaibacteriales; family UBA961; genus UBA961. The sequence goes on from CANLII010000004.1 coordinate 37,977, forward strand.
CACGGAAGTTCCGCTTCCCATAGAACTGGTCAATTGTGTTCCTGGTAAAGCCGACCCGATTGGGATTGATGTTTTATTCTCAATGCTTCAATTCAATACTTTGCGTAGGAAATGGGCAGAAAGAACATCAGGACAAATCAATGCTCAAACTGAATCTCAAGGTATTACTCAATTTGCTACGGTTGCAAATAGAGAGCATGATTATCAATTGGTGAATGATGAATTGACCTTCAAATTGATGATGCATGAAATCAGGTCTGCAAAGAGAATCTGCTTTGATTTGGAAACAACTTCACTGAACACAATGACTTGCTCTATTGTTGGTTTTGCAATCAGCGCAAAACAGGGCAAAGCATTTTTTGTATTGACAACAGATGAAGATCTTGATGTTTTAGATATTCCGGAATCTTTGTTCGATGCACCTTCTGCGACATCACAATCCAAACATGCTCAAGCCACCACTTTGAAAGCACTAGATGTTGCATTGTCTTTAAAATCAGTCTTAGAGAATCCTGCGATTGAGAAAATTGCACAACATGGAAAATTTGATGCATTGATTCTCAAACGATATGGAGTCACCGTTCATCCTTTGTCATTCGATCCCATGCTTGCCAGTTATGTATTGAATCCCGATTCTCTGCATGGCATGGATGCACTTGCAAAAAAATGGATGGATTATGAACCCATTCCCATCAGCGCATTGATTGGTGAGAAAAAACAAGGTTCAATGCGTGATGTGGAGCCACTCAAACTCATGGAATATGCGGCGGAAGATGCCGATGTCACGCTCGCATTGGCTGATACATTAAATGCGCAATTATCACAATCCGGTCAATTAAGTTTTGCGCAGACGGTGGAATTTCCACTGAGCGAAGTACTTGTAGAAATGGAGTATAATGGCGTTGCAATAGATCGTGATGCCCTCGGCACAATTTCTGTACATATCAAAACAGAGGTAACTGCTTTAAAAGAAAAGATTTATGAAGCTGCAGGTACGGATACTTTCAATATTGATTCTCCCAAACAAGTTGGTGAGATATTGTTTGAAAGACTTGCTTTACCAAGTCCGAAAAAGACAAAAACCGGCTTTAGCACTGATGTTTCAGTTCTCTCTGAGCTTTCGGATGAATATCCAATCGCAGGATATATCCTTGAGCATAGACAATTGCAAAAACTGCAATCAACCTATGTTGAATCATTACCTAAAATGGTGAATGCAAGAACCGGAAGAATACACACAACATATAATCAGACAATCGCGGGTACAGGAAGACTTTCTTCCACTGAACCCAATCTGCAAAATATCCCCATCAGAACTGCATTGGGAAGAGAGATCAGAAAAGCATTCATACCAAAGAAAGGAAATCTACTGTTATCTGCTGATTATTCTCAAATCGAATTGAGAGTCATGGCTCATGTATGCAATGATGTAACCCTTGTTTCTGCATTCAATGCCGGACATGACATTCACACAGCCACTGCTGCTGCTTTGTTCGGATTGGAATTGAATGATGTACAATCAGAGCAGAGGCGCATTGCGAAAACAGTGAATTTTGGAATTATGTATGGACAGGGAAGTTTTGGTCTTGCCAGACAGCTTGGTATCTCACGCACTGAATCTAAAGAAATCATCGATCAGTATTTTCTTCGATATCCAAATATCAAATTGTATATCGATGAAACAATTAAAAAGGCAAAAAAACAAGGATATGTTGAAACGCTTCTTGGAAGAAGAAGATATTTTCCTGCATTGGAGAGCAATAATCAAGCAATCAGACAGGGAGCCGAGAGAGCGGCAATCAATATGCCTATTCAAGGCACCGCGGCAGATATGATGAAGATTGCAATGATCAATGTACATGCACGCATGAAAAAGGAAGGTATGAATTCACTCATGATTTTGCAAATCCATGATGAACTTGTTTTTGATGCATTGAAGGATGAAGTTGATACCTTGCGAGATCTTGTTAAGCATGAAATGGAATCAGCAATGACACTTGGAGAAGTACCTATTCTAGTAGAAACAGGAGTTGGCGAAAATTGGCAAGAAGCCCACTAATCAGATTCTGATGCCATACCACACAATATTCGGATGAATCTTGATGCATGGCATTGGAAGTTTTATCGAATTGAGAAGTCTTTTGAGTGTCAATCCCCATCCATCATCAAATGGCAAAGCTTCTGCATTGAAATCCAGTGAAAGAAATAGTTCATGATTTCCGCTACCATATCGATTGATATTGTTCACGGAATGACCGATCGCTAGATTGATATATTCAGACCATCCACAAGTTTTGTTTTTTTCAATCATTCCAGCGATATTGAAGCTAAGCCAATGATAGGTACTTTGATAATCATTCAATAATGAATTTCCCCCATTGATTTTGAACGATTGAGAGGGAAGAAAAGAAAATTTCATGCGAATGAAATCCAATTCTGGAACATAAACTTGGAGCAATGGGAGTCCTGCACCAATGACATTTGCAATGGCATCACCTCTGCTAAAACCCAGATAGGGAGCGCCTTCCGAGTAACCATCGCGGATTTCTACAACTGTTTGATGAAAGAGTGAAATTCCACTCCCAATCCACATTGAAGATCTTCTGTCATAACCACTTTGCTCAAATATGCCTGCAATATTTCTGGCCGCAACATAGGAGAAAGTTGCATGTCCGAGTTTATCCGCTAGCAATGCATCATCATATTCGGTTTGCCAATCCATGACATGAAAAGGTGCGGGATCAGACCAATAGTCTTTTGCTTGTTGGCTGAATGAAATCCCCAGCATGACGGTTGATAATCCCCAAGGAATATATTGTTGATATGTTGTATATGTTGAATCTTCCATAGCCAAAGTTCTATGTATGCTAGATACATACAAGCACAATAAGGCAAAAAAGGTGCATATGTGTTTTGAAGAATTCAATTCAATAAATTGTGATAATCATTTGGAAGTCTTTTCATGATCCATGTAGAATCATTGACCAAAATATTTCGAACCCATGTAAAACAGCCCGGTTTATTGAACTCAATGAAATCGCTGTTTCACCGCGAATATACAGAATTCATAGCAGCGGACTCAGTCACATTTTCGATTGAGGAAGGTGCTTTGGTCGGCATGCTGGGTGCTAATGGAGCAGGAAAAACCACAACGCTCAAGATGCTTTCCGGACTGCTTCACCCAAGTTCAGGGAATGCCACCGTAATGGGTTATGTGCCATGGGAAAGACATAATGATTTTAGAAGAAATTTCTCACTGGTGATGGGACAAAGAAATCAATTGTGGTGGGATTTGCCTGCTGGAGATTCTTTTCTTTTGAATAAAGAAATGTATCGGATAGCTGATCATGACTTTAATAAGCGATTGAATGAAATGTCAGAGCGTTTGGATATTGCCGAAAAATTGCATGTCCAAGTTCGCAAACTTAGTCTTGGAGAGCGCATGAAATGTGAATTGATCGGTGCTTTACTCCATTATCCAAAAGTTGTTTTTCTTGATGAACCCACCATCGGGCTGGACATCGTAGCGCAACATTCCTTGCGCGAATTCATAGCTGAATTCAATAGAGAACAAGGTACAACCATCATTCTGACAAGTCATTATATGGATGATATTGTAGCATTGTGCAAAAGAGTCATTTTGATGGATGAAGGCAGAATTCAATTTGATGGAGCTTTAAGTGGACTGGTTGATAGATTCTCAGGAGTAAAAATACTAACGATTGTCATTGATCACGAAGTTAGTCTTGAAGATATTCCGAATAGTGAATATGTTACGGAAATCGGAAAAGATCATATCACCTTTAAAGTGCCAAAGAGTGAAATAGCCAAGATCACATCGCACTTTTTGGCTCATTTTTCAGTGCGTGACATAACGATTTCCGAAATGCCGGTGGAAGAAGTGATTAGGGAGATATTTTCAGGGAAAAACATCGATGCATCATCGCAGAATTGATTGAGATTTGGGGACAAAATTCTGTTGGTCATGGCCTCTACTTTGGCTAATTTGCTCCAATGCCGTCAAATACCTGTGTAATTACTGTGATTTGTGGCTGAATTAATATTCCATGAACACACAAGACATGGTGCATATATGCAAGCTATCATCTTCCTCTCTTTGTTTTTCCTTATTCAATGCTCGCTTTTTTCTCAGAGCAGTCCCAAAAGACTCGTACTCATAGAAGAATTCACAAGTGCGACTTGCAAACCATGCGTCGATGCCGATAAAGTATTGAAAGTGGTTGCGAAATTGGATAGTGGAATCATCGCACTGAAATATCATTTGAATATTCCTTCACCGGGTGATCCTTTTTATAAAGCAAATACAGTGCACAATGATGCGCGAGGAGCTTTATATGCAGTTCCCGCATTGCCCGCTTCGAGAGTCAATGGACATAAATCAGTAGATCCGAGAGATTCCCTAGCGATGTGGAATCTAGCCCGGCTTGATCAGCAAATGCCATATCCGATCTTGATGTCCGTAAAGCAAGAAGTAGTTTCGGGAAATGAAATGAAAGTAACCGTTGATGTGGAAGCGGACATTGAATTGAAGAATTATGTTCTCCATACGATTGTATATAGCGATCTTGTAAATCTTCCGAATATTGTCAATACTCTACCTGCATCAAATGGGCAAACTGAATTTGCATCTTCCATGATGACAATGCTTCCTGATGAAAAAGGAACTGCATGGAATACGAATGCAAAAGAAAAGAAAACAGTTTCTTATACCTATACCAAGGGAACCGGTGAATTGTGGAATAGTACAGTGAATGTCATCTCATTTTTACAAAATCCACGCACATTGGAAATCATTCAATCCTCTATAAGTGTACAAAAACCTGTTGGAACAATGATTTCAACAACATTGAGTTTTCCTCCGACTATTTCTCCTGTATTTGAAGCATTACCTGCTCAAGGAACAATCACACTCAAAGCTTCAATCGGAAATGCTTCAGGCGCTGCAATTGTATATAATAATGTGTCCATAGCAAAATCGCCTCGCACTCCGCAGGATTGGACTTTGAAATTGACCGGTGATCAAACCTCATTCACACTCAATCCTGGTGAGAAAAAAGAAATCACAATGGAGTTTCAGAGATCCGCACAACCGGGAATTGGTGAAGTTCTTTTGACATTTGCTGAAGGTTCGGGAAAAACATATTCAGCCACTCCAATTACGATTGTTTCAAAAGAATCAGAAGCATTTTTGGTTCAAGACAATCTCAGTGGCAATGTCGGACCATTTGCAGATGTCGTAACATTGCCCGGCGTCAAGAGATATATCGCCATGAGCACAAATGAATTCATGCAGAATATCGACAAATTTACTGCTCTAAAGCGTTTTGTTTGGCATTGTGCAGACAGTGGAAGAATCGTTAAGGCAGAATCTGATTTCATGCTTGGATTGGGAAATAAGGGCATTTCATTTATGCTATCCGGACAATTCACCACGAATAATATGTTTTTTGATAAAGTAGCACTCTTTGATACAATCGGTGTAACCTATGCCGGATATATGGTCAGAAATACAGACTATACTTTGTCCGGTGTTCAAGGCGATACTATCTCGAATGGTTTGACGCTTCCTTGCGCTCCTAGAAGCTATGCTTTTTATCCAATGAAACTGAAGAACAAAACCAATACTTCAATTACGCCGATTTTAACACTGTCCACAAGCTCAACAGGTGATACAATCGGTGGTGTTCGTGTGCAGAGAAATACAAATCGCATAGTGTATTTGGGTCTGCATCCATTTGCAATCACCGACTCTGCTCAGAGAAAAACGCTGATAGATCGCTCGCTTGCATGGATCGAAAATTTCACATTCATTCCAAATCCGCAATTGACTACATCTGTGACATCCATCGATTTTGGAACAGTTGCATCAATGACCGGTAATACAAAGAAATTCATTCTCTCGAATCCAGGAAATGTGGAAACAGTCATTGCCTCAGTTTCCTTGAAAGGTCTCGATCAGAGTATGTTTTCAATTCAGCCGGCAAATGTCTCTGCAATTCCTGCCGGGGGAAACATAGAAATCACCGTTTCATTCTCACCTTCCGGACCTGGAGCAAAAAATGCGGAATTACAGATTGTCCCGGAAAAGAATGATGTGGGAACCAAGATAATTGCATTGTCCGGTGCTTATGTCCCAAGTTCAGTTGAAGAATCACCCGAATTGGCAATGATTTCTCATATTGCTGACGGTATAATTATTCACATGAATACTGAAAAAGGTATGCGGTATCGCATTGTGGATCTGTCAGGAAAAACATGCGCTTCCGGAGATATTGATGCAAATCCTTTCAAATTGCCTTTGATGATAAGAGGATTATATCTTCTTCAGATTATTTCAGAAGATACAATGCAAGTTGTACCTTTCATTTATTGATTATTTGATATTCACCCAGAGAAGAGATCATGAATACATTTCTACGCCATGCAATTCTATTGTTCATACTCATTCCAATGTTTGGGATGACCAAACTATTTGCAGAAAGAGGCGACACCACGAAGGTGAAGCTGTTCGACAAATATCTTTGGACCTGGTATGGAAATCAAAACCGTTGGGGAGAATTCCCATCCCAAGACAAAAGATTCGAAAGAATCTTCATGAATTTCACATTGACTTGTCCTAAGGGTGGATGCGGTGAATGGGACTATACTATGAGAGTCTATGCCCGCACTAAAACAGGTAAAATGGATTCCAATTTGGTTGATGCTCCAATGTTCTCGAAAGCAGGTGCTTTTTCCGATTCATTGAGAGTTGCACTCCTACCAACATTTAAAACAAAATATAATGCGGCCGCAAAAAAAACAGATACTGTTTTAAATAATCCCTTCCAGATGTGGATGTATAAAGATAATACAAAGCCATTTCTTGTGACTGATTCCATGCTGGCTTATGAAGCAGGTTATTGGAATATTCTGTTTAGTTCAACAGGCGCCAAAGTAGATTCCTTTTTTGTTGCAGGTGACACCACATTCATCAAAGGGACAAGGAAAGCATATAAGCCATTTGAAATAATCAATGAAACAGAGATTGGTCGATTCATCACACCATACGGAAAATGGCATAATGAAAATTGGTCATATACTTGGGACTTTGATGTTACTGATTATGCTCATATTCTGAGAGATTCCACTGAAATAAAAGTGTTTTATGATGGTTGGTCACAGGGCTCACTGTTTAATCTGGATTTTACTTTCATCGAAGGAATTCCTGCAAGAGAAACATATGAACATAGAGTGTTTTGGTCTGGAAATCCTACTTATGGAGATCCTGGAAATCCTATCGAGAAATTCTTGAAACCGATGAAATTCAATCGTTTGCAATTAACCGATAAGATTACACTTCGTTTGCAAACTACAGGGCATGGATTTGGTGGAACAGAAAATGCAGCTGAGTTTTCACAAAAAACACATAAGATATTGATAAACGGTGAAGAAAAATTTGAGCAATATCTCTGGAGAGGAGATTGTGGCCAAAATCCAATTTATCCACAAGCAGGCACTTGGTATTATAATCGAGCAGGATGGTGTCCGGGTGATGTAGTCCAATATTGGGACTATCATATAACACCATTTTTCACCGGTTCTGACAGTCTTGAGATTTCTTATGCAATGGAACCATATGAAAATCAAGATTTGTCAAAAAGAGCAAGCTATATCATAGAAGGGCAGTTATTGTATTCCAAAGCTAATTTCATGAACAATGTATCTTTGGAAGAAATCAGGATGCCTAATAGTGCATATAAGTATCGCAGAATGAATCCGATTTGTCCTGGTCAAAAACCACTGTTGGTCGTGAAAAATCAAGGGTCCAATACTCTGAATTCTATGATCATTCGCTATCGCATTGATAGTGGTGAAGACAAGTATTTCAATTGGTCGGGAAATATAGCATTCATGGAAGAATCTGAGATTGAACTCCCAGTCATTGATTTTCCAAATGGTGATCATACATTTACCGTTCAAGTATTTGAACCAAATGGACGCTTGGATGAATCTGATATAGGAGACATCAAGACAGTTTCATTCTCAAATCCGAAATTAACCACATCCGGAAAAGTGTCTTTGATGCTTAAGACTGATGCTGTTTCGGGCATTCCCAATGGTATTCGTTATGAAGTGCAAGATGCGGATGGATATATCATTAAGGAAAGAGGTAATTTCCAAGATGGAGCCACCATTCGTGATACCTTTGATTTGGAGAATGGATGCTATCGCTTTGTGATATATGATGAGGGACTCGGTGATGGATTATATCCAATTTTCCAAGGCTCCACCAGAGGATTCTATTCATTGCGCGAAGTTGGTGGTTCTACAATCATCTTTAATTCTCAAGCAGCAAATTATGGTCAACCCTCCGGAGTATATGCCAGTTTTGGTGATCGAGAAATTATACCATTTCGCGTAAACACGAATGCAGTGTCCATAGATGAGGGAATCACTGATATTTCAGTACCTACTTTGAATATTGCTCCAAATCCAACTCTTTCAGGCATTGCGAATTTGCAATTATTAGGCATGCCAAGAGATTTGGAAGGAACTATGCAGATTGTCTCAAGTATCGGACAAGTCATGTTGCAAGAAACTATTTCCACCACTGATGCTCAATCCATGCCAATCAATTTGCAAGGTTATCCAAGTGGTGCTTATGCTATAAGAATTACCGTAAAGGGAATGACCATTACGGGAATGATTATGCATAATGCTGAATAAGAATATGTTACTTTTTTTCATTTTATGATTGGATATTCATGAATATCGCCATCTCTCAATCAGCTCTGACCAATCAAAAAGCTGATATTGTCATTACATTTAGTTTTGAAGATGATTCTCTACTCAAGGCTACCAAAAAACGCTTGGTTGAATTATATCCTACCGCATCTGCTGTAGTTAATAGTGATGACTTCAAAGGTGCTCTTCGTTCAACGATGGTTATCTATACCGGTGCAAAAGGTGCATCCAAGATCATCGTGGCTGGTTTGGGTAAGAAGGATTCTTGCACAGCTGAGACTCTGCGTCGTGCATCATCAGCCGCTGCAAAAAGAGCGGCTGCATATGGAGTGCAATCAATAGCAATTGAAGCAGTTTTGGGTAATGGCCTCACCCCTGAGGAAAGCTGTCTTTCTTTATTGGAAGGTGCAGTATTGTCGAATTATAAGTTTGACAAGTATATCACTGCAGCAAAAGGAAAGAAGAAAATTAATTCGATTACATTGTTCTCTGATTCAAAACAACTTGTTGCGGCTGGTAAATCTGTTTTGACAATGGCAAAGTCCATCTATGATGGCGTTACTCTTGCCCGCGACCTCGCACAAGCTCCAAATAATGAGATATATCCAGAAACACTTGCAAAAGCTGCTGTAAATGCTGCAAAGGGTACGGGAATTAAAGTCACTATCTTGGATAAAAAGAAAATTCAAGCATTAAAAATGGGTGGATTGCTTGCCGTAAATCAGGGCAGTGTCAGACCACCTGTATTCATTGTCATGGAATATAAAGGCGGAAAGGCAACTGATAAACCTTTTGTATTCGTAGGGAAAGGTATCACCTTTGATACAGGTGGAATCAGCATTAAACCTGCTGCTGGCATGTCCGACATGAAAGGTGACATGCATGGAGCGGCAACTGTTATTGGTGGTATTATAGCAATTGCCAAAGCAAAGCTTCCCGTGAATGTTGTAGCACTTGTGCCATCTACAGAGAATATGCCAAGTGGAACTGCTTTCGTTCCGGGAGATATCGTGACCTTCATGAATGGCAAAACAGCTGAGATAGATAATACTGATGCTGAAGGTAGATTGGTTCTTGCAGATGCATTGACTTATGCTTCAAAATATAAGCCGAAAGCGGTAATAGATTTTGCAACATTGACTGGTGCTTGCGTTGTGGCTTTAGGTACTATTACTAGCGGACTCATGGGTACCGATTCTCATCTTATTGATCAAATCAAAAAGGCTTCAACTCGTACAAATGAATATGTCTGCGAATTGCCACTCTATGAAGAATATGAAGATTTGATCAAGAGTGATTTTGCGGATGTGAAAAATTCAGGTGGAAGATGGGCCGGCGCCATTACTGCAGGACTGTTCCTCAAACATTTCATTGGTGACTATCCTTGGGCTCACATGGATATCGCAGGAACCGGCATGGCTCCTTCAGATAGAGACTATTGGCCAAAAGGTGGAACAGGTATCGGTGTGAGAATGCTTGTGGATCTAGTAAAGAATTGGAAAGCATAAAGTTCTGTCTCATACTTGCAATATAGATCCCATCCATGTTTTGGATGGGATTTTTTTATGTCTATAAGCCAAAAAAAAAGCCTATCCAATGGATAGGCTTTGAATGAACTTTAGCTTTGATTACAAAGTGAATCGTAAATCAGCACCAATCTGAATCGCGCTTACGCTTGAATTGTTGGAAGTGCTAATCTTAGTCAAACCAAGATTGTAATAGACTGCAGGAACTAAAAGAAGATTACCTGCGAGTATCTCATATTGAAGGCCGAACTTTAAAGCAAATCTGAATGATGAAGGATCGATGATAGCACCCTCATATAATCTGATAGAAGTTTTGGTATCATCCACATATTGAGGCTTATAACCATTCAAACCAACCACAGGGTCAATTGGATCATTTTTCAGAATCAAAGAACCAGCTTCAGTTTCTTTCACAAATTGTACGGGATTATTCGCATCAAATTGCAATTCATAGCGTTGTTCTTGTGTTCCACCCATTGGAATGCCAAATTGTGGGCCTGCAGTCAGACCAAGCATTGTGCCGGGTAAATTGAAACGATACATCACTTCAAAATTCAATAATGAATATTTGAACACTGAAGTATGAACAATTTGGGAGTTCACAATATTGTTTGAACCACCAATTGGTCTTGAAGGATAATTATCGCCATCCAATTGAAAAGTAGCCGGCTGATAATCGTATACAGCTCTAGCGATGATTGATGAATTGGCATTTTTTGGATCACCGAGAAGATACTCAAGTGAAAAACCAAAATAATATCCGTTCTCAGTTCCGGTCTCAAATGTTGGGCAGTTCGCATCAGCAGCTATTGATGAAAATCCACCTGAATGCATGGATTTATTATAGCCGGCAACGGGACCAACCAGAAGTGGAGACTTTTTTGCTTGCGGTTTACGAGGGTCAGCCGCTTGTGAAAAAGCATCGGAAGTAAAGAAAAAAGTGAGAGCCGCAAGGGCAATGAACAGTCGCATAAGACGCATGAGTTTCACCTTTTCGCCAGTAAAAGTATCTTGTTATTTACATTCTTAGGGATGTGTTGGGGAAGTGCTATTTGATACACAATGACATACAATGATCGATTGAGATATTGAATGCAATCTGAAAGGGTTCAGATTATATCAGAGAAAGAACAATCACAACAACGAGTCAAATTTAATAGAAAACTTGGCATTAGACAAGAAAAAATATAGGTTTTTCTCTGTTTCGTGCACTATGTGGAAAACCTTCGACAGATTCATCATTTTGAGATTATGATTTGTTCAGTCCATTGATGGTTAACTAATTGAAAAATAAGAACATAACCACCACCTGGCAATAATGAGGCATCAAGTGCTATTTTGTTGAATCCGGCAATTATATTCCCATTTCTTTGTAAAACTGTTTCTCCAAAGAGATTTTTTAGTTCATAGGAGTACCATGTATCTTGTTTACTCAGTACTGCAATGTATCCCGATTCAGGTATTGGATGAGGATAAATTCCCAATAATCCCTGTCCTTTGAGATCGTTTGAAACCACCCGAATATGTTTTCCACAAAATTCTGACAATTCCAGAGGAATGATTGCCGTATCACCAATGATGCAATCTGAAAGTTTGTTTTTGAGAATAATGCGGATTGAATCAGGTCTATCGGTTAAATATGTATCAAATGTAAGCTTTGTATTCCAAGCGCCTTGTCCTTTCAAGATTGTTTGCGTTTGTGCATTCAACATTGCTTTTCCCAAGCCATTGGTTACCTGCATTGGAAGTCGAATGTCACCAGTATTAGTACTCAAATCAAACTGTGTTTGTGTGGTTTTGCAGTCTATGCTCTGTGGATTATACTCTAATTCCAAAATCGGCTCAAATCCGATGTCAGTTTTCGATGCAACCGCAAAATCTCCACTGATGATCAATTCAAATGAATCACCTGGTAGATAGGTAATGGTTGACTTAATGGAGGAGTCGATGGAAATATGATTGGTTTTTACCGAGAATGGAATTGTTTGTTTCAATTCAATTGTGTCTGCAATATATGCCGTCAAGTGAATTTCATCATTTCCTGAGGATTTTGAATCCAAGAGTAGAGAAATTGTAATGAATCCGCCACGCTTTTTGATGATTGAATCTGAAACAGCAGTGATGGAGATTGTTGAGCCTTTTAAAGATTGATTCAGTCTTGCTAGAATGGAATCCACACTGATATCGATATTGCCATCATTGCTGATTCGAGCTGTGATTAAGCGTTCCTCACATGCATGCAAAGTGTCAATGGGTTGAAAGCTCATTCTGACATCTATCGTGTCGATTGCATCGGCATCTCCCCAAATGATTGAGCGAGTATTGATACCCTGGCCAATCAATCCGGCATCAGATTGAGTTTCCACCAATATCTCATGTCTTCCGGCTCTTTGTGGTTTGAATCTAATAGGGAGTACATGTGATGCCCCGGGGTTAAATGTCTTATAAATGAAACCCGCGGTGTCTAAAGTAAATGAAGAAATATCCCCGGAGATGATAGTGAATCCTTCTATTGTCAGCGGTGCATTCCCGTTCGAAGTCAATAAGATGCCACTTGTATCTTTGGTGGAATTCTCTTTTATGCGACCAACATATATGTCTTTTTGCTGAATACCTGGGATTATTCCCTTACCAATAAGCGTATAGGATGAGCTGTCATAACTGAAACCATTTGTGTAAGTGATCTTTCCTTCATATCGATATTCAATGCTATCTTTAGGTATAAAAGATGCGAGTACTGCAATTGTTTGATTGGATTGCAATACTGTATCCTTCTTTTGATTTGGGAATGAAATGCGAAAAACTGAATCGAGTGGAGCCAAATTGTCAAGACTGATTATTGCAATGTCATTTCCGGTATTTGTGATACTTGTCAGAGTATCATATTGAGCACCCAAGCGCCTTTCTTTCCAATCAATGATGAATTCACTCAATCCGGGTGATGCGCCATTGCCTTTAACTTCAGCTTGATTTGTAAGTGAGCGGTCATTCAAAATGGTAAAGAATTCTGAGTATGTCTTTCGTTCGAGTGGAGAAAAAGTGCAATTGATGCTGACAGTGTCTCTTGGTTTGAAAGTTCTGGGAAAAATCCCTGCAGTATCATAAGTGAATGCTCCGGAACTTGTCGGAACTTGTAATGAGATAGCAGTGAAATCCGTGCCGCCTGCATTGATGATGCGGATGACTCCTGGTTTTGTATCACCAATTGCCACAGTGCCGAAATCATGTCCAATAACCTGTATGGCAGGATTCTCCATCACTCCGCTAATTTTTATTGCTTTATATATACCACAATCGAACAGTATCTGTAAAGTTGCATTAGCTGAATCGGAACCTGCAATTGCTCTGAAGCATATCTCAATCTGAATGGAATCATTCGGAGGAATCATTGCATTTGTGAATGCAGATAGATTCGAACCAATCATTCTGGCATCGCCAATCAATTTTGAGAACTTTATGAGAATGCTCTCTTTGCCAGTATTATGCAATACTATATTTCTGCATTGAGTATCACCCATAATCATCTTTTCAAATGAAAGTGAATCAGGGATGGTAATCTTTGGTGCAGTATATGAATAACGAATGCGGGATGAATTGCCGGCATTGTCCATCACTTCCATGACCATATAAGCATCTTTCAACTTATTGATGACATTTCCGGAGAAGGTTGTGGTCGTATCACCCTCTTTGAATCCTGCCAATGACCAATTCATGTTTTGCGTGGAATCTCTGATGACATTCACATCATGCAAACCACTAAAATCATCAATAATGAATTCAGTAATTTTGCCTTTGATAATTCCACAAGAATCTTTGAGACTAATTTTAGGGGCAGTTGTATCAATTCCTTGGACCATTCCAAAAGCTAGTGGATATGCATAAGCATCATCAGAACCTATGCCATAAAGTCCTGCTATGAAAGCACCTTCCATCGTGGTTAAACGATGAAAACCGGGTGTCACAGGAACAGTGACATAGAACATCTGAGTACCATTGACTCTTTGATTCGGGAAATTGGAAATCGCATTTCTGATGAGGCGATTGTCAAGCATCACATGATCAACCGCATCTTCGGTACAGACAAGTGAAATGAAGTGTTGTACAAATTGTTTGGGATTTGTCGCTGGATTCGCAATTACATGGAAATTTGCACTTTTGATTGACTTTTCCGTTGAAGGAACAAGCATCATGCAGGGATCGAAATTTTGCAATCGTTCATTTGAAGAAAAACTGCTTGTCATGTATTGAGCAATGCTGATTGGTTTGTCTGATTCAATATGGAGAGGATCTCGAATGAAGCTTAATGTTCGAAAATCCCCGGGGTTGGAGAGAGTGAATGTTTGATTGATATTCCATCCTTTGACAGTCACTTTCGTATTTGGTGCAATGCAATGAATCCGAAAGAAATCACCTGTACCATCATTCGTGAATGGAACAGTAATGAATGAAGAACCCCATTGCTCTGTTGGATACAGCATTTCTATGAGATGATTCTTGCTGTCGAATTCTGTAAGACCAAGTGGAATTGCTGTTCTGATATGTCCACTGAATACACCGATAGGTTTATCTCCACGAACGATCGTTCCTGAAAGATCGCCCTCACCGGATGGCAATGTATCAGACTGCACCAAATAACATTGGCCTTTATTCAATGTGATGATGGTAGATTCATCGGGCTGAATTTGTCTAAGTGTTCTGCTTCTTGGCGCAAACTCTATGACTGTATTATCCTCGGATGCTATGATCATGAATTCGCTTGATCTTGGAATTTTTCCTTGAGGATCATCATCATGCATGTAAATGTCATTAGGCCATGAATGAATCACATATTCTCTGCCCCATTTCGAAACGGGAATAGCAGAATATCCATCAGTGGATAATGATTGACTACTTATACCACTTACGGAAATTGGCTGATCAGATTCAATTTCAATGGACTTGGATTGTATTTTTTCAGATTCAAACATTTCTAATTTATCATATGGAAATGTAAGCTCTACAACGGTATCACCTACCAATTGTACATATTGAGATGGACCTGTTATTGGACCAGCAATACGAACAGTGGTTGGCCTGATTGTTGAAATATGAACTGTTAATCGAATTCCGCCGGGTAATACAATCAATTCATTCTGCATGAACCCAATCAGAAAGTAACGCCCTGCATAGCCGGAAATGCCATTAGTAAGTGATTTTCCATTTTGAGCTTGAATGCTCATAACCCCATAAAAAAGCATGAGCAATAGTGTGATTGCCATGTTTTGAAGGAAATGTAAGAGTGTAGATTTTTTCATTGGCTTTTGGATACATTTGTTAACCCCACCACAAATAATGAAAAAAACTTGAGTTGACCAATGGAAAATAATCAGATATTGTTGAATTGATTACAACAAAAGATATCGGGAGTCGTTGATAAACCCGAACTTTTTTTAGAAGCTTCCTCTATTTTCACGCAGTGTACTTACATCATGGATTTTAAAGATTATTATTCCGTCCTTGGTCTTACCAAATCCGCCAAACCCGAAGATATAAAAAAAGCCTATCGCACTTTGGCTCAGCAATATCACCCGGACAAAAATCCCGGAGATGCAAAGTCCGAAGAAAGATTCAAAGAAATCAATGAAGCAAATCAAGTTCTGAGTGATCCTCAGAATAAAGAGAAGTATGATCGACTCGGTTCCAGCTGGAATACGCATTCACATAAAGGCAGTACGGAAAGTCCATTTGATTGGCAAGCTTGGCAAAATCGAGGCTCTACTAGAAATGATTTCTCGCAATTCTCAGGCGGTTCAGGTTTTTCAGATTTCTTCGAGACCATTTTCAATGGAAATGGTGCAGGACAAAGAACCACTCGGCCACATAGAACAGCTTCTGTATTACAAGCCACCATATCTTTTCAACAAGCCTATAGTGGCTGTACGCTAAAGCTCACAACAGGTGGTAAGCAAAGAGAAATACGACTCAAACCTGGCATCAAAGATGGTCAGACCATAAATATTCCTTCCGGACAAGGACATGACATACATGTAAAAGTCCAAGTAAAGCCTGATGAAGTGTTCACAATGCATGGTTCTGATTTGGAAGCTGATTTGTCTATTCAGCTTTATACCGCCTTATTGGGAGGACAAATAAATTTTAAAACCTTAAAAGGTACCGTGGAAGTGAAAATAGCACCGGAGACAAAACCGGGCACAAAACTGAGATTGAAAGGATTTGGAATGCCCATTCATGGCAAAGATCAAGAATTCGGAGATCTCTTTTTATTGGTTGACATAGATTTTCCAGAGCATTTATCGGAAGAAGAAAAAACACTCATTTCCTCACTTGCAGCTTTGAGATCATAAGATGAATATTTTGATTACAAATGATGATGGAATAGATTCGCCCGGCATACTTGCCCTTGTTCAGGCTTTAAAGAATATCGGTAATGTAACGGTTATTGCACCTGATCGTCAGCAAAGTGCAGTAGGACATGCACTTACGGTAAGTGCTCCTCTGCGTGCCGTGCCATTTCAAAGAGATGGTGATTTATTTGGATTTGCCATTAATGGTACACCTGCTGACTGCGTGAAACTTGGAGTTTCAACATTGCTTTCAACAAAACCCGATTTGGTTGTTTCAGGCATCAATCATGGTGCGAATACGGCGGTGAATGTGATGTATTCAGGAACAGTATCAGCTGCTACAGAAGCCATGATGATTGGAATTCCTGCTTTGGCAGTTTCATTGACATCGTTTTCGCTAGAAGCAGATATGTTAGCTGCCGCTGAATATGCTGCTAAGGTTGCAGGAAATATGTTGAATTGGGATCTTCCGATAGATACTATTCTCAACATGAATGTTCCTGCCATACCCAAAGAAGAAATTAAGGGAATGAGAATCACAAGATTAAGCAATTCATATTGGGATGACAGCTATGATTCAAGGAAGGATCCAATGGGAAGAGAATATCATTGGATTGTTGGAACTTATCGCGTGCCTGAAGAAGCAGATATTGAGACAGATGATGGGGCAGTGAGAAATGGTTGGGTTTCACTCACTCCCGTGCATTATGATCTTACCCACAGAAAAATAGTAGAAAAGTTGAAAGGCTTATTGTAAAAAAAAATCCCCGCCGAGAATGTTTCGACGGGGATTTTTTTTTGATTTATTCAGGTTTGAATTCTGAGTCTTTGACTTCTTGATTGATTTGATATTTCAATCCTTCCATCTTAATGACAATCTGTCCTTGCTCAAGGATGAGTTTGCTAGGGAATTGTACGCCACCAACATCTGTATAATTGGCAAATGATTGCGTGACTTCGACATCTCCTTGAGGACCTTTCGCTATGGATTTCATGGAAGTGATCAAGAAAGTGTTTGCGTCAAAATATAAAGTTTCAATTTCGCCGGCTGCATCTTTTACTTCAACGAGAATTGCATTTCCTTCCTGACCTTTGATAGTCAATGTTTTGCCAAGCTCCAACATGCGAGCTGATTCAACAATATGTGCATCATTGAGCATGCCTTGCTTTTCATCAGCTTCGGTAACTTCCTGAACTTGAGGACCCATCATTCTCCATGCTTGATTTCCATCTGTCATCATTGTCTGCTTGAACATTTTGAAATCCATGATTTTTACTTGTTTGCCAGGTGCTTTCTGCTTGCGAAGCAGTGTGCCTTGCATTTGTTGTCCATTCATGTCAAATGAAGCTGTACCAGTTGTGATGAGTGTTGAGATTTTAGAAATATTCTCCATTCCACCTAAAGCTTTGCGATGTTTTTCCATTAATTCTTGCGGAGTCATATCTACTTTTTTTACTTCGGATTTCTTGACTTCAAAATCAGTGGTGTATTCATAGACTGGGCCAAATTGTTTGAGTGTTTCCAATACATCCGGACTACCCACAACAACAATGGATAATTTCGACGAATGTTTGCTCATTGCACTCTTCATTTGCTCAGAGGTGATGGCTGTAAATCGATTTGGGAATTCCTTTACATACGATATCGGCTGATTATTATAATCGGCATTGAGTAGTAATCCTGCCACAAAATCAGAATTCTCAAAGTTCATTTTGAATTGTCCGACGACAAAACGCTTGATCAAATCCAATTCATCATTTGGTGCTAGTTCAGTAGTGATTTTTGTCATTTCTGATTGCATCACTTTGATTGCTGAGTCTGTAACCGAGTTACGAACATCGGCTCCGCAAATAAAGCGATTGACATCTCTTCCGCTTGTGAGATAGGCATACGGTGTATATGTATAGGAATATGTCTCTCTCAATGTGCGGAATAATCTTCCGGAAAAACCGGCACCCATAAGATTTGCACCCAATCTCAATGCTTCAAATTCTGGATGATTATTTGGAACCGAGTTTGATGTCAATGCAGTGGCGGATTGTACAGAACTGGGACGAGCTATAAAATATACACCTTGTGGCATTGGTTCGGCTTTTGGTGTACGGAATTCATTCACATCGCCGGGAGTCCATGCGCCAAGTGCCTTCTCAAGAATTGGCTTAATTTCTTCAGGTTTCACATCGCCAACAACTGCGAGAGTTGCATTATTTGGACGATAATATGTAGAATAGAATTTCTTGATTTCATCAATCGTGATTGCATTGTATGAGGCTTCTGATTTATGTCTTGCAGAAGGATGATTTGTGCCATAAGCAATCTTTCTGGACATTACTTGAAGCATGGCATTACCATTTGCTTTTTCAAGCTTCACTTCAGAAATCTTTTGTTTTTTGAGTTTTGTAAGTTCATCTTTAGGGAAAGTTGCAGAACGCAATACTTCAGAGAAAATATCAAGCATGATAGGCATATGCTTTAGTATGCTTTCGCCTGTGACATTGGTGATATCACCCGATGATGATGCACTTACACCAGCACCGACACCGTCCAATTCTTTTGCAATTGTCAAAGCATCTCTTTTTCCTGCACCTTTGGTGAGCATTTCTGCAACAACTGCGGCTGTTCCGGGAATAGATTCCGAAACTTCGCCGCCGCGAATCTGTAGTTTTAAAGCCACTGTTGGTTGTTCATGATCTTCAATGACAAAGACCTTTAGTCCATTTGATAGGAATAATTCAGTGTATTTTGGAAAGGCGAATTCCTTTGCGGGAAGGGGTCCGGGTTTATCGCCTAGTTTAAGTCCTTGACCAAATGCAGAATGCAAGGCCAAGAACATTGAGAAAAGAATGATATACTGTTTCATGATATTTCAATTATGTGTGATCAAAATGAAGATGATTATTTCTGCTTGGGCATATATTGAAGAATAGTTCTTGAATCTTGCGTGAAATATTTCTTGGCCACACGCTGAAGATCTTCTTTCTTGATCGACATGAAATCTTTGATCTCTGTGTTGATCATGGATGCTTTACCGAAATAGGTATGATATTGTGCAAGTGAACGGGCTTTTTCAAGTACATTCTTTTTACCCTCGATGAATCGCACTTCAGCAATATTCTTTGCCTTGGTAAACTCTTCATCGGTCACACCTTCATTTTTTACTTTCTCAATTTCTTCATCAACTGCTTTGATGACTTCATCGGTTGTTTTTCCTGGTGAAACAACGCCAAGCATGAACATCATGCCGGAATGTTGCAAATTTTGTGCTCCACCGCTGGCTTGAACAGCGATTTGATCTTTGTCAACCAAGCGTTGATATAAGCGTGAGCTTTCTCCTGAGCGTACGATGTCCATAAGCATTGACATCGCATAGGCATCTTTTTCACCGATTTTGGGTCCGCGATATCCCATAAACACAGCAGGTAATTGTGCTTTCGGATCTTCGATTGTCTCACGAACGATACCTGGATTCATGTCTTTCATCACGACATTCGATCTTTTCGGAGCGATACCTTTGGGAATGATTGCGAAATATTCTTTCACAAATCCTCTTACTTGTTTCATGTCTATATCACCGGAAATAACCAATGTTGCATTATTTGGCTGATAGAAATTATTATAGAATTGCTTGAATTCGTCAATGCTGGCATTGTCGATATGCTGTGCGGTTCCAATTGGAGTCCAGCTATATAATCCACCATTGAACAATTTGCCGGCAGTGCGCTCAAACCAATCACCATAGGGTGAATTGTCATAACGATTCTTACGCTCTTCTTTTACGACTCCGCGTTGAGTTTCCACACCGATGGAATCCACATGGAGTGTACGCATGCGAGATGCTTCGATCCATAGCGGAAGACGAATTTCATTGCTTGGAACTTCGAAGTGATACACAGTTTCATCGAATGATGTATAAGCATTCAATTCACCACCAGCGCCTTGAATGAATTTATCCAATGAAGCGCGTTTATAATGATCGGTTGCTTCGAACATCAGATGTTCGAAAAAGTGTGCAAATCCGGTTCTTTGTGGATCCTCATCTCTTGCGCCAACTCGATAATGTACCAATACGGCCACATTTGGTGCGGAAATGTCTTTGTGGAGAATTACATGCAAACCATTTGGCAATGTGTATTCTTCGAATGAAATGGGGTTGATCTGTGCATGAACTTGCATTGCATTCATGATGCTGATGGCAAACATGATCGGCAAAGCCCACATGATACGCTTAGAGCTTTTCATAGAACTCATTGTATATTGAAACATGAATAAATAGTCGATTACGCTTTTCCATACCCTTTGTATTTGTCATACTTGGCGCTATACATGACGATATTCATGGAACTGTCACGCAATGTTCCGCCAGAAGGGGAGAGATAAAAAGATTCAGTGGCATCTGTGATGCGCTTCGCAGGAACACCTGGAGCATCAACATAAAATGTAAGAATATGATATCCAAGTTGTAATTCAGATTCTTGCGCTTGCTGAAGAAGGTTTTCATGAGAGAAAACCATTAAGTCATTGTTCATGATGGAGATCACCAACTGAAAATATGAATGAAGCAATAACGCTTATGTCTTTAGAAAGTTTCGATGAAAATGAAAAGAGCAAGCCAAAATATGTGGGGCTTGCTCTAGACAAATTCTTATATGATTATCTGTATTGGCGCAAGAACTCCAAGCGATCCTGCAATTGTGCTATCGGAATGAGCAATTTATCTTTCCCAAGTATTGCATCCTTGGGATCAGTAAATACCAATTCATAATCTTTGCTCATAATGATTGCTTCTTCAGGACATACTTCTTCGCAGAATCCGCAATAAATGCATCTGAGCATATTAATCTCAAATTTTTCAGGGTAACGCTCTTTCACTTTGTCCGTTTCAGCCGCTCTTACTTCAATTGCAAGTGCAGGGCAAACTCTTGAGCAAAGTCCGCAAGCAACGCAGCGTTCACCTTCTTCTTCCAATACTAGTACCGGACGACCACGATATGAACCTGTAGGAATCCATTTTTCTTCAGGATACTGTCTTGTGAAAGTGGGCTTGAACATTTGCTTGAAAGTCAATGCCAAACCTCTGCCTATTTCGGGTAAATATATTCTCTCCCAAAATGACATTCTTTCCGATTCTATATTATGTTGTACATTCATGGATTTTTCCGATTTGACATTGTGATTACATGATTCCAAAATACTTGAGAAGCATGATGCCTATACCTGTCAATAAAATATTAGCTAAAGCCAAAGGCAACATGATTTTCCATCCAAGATTCATCAATTGATCATATCTGAAACGGGGAAGAGACCAGCGAACCCAATAGAACAAAAAGAGCATCGGTACAACTTTTGCAAAGAAGACGCCAAATTGGATGAATCCCAATAATGGATTTCCTTGTGCTATTCCTATGCCTGCCAATTGTTCGTATAAGAATGGGACATCCCATCCACCCAGATAAATGAGTGCCATCAAGCAGGAAGCTGTAAACATGTTCACATATTCAGCCAGATAGAAGAGGCCGAATTTCATTCCGCTATATTCTGTATGATATCCACCAACAAGTTCAGGTTCTGCTTCAGGCAAATCAAAAGGTGCGCGATTTGTTTCGGCAAATGCTGCAACCAAAAAAATCAAAAAACCAAGTGGTTGAAATATCACATTCCATTTTCCACCTGATTGTGCCTTAACGATTTCAACTAGATCAAATGAACCGGAGATCATTAAGGTACCGATAAGTGCAAGACCCATGGATAATTCATAGGAAATCATCTGAGCAGCTGAACGAAGTCCGCCAAACAAAGAATACTTGTTATTAGAAGACCAACCAGCTAGGGTGATACCATATACACCGATTGAAGACATTGCAAGGATATACAAAATGCCAATGTCAATACCAGGTGCAACGACCATGATATTTGCGCCATTCACATAATATTCGCCAAATGGAATCACAGCATAAGCTGCCATTGCAACAGTCATCGAAATGAGTGGCGCAATGAGATGATAGCGTTTATCAACCATTGCGGGAACAATGTCTTCTTTTGTCCAAAGCTTGAACACATCGGCAAATGATTGAAACAAACCGAGAGGGCCCACCCGATTGGGACCAATACGATTTTGCATCCATGCGGAAATCTTGCGTTCGAAATACACAAGATATGCTGCTATGACAAGCAGTCCATTGACTATGATGAAAAGCTTGGCGCCAATTATTAATGCGCCAACAGGGATGGCATCCATCTATTACCTGTAAGTAAATGAGTGCAACATTACACTTGGGGTTTCAAAACATGTGATACATACATCACAGCTTTGGCTTCTGTTTCAGAAGCTTTATCCAATCTCAAACCTTGATTATCTTCCAATGATGCATAATTCATGCCTTTGAAATGCTGATTATGCGATGATATGTCATTGAATACATCTTCTGCTGACGTGAATTTCATGGCATGACCGCATGCTTCTGAAATTCCTGTCAAAATCTTCCATGTCGGACGGGAATTGCGTCGCTCACCTTGGGTCCAACGATCATTGAAAGCACCTAATTTATCCCAACGACTCATCTTCATTCCCATATAGCGCTCATTCTCTTTTGTCGTCACAGCAGGCTCAATGAGTTGAACTCGGCGATCAACATTCGTGAATGTTCCTTCCACTTCAGCATATGTTGATGCAGGTAGAACAATCGATGCATTCTGTGTGGTCGCATTATGATTGCTCGCTATGGCAATGATATGTTCAACTGTCGATGCATTCGCTCCAAATTCAGGATGTCCGACAATATCCTCCTGAACTGCAATAATCACTTTTACTTGATGTTGAACAATTCGCTGCGCAAGATTATCTGCATTCACACCATGATCTTGCGGTCTCAAACCCAATGCGATGGCACCAGCATGATTCGGAGTACGATCTGCAAGACGCAAGAATTCATCGGCAAATATCGGGTCACGATGTTCAAGGAAGTCGATATTATGAGTTTTGACAGTCTCACGGGCGAATTTCACGGTGGCATGAATATCTTCATTGGTGCCGCGAGCTGAGCCAATAATCATAATTTCTGATGGCTTATATGCTTTCAAAATATCGGCACAAGACTCCAAGGCAGATTTCCAATCACTTGAATTGCCCTTAATTGCAGGCTCAATAACACGATTATCATTCACATACGGATATTGTTCAAGTCTTCCGGCATCACACATCCAATATTCATTGACATGCATATTGGTTCTTGGTTCTATGCGCTGAAGTTCATTGTCACGAATACCTAATTTCACATTGCAACCTCTCGCGCAACCAGGACAGACTGAATTCGTGAAACTCATTTCCCATACGCGTGAATGGAAGCGGAAGTCAATGCTTGTTAATGCTCCAACCGGACAAATGTCAATCACATTCATAGAATAAGGACTATCGAATTCCATTCCGGGGAATGTCTGAATGGTGACATGATCACCGCGCTGCACGAAAGTAAGGGCCGGTTGCTTGGCAATCTCATCGGCAAAGCGAATACAACGAGAACATGAAATGCAACGCTCACCATCAAACATTACATTTGGCCCTAAAGGAACGCGTTTGTCTTTGTGATTTTTTTGTTCAATAAATCTGGATTTTCCATTGGAATGCATAAAAGCATATTCCTGCAATTTGCATTGACCTGCTTCATCGCAAATGGGACAATCCAAAGGATGATTGATGAGCAAGAATTCCATAATTGCATGCTGGGCATGCTCGGTTCTTTGACCTTCAGTGTCAATCACCATGCCATCAGCAACAGGAGTGGCACATGCAATGCTGAGTTTAGGACCCCATTGAATGGCAATTTTACCATCCGAGTCTATCTCTGGTTGGCCATCAGGACTCTTCTTTGGGAATCCAACATTGACCAAACACATTCTGCAGTTTCCGGCAACACTTAAGCCCGGATGCCAACAAAAATGAGGTATGGTCTTTTCGGCAAGCAAGGCAGCTTCAATAATTGTAGCTCCTGCGGCCGCTTCTATTCTCTGTCCATCAATGATAATCTGAGGCATAATCTCATGCTCCAAGTACGGGTCTCAGCTTGTTCAATACTGATAAAAGGTTGATCTCCATGGAGATATGCGCAAAACTGTAGAATTTTTAAGGCGCGAATTCCGTGTTTTGGCTATAATAGTGGTAAAATTACAATTTTTTAGTCAAGCAGTAAACATGAAATCTTCCACAATTATGCCTGAGATAATAATTTAGTAGAGGCACGAATTGTAATTGTTTATTGTTCTCGGGTTCCATGAAAACAATACTCCATTGGTTCAAACATGATCTGCGCATCCATGACATGCCCGGATTAGCATGCATTAATCCACAAGATTGCCTATTGCCGGTTTACATTTTCGATCCTAGGCATAGGGTCAAGCTCACATATGGATTCCCAAAAATGAGCGATCATCGATTGGCATTTCTAGAACAAAGTGTCCAGTCACTTAAAGAAAAACTCCAATTGTTGAATAGTGATCTATTGATTCTTGAAGGCAAGCCTGAAGAACTCCTTCCAATATTGGCCAAACAATTCAATGTCCATGCGATTCATACCGAAAAGGAAATCGCTCATGAGGAATTACAGGTATTACGCAATGTGAGGAACAGTATTTCCATACCAGTCATTGAATTTGAAAGTAGAACGATGTTTACAGAGTCCCAATTGCCATGGAATGTGGATCAATTACCATCTGTATTTACGGAATTCAGAAAGGGAGTAGAAAAACACATTGGATTGAATCATGTTGTCTTGGCAGAACATTCATTGCCCCAATTTCCAGAGTCATGTAACTTAAACGAGATAGAAAACTTATGGCATGGTCCATATGCAAAACATAGGCCACTTCACCCAAAGTCAGCCATTAGAGGCGCTGGTGGCGAAGATGAAGGGTTGAAGAGGCTCCATAAATATACCTATGGAATGCATGGTATCGCTACCTATAAAGAAACCAGAAACGGTTTAATTGGCGAGGCATATTCTTCAAAATTTTCACCATGGCTTGCATTGGGTAGTTTGTCTGCAAAAAACATTCTCAAAACTGTGAATGATTATGAGCAGGAATTCGGTGCGAATGATTCTACTTATTGGATGAAATTTGAACTGTTGTGGAGAGATTTCTTTCAATGGACATTCAAAAAACACGGAAATGTCTGCTTTCAGGCCGGTGGATTCACTGGTATTGAAAAAAAAACAAGACATAATCCTGACACATTTGATGCATGGAGATTTGGCGAAACGGAAGACGCCTTTGTCAATGCAAATATGAAGGAGTTATATCTGACGGGATTCATGTCCAATCGTGGAAGGCAAAATGTTGCAAGTTATCTGGTTCATACTTTAAAGCTGGATTGGAGAATCGGAGCCGCATGGTTTGAATCCAGACTTATTGATTATGATGTAGCCAGTAATTGGGGCAATTGGATGTATATCGCAGGTGTAGGGAATGATCCGAGACAAGACAGAGTCTTCAATACAAAAAGACAGGCCGATATGTATGATCCAAAAGGTGAATATCAAATGCTATGGTTACATGAACTTATGGCGAAAAATGACTACTGATGCGGATTTCTCACGTTTTTTTTGTTTTTTTGCATGATAAAATTTCAAGTACTTGTTTCAATTAGATCGTATCCGGAAGCATCATGTCGCTTTATCATTCCTATATCACAATCGAGAAGCTTGAAGATCATATCGGAAAAGAAGTCACTCTCAATGGCTGGGTTTCCGACAAAACAGACAAAGGAAAATTATGCTTTGTGAAATTGCGTGATGGTTCAGGCATCGTTCAATGCGTGGCATTTAGACCATCAATCGGCGATGAATTGTTTGAACAAGCAACATCACTTACTCAAGAAAGTTCAGTGTCCATCACGGGTATCGTAAGAGCTGAATCCAGAGCCCCAAGTGGAGTGGAAGTAGATATAGCAAATATTAAAATATGGCAAATATCTAAGGAATACCCCATCACTCCTAAAGAGCATGGAACTGAATTTCTCATGCAGCATCGACATTTATGGCTGAGAAGCACACGCCAGCATGCCATCATGCGTATTCGTGCGGCAGTGGTCAAGGCAATTCGTGATTTCTTTGATGGCAATGGCTTTAAGCTCATGGATTCGCCAATATTGACCCCAAATGCATGTGAAGGAACATCTACTCTATTTGAAACCAAATACTTCGATTTGGGAAAAGCATATTTGTCTCAGTCAGGTCAATTATATGCCGAAGCAAGTGCTATGGCGCTTGGAAGAGTTTATACATTTGGTCCGACTTTCCGTGCAGAGAAGTCAAAAACAAGACGTCATTTGACAGAGTTTTGGATGGTTGAACCCGAAATGGCCTTTTTTGACCTCAATGACGATATGGATCTAGCCGAGGATTTGGTTGAATATATCGTTCAATATGTTCTTAAAACATGTCAAAAAGAATTGGCCGCGATGGGGCGTGATGTATCGAAGCTCGAAGCCATTCGTAGACCTTTTCATCGCATGAGTTATTCGGAAGCGGTTGAATGGTTGAATAACAATGAAGTGAAGTTGAATAAGAAGCAGGCCGATGGCTCTGAAATTCAAATTGATTTCCCATGGGGTGAAGATTTTGGTGCTCCTCAGGAAGAAGCAATCATGCAGCAATTTGACAAACCATGCATCATTCACAGATATCCTGCAGAAGTGAAGGCATTTTACATGAAGCGCGATCCAAATCAGCCGACTGTTGCTTTGGCAATGGATATGCTGGCTCCTGAAGGTGCTGGTGAAATCATTGGAGGAAGTCAGCGCGAAGATGACTTCGATGCTTTGCTTTCTCGCATTGAACATGAGCAATTGCCAAGAGAAGAATTTGAATGGTTCCTTGATTTGAGAAAATACGGTTCGGTCCCACATGCAGGTTTTGGACTTGGAGTTGAAAGAACCGTTAAATGGATTTCTGGTGCGGAGCATATCCGCGAAGTGATTCCATTCCCAAGAATGATTTACAGAATTGTCCCCTGATTTTTTATAGGCCGGTTCATCCGGCCTTTATTGTCGCCATGAAACTTTCCCTTTATAATACGCTCTCAAAATCCGTCCAGGAATTCACTCCGATCCATGATCGTGAAGTGCATATGTATTCTTGCGGTCCGACTGTCTATGATCATGCTCATATCGGCAATTTGCGATCATTCTTATTCCCGGACATACTTCAAAGATCGCTTCGCATCATCTGTGGATATCGAGTGAAATGGGTGATGAATATCACTGATATCGATGATAAAACAATCAGAGACAGCGCAATTGGAAGTCCAAAATGGAATATTGAATTTGGTGAACAAACCACAGATCCAAAAGAGAATGTTCGATTGCTGACTCTCTATTTTGAAAAAGCATTCAAAAGAGATTTGGAGCTTATTGGCATTAAACAACACGATTTCTCTGCAATGCCGAGAGCTACGGATTATATCGAAGAGATGCAGAACCTGATTCTCTCGATACATTCCCATGGATTTGCATATGAAGTGGAAGGCAGTATCTATTTCAATGTTGCAAAATGGCGTGAGAATGAGGAATATGGCAGACTCTTCGCTATAGATGTGGAAAATTTCAAGGCAGGAGTACGCATCGATGCCGATGAATATTCACGCGAACAAGTAAGTGATTTTGTATTGTGGAAAGCACTCAAAGACAATGAACCATATTGGGATTTTACTTTTGAGGGAAAAAATCTAAAAGGAAGACCCGGTTGGCATATTGAATGTTCTGCTATGGGGCAAGCATTACTTGGACTGCCACTCGACATCCATACTGGTGGTGTTGATCTTCGTTTCCCGCATCATGAAGATGAAATCGCCCAAAGTAAAGCCGGATATGGTTGTGAAACCGCACAGTTTTGGTGTCATAATGAATTCCTCGAAGTCGAGGGTAAAAAGATGAGTAAATCTCTGGGTAATTTTTATACTCTACAAGATGTACTACATAAAGGGATGGATCCATTGGACATTCGTTTCTCAATGGTCAATGCCCATTATGGCTCCGTGTTCAATTTCACGGAATTTGGTGTGGAATCAGCTTCCAAAGCCAGAAAGAGAGTTCAGGAATATATCTATGCATGTTTTGAAGGCAATGTTGGACATGATCATCATGCGGAAGAATTGCATCGTTTGAAGCAAGAGTTCTTCGGTGCTTTATGCGATGATTTGCATATGCCGAGAGCAATCGAAGCCTTATTCACATTTATGAAAAACACACCGGTGCATGTGCTTTCGAATCGAGACAGACCATCCTTCTTGGAACTCATCAATGATATCAATGATATTGTCGGAGTTTGGACAATTGCACCTAAACCCGAAGAATCAATTCCGGAAGAAGTGGTGAAACTTGCCGAAGATCGTTGGAATGCAAAAGCATCCAAAGATTTTACTTTGGCGGATGAATTGCGAAAGCAAGTATCAGCTTTGGGATTTGTGATCAAGGATACAAAAGACTCATATTCAATCATCAAAGAATGAATGCAATCGGCATCATAGGTTTTGGATCGCTTGGAAGATCATTGGCTCAAGCTTTGAAAGACTCCGGTCGTCTTTCGTGGCTCATGATTCGTGATGAATCGAAACATGAATCTGCCCGATTTTTGAAGGTACCAATACTCAAAGATATTGCAGAGATTTCCCATGATCAGGATGCAATCATCTTGGCAATACCCGATCAGGAAATACAAGGTATTGTTCATGAAATTCACCGCATATTCAGTGTTGATGATACTTGCACACTCATACATTGTTCAGGAGCATTGAGGAAAGACATGTTGAATGGAATACATCCAATGCTCAAGTGCATTGCGATGCATCCATTCCAAAGTGTGAAAATTCATGCAGATCTTCAAGGAATTCCATGGGGAATTGAATGTGAAGAAGAGGAAAGAGAAGTGATCTCAGAGTTCATTTCTACATTGAATGGATTACCATTCTTTCTTGATGAACATACCATTGAACTTAAAGCATTATATCATGCAACTGCCGTTATATCAGCAAATTTTCTGACGATTCTCACTGCATACTCTTCTGAATTGGCAAAAAAAGCTAAAATCCCACCTGCATTATTCTTACACAAGATACAATCCACTGTACTAGAAAGAGCACATGATGCCATGAATAATCAGAAATCCATCATTTC
The DNA here is from genome assembly GCA_947491315.1 of Ignavibacteria bacterium. GTDB lineage: Bacteria > Bacteroidota > Ignavibacteria > Kapaibacteriales > UBA961 > UBA961. The sequence goes on from CANLII010000004.1 coordinate 67,755, forward strand.
CGGGTTGACAGGACCTCTCATTCGAATGGACGAAATAACAATTCTTGCAAATAGAAAAGCAATTCAGTCCATTCCAGGCATGGATGAATTGTATTGTTCGATGTGCAAAGCAGGAATAGAATTACTAGTCAAAGAACAAGTCGTAACAAGTCAGCAAGGAAATAGACTTTTTGAAGTATTGCGTGAAATACCCTCAGATGGACAAAATGCTTTGTGAATTCGTATCTTTGCAGCAATAAATATTGGAGTTATATCATGTTTTTTCGATCGATGATTTTCATTGTCGGACTCATTCTTCTCATATCAAATCCGATAGATGCTCAAGCTCGCAAAAAACGCAAAGCATCAAAGAAAAGGACTGTAAAAGTTATAAAAAGCGCAAAGAAGTTTTTGCATGAAGAAGGTCATTTTACAATTGCATTTCCAGGATCTCATGGTCAAGTGAAAGGAGATACATCACTTATTTCAACTTCATTTGGTCCAACTCAGTTCTATGCCTATACCTCCAATTCAGTCAATAGTGCTTCGATGATAGCATACTATGAATTGGACATGAAGAATGTTGCGGAGAAAGATAAAAATCTCGCTCAGAATAGCAAAATTCTTCTTGATACATTGCAAGCCCAATTGGTTTTAAATCTTGGCGGTACTGTTCAAAGAAAAGTGAAGATGGTGAGAGAAGGATTATATCATTCTCGCATATCATATTTCACCGTCAAAGGGGAAGGTGACAAAACAGTATATTTCAGATGTGAAAATATCATCAATGCTCCAAGAGTATATCAATTGCTCTATCAAACTTCTGCGAAGTCGGGTCCGGACAGTCCTGAAGCCAAAAAATTCTTTCAATCATTTTCTTTGAAAGTCAAGCGATGAGCATTCCGAAGGATGCAAGAATCTATGTGGCCGGTCATAGAGGATTGGTCGGAAATGCAATCATGAATGCATTGCATGAACAAGGTTATGTGCATCGTATTACGAAAACCAAGCAAGAATTAGATTTGACAAAGCAAGAGGATGTACTGCGTTTTTTTGAAGAGGAAAAACCTGAATATGTAATTCTTGCCGCCGCTAAAGTTGGTGGAATTATGGCAAATGCCACCTATCCTGCTGCATTCATCCATGAGAATATAGCTATAGCAATGAATGTGATTCATGCATCGCATCTGTTTGCAGTAAAAAAGCTGATTAATCTAGGATCATCCTGTATCTATCCGAAATTTGCCGAGCAACCGATCAAAGAAACTTCTCTTCTCACCGGAATCCTTGAACCAACGAATGAACCATATGCAATTGCAAAGATAGCGGCGATTAAACTCTGCTCTGCTTATCATAAGCAATATGGATCGAATTTCCTTTCTCTCATGCCGACCAATCTTTTTGGAAGTCAAGATAATTATCATCTTGAACATTCGCATGTGATTCCCGCCATCATTAGAAAATGTTTTCTTGCCAAGTATTTGAGTGAAGGAAGACTCGATTTGATCAAGAAGGATTTAATGATAGGTGCTCCCAAGAATTGGTCAATGGAACATGATGAAGGCATCATTAAACAGCTGGCATCGATTGGAATAAATGATACAACGCTGACATTGTGGGGTACCGGTAAAGCTCGCAGAGAATTCTTGCATGCCCGTGATTTGGCTGATGCCATTCTCTATTTTCTGGAGCATATTGATGCAAATGAACATGATGATTGCATAAATATTGGAACCGGCGAAGATGAAACCATTTATGATATGGCACATGCAATTGCAAAGATTGTTGGATATACAGGTAATATTGCATTCGATCCCACAAAACCCGATGGCACGCCAAGAAAAGTCATGGATATACATCGGGCACATGAACTCGGTTGGAAACATTCCATAGATATATTTTCAGGATTGAATGAAATCATCGAAGAGTATCGATTGAAGGGTCCTCAATATGCTCGATAATAATAGGCGATTGATCGATCAATATATTCCACTCTTCTTGTTTGTGGTAGGACTTCTCATTTTTGTTCCATTCCTTGGTGCAGTGCACCTTTTTGATTGGGATGAAATTAACTTTGCTGAAGCAGCAAGAGAGATGGTACTCACAGGCGAATATTTGAGGGTGCATATTGACTATCAACCTTTTTGGGAAAAACCACCTCTTTTTTTGTGGATGCAAGCATTGTCCATGAAAATATTCGGTATCAATGAATTTGCTGCTAGATTCCCAAATGCTATATGTGGAGCACTGACATTACCTCTATTGTTCATCATTGGCAGGTCATTGCATGATCGATTGACAGGACTTCTGTGGACACTGATGTATGTCGGTTCTTTCTTACCACATTTCTATTTTAAGTCCGGCATCATTGATCCTTGGTTCAATCTCTTCATCATGCTCGGGATAATTATTCCGATGCTTCCAAAATTCAATCACCGAGTAACCTTGTCTGCTATGTCAAGTGGTTTTTTCATAGGACTTGCAGTATTGACCAAAGGTCCGGTGGCTTATCTTCTTGCAATGATGACTTTTGGAATAGTGCTCCTGTTGGATGTGTATGAAAAAAGAGGCATCCAATTGGGAAGTCGAATTCTTTGGCTTCTGCAAATGTCTTTAACCACTGCATTGACCGCATCTCTATGGTTTGGAATTGAAATATTGCGTAATGGCACCTGGTTCATTGAAGAGTTTCTTCAATATCAACTTAGATTATTCTCAACCGGTGATGCAGGACATTCCGGCCCATTCTATTATCATGCTTTGATTTTGTTGATTGGATGTTTTCCTGCCTCTTTTTTTGCATTCAGATCACTTTTCAATCGAGCAGAAAAACCAATGCATGATAGAGTGATATTGATACTCTTTTGGGTGACTTTGATATTGTTTTCGATTGTCAAAACAAAAATTGTCCATTATTCATCACTTTGTTATCTACCATTGACCTATTTCTCGGCTTTGGCAATAAAAGATATTCTACAAAAACAAGCAATCTCCAAGAGATTATTGTCTGCCCTTGGTTTTGGGATTCTGCTCTGGACAATTCTCCTCTTAATTGTGCCGATCATCGGACTAAATCTTCATGCAATTCTTCCGAGCATACGGGATGAATTTGCAAAGCTGAATCTCGGAGCGCCTATTGTATGGCATGGCTATGAACTTGGAATTGGCATCATGTATATGATCATTGCCGGTTTCGGAGTGTATTGTTTGTATTTTCAAAAGAGCCTTGAAAAGGGAATGCTGTTATTGGGAATTTCAACGATCTTTGCCCTCATGACATTTCTTCCAATCATAGCTCCAAAGATTGAAGGTTATACCCAAGGATCTCCGATTGCATTCTATGAATCAATGAGATCACAGGATGTATTGATTTATCCAACGGCATATAAGAGCTTTGCTCATCTGTTCTATTCGGGAAAATTACCACCAAGTGACTTTCCGAATTATAATAAGCCAACCGATGAAGATTTGATGAATGGCGCATCGAAAAAGCCCGTATTTTTTATGGCAAAAGTGAAAAGAGCCATGGAATTACGAAAAGATCCCAGACTTGAACCTATAAGCGAACTTCATGGATTTACCGTATTTCGTGTGATTCCTTCTACCAAGAGACCATTACAATGAAACATTCAGTATCATCATTATGTCGAGTGGCTGTCATCTCCCATGATGTGAAAGTGGCAAATACCACTGCCAATCTAGAAAGTCATAAGAGTGCCATCAGTCAAGCATTGCAGAATGGCGCTCAATTCATTGTATTTCCAGAGCTATCACTTACCGGTTATACCTGTTCTGATTTATTCTATCAGGACCATTTACTCCATTCCGCTGCTTTAGCACTTTGTGAATTGGCTGAGATCATACCTTCCGGAATCATTGCGATTGTCGGTACTCCTATTCAATTCGAAGGAAAACTCTATAACTGTGCTGCAGTGCTCGAAGGCGGGAATGTTCATGCTCTTGTGCCAAAAACCATCATTCCCAATCATCATGAATTTTATGAAGCCAGGTGGTTTGTTTCAGGAGATGAATTACCAGAAGGAGCAATGATTGCTTTGGAAACCACAAGTGGTACAGTGATGGAATGTCCATTGCAGTCACGCATCATTTTCAAGAGCGGCAAACTTAGTTTTGGCATTGAATTATGTGAAGATTTATGGAGCATGATTCCTCCTAGTTCTTTGCTGGCTAGTCAGGGTGCTTTACTGATTGCAAATTTATCAGCCAGCAATGCACTTGTAGGGAAAGAAGATTATCGTAGATCATTGGTTCTCATGCAATCTGCTTCAACGATAAGTGCGTATTGTTATGCCTCGGCAGGACCTTCAGAATCCACGATGGATACTGTGTTTTCAGGACATTGCATGATAGCTGAAAATGGGGTCATGCTCGCTGAAGATTCTGCACTTTCATTCAATACCAAAATTGTATATGCAGATATTGATATCGATGCAATGCTGTTTGAGAGAAGAACACTTTCGCGGACGCAAGCGAATATCTCGGATATCTTTGATATATATGAATTGCCTCCGCTTCATGAAGGTACATTTCAAGAATTGAAAAGATATATCGACCCAATGCCATTCGTTCCTTCAAATCTGGAAACCGCTTCAAAACGATGTCAAGAAATCCTTAATATTCAAGCAATGGGTTTGGCGGGCAGACTCCGTAGAACCGGAATGAAATCCATGATTATTGGATTATCCGGAGGTTTGGACTCCACGCTTGCATTGATAGTGTGCTTGGAGACATGTTCAATTCTCGGTATTGATGCTTCGAATATCATTGCAATCACGATGCCGGGTCCGGGAACTACTGATTTAACTTTTGCTAATACGAATCAGTTGGCAGTTGAATGTGGGATTATATTGAGAGAAATACCAATTCATGAAGCTGTTTCATTGCATTTGAAGGATATAGGACATCCGGAAGATGATCATTCGGTTATATATGAGAATGCGCAGGCAAGAGAACGCACCCAAATTCTCATGGATTGTGCGCATCAATATGCAGGAATTGTCATTGGAACGGGCGATATGTCTGAACTCGCATTGGGATGGTGTACCTATAATGGTGATCATATGTCCATGTATGGAGTCAATGCCGGTGTGCCCAAAACGCTGGTAAAGTCACTCGTTGGATATTATGCGTCGATTTCTAAAGATCCTTTGCAAAGCATATTGAATTCCATTCTTGAAACTCCTGTTTCTCCGGAACTATTGCCACCAAAAGAAGGTGCAATCACGCAAAGAACGGAAGATATTCTCGGTCCATATGTATTGCATGATTTCTTTTTATATCACATGATGCGATATGGTTCGGGTCCACGAAAAATTCTGTTCTATGCACATCATGCATGGAAACATGAGTATTCGATGGAGGAGATTGCGCATCATCTACGAACCTTTTATACGAGATTTTTCTCGCAACAATTTAAAAGATCAGCAATGCCTGATTCGGTAAAAGTTGGCTCGATTGCTCTTTCACCTAGAGCAGATTGGCGCATGCCAAGTGATGCATATGCTGATATCTGGATTGCTGAGATTGATTCTTTTTTGCAAGATTTCTAATGTCAAGCAATGCATTTGAATGTCGTGCAGGATGCGGAGCATGTTGCATAGTTATATCAATTGCCGGACCGATTCCCGGAATGCCTGATGGGAAGCCGGCAGGAATCCGATGTGTGAATTTGACGGAAGAAAAATTTTGCAAGTTATTTGGAATGCCTCAAAGGCCTGCTGTATGCTCTTCATTGCAACCGATGAAGGATATGTGTGGCGAAAGCAATGAGGAAGCATACACACTTTTGTCGGTCATGGAAATTCTGACCGATCCACATATCTCTTAGAGGAGACAAATGGTTACTATTATTCAGCCCGAACAGATTGAAGAAGTATGGAAGTCCATGACAATGCTCGATGATCAGGAATCCATGAGTATTGTTGATAAATTGGAAGAAGCACAACCGGCTTTGCTTGAATATTTGATGTCTCCACCCGAGGAATTCACAGAACCTGAAGCAGAAAATCTGATGTATGCAGGGATTGTGGTTTGGAGGACATTCGACAAATATGGTCCGAAACTTCGCATAATCACCGAGGATGAAATCTTTGAAATCGAAGATTCAAATATCGAAGTCATGGAACAACTTGAAGGAGAATCAGCAGGTGATGGTATCGCTATGATTGAAAGAATGCTTGATAGCTATCCTCAGCCCCATATTTTAGCATCAATAGCTGAGATCCTTCTTGTGGAAGATGAAGAACTTGATCCTGAAGAGGATATTTCGGATCAAGCTCGTGGGACAATGATGCTTATATTGAAAACATTTCTTGATGCCATGATCAAAGCTGAGATACAATAATCAGTGTTGTTTTTTGACTAACAAATCCATGGTTCCTTTTACCTGAAAGAGAGAGCGAGCAATGGTAGATTGTTCTTCTACCATTTTTTCATACCGCTTGCTCTCTTCCGTGATTTCAGCGAGATAGCGATTACGGTCGGCTGGAATGATGGATTTCTTTTGAGTGATAGTGGTTCTCAATCCAATATGGAATGAATCTTTTGATTGTTCAAGAGCATTGAAACGACCAATCAATGCCGAATACAGTGCATTCACACCTGCATCATTAAATTGCGAGGCAATTGTTCCATAAACCGGCATGGTTTCCGGCTGTGCGTCCCATATCTGACGAGATCTTTGATATTGCTTACGCACATCGCGAAGTGCATCAAGCGAGCCTCTTTTATCGAATTTATTGATGGCAATGAGATCTGCATAATCTATCATGTCAATTTTTTCAAGCTGAGAAGCGGCACCAAATTCAGGGGTCATCACATACATTGCAATATCTGCCACTGATGTGATTTCTGAGTCGCTTTGTCCTATCCCTGCGGTTTCCACGATGATCAAGTCAAATCCTGCAAGTCGCATGAGTTCAATAGCGGTTTTTACATTTGGATTAAGCGCTATGTTTGCTTGTCTTGTGGCAAATGATCGCATATAGACTCTTTCATTGCTCACTGCATTCATGCGAATTCTATCTCCCAATAATGCTCCGCCTGTTTTACGCTTGGATGGATCCACAGATAAAACTGCAAGATGAAGTTTGGGATTGTCTTCCAAAAAACGCAAAATCAATTCATCCGTGAGAGATGATTTTCCAGCTCCACCGGTTCCTGTTATGCCAAGTACAGGAATATGTTTATTATTGGACGCATTTTTTTCGGCAATCTGATCATTAGTGATTTCGCCTCTTTCAATCATCGTGATGCCTTGAGCCAAAGCTCTTGGATTCTTTGATGTCATTTCATTCCACAATGCATCACCAATATATGTATATGGTGTTGCGGTATCGGCCTTTTCCAGCAAATCATTGATCATTCCTTGAAGGCCGAGTGAGCGACCATCATCGGGGGAATAAATACGATCAATACCATATTGATGTAATTCTTGGATTTCCGAAGGAAGAATTGTCCCTCCACCACCTGCAAAAATCTTGATATGACCGGCATTTTTTTCACGAAGTAAATCATGCATGTATTTTAGGTATTCCACATGACCACCCTGATAACTGGTCATGGCAATTGCTTGGGCATCTTCTTGAATTGCACAATCCACTACTTCCATTGCACCACGATTATGCCCTAGGTGAATCACTTCAGCTCCGGAACCCTGAATGATTCTGCGCATGATATTGATTGCTGCATCATGACCATCAAACAAAGAAGCGGCTGTAACAATACGCAATGTATTTTTTGACTGATATGGAGTATGTGGAAGTGACATGTATTTCTCTGTAAATATTTCGTGCAAAATTACAAATTCTCACCCAAGAATCAGGTGCGCATGCGGATGATATTCAATATGGCGATGATTGAAAACAGGATATTGGGGAACCAACCAACCAATATTGGATCCATGTCCATGGAAAATCCTATATTATTTCCGATTTTGGTGAATGCCAGATATAAAAAGGAAATGATCATTGCTGTTGCAATTTCAAGTGCAAGACCGCTCTTTTTTCGAATTGCTGAAAATGGAATTGCAAAGAGTATAACAATGATATTGGCAAAAGGGAATGCATATTGTCCATGATACTCAATCATCTGTCTGCGTACATTCTTACCGCCCCTTTCAAGCAATGCGATATATGCCTTTTGTTCATCGAAATTCAATTCTTCAGGCTTTTGTTGCAATCGAATGATGTCATCATGTCTTGTTGCCAATGTGATTGGAAGTGAATCATGAGAAATGAATTTCATGGTGAATGATGAGTCTTCGGCGAGTATTCTTTCATGCACATGTATTGCAATCCATTGATTATGTATGCTATCCCATTTAATGGATTCGGCATCTAAACGCCTTTTGATCCTTGGATGAATCTCTGATCCAAAATCTTCTATGATGATCCCTGCACCTGTTTTTAACTGTCCATCATAATTATTCATAATTACATTTTTTGTACTTGCATCTCTTAGATACACATTATACAAAGTTGATATCTCTTCTTCTTTCTTCAATTGATTTTTTTCGATGGAATTTTTTTTTGCATTTGAAACAGGTACAATCCAGCCATTGAAATAGAGATGCCCGCCGGTAATCAATAGACTTACAATGAAGAGGGGAAACATCAATCGGTATAAACTCATGCCACCTGATTTCATGGCAGTAATTTCATTGAGATTGGACATCTTGCCTATTGAAAATAATGCTGCCATGAGCATTGCGATTGGGGTAAGGAGTTTGATGATTTCAGGCAAGAAATTCAGATAATAAAGCGCAATGGTTTCTAATGATAATTGTTGATCGATGAATTTGTCTAAAGTTTCCATCAAGTTCACAATTAAAAAAATAATGCAGAGCGCCAGCATGCTGAAGAAGAATGTCCCTAAGAATTGTCTAATAATATATCTATCCAAAAGTGTCATCATATCATTTGATCCTTCGGAGCATGATCAAGATATTCACTTGTATTCAATAGAAATCCTTCACGACAAGAAAGCATAGTGGTGAGCATGACGATTCCAGGATTCACATTCCTGCGAATATGTTCAATGGATTGCTCAATCATATGTAAAATAGCATGATAATCAGCATCGGGAAACACTAGAGCGAATTTTCTGATTGATTCAATGTGATCTTTATTGATGATTCCTGAATCTTCATGGGGTAGATTAACAGCATAATGACAATCTCTGATCCAAAGCGCGAGCATCCTAAGGAGCAATTCAAGCATCGTCCGATCTTTATCAGATGCGATGATTTCCAATTGTCTCATCAGATCCAATCTGTATTGTTTCCTCTTTAAGGCAATTCGAAGAAGATCCACAATGTCTTTTCTCATTGATTGCATATCTTCATTCATGTATGAAAGTGCCCTGCCATAACTTCCTTGAGCGAAAGCATCAATGAGTTGGGCTTCGGATTCCTCAAGAGTATGTCTTGAGCATAATGCATTCACAAGTTCTTGTTTGGGGAGTATGTCACAGTACACTTGTTGACATCTCGATAGAACTGTTTGCGGTAATGCATCTTTCTTTGAGGTTGTCAGGATGAATGTAATATTGTCATGTGGTTCTTCAAGCGTTTTGAGGAATGCATTTGCTGATTCGATGTTCATTCTTTCAGCTTGAGAAATAATGAAGACTCTTCGACCTTCCTGCATTGCGCTCATGCGAACATTTTTTTTGATTTCTCTGATTGATGCGATGCGGATGATTTGCGCATTTGGAATTTGAATGACATGATATGGGTCCTCTGCCTTCAGTTTCATTTCTGATGCATAGATTGAAAGCATGTCTTCGGATAATTGAAGTAGGGGAGAATCCTCATTCTTTGCATTTGCTTTACCGGTGGGTAAAGCAGTAATAAGTATGATATTGGGGTGTTCCAAGCGTGTGGCATCTTTGCAATTTTTACATTGATTGCATGCATCGATGATATCATTTTCTTGCAATTGTGGTGAAGTGCAATTGAGTAGTTTGGCGAATCCCAAAGCCAAGGCATCCTTCCCGATACCCTCTTGACCATAGAAGCAATATGCATGTGCAATCGCTTTCTCCTTGAATGCTCTTGAGAGAATTGTCTTGACTCTATATTGCGCTATGACGGAAGAAAATGACATAAAAACCATAAAGAAAGAAATATGCCCTATTCAGGATATGAATAGGGCATGCAAAGTTCAACAATTCATATGAAATGTCTGTCAAGAAGTTGTACTTTCATCAGGATTCACAGCAGTATCGGTTGATGCTTCAGTATCCGTTGATACTGGAGTATCGGTTGAAGCTGTAGTATCAGTGATGGTTTGCTCGTCCTTTGCATCAACCTGAGTTCTGGGCAAATCCTTTGCAAACTTTTCCAATTTCGAAATAATGGTGAGAGGAGGTAGTTCTTCTCCGCGAATGATGATATCCAATTCTTCGCCATTAATGGTTTCTCTTTCAAGAAGAACTTTGGATACTCTGTGGAGTAAATCAATATTCTCTCTGAGTAATTGTTCGGCTTTATCGCTTGAACGAACAAGTATGGATTTCACTTCTCCATCAACCAATTGAGCGGTTTGTTCACTGACATTACTTTTTTGGGTGATATCTCTTCCAAGAAAGACCTCATCTTGCTTATTTGCAACCATGACAGGTCCGACTGCATCACTCATACCCCATTCGCAGACCATTTTACGAGCCAAACTGGTGGCTCTTTCGAGATCATTTCCGGCTCCTGTGGTCAATTGATTGAATACAACTTTCTCAGCAGCTCTGCCGGCAAGAAGAGTTACTATTCTGGTTTCGAGATAATCTCGAGAATATGAATGCATTTCTTCTGAAGGAAGATATGAGGTCACTCCCAAAGCTCTACCCCTTGGGATGATTGTCACTTTATGCACAGGATCACTCAATTTCAAAAGCTTTCCTGCAAGGGCATGTCCCACTTCATGATAAGCAGTTACTTCTTTTTCTTTATCTGAAATCACCATGCTTTTGCGTTCAACACCCATGATGATTTTGTCTTTTGCACTTTCAAAATCTTCCATTGAGACGGAAGTTTTGCTTTTCCGTGCAGCGAAAAGTGCTGCTTCATTCACAAGATTTGCAAGATCGGCACCAGACATTCCGGGAGTGCCTTTGGCAATAATTTCAGGATTTACATCTTCATGAGTTGGTACTTTTTTCATGTGAATTTTGAGAATTTCTTCGCGACCTTTCACATCAGGTCTATCAACAACAACTTGTCTGTCAAATCGACCTGGTCTTAAAAGTGCAGCATCTAGTACATCCGGACGATTTGTTGCAGCTATAATGATGATACCGTTATTTTGCTCGAAACCATCCATTTCAACAAGCAATTGATTGAGCGTCTGTTCTCTTTCATCATGTCCACCACCAAGTCCGGCACCGCGTTGTCTTCCAACTGCATCAATTTCATCAATGAATACAAGGCATGGAGAGCTTTTCTTTGCTTGATCAAAAAGATCTCTCACACGGCTTGCACCAACTCCCACGAACATTTCCACGAAGTCAGCTCCGGAAATGGAGAAGAAGGGAACATTGGCCTCGCCTGAAACTGCTCTTGCAAGAAGAGTCTTTCCGGTACCCGGAGGACCAAGTAATAGAACGCCTCTGGGAATTTTTCCACCAAGTATTTGAAATTTACTTGGATCTTTCAGAAATTCAACCACTTCTTGAAGTTCATATTTTGCTTCATCGCATCCTGCAACATCTGTAAACATCACACGATTTGCTTGATTCTCATTGAGCATTTTCACTCTCGCTTTGCCAAAAGAGAAAATGCCTTTTGGTCCACCACCGCCTTGCATGCGTCGCATGACAAACATATATACGACAATCAAAGCAATCCATGGGAGGAAGGATACTAACATGCCCCACCAGGGACTATCACCTTCTTTATATACCCAATAAATTCCTCGTTCTGACCATTCTTTTTCCATTGCGCCATCAAGGAATCCAAGCTCTGTTTTGAAATGTTGTATATAAATAATTTTACCAGCTTCACCGTTTATTGAAACTTGTTCTTTCAATGTTCCACGAAATACATAGCGATTGAATTGTGATTTTTCGATCGTTGCTGAGGCAATCTTATTATTTGTTAGATAATCTCTGTATTGGGTATAGGCAACATCCCATTCTTTCTTCTGATTTGCATGCATGAGCATATAGACAATCACAATACCCGTAAACATTGCTCCCCAAATGAGAAGGGAGCGCATTATTTTACCGGTTGGTGATTCACCTGGACCTTGCCCACCACGCATATTATTATTTCCATTATTAAAATTTGGTTTTGGACCAGTATTTTTACTGACCTTCTTTGGTAAACCTTTTGTCTTTTTATCGGGTGTTTTGTCTTCTGAAGATTGGTGCATTTGATTCATTATTATATCGGCTCCGATGGTATAAAGCATCGCTTTGTAAAATTCTGAAAAAAGGAATGTTGGTTTGACGATTATCATTACCATTTCATTGCTTTTGGTGTAAAAAAAGAACAAATATGGTGTATTTTAGGAAGTACGCCCAAAGCGTCTATCGAACTCTCGTAATTGCATTTCAAGAATGACAGGTCTGCCATGTGGACAAACTCCCGGCATTTCGCAAGCAAAAAGATCTTGAATGAGAGATTTCATCTCGTTTTCTGACAATATATGACCTGCCTTGATTGCGGCTTTACATCCCATAGTTGCCGCAATATTGTCTCTGCTTCCATGTGGTCTGATTTCTTCATATTCTCTGTATTGGGTGATGATTTCTTGCAGTGCCAAGTGTTCTGTTCCAGCAACAATATCAAAAGGAACGGCTATAAGGCTGATTTCTTTGCCTGCTTGTGAGAACCTGAACCCCAATTTTTCCAGATCTGCTTGCAAATGCGTGAACATTAAGAAGTCTTCCGGCAAGAGATTGACCAAGATTGGAAATAAAAGTGTTTGACCTTGCATGGCTTGAACATTCAATGCTCTTAGAGATTTTTCATAGATGATTCTTTCATGTGCGGCATGCTGATCAACAATCATCACTCCATCTAAGTTTTGAATGAAGATGTATTTTGCATGCAATTGCCACATTGAACCGAATTCTCTTTGTGAGGTCGGAACATGTTCTGTTTTTGGAGCAAGTAACTCTTTCTCGGCTCCAAACAAATGCTCGAATGCAGTTCTATGCTGGGAAGTGATTTCTTGTGAATCCGAATTCCTAATATTTGAATGTACAATCTCTCCGGTCATGCGATTTACATATGATGAACCTGTAGGTATTGTGTCTTTGTGAGTTGAAATGCTCAATCTCTCAAATGGCTGACTTGCAATTTGTTCTCTAAATTGCATTTCTGGTATGATATGCGCCTTTGAAAGTGCATTGCCAATGGCATGATGTATGGCATTATATATACCCCTTTCATACTCGAATTTGACTTCATGCTTTTGTGGATGGACATTCACATCGACTTTTGTGGGATCTATGGTGAGATGTACCACAAAAAAAGGATGCATATTTTTTTCGATGAGATGTTCATATGGCTGAAATACAGCATGCGCTAATGAACGACTTATGATGGGTCTTTGATTCATGAAAAAATGTTGACCAGCTCTTGATTGTCTTGCCAGATGGGGAAGTCCTGCAAATCCACTTACGAGCACCTCAGGAGTTTCATGTAGAAATGGTAATAGTCCCTCAGAAACTTCTTTTCCATAAAGATGTTGTATGCGTTCTTTCAATGTTGAAACAGGTACATCAAACACGAGAGTATCACCATCATAGAATGTGAATCTGCAATCTGGATGTCCGAGAGCCGAGCGATACATGGTTTCTGAAATATGTCTGAATTCAACCAAGTCCGATTTCAAGAATTTTTTTCTGGCGGGAACATTGAAAAACATATTTTTTACGATGACTTGCGTACCGGCTTCCATTATGCATGGTTCTAATATGAGTTCTTGCAAGGGTTCCGCTGATAATGACCAACCATGTTCTGCATCTCTTCTTTTTGTTTTGATTTCAAGATGAGCAACCGCTGCTATGGAAGCAAGTGCTTCACCTCGGAATCCAAGAGTGGAAATTCTTTCAAGATCTTGTGATGTTTTGATTTTACTTGTGGCATGTCTTTGAATGCTGAGTAGGAGATCTTCTTTGCTCATGCCTGATCCATTGTCAATCACATGGATCGCTTGTTTTCCGGCTTTGTGAGCTATAACAAGAATTGATTCAGCACCTGCATCGAGTGCATTTTCAACCAATTCTTTGATGATGGATTCTGGTCTTTGTACAACTTCTCCCGCCGCAATTTGATTTGCGATATGATCGGGAAGAAGCGCTATAGTTTTTGTAGAAAGCATATTATTAGTCACCGAAACTTATACCGATATCTCTTGCAGTTTGAATGATTTCACTATCAATCGGAACGCGTTTCATTCTGCGAGTCACTTCGCTGAGAGGAACTGTATTGACATATGGTGGATCAAGTGCAACCATTACATCGGAATGACCATCAGCGATTGCTCTGACAGCTGAAGCGCCAAATCGAAGAGCAAGCAATCTATCATTTGCCGTGGGCATGCCGCCTCTTTGTAAATGTCCGAGCACAACAAGTCGAGTTTCTTTGCCTGTATGATGCTCAATTTCTTTGACGAGTTTTTCTCCGGCACCACCCAATCGCACTGCTTGACCAATAGTTTGGCCAATGACAGAAACGCTGCCGTCTTTTGGAAGAGCGCCTTCTGCAATCACAATGATTGAAAAATGATGACCAAAATGTTCTCTTTCTTTGATTTTATTGACAACGGAATTGATGTCATAGGGAATTTCCGGGAGTAAGATGCAATCAGCAGTGCCCGCAATTCCTGAATGTAATGCTATCCAACCGGCATATCGTCCCATGACTTCAACGAGCATCACTCTTTCATGTGCCTCGGCAGTGGAATGTAATCGATCGATGCAATTTGTTGCGAATTCAACAGCAGTTTCAAAACCGAATGTTGCAATTGTTTTTTCGAGATCATTATCAATTGTTTTTGGAACACCAATCACTTGCAATCCCTTCTGGGCAAGTATATGTGCTATTTCCATTGAGCCATCTCCTCCAATGGAGATCAGTGCATCAATGCCCATGGATTTGAATGTGGAAATGATTTCATCTGTACGATCTATTTCAGTTGTGGATCCATCAGGATGCACAATTGGATAATGCAAGGGATTTCCCTTATTAGTTGTTCCAAGAATTGTTCCACCAAGATGTGTTATTCCACGGACGGAATCCGGAGTAAGTACTAAGGTCCCACCACCATATCTTGTGAATTCATTGGGTGAAAGTATTCCATTGAATCCATTGCGAATTCCTATGCATTTCCAATTTCTTTGATGAGCGGAGAGAACCGCGGAGCGTATAACTGCATTTAATCCAGGTGCATCGCCACCACCGGTGCTTATTGCTATTGTTTTAGACATATTTATCATTGATTATTCTTGTTCTTCTCGAGGTTTTCTGAGATGTAATTTATCCCAAACATATCCGCCAATTTCTTTTCCTATTCTATTGCCTTCATCACATGCTCTACGAAAATGGATGCCTCCATAAATCCGACTTATTGATGCTTCATATGCTGCGGCATGATAATTTGGAAATGAGCGGATTGGTAAACCAAATCGTATCTCAGTTGAATCTGCAAATAAAAATTCACCAAAGAGTCTTGTGAGTACTTCCGCACTTGCAGAAGAAATAGTGCTATGACCGCTTGTATGTTCGGGAAAAGGAGGTGTCTGAAGATATGGTTCCCAGGTTGAGTCAATGTATTTATTGATAAATGTGACGGGGCGAATATAATGTGATGAGTATTTTTCATTCCAACATGCAGTGAAGGCATCAAAAAGTGTTGTTCCAACAAGAGTATATGCTTCAATTGCTTGCATCATATCGGCATTGACTCTGTCACACCCCACTTTTGCGAGAGCTAGCCAATGTCCACCGGGTGAGATTTGTCTTGTATTGAATACAAAATGTCCTTGATGCCATGCTTTGATTGGATTGCAATCCCAGAATGCAGCAATTTCTTTTTGTTCAAGCGTCAGATTTTTGGAAGTGATATACACTTGCATTACTTGATCATAGAATGGTGAATTGGGTGTTTCATCATAAGTGATTGGTGGGAGTGGTCTGAATTGTGATGCAGAATCAAGCACCAATGTGCGCAATGTTTTGAACCATGGATCAAGAGGATCTGCAAATTCAGGTGGAGTTGGTTCCCATTTGCCTTTTCCCTTTGGAAAATTATAGCGTGGTCTACCTTGATTCTTTGTATATCCATCATCTTTGAACCATGTTATCGCATATTTCCCAATATTCTCACCATGCTGTATGGAGCGTTCAATGATATCATCTCCTTTGTCAATATCTTCATATTCTTCTTCAATCACTTCGATCTGAGCTTTATACATGCTGTCGGAATAATGCGATCTATACAATACTTTTTTTACTACAGTTTTATATGCTGAAATGGCACATAATCTCCAGTCATATTGAAGAGACATATCTGGCAAGGGAGGATTGTCGAAACTATGTAATTGTCCTGTCAGCGGTCTATATTGTGTAGCAAATCCAGGTTGTGCTGCAGTATATGCCGCAATATTTGCATACGCATAATGTTTGGAAATAACCGCTGGTGAGAATCCATCTTCCATAATGATGTCAGTCATCATGGCATTCCAATCATGCACAAATCGAGCTTGCTTGTACTTGATGGAATCGGGAATCGCTTGTTTTTGAGCAATGAGAGAAAAGGAAGTCGACGCTACCATTACTGCGAATAACACAATGAGCTTTTTCATATTCAATTTTGAGGATGTGATGAGAGTAATTTTGAGTATATCAATGTGGGTCCATGTTTGCCGGAAATATCATTTCCAATAATGAAAAACCCATTTTTGACATTCAATCTATACATGATTGAGTTATTGAAAAGTGTTTTCGTTCTAATCATTCTGTATTGATTGTTTATGCACCATTCATGTTGCATGTTTATAAGGGATTGTGCAATTCCATGTTTTCTATACAGGGGATGAACACCCCCTAACCAACTATAGAAAATATCACAGGAATATTGATAACCAATTTTGAAAGCTATGAGAGTATTATCAGAATTTCTAGCTAACAATATAAGTGCAGGTTTGTGTTTCATTGCACCGAAATAGTCACGATTAGGCTTATTCTCAAAAAGTGACAGAGACAAGTTCACCAATTCTTCCAAAAGTTCATCATTGGGGATTGAATCGATATAATCGAAAGTGATTTCTCCAAATTGGCTATGTATGGTATTTCCAGTCATGAACTAAGTTACAAAAATGCTAACTTGTCTTCTACGACTTTTGTTCTTTCAACTTTAATTTATCCATCATGCATCCTCTTCAATCTTCAATCGAATCTCTTATTGGTAGTTCAGTCGAACATATACAAGCTCAAGAAAATCTTGCTGTTTTGGAAGAGTTCCTTCATGCTTTGAATGCGGGTGCAATTCGTGCTGCAACTTGTGATGAATCCGGAACTTGGACTGTTCATCAATGGGTGAAGCAGGGCATATTATTACTCTTTAAGGTTGGTGTTTTGAAAGATATGTCTATTTCGGGAATGCCATTCTTTGATAAGCATACAATTCCATTGAAAGCAATATCCATACATGACAATGTGCGTTTGGTTCCTGGTGGCTCTGCCATTAGGACCGGATCATATATTGCTCCGGGAGTGATTTGCATGCCACCAATGTATATTAATATCGGTGCATATGTTGATTCGGGCACAATGGTTGACTCTCATGCATTGGTTGGTACATGTGCTCAAATCGGGAAAAATGTACATATCAGTGCAGCAGCTCAGATAGGTGGTGTATTGGAGCCTGCCGGTGCCAGACCTGTGATTATTGAGGACAATGTGATGATAGGTGGTAATTGTGGAGTATATGAAGGTGTGATGATTCGTAATCGAGCAGTATTGGGCACGGGAGTTATACTCAATGCTTCGACGCATGTCTATGACTTGGTACATGGGGTTATAATCAAGCCAAAAGCAGGGGAGCCATTGGAGATTCCGGCGAATGCCGTAGTAATACCTGGTTCAAGATCAATTGATTCTTCATTTGGCAGAGAACACGGACTTTCAATATCAACGCCTTTGATAGTCAAATATCGTGATGAGAAAACTGACGCAAAAACAGCTTTGGAAGATAGTTTGAGATAAAAAAAAACCGTCAAGTGACGGTTTTATCGAGTTTCTCTGTGAATCGTATGTCTGCGAAGGAATGGATTGTATTTCTTCAGTTCCAATCTCTCCGGATGATTCTGTTTGTTTTTGGTAGTGGTATAGCGTGAAGCAGGTCTGCCTTCTTTTTTTGCTTCCGTGCACTCAAGCGTAATGATGACGCGGGCTCCTTTCTTAGCCATGGTCTAGTCCTGAAATTATACTTTAATACTGAATTTCGATAGAATGAACGACAAAAATAGGGAATTCATTGAGATAATTCAGCTTTTTTTTATGATTGTACAGATAATTTATACCGACCTATCAAATAAAGCCAAAATATATTTGAAATATCCTCTTGTTCAATTCCGAAAAAACTGTAACTTTGTAGTCTCTGCAATTGAAGGGCAGGTACCAGAGCGGTCAAATGGAGCAGACTGTAAATCTGCTGGCTTCGCCTTCGGAGGTTCGAATCCTTCCCTGCCCACAAAATTGCGAGCGTTTTGAAATGCGGGAGTAACTCAGTTGGTAGAGTCACAGCCTTCCAAGCTGTTGGTCGCGAGTTCGAGTCTCGTCTCCCGCTCAACAGAAATTATGCAGAGTCGAAATACTGCATGAAATGCTGATGTAGCTCAGTTGGTAGAGCACTTCCTTGGTAAGGAAGAGGTCGACGGTTCAATCCCGTTCATCAGCTCTTCACACGTGTATATTAGACAATTACGGGTGTAGCTCAATCGGTAGAGCAACGGTCTCCAAAACCGTAGGTTGTGGGTTCAAGTCCTACCGCCCGTGCTACGGCCAAAACAGTCACAGGATTGATATGATTGCGAAAATCAAACAATATTCAGGCGAAGTCTCCAAAGAGATGAAGAAGGTTTCCTGGCCTACCAAGCAGCAGTTGAAGGAATCAACAATTGTGGTTATAGTCACATGTTTGTTAATTTCAGCATTTGTTTGGGTTATAGATTTCTTGATGACATCGTTTATACAGACGATATTCTAAGTCGGGTTGCCTTTGTTTGATTCAGTATTTATACATGCTGAATCTTTTTGTCTTAGCTGCAAATTTCCGCATGGAATGAATATGGAAGAACTTAATGAAGAACTTAACAATACACCGATTCGTCATGATTTAAAGTGGTATGCACTGCGTACCTTCACAAGTCATGAGTCTCGGGTTAAAGCAAGTATCGAGCAAGAGCTTGTTCGTCTTGATATTGAGGAAAAAGTGCGTACCATTATCATTCCTCAGGAAACTGTGTATGAAGTTCGTAATGGCAAGAGGCGGACACGCATAAAAAATACATTGCCTGGTTATTTGCTTATTGAAGCTAATCTTGACAAGAAGTTGAAAGAAATTATTTGCTCATTACCTTCAGTGGTCAGTTTTGCTGGCACCAAAACTGCGCCGACGCCGATTCAGCGAGATGAAGTGGATCGGATTCTTGGAAGGATGGAAGAGCGTAAGAATATAGCAACCATTGAAACTGCGTTCTCCATTGGTGATCCTGTAAAGGTGATCGAAGGGCCTTTTGCCACCTTTAGTGGTACAGTGAAGGCTCTCAATATCGAGAAGCAGAAGTTGAAGGTTGAAGTTGGTATTCTTGGAAGAAAGACGCCTGTGGAACTTGACTTCAGTCAAGTAGAAATGGAAAATCATTGATAAATCATTGTCTCATATACCGTATCGACTAAAGTTATGGCAAAAAAAATAATGGGTTCGTTCAAGCTTCAGCTTAAAGCGGGCCAAGCAACCATGTCACCACCGGTTGGCCCTGCATTTGGTCAACGTGGCTTGAATGGTATGCAATTCGTAAAAGAATTCAATGCGAAGACTTCAAAGGATGTCGATATGATCATCCCAGCATTGATCACCTTTTTTTCTGACAAATCTTTCTCTTTTGTTCTGAAGTCACCTCCAGCGGCGGTATTGCTTGCGAAAGCGGCAGGGCTCCCTGGTGGAAGTTCGACACCGAATAAGATTAAGGTGGGAAAGGTGTCTTTGAAGCAAATTGAAGACATTGCAAATACAAAAATGCAGGACCTAAACTGTGATTCCATGGAGAGTGCTGTCAGCATGATTAGCGGTACGGCTCGCTCTATGGGTATTGTAGTAGAAGGTTAATTTTTCTTTTCTAATAGAACGATATTATCATGAAATCACATGGCAAGCGTTTCAAAAACGCTATGAAAAACGTTGATCTCGCGAAGGAATATGCACTTCGTGATGCGGTAGAGCTGGTTAAAAAAAATGCAACCGCTAAGTTCGACGAATCGTTCGATGTGGCGATCCGCCTTGGCGTGGATCCCAGAAAAGCCGACCAGCTCGTTCGCGGCACAGTGTCGCTTCCTCACGGAACAGGTAAATCCGTAAGAGTATTGGTGATGGCCAGATCGCCCAAAGATGCAGAAGCATTGGCGGCCGGTGCAGATTATGCGGGCCTTGAAGAATACTCAGAGAAAATCCAGGCAGGTTGGGCAGACATCGACGTCATCATCGCAACTCCGGATGTGATGGGAGAAGTTGGTAAGCTCGGCCGAATTCTTGGTCCTCGCGGTCTTATGCCAAATCCCAAAAGCGGTACGGTCACCTTTGATGTAGCAAAGGCCGTAAACGAGGTAAAGTCAGGTAAGATCGAATATCGCGTCGATAAAGCAGGGAATGTCCATGCTTCCATAGGTAAATGTTCCTTTACCCAGGATCAATTGGCAGAAAACATTCTTGCATTGTATAATAGTGTTTTGCGTTCTAAGCCTTTGACATCCAAAGGTAAATATGTTCGTGGAATCGCTTTCAGTTCCACTATGGGACCCGGCATGAGGATTGTTGAATCTTCACTTTCGAGCAATAGTGCTGAATAATTAAATTGTCTATTACGCACTTTTCGGGTATTGGGCTTCTCTCCTATTAACGGAGCCATGACCGAAAGTCATCATTATATTATACCCGTACAATATGGTAACCAAACAGCAGAAAGAGCAGGTTGTTGCCGACTTAGTGTCCATGCTTCAAGGCGCAAGTTCATTGTATATTCTTGATTATACTTCAATGACCGTGGCGGAGAGTAACAATCTTCGTTCCGAACTTCGCAAGAAGAATCTCACATTCAAAGTTGCCAAAAACAGGATTATTCAGCGTGCTTTGGCAGAAGTTGGTGGTTTTGAGATTCCTGAAGACAAGTTTTTCGGTCAAACAGGTTTCATTTGCGGATACAGCGATCCAATTGCTCCCGCAAAAATCATCAGGGATGTATCTGAAAAGTCGGAAAAACCAAAGCTAAAGGCTGCTATCGTTGAAGGTCAATTCTTCGATGGCAAGCAATTGAAAGAAATTGCATCATTGCCGACACGCGAGGATATGATTGCCGCAATCATGGGTAGCATCGATGCGCCAATTTCCGGAATTGTCGGTTCTATTAATGCGGTTATGCGCGATGTAGCTTCATTAGTTGAAGAAGTCGCGAAGAATAAAGCCGCTTAATCATAAAAAACATTTGAATATTATTTTTTTTGGAGTACATCAATGTCAACAATCGTTGAAGAATTAGTAGAGAAGATTGGAGCCCTCACACTTGTAGAAGCTTCTGAACTCAAAAAAGCGCTTGAAGAAAAATTTGGCGTAACAGCATCAGCACCAATGATGATGGTCGGTGGACCTGCAGCTGGCGCTCCTGCTGCAGCAGCTGAAGAACAAACAGAATTTGATGTTGAGCTCACAGAAGGTGGTCCTAACAAATTGAATGCAATCAAAGTTGTTCGTGAAATCACAGGTCTTGGCTTGAAAGAAGCTAAAGATATCGTTGAAGCTGCACCAAAAGTCATTAAAGAAGCTGCTTCCAAGGAAGATGCTGAGTCAATCAAAAAGAAACTTGAAGAAGTAGGCGCAAAAGTTACTCTGAAGTAATTGTAGCAAGCACAGAAGTTTCTTTCCCTGCGGAAAAACAGAATGAGAGGGCGGCAATGGATGATATCCGCATGTCGCCCGCTCTTTTCTTCGAAAAGTTTGACTTTCTTACTATCCCTTTAAGGGCTCGATGTTCGCAACGGATACAGCAATACATTCCGTATTCGACATATACATAGGATTTCTCGGTCGGATCCTCTAGCGATCTCATCGGGAAATTGTCATTTTTTCTCTATTTATTGGAATGTCATCAAAAAGATGATAGCCAAATATAGCATTTACTAGAGTTTGCTCTCTTGATCCCAAGGAGAAGACGAATGAAAAAACCTCAATATACGAGTGACGGACGCATCGTTCGATTGCGTGATCGCGTCAATTTTGCTAAACAGCGTGAATATGCGGCATATCCAGACCTGCTGAATTTGCAAATTGAATCATATAAGGACTTTTTGCAAGAGGATTTGCATCCATTAATGCGAAAAGTAAAGGGTTTGCAACAATCCTTTTTACTTAATTTCCCCATAGAAGATTCTTCCGAGATATTCCAATTGGAATTCATGGAATATTTCATTGAAAAACCGAAATATTCTGAATTGGAATGTCGTGAAAGGGAATTGACCTATGCAAAAGCGCTGAAAGCTCGGATGCGTCTTTCAAGCAAAGCAGATCCTTCCTCTGAAGATTATATTGATCCAATAGAACAAGAAGTGTACTTGGGAAATATCCCAGCAATGACACCTCGTGGCACATTTATCATAAATGGTGCCGAGAGAGTTATTGTAGCGCAGCTTCATCGTTCACCCGGTGTGTTTTTTGATGCCACTTTGCATGCAAATGGTTCAAGAATTTATACTGCACGTGTCATACCTTTCAAAGGTTCATGGATAGAATTCACAACAGACATTCATGATGTCATGTATGCATATATCGACCGCAAGAAAAAATTCCCGGTAACCACATTGCTTCGTGCATTGGGTTATTCTTCCGACGAGCAAATCTTGGGATTGTTCGGGCTCGCGATGGATGTTCCGGCAGATCAACTTGATGATTCATATATTGGTCGTAGAATCGGTGGAGATGTCATTGATGTCAGCACCGGTGAAATCATAGCTACTCGTGATATGGTCATTGATGAAGCGATGATGGTATTATTTAGACAATCTGAACTTGATTCTGTCCGCGTATTCCGTTATGAAAATGTGAATGATGAGCCGGTGATTGCAAAAACATTGGCAAAAGATACAACACGCACTCGTCAAGAAGCCCTTGAAGTTATCTATCGTCAAATGCGCTCAAGTGATCCTCCGGATATGGAAACAGCACTTGCTTTGCTAGAAAAGTTATTCTTCAATGAGAAGCGTTATGACCTTGGAATCGTTGGTCGTTTTCGTATCAATGATAAATTAAAGTTGAATGCACCACTTGATTGTACTGTTTTGCGACTAGAAGACATTGTAACAATCATCCAATATTTGATTGATCTTCATGATCAGAAACAAACAGTTGATGATATTGATCACTTGGGTAATCGTCGAGTAAGAACAGTAGGTGAACAACTTTCTGCTCAGTTCAATCTTGGTTTGACCAGAATGTCTCGTACGATCAAAGAGCGTCTTAGCATGTATGATGGTGAGTCAATGACTCCATCTGAGCTTGTGAATGCGCGTACGATTACGAGTGTGATTAATCAGTTCTTTGGGACAAATCAGTTATCACAGTTCATGGATCAAACAAATCCATTGTCTGAAATGACTCATAAGCGTCGTACTTCTGCATTGGGACCCGGTGGTTTGACTCGTGAAAGAGCAGGTTTTGAGGTTCGAGATGTTCACTATACACATTATGGACGTCTTTGCCCGATTGAAACACCGGAAGGTCCAAATATCGGCTTGATTTCTTCTTTGGCTATTCATGCACGCGTCAATGAGTTTGGTTTCATTGAAACTCCATATCGTAAAGTAAATAATGGAAAAGTAACTGATGAAATCGAATTTTTATCAGCTGAAAAAGAAGAAGGTCTTATCATTACACCTGCTTCCACTGAAGTTGATAAATCAGGATATATAACTGGTGAGCGTGTTAAAGCACGTCAAAGCGGTGACTTCGTAGTAGTATTACCCAGTGATATTCAGTATATGGATGTTAGCACGGATCAAATTACCAGTCCTGCAGCATCACTCATCCCATTCCTTGAACATGATGATGCGAATCGTGCACTTATGGGTTCAAACATGCAACGTCAAGGTGTTCCTTTGCTTCGACCAAAGGCTCCTGTGGTTGGAACTGGAATGGAAGTAAGGGTAGCTCATGATTCAAGAGCAATTATTCTTGCTGAAGATGATGGTATTGTTGAATATGTATGTGCTGATTTTATCAGAGTGCGTTATTATGACAATAGAACAGCAGTTGAACGAATGATTTCTTTTGAAACAGAAAGAGTTCACACATATACGCTTCAAAAATTCTACCGTACCAATCAAGACACTTGCATTAATCAACGCCCTCTTGTTCGCTCCGGCGAGCAGGTGGTGAAGGGTCAACCTTTGGCTGATGGTGCGGCAACCGAAATGAGTGAATTGGCTCTTGGACAAAATGTACTTGTTGCATTTATGCCATGGCGGGGCTATAATTTCGAGGATGCGATTATTATTAGTGAGCGTCTGGTTGCTGAAGATGTGTTTACATCAATCCATATTGAGGAATACACACTTCAAGTACGAGATACAAAAAGAGGTGAAGAGGAATTC
Source organism: Ignavibacteria bacterium (assembly GCA_947491315.1). Classification (GTDB taxonomy): domain Bacteria; phylum Bacteroidota; class Ignavibacteria; order Kapaibacteriales; family UBA961; genus UBA961. Next base: position 92,617 of record CANLII010000004.1, read on the forward strand.
ACGAAGGAAATTCCCAATGTCAGTGAAGAAACCACTAAAGATCTCGATGATAATGGTATTCTTCGTCCCGGTGCGAAAGTACGCGAAGGTGATATTCTCATAGGAAAAATTACACCAAAGGGCGAATCTGATCCTACACCTGAAGAAAAATTACTCAGAGCAATTTTTGGTGATAAAGCTGGTGATGTAAAAGATGCTTCTCTCAAAGCACCTCCGGGTCTCAAAGGGATTGTGATCAATACAAAATTATTCAGTCGCCGCATGTCGGCATCGGATGCTGAATTGCGTGCTGAAGAGAAAAAGCGTCAAGAAGTGATCACAAAGCGTGAAGGCAAAACACTGAAATTGCATGATGATGATTGTGCTTCAAGGCTTGCTCAATTACTTGATGGCAAAAAAGTTCTCGGCATAAAATTGGCAAATGATAAAGTTGTGTTCCGTGCAGGTTCAACGATCAATGAAAAAGAATTACTTGAAAAATACAATGAAGGTATTTTAAAAATTGATGCTTTGGATGTAGAACAATCATGGTTTGATGATGAAGATACCATGAATCTTGTACGCCAATTGATGCACAATTATGCAGCAAAGAAGAATGATATTCAGGCCGATACAAGAGCAGAAAAGAATAAGATTGCCGCGGGTGATGAATTGCAACCGGGTATTCTCCAAATGTCAAAAGTGTATGTAGGTAAGAAGCGCAAATTGCAAGTAGGTGACAAAATGGCCGGTCGCCACGGAAACAAAGGTATTGTTTCCAAGATTGTACCACTTGAAGACATGCCATTCTTGCCTGATGGCACTCCTGTTGACATTGTTCTCAATCCGCTCGGCGTACCTTCTCGTATGAATCTTGGTCAGCTCTTTGAAACTGCTCTCGGATGGGCGGGAATGAAGATGGGCATACATTTTGCGACTCCGATCTTTGATGGTGCAAGTTGGGATGATGTAGGTGATTATCTAGAAAAAGCCGGATTGCCAAGAACTGGAAAAACAGTCTTGTTTGATGGTCGTAGTGGTGAGGCTTTTGAGCATGAAGTAACCGTTGGTGTTATCTATATGCTTAAGCTCTCACACTTAGTGGAAGATAAGATTCATGCTCGTTCAATCGGGCCATATTCACTCATAACTCAGCAGCCGCTTGGTGGTAAAGCACAATTTGGTGGCCAGCGTTTGGGAGAAATGGAAGTTTGGGCTTTGGAAGCTTATGGTGCGGCTCATACATTGCAAGAAATGTTAACTCTGAAATCAGATGATGTAACAGGCAGAGCTAAAATGTATGAGGCAATCGTGAAAGGCGAAAATATTCCAAATCCGAATATTCCTGAATCATTTAATGTACTCGTAAGAGAATTGCAAGGGCTTTGTTTGGATGTTGTCATCGAATAATGACAAACTCAGTCAGGTGTTGAGCCGAACCCGGAGATATATCTCCCATTAAAGTAGAACTATTTATACATCCAACTGGAGAAGTTCGATGCAAGCGCATTCAATTCCCCGAAAAGGATTTTCTCAGATAACAATTAAGATCGCATCACCCGATGAAGTGCTCAACCGCTCCATGGGTGAAGTGACCAAACCTGAAACGATCAATTATCGCTCATTCAGACCAGAAAAAGATGGTCTCTTTTGCGAAAAGATCTTTGGCCCCATACGAGATTGGGAGTGCGCATGTGGAAAGTATAAGCGCATTCGCTATAAAGGTATCGTATGCGATCGTTGCGGAGTTGAGGTAACTCAGAAATCCGTGCGTCGTGAGAGAATGGGACATATCATGTTGGCAGTACCGGTGGTACATATCTGGTTCCTCCGTTCGTTACCAAGTAAGATTTCTCATGCTCTAGGCATGATTACAAAAGATGTTGAACGGATCGTTTACTATGAATCTTATGTAGTAGTTCAGCCGGGAAGTACAGGACTCACAAGAAAGGATCTTCTGACTGAAGAACAGTATCTTGAAGTCATGGCTTCACTTTCTACAGCTGAAAGAGCCATAGATGATGATGATCCAAAGAAATTCATAGCATTGATTGGTGGTGAGGCGATTAAGGAATTGCTAAAGCGCATCGATCCTGAAAATGATTTCGAAACCCTTCGTATTCAGTTGCGTGATGAAACTTCTCAACAGAGAAAGGCTGATTTGCTCAAGAGACTTCGTATTCTTGAAGCATTTACAGGCACGGAACTACCAAACAAGTCTCGTCCGGAATGGATGGTGCTTGATGTGGTACCCGTTATTCCTCCTGATCTCAGACCTCTTGTTCCATTGGAAGGTGGCCGTTTTGCAACTTCCGATTTGAATGACTTATATCGCAGGGTGATCATTAGAAATAATCGCTTGCGCAGATTGATTGACATCAAAGCTCCTGAAGTAATCTTGCGTAATGAAAAGCGTATGCTTCAAGAATCTGTGGATGCACTTTTTGACAATAGTCGTCGAAGCGTTCGCTCAGAATCTCAAAGAGCTTTAAAGTCACTTGCTGACGTATTGAAAGGTAAAACGGGTCGATTCCGCCAAAACCTTCTTGGTAAGCGAGTTGATTATTCAGGTCGTTCCGTTATTGTTGTTGGCCCTGAGTTAAAGATTCATGAATGTGGTCTTCCTAAAGATATGGCTGTTGAATTGTTCAAGCCTTTCATCATTCGCAAGTTGATTGAAAGAGGACATGTTAAAACAGTCAAAAGTGCCAAGAAATTGGTTGAAAGAAAAACCAATGAAGTATGGGATATTTTGGAGAAGGTGATTGATGGTCATCCAGTATTGCTCAATCGTGCTCCAACATTGCACAGACTTGGTATCCAGGCATTCCAGCCACGCTTGATTGAAGGAAAGGCAATTCAGTTGCATCCTCTGGTAACAACAGCTTTCAATGCCGACTTCGATGGCGATCAGATGGCTGTTCACCTACCGATTAGCCATGAAGCTCAGCTTGAATCTTTGCTTCTCATGCTTGCTTCTCATAATATTATGCATACCCAGCATGGTGATCCAATCGCAGTTCCTTCACAGGACATGGTTTTGGGTGCATACTATTTGACAAAGCTTCGTCGTGGCTCAAAAGGGGAAGGGAAGATATTTGCTTCTGCCTCTGAGGTTATCATTGCGAATAATTCCAAGCAAATTTCATTGCATACCAAGATCAAAGTTCGGATTGAAACCGAGCAAGGTAAGCGCTCACAACTTATTGAAACAACTGTTGGTCGAGTAATCTTCAATCAAATCGTTCCAAAAGAAATGGGCTATTTGAATGAGCTCTTGACAAAAGGTCGTTTGCGTCAAATCATTGGTTTGTGTTTCCGCAAAGCTGGTCTTGCAAAGACAGTTGAATTCCTTGATAAGTTAAAGGAAATCGGATTCCTTACTGCTACTCGTGGTGGACTTTCCGTTTCTATTTCTGATGTTGTGATTCCGGATGAAAAGCAGACAATCATTGATAAAGCACAAGAAACAGTTGACAATATCGAAGAATACTATCAAAATGGTGTGATCACTTCTGGTGAACGCTATAATAAGATCATCGATACTTGGTCGAATGCAACAAATCGTGTAGCCGATAAGCTCTATTCTGAGCTTCAAAATGAGTCTGATGGATTCAACACTTTCTGGATGATGCTTGACTCACAGGCTCGAGGTTCGAAAGAACAGATTAGACAGCTAGCCGGTATGCGCGGTTTGATGGCTAAGCCACAAAAATCACTCACTGGGTCAAGTGCTGAATTGATTGAAAATCCGATCATTTCAAACTTCAAAGAAGGTCTAACAATCCTTGAGTATTTCATTTCAACACACGGTGCTCGTAAAGGTCTTGCAGATACAGCGTTGAAGACAGCTGATGCAGGTTATTTGACTCGTCGTTTGCATGATGTTGCTCAAGATATGATCATTTCTTATGATGACTGCGGAACAATTCGTGGTGTTGAGATGCGAGCATTGAAAGATGGTGAAGATATCAAAGAACCATTGACTGAAAGGATTCTTGGAAGATGCGCACTTGTTGATGTGATCAGTCCTGATACAGGTGAAGTCATTATCAAAAAAGGTGAAACCTTTAATGAAGAAAATGTTCAGAAAGTTGCCGAAACATCCCTTGAATCCGTAACTATCCGCTCTGTACTTACATGCGAATCTCGTCGCGGAGTTTGTGCGAAGTGTTATGGTAGAAATATGGCAACTGGTCAAATGGTTGATGTTGGTGAAGCAGTTGGTACTATTGCTTCTCAATCAATCGGTGAACCTGGTACGCAGCTTACGCTTCGTACATTCCACACAGGTGGTACGGCTTCACTTGTTGCTTCTCAGTCAACTGTTCTTGCAAAATTTGATGGTCAAATCACATTTGAGAATGTGAAAACAGTTGCCTATCAAGATGAAAATGGCATGGACGTTTCTGTTGTAATCAGTCGAAGCGGAATTATTTACATTACCGAACCTGATACAGGTCGAGTGATGACACGCTATGATGCGGTCTATGGCGCACTTCTCAAAGTTGTTGATGGACAAAAAACTTCCAAAAATGATTTGATTTATGATTGGGATCCATACAATGCTACCATCATCACTGAAAAAGCAGGTACGGTTCGTTATCGCGATCTTATTCCATCTTTGACATATCGTGAAGAAAATGATGAGCAGACAGGCCACATTACAAAAGTTGTGATTGAGTCCCGTGATCGTTCAAAGATGCCTTCTATTGAGATTGTGGATGACAGCGGTAATATTCTTCATACATATATCATTCCAATCAGAGCACAAATCAGTGTTGATGACAATGAGCGCGTCAGCATAGGTACTAGACTTGTAAAGATTCCAAGAGATTTGGGTCGAATGAGAGATATCACGGGAGGTTTGCCTCGCGTTACAGAACTCTTCGAAGCAAGAGCTCCGCAAAATCCTGCAGTTGTTTCTGATATTGATGGAACAATCACATTCAAGCAGGCAAAGCGTGGACAGCGTGGTATTGTCGTGACATCGCTTGATGGTCAAACCACAACAGATTATACCGTTCCTTCAAGTAAGTATGTACTTGTTCAGGAAGGTGATTTGGTTCGCGCCGGTGATCGTCTTACAGATGGTTCTATCAATCCTCATGATATTCTTCGCATCAAAGGTGTTGGTGCAGTTCAGGAATATCTTGTGAATGAGATTCAAGAAGTGTATCGTATGCAAGGTGTGAAGATCAATGATAAGCATATCGAAGTCATTGTTCGCCAGATGTTGCAGAAAGTACGCATCGTTGATTCAGGTGATTCTACCTTCCTCTTCAATGATCAAGTTGATCGCTTGAAATTCTTGGATGAAAATGAAGTTCTCAAAACACAAGTTGTTGTAGATGACAAAGGTGATTCTCGCTTTAAAGTCGGACAACTTGTACCCAAGAAGCGCTTCAAAGAAGTGAATGTAGAACTTGCGAAGAAGGAAAAATTGGTTTCTACAGCAGTAGATGCCGAACCTTCAACTGGAGAACCACTTTTGCTCGGTATTACTCAAGCTTCTCTTACAACTGAAAGTTGGCTTTCAGCATCTTCTTTCCAAGAAACTACAAGAGTTCTTGCAGATGCTTCAATTGCATCAAAGATTGATACTCTCTCAGGATTGAAAGAAAATATCATCATTGGACAATTGGTGCCTGCAGGTACAGGACTTCGTCACTATAAAGATATGATCGTCACAAGTGAAGCAGGAAATATCTTTGGTGGTGAGATGATAACCGAACAGCAAGAAGAAGAAGCAGAAGGAACCGATGGTTTTAGAAAATTAGGTAGAAGACGCATCTCTGTGTAATCTATGTAATTAAAAACAGCCCCGTAATATAAAGGGCAGACATATTGTTTGTCTGCCCTTTTCTTTTATCATTTGATATAATATGTATGCAAACTTTGATTCTTGACGGTCATTCACTCACGATTTCTGAATTGGTGGCATTTGCCGATGATTCACATATTGCAGTTGCATTGTCGGATACGGCGAAAATTGAAATGCAAAAAAGTAGAGACATTATTGAGGAATGGGTGAATTCCGGTGAAATCATCTATGGAATCACAACAGGTTTTGGTGAATTTTCGAATGTAGTCATTCCAAGAGAGCGCTTAGAAGAATTGCAAGAAAATTTAATCATCTCTCATAGTGCCGGTATAGGTTCTTATCTTGAAAGACATATCGTGAGAGGCATGATGATCCTGAGAATTAATGCGCTTGCCAAAGGATGCTCGGGAATACGGATTAGTACGGTGGAAACATTGATTGCAATGTTAGCACATGATCTTATTCCGGCTGTTCCATCACAAGGTTCCGTGGGCTCAAGTGGCGATTTGGCTCCTCTTGCACATATTGCTTTGGCACTTATAGGCAAAGGTGAAATACTCATGCAGGACGGAACGGTCATTGCTTCTCAAGATGCATTGAAATCATGCGGAATTAAACCTGTTACATTACAAGCAAAAGAAGGACTTGCCTTGATTAATGGAACTCAAATGATGACTTCTCTTGGTGCTTTCGCCGTGCATAGAGCAAAGAATCTTATCGATTTGGCTGACATAGCCGGAGCTTTGAGTATTGATGCACTACGAGGTTCGGATACAGCATTTGATGAGCGCATTCATGCTGTAAGGGGATTTTCTGGACAATTGACTACTGCTTCAAGACTCCGTTCTTTATTAAAAAATAGTGAGATAAGAGAATCTCATAGACATGGTGATGGTTTGGTTCAAGATGCCTATTCGCTTCGTTGCATGCCTCAAGTTCATGGTGCCTCTCGCGATGCAATTGAATATGTGGAACGAGTGATCGGAATAGAGCTGAATTCGGCAAATGACAATCCATTGATTTTTGCTGAAGATAAATCACATCTGGAAGGTGGTAACTTTCATGGTCAGCCCATTGCACTGGCACTTGATTTCCTAGCCATTGCATGTGCTGAACTTGGAAGTATTTCCGAGCGAAGAACAGAAAGAATGGTGAATGGCGCATTGAGCAATGGTCTGCCAAGATTCCTTGCAAAAGATGGAGGTCTTCAATCTGGAATGATGATTGCTCAATATACTGCAGCAGCATTGGTTTCCGAGAATAAAGTGCTTTGTCATCCCGCAAGTATTGATTCTATTCCAACATCTGCCAATCAAGAAGATCATAATTCAATGGGTAGTATTTCAGCAAGAAAAGTCCATCGTATTTTGGATCATGTTGAAACAGTCATTGCCATTGAAATGCTTTGTGCAATTCGTGGAATAGAATTCCATGCACCGCTACAATCAAGTCCGATTCTGGAAATTGTAAAAGACAGAATTCGATTGACCATACCGGTAACAGATCATGATACAATCATTCATCATGAAATTACATCCATGAAAGAAATCGTATCAAACGGTGAGCTTCTTTTACTAACAAAGACATTGAATCATTAATCATAGAGGTACAATCATGTTTGAACCACAAAAGAAGAAAGTCAAAGAATTGAAAGAAAGAACGGAAGCTTTGCGGAGGTTCCTTTGACATCGATCTCAAACATACAGAGATAGCTGAACGAGAGCAATTGAGCGAACAACCTGGTTTTTGGGATATTGCCATGCAGGCACAGAAAGTGATGCAGGAAATTGCAGAAAGAAAAGATTGGATCACTGTTTGGCAATCCGCACAATTAGCCGTTGAAGATGTGGGAACCTTGATTGAACTAGGTGATGAAGCCGATGATCCATCAATGGAAGCCGATATTGATGGAGAATTACTGAAAGCACAAGATGCGGTAGATACACTTGAACTGAGAAGAATTCTTTCTGCTCCTGATGATGGAATGAATGCCATTCTGACTATCAATGCAGGCGCTGGTGGTACAGAAGCCCAAGATTGGAGTGAGATGCTGTTGCGCATGTATACGCGCTGGGCAGATGCTCGTGGGTATCAGATATTTCTCGCTGATGAACAGCCGGGAGATGAAGCTGGTATAAAGTCTGCCACTTTGGAAGTTGTTGGTAAAAATGCATATGGTTTTTTGAAGGCTGAAAATGGCGTACATCGATTGGTGAGAATTTCCCCGTTTAATGCACAGGGAAAAAGACAAACATCATTTGCATCTGTGTATGTCTACCCCGAAATTGAAGATGATGTGGAGATTGAAGTCAATCCAGCGGATGTTGAAATGGACACATTCCGTGCTGGAGGAAAAGGCGGTCAAAATGTGAACAAGGTTGAAACAGCTGTTCGCTTGCGACATGTACCTTCAGGTATTGTGGTTGCATGTCAACAAGAACGCTCTCAACATCAGAATCGCGAAAGAGCGATGAAAATGCTCAAATCAAGACTCTATCAAAAAAGAAGAGAGGAAGAGGAAGCCGCAAAAGCCGTTATTGAAGGTACCAAAAAGAAAATTGAATGGGGAAGTCAGATAAGATCATATGTATTTCAGCCATATACCATGGTTAATGATCATAGGACAGAACTGAAAAAGACAGATATTCATTCTGTGATGGACGGAGAATTGGATGATTTCCTCAAAGCATATCTGCTTCTTGGTGAAGTAGAATGATCATCTTATGAGTTTATTCCCAAACCATGTTCCAAGGCTTATGATGATGGAGCCCCAAAATGCGGGAATGAATCCAGCGATTTCTATGCCTTCGAGGATTTCGCCTGCAAACCAAAGCAATAGCGTATTGATGACGAGCATAAATAATCCTAATGTCACTATAATTGCTGGTAAAGTAATCAAAGTCAATATTGGTTTTATGAAGGTATTCAAAAAGCCAATGATGAGTGATGCGATGATGGCAGAGAAGAAGTTCTTGACCCAGATACCATCAACAAGAAATTGCGTTATATAGACTGCTGAGGCAATTATTACCCAACGAATAAAGAGAGAAGTCATAATCTTGCTCCGTGAATGAATAACAATATACCATTTGTCGTACTTTTGCTTCACAGGAAGGAATAATTATCATAGTTTTGAATATGGTTCGTCATGACCTCACCGTTTGTTTCACTTTGAATAGTTTATTGTATGCCATATGATCCATTAATTGTACAACCGATGCGTGAAGAACTGACTTCAGCCGGATTTACAGAATTACGCACACCCGAAGAAGTTGATACAGCAGTTGCATCTTCAGGTATTTCTTTGATCGTCGTAAACTCAGTTTGCGGTTGCGCCGCCGGTGGTGCAAGACCAGGCGTGAAGTTGTCTTTGGACAATTCCAAGAAGCCGGATAATTTATTTACCGTCTTTGCCGGACAAGATCTAGAAGCCACTTTGAGAGCCAGAGAGCATTTCAAAGGTCAAGCACCTTCATCTCCATCGATTGCCTTGATGCGTGATGGTGAATTGATCGGTTTCATTCCAAGACATGCGATTGAAGGATCTTCTCCCGATATGATCTCCTCTGCATTGAAGAGAGCATTTGATGAAGTTTGTGCATGATCAATTGTATGTGATTTGAATAATGACAATGCCTCAATCAACCGGGGCATTGTCTTCTTTTTTTGGAGGGATTATGGAAAAAGAACGCAATATGGTTTTCGGAGCGCCATGGAATATTGGTATTCCTATCATACTTTCTGCAATTACATGTATGGCATTTCTTGTGCTTACTGATTTGGTTGCAAACCCTCTGGTATTATTCCTCATTGCTTTCTTTCTTCTCTTTCCGTATAAAAATTCTTCCTTCATAGCAGGAAGATTGTTGACGCTCAATTGGGCAGTCTTTCTTCTGTGGATGATCATGGATTTGAATTCTGCTCTGTTACCCTTTGCTTTGTCATTTGCATTGGCCTTTCTTCTAGATCCAATCATCAATGCAATGGAACGCATGAAAATCAAACGATGGCTTGGATCATTGATCATGCTGGGTATCATTGGGGGAATTCTTGCTGCTATCACAATTTTTGTTTTTCCACCTGCATATGCTCAATTGGATCAAGTGACAAAAGAGGTGTCCAAGTTTGTGGTGCAAACAACCAATTATTTCGAAAGCAGACAATTCTATTCCATGCTGCAATCATTCGGCATTCCAAAAGAAACCGTAAAACAATTGGTGCAAGATCAATTGATGCCAAAAGCAGAATCGATTTTTTCTTCGGTAATGGATGCGCTCTTCGCCTTGCTGACCAATATCTCAATGATTGCGGCTCAACTATTGAATCTTATTCTTATTCCCATCATTACTTTTTATTGTCTGAAAGATCTTCCTGCATTGAAGAAATTTCTGAGAAACATACTTGGGATCAAAAATCCAAAATCATTGTCCATGCTAGAAAGAGTCAGTGATATTTTGAAGATCTATGTCGGTTGGCAAGTCATAGCAGTTGTTTGGATTGGAAGTACGGCCTCACTATTCTTGAGTTTACTCGGAATCCCATATGCAATCGTACTCGGTGTGGTATTTGGACTCCTCAATCCCATCCCATTTTTTGGATCAATAGCAAGTATGATCATTGGCATCATCGTAGCTATTTTAGTAGATCCTCAGCATGCATTGATACATGTGATTGGAATTGCTCTTGTTGTGAATGGACTTCACTTTTTGAATGCGTATATCATCGAGCCACGAATCCTGGGAACAAGAGTTGGTTTGCACCCTGTCCTTCTTCTTGCATCTATTTTTGTATTTGGACATTTCTTTGGTTTTATCGGACTTTTGATTGCAGTTCCAACCACCGCGATACTGATGATGTTCTTCAGAGAATGGGAAAATACATTGCATGCATCTGTTCAATCATTGCCCGCAATTGTTTCTGAAGGCAATGAACAGAAGTGAATGTGAAATCCATGCACGATTGCATCATCATCGGAGCCGGAATAGCCGGAATGGTCACCGCAAGAGTATTGCATGATGCTGGATATGATATCGCCATCATTGACAATGCTAGAAAGAGTTCTGCCTCAATTGTTGCCGCAGGACTGATCAATCCAATTACCGGAAAACGATTTGAACCTTCATGGCGATATGATGAATTCCTATTGAAAGCTCGGCAGTTTTATACTGAATGTGAAAGCATAGATGAAGAGCAAGTTTATTATAGACCATTCCCAATGCTCAGAATATTCGCAGATGAAAAAGAGCATGACATATTTCAAAAGAAATATACCACCGAATATTTGGGACGCTATGTTGGAGAACAATTTGGTCCTGAATATTCATCCATACATCCTACCATCAAGAATCTTCACGGTGGATTCAGAACATTGAATGCTGGCAAATTTGATTATGTACATTTTCTGAATGCTATGTCTTCAACATTCTCATCATGTATGGTGAATGGCTTTATTGATAAAGGAAATCTTTCAAGAAATAATGATGTGTGGACCGTGACAATTGATAATCAAGTTATACATTCTCGAAAAGTCATATTCTGTGATGGTTGGCAAGGAAGTAAGAATCCATGGCTTGCAGATTTAGGCTTGAGATATGATATTGTGAAAGGTGAGTCTTGCATTATAAGAACTACATTATTACCTGAAACAGATATCATCAGCAGAGGATTTGCTATCATTCCAATTGGCAATCATACATTCCGATGTGCAGCAACATTTCAATGGAATGAATTACATACGATTCCCACTGCATTTGGAGCAGAGAGATTGGACAGCAGAATAACATCACTCATTGATTGTCCATATGAAGTCCTCGAGCAATCTGCAGGACTCAGGCCGACAATGTTTGAGCATAAGCCATTCATGGGAGAACATCCAATATATCCCGGATTATTGGTCATGGGTGGCCTGGGAACAAAAGGTGCTCTTTATGCTCCATATATGGCATATAATCTCCTGGAATATTTGAGAGGTGCAGGAGATATCGATCCCGAAATGAATGTTTTACAAGCTTTTCAGCGCAGATAATATATTATCGGAGTTTTGGATTTATGAAGCGAATACTGTTCTTGACAATAATAAGCTGTGTATTCAATGTGATGAATGTATGTGGTCAATTGAATACCGATCCATGGTCTTATATCCTTAAAAAGGATTTCGATAGTGCTGAAATTGTATTCAAAGACAAATTGTCTGCTAATCCCAAAGACATTCGATTGATACTCGGGCTCTCATATCTCCTGGAAATGCGACATCGTTATCAAGAGTCATGGAATGTTTATAAAACGATTGTGCAAGCCACTGATGATCCCATTCCATATCTCTATTCCATTTGGCTCTCACCGCGCTTCTCCACCCAGATGCATGAGAAAAAATCGGGCGTTCAGGATATTTTAAAACAATTGACATTGAAAGGTGATAAAGCGGGTTCATTGCGTGCGATGGCAATGGAAATGCTTGGATCCGTTGAAATCAGAAATCGAAATATGAAAAGTGCCAAACAATATTATGATGGCATCAAGGCATTGTCTGCTTATCAAATCATTGGTCCTTTCGAACATATCTCTGCATCCGGATTTACTATCGCATATCCACCTGAAGATAAATTTGCAATAGGGGAAATCTATGAAGGAAAGAATGGCACACCCGCTTCATGGTTTATACCACCATATATTAAATCTGATTATTGGTTGGATTTTCAAGCATATTTTCCGGATAGACAAGCCATTTATTATGCGAATACTTTCGTTTGGTCTCCAAGCAATGCAAAAGTAAATGTTCGCATCGGTACTTCCGGTTCCGTGAAAGTCTTTTTGAATGATACTGAAATCATCAGGGATTCGAATGAGACAAATAATGACTTTGATACATATATCGTAAAGACTGAATTGTCGAAAGGTTGGAATAGACTTTTGGTGAAAGTCGGATACTCTGAAATTGACCGATGTAATTTTTTGATGCGCATCACAGATGATGAAGGATATCCGATTCCTGGATTGAAGGAAAGTGCACAAGCGCAGGAGTATGTGAAACAACGACCAAGCATCATAGAGTATATTCCAAATCCTATCATCACTCAGTTGAAAGAAATCGTAGAAAAGCATCCTGATTGGATAGAACATTATCTCTTGCTCGCTGATGCTTATCTGAGAAATGACAGAGCAATAGAAGCCGAACAATTATTAAAGAAAGCATTGACAATCTCCAAAGATAATCCTGTCATTTTGTGGAAGTTTTTGGATACCTATGCCCGTGGAAGAAAGAAGGATGAAGTGAATACCACCTATGAATTGCTTGCATCCATGAGTAAGGATATCCCTGATGGCATCATTCATAAATTCAATCAGCATCTGGATAATGAGGATTTTGACAGAGCCGAAGATATGGTCAATAGAATGGAACAATTGCTTCCCGGCTCCGAAACCCCATATACTCTACGCATACGCTATTATGATAAAAAACGAATGCAGGACAAAGTGATATCAACAGTGAGAGAGGCAAAGAAAAAATTTCCTCAATCATGGACATTCACTGAGCTTGCCGCTGTATTCGATTTTCAGGCTTCGAGAAAACGCGACTCGATGATCGGCATGTATTCAAAATACTTGCAATCTGTCTATGGTGAAGTCCCTCTTTTGGCTTTGGCAAAAGCATATTTAGAAGATTCTAAAGTCAAGGATTGGGAAAAAACTTTTGCAGAACTTTTAACATTGTCACCTTCCTCGCCCGGTTTTCATTTTCAAATGGCATCTGTGTACACGCAATTGGAACAGTATGACAAAGCTGAAAAAGCAGTTGCCATGGCATTGAAATTCTGTCCTTCATGCAATTCCTATTGGTCTAAACTCGGAGAAATTCATCGCAGTAAAAAAGATGTGAATGCTGCAATTGCTGCCTATCAGAAAGCATTAGAGTATTCACCAACTGATTATGATGCTCGCGCAATTTTGCGAGAATTGCAAGGGAAGAAATCAATCTTCACAATATTCGGTGAAACTAATATCGATTCCATCTTGCAATCTGCTCCTTCCGCAAAAGATCATCCGGAAGCCAGCGCGGCAATAGTTTCAGATAAGATGAGAAGAGTTGTTTATGAACAAGGTGCATCCGAATCCGTATCGGAGAGTTTCATTCGCGTATTCAATGAAAAAGGCATCGATTTTTTCAAAGAATACAGAGTCGGATACAATGGAAATTCACAATCATTAGTTATTGAAAAAGCCGTCACGATCAAAGCGGACGGTAAAGAAATTCGTGCTGACATCAATAGAAATATGGCTGTATTCAAAGGACTTGAAGTCAATGATTTTATTTATGTGAAATATCGCATTAGAAATTATAATACAGGAAAACTTGCCAAGCATGTTTGGGATGAATATTATTTCAATAGATTCTTTCCTATTACTCATGCGGAATATGCATTGATTATGCCCAATGAAATGCAATTCACCACTTCTCAACAGGCAATGGACATCACACCGAAAGACATGCCTTTACCTGAGATCAATTCCACATTGTATTCTTGGACCATACATAAGGAACCAGGTATTGTTTATGAAGCCGACATGCCTTCTTTACCTGAGATAGGAAAAGTACTGAGATTTACCACTATTCCGAATTGGGTGTTTTTGGTGGATTGGTATGCCGAATTGGCACAATCAAAAGCACAATCATCCTATGAAATCAAGGAAGCGGTAAAACAACTCATTCCGAATCCTGAGAAACTGACAGACAAAGAAAAAATTGAGAAAATCTTCCAATTCATCACCGATAATATTCGGTATAGTAGTGTATCATTCCGACAATCTGCTTTCATCCCTCAAAAAGCCAGAGATGTGCTTGTCAATAAAATCGGAGATTGCAAGGATGTTTCAACCCTCGGCATTGCGATGCTCAGTGAATTGGGTATCAAGGCAGATTATGTACTTGTGAATTCTGGGAATGAAGAGCGATTATTACATGTATTACCCTCAATTTCTTTTAATCATTGCATCATTGCCGTTAGAAAGAAGGACAATCAACAACCATTATTTCTCGATTTAACCGCCTCGAATTTTCCAACAGGCGTGATCCCTGCCGCTGACAAAAATGCATTTTCCTTATTGATAAAGCCGGGAATAACACAACCATTATTGCTACCTGATAAGCAAGTGACGGCTCCCACTTTCACTGCAAGAAGCACTGTGCAATTCACCGATGATGGAATGATTATACAAGGGAGTGAAAAAGTATCTGGCACATTGACCGCTCAATATCGTTCTGCTTATAAAGGCAAAACTTCCGAAGAGCGCAAGAAAATGATGCAAACCGCACTTGCTTCCGATATTCCATCAGCCAAGATAAATGATCTCATAATCACTGGTGCTGATTCACTCTCTGAGAGTATCTCAATATACTATCAATATGAAGCCCCAAATACCGTGGCAGAAGCTGGGACATATAAAATTATTCGCATCCCATGGCGTAATGAATTGTCAACCGATAATGCATTGACCTATGAGAATCGAGTATATCCAGTGAAGAATCTGTATGATGTTGACACTACACTCGAAGAAGTGTCCATGATCATTCCTAAAGGCTATGTACTAGCGGAAATTCCTCAATCGGTGAATTATTCAAACTCCTCTGCAGATTATGCATTTTCGGTCATGGTCAAAGAAAAGGAAGGTCTTACTTTACTTACTGCAAAGCGAAAGTTTATCAAGAAAAAAACTTTTATCGAACCAAATGAATATCAAGAGTATAAAGTTTTTTATTCCAAAGCGGTGCGAGAAGATAGAAGACAATTATTGCTCAAAAAGGTTGAATGAAACTATAGAGATTCTCTCGAAAGTTGTCTATCATGATATTTTTCACTACATTCACCCCAAATTTCTTATAATTATGCAAAAAAGCCCATCTTTATATATATGAAAGACAATCAACAACATCAATCCGTTCAAGAGCAATTTCCGGTTGGATCAATTGTTCCTTTATCCCGCATAGATATTTCCCATAGCGATAAAATCGGGAATGCCGCTGAAACTTCTGTTGCAAAATCACTTTTGAATCGTAAATCGCATTGCACAGCATGTGGTGATACAGATGGAGGGTGTTCAACTTGCAAAAGTGGATCTTCTCCGAATGAAGATTCTGTCAGTGAGGCCCAAGACAATGCGCAAGACTGGTTTGTGGAAGTGAGTTTTAAAGCTCGGAGAAAGCAATTATTCAAGAAGAATAGAAATGGTCGCTATGCACTGAGCGATACAGTAATTGTTCAATCTGAATATGGATCTGATGCCGGGACAATCACCGCTGTTGGTTCAATTGCAGAGATGAAAAAAAACAATCAAGAAACCCCCGCATTAAGTTTGCAGAGACTGGCAACTGCAGATGATATTCAGCGCATCAAAGAAAGCCGCGAACATGAGAAGGAAATCACTCGGGAGGTTAAAGCCAAAGTCAAGGAATATGGTTTAGATATGAAAATTGTTGATTCCGAGTGGCAATTTGATCGTACTCGTTTATCTGTGTATTTCTCCGCGCCTCAAAGAGTTGACTTCCGTGAACTGGTCAAGGAATTGGCAAGAATATATCATGCTCGCATCGAACTCAGACAAATATCAGCTCGCGAAGAAGCCAAAAGAATTGGCGGTATCGGTCCATGCGGATTGGAACTTTGTTGTTCAACATTTCTGAATGAGTTTGAGCAAATCAATCTCGAACATGCCAAAGCACAAATGTTACCACCGAATATCAGTAAACTCAGTGGCATGTGTGGTCGCTTGAAATGCTGCTTGCTCTATGAAATCGACAATTATGTATCCGCTTTGAAAAATTATCCGCCTCTTGATTCCTATGTGCATCTCACCGAAGGTAGAGCACGCATGATCAAGATCGATATTTTCTCGGATACCGTGACAGTGATCGGTGAGAATACAGGAACATTTCATACTGTCTCTCTCGAGGAACTCAATACGCTTCGCAGAAATGGCAAAGTGGAAGCACCAAAAGAATATCAATCATAATGAATGTAAACGGAGTTAGATATGAATGAATCCATACGCAGACAATTGAATATACAAGTCACCAATGAGCATGTGGCTTCGATGGCTTATTTGGAAATGGCATCATGGTGTGCCGACAATGATTTGCCGGGCTTGGAAGAGTACTTCTATTTCAGCGCCGAAGATGAGCGCGAGCATATGCTTGAGTTTTATCGTTATGCCAATGCTAATGGCTGCAGAGCCACGATTGGAGCGGTTCCAAGCTTGAGATCCGAGTTTGAAAGCGTGCTTGACATTCTTGAGCATACTCTTTTCCTCGAACAACAAAATACGATTGCCATCAATGAGCTTGCAAAGATGTGTCATGAAGTTCTTGATTATGCCACCTTGCAATTTCTCCAGCCATTTATCAAAGAACAGCAAGATTCCGAGCGCGGTGTGGAGGAATTGATCGTGATGGTAAAACGAGTGGGATATGATCCAAAGAATCTCTATTTCCTTGACAAACAATTCAAGAAAATGATGCAAGGAAAAGCGGAAGAGGAAGCTGGGAAAGAATAAGAAATGTGTACTTATTCTGTTTGATTTTCGCCATCAAATTCAGCATTCAAAATCATCAATGCTTGTTCGAAATCTTCCTGCGCGACGAATAAGCGGACGCCCATGACGGCTCCGACATAGCAGGAATTAACATTCAAATCATAGACATAACTTGAAATGCCATTCTCGGCAAGCAATGCCTGAGCCATTTCAGCTTCTATCGCATATGGAAAGCGCCGGACTAAAACCGGCGCTTTTTTTTGTTCTTCGGGATTCATGTTTTATCATCCATGTTGTGCTTCAAGCCAGCGTTCTGCATCAATGGCCGCCATGCAACCGCTACCTGCGGCGGTGACTGCTTGTCTGTACACACTGTCTTGCGCATCACCACAAGCAAAGACGCCTTCGATATTTGTATACGAAGATTTGCCGACAGTTTGAATATAACCGGTTTCATCCATGTCAATCAAGCCTTTGAATAAATCCGTATTGGGTTTATGACCAATCGCAACAAAAATTCCATCGGCAGGGACGATATTTTCTTCATTCGTGACCGTATTGCGCAATTTCAATGAAGTGAGCTTTCTTATACCAGAAGGAAGTATTTCACCAATATATTCATCAACTGTGGTATTCACCACAAATTCAATCTTGGGATTATTCTGACAACGCTCAAGCATGATTTTGGAAGCCCGGAATTCATTTCTTCTGTGGAGGATGGTCACTTTTGATGCAAAACGCGTTAAATAATTTGCTTCTTCCATTGCGGTGTCACCACCACCAACCACATACACATGTTGATTTTTGAAGAAGAAACCATCGCATGTAGCGCATGCGGAAACTCCAAATCCCATAAATTCTTGCTCACCTTTTGATCCGAGTAATTTCGCTGCAGCACCAGTTGAAATGATGATGGAATCACATGTATATGTTTTGTCACGATCACTTTTCAATGTGAAAGGTCTTGTTGAGGTATCAACTGAGGTAATTGTCTCATAGATAGACTGCGCGCCAAAACGATGGGATTGTTTGCGGAAAACATCCATCATTTCTGGTCCCATGATGCCATGCTCAAAACCGGGATAATTCTCCACTTCAGTCGTAATCGTCAATTGTCCTCCCGGCTGATGTCCTTCAAAAACAATAACATCCAATCGAGCTCTTGAGGCATATAATGCGGCTGTAAAACCGGCAGGACCACTTCCAATGATGCAAATTTGATGATGTTCTGACATATGAAATTCCTTTCTACTTTATTGACCGGGAAATGCATTACGAGTAATTATGCCCGTATGCGGTGAAATAGCATTCCAAGAATTGCAATCTTTGAATGTGAGCGAAACTATTGAACAAGTCGGCATGGATTCCGTGACATTGTCACGAGCAAGAAGATTCACCATCAAAGTGATTGTTGGATTATGTCCTACAATTACTATATGCTCATATGAATCTTCAACTTGATGAATGAATGCCGTATAATCATTGATAAAAGCATGATAGAGAAGCGAATGTTCTTCAAGAGGAATTTGTGGATCAATTTCATTACGTATCAATTCAGCAGTTGTTTGTGCGCGAAGTGCAGTGCTGGTGAAAAAGACATCCGGATGAAAATTATCGGATTTCAAACTTTTCGCTAATGTTGGAGCATCGTGCAAGCCTCGATCATTAAGCGGCCTGTCATGATCACGAAGACCCATGATATGATTTGATTTCGCATGCCTGATAAAAGTGATGTGCTTCATTGGAAAATCGTCCTCTTCTCACCGGCTTTGATTGATAAGGGTAATATGTTATCCTTTGGAACCAATGGGCAAACATATTCTTTATTATAGGCACAATATGGATTATAAGCTTTATTGAAATCAAGGAGATATTCACCATTGTCCGAAGACTCTTCCACTTCCAGATATCTACCGGCTTCATAGGTATCAAAGCCATTAGTCTTGTCTTTGAATGGAATAAAAATCATATCATCTTCTTGATTCAAAGATTTGAAACCAGTCACAGTAAAAGTTGAACCATCCTGTTCATGAAAAGTGAATATACCATATCGCACCATTGCTCTTTTCTCTGAGCCTTTTGATGTTAACAATTGAACAGTATCCGGTTTGGAGATTAATGTGAAATCCGCATAGAATGCATAGTCCTCGGAAGGAGGAAAATACTGCATAGCGGTGAATTCTTCTTTTTGAATCTCTTTTAAAGGAGAAGAAGGGTCATTCTTGAAAAAATCAGCAAGTTCTTTTCTTCTTTCAATGATTGTAGATTCATCATAAATGAGCGTATTGTCCTCCTCGAAAGTACAGGAGGAAAAGACAAACACAAGTCCAATAAAGAATAATGTCTTTGTGAAATATGTCATGTCTTTTAAGCAATTCATCAGAAATTCTTCCACATCATTGATTCAACAGGTTCATGGGTTTTGGCATTATATTTTGCAGAAACTTTAGCATTATACGGAGTTTCAATGTCGCCTTTTACTTCAAAATAGATGAGTTGTCCTATTGGCATGCCCGGATACACGCGGACCGGTTGTTTCACGGAGATTTCCAAGGTCCAATAATTGCAAAATCCTACATCACCTTTTCCTGCAGTGGCATGAATATCAATACCTAATCTTCCGATGCTTGACTTACCTTCAAGAAAGGGAACATGATTATGTGTTTCGGTATATTCTTCTGTTACTCCGAGATAGAATACATCTGGCATTAAGACGCAACCTTCCTCGGGAATCTCAAATGTAGTGATGGTATTATGAACTTTCGCATCAAGGATATCTTCATCATATGTGGCAAGAAGTTTTCCCAAATGAACATCATAACTGTTAGATCCCAGGCATTCTCTTCGAAAAGGGGTGATAACAATTCTTTCGCTCGCTATATTTGCAAGAATTTCTTTGTCAGTCAAGATCATTGAATAAGCTCCGCTATAAATATGTGGTGTAGGCAAAAATACAAAAAATCGCTTGGCGATGAAACCTCTTAAAGGAACCCATGATAGAAAAAATCATACCCTATGATGAATGGTCAACCATGAATATACCCATCGAGCCAGAGGATAAGCGATTTGCTTCCAAGTTTCAGGTTTTGGAGTCATATAACACCTTGAAAGAGCACGATATTGTATTGATGGGTATTCCTCAGGATATAGGAATTGTTAGAAATGGTGGCAGGCCGGGAGCATCAATAGCGCCATTCAGGATTCGTGAATTTTTGGGAAAGCTGTCCGTTTTTGGTATTCAACATTTCCCGGGTTCAATCTATGATGCCGGAAATATAGATTGTGAGGGCAGAGATTTAGAAGACATCAGACATGATCACTATGAGATTCTTCATCGCATTCTACAAAAGGGTGCAAGGGCAATCATACTTGGTGGTGGACATGATATTGCCTTTCCGAATTGCAAAGCATTGCTGGATATGACTGAAACAACTGCTATTATCACTATTGATCCCCATCTGGATGTCAGAGTGAAGATAGATGGATTATCGCATTCTGGAACGCCATTTCGGGAAATGTTGGAGTATGGAAAACCATCCGAATTCGTGGAATTCGGCACGCAAACATTCACCGCTTCTGCACATCATCGCGAGTTTGTGGAATTGTACGGAGGAAAAATCATACCATATGAACATATCAGGGCAATCGGCAATCCGGGTGGGCAATTGCGTGAAATGATCAGGTCCATGCATGAAGCGGGCTTGAGTTCCTATGTCAGTTTCGACATGGATTCAGTTTGTTCAGCATTTGCTCCGGGTGTCAGCGCTCCTGCCTCAATTGGTTTTACTTCCGATGAAATCATCGAAATGGCCTATTGGGCAGGTGCTGAAGGATGCCGAATGATAGATATTGTCGAGGTCAATCCTACATATGACATCGATGATAGAACATCGAGATTAGCAAGTTTAATGATTGCCACCTATATTTCAGGATTGGCCGATTATTCAAGATCCTAGCCAAAGCGACATACCACCGATGCGAATGACGCCAAGAATAATCAAAAGCAGAGAAACTATATAAGCAATCAATGTATTGCGGAGTCTTTTGCTTATTTCTAACTTTTTCCAAGCCGCAGGGGAATGTGCGATTGCAATGGCGAGAATCATTGTTGTGGCATGCTCGAATTGTATTCTGAGGGCTGACATATTCCAATCCAGGGCATTACCTTTAGGGAAAAAGAGGATGAGTCCTATCACAAATTGAAGTGCAAGTGCATAGGCATAGATGGAGCCGGTAAGTCTGGTGAATTTTTTGTATTCCCCGGAATCTCTCATATTACTGAGGATAGAAAAAATGGCCAATAAGGCAAAAATGATCATGAGCCAGCGATTGTGGCCATGAATTGTTATGAGGAAATCCATGAGTAAACTCCGTTAATTGGTGGATATGTGGTTGGCAAACATACATGAGATTTCATAAATTCCCCAATCTTATTGAGATGCTGGTCTCTAAAAAAAAAGTAAATTGAACAAAAGGGAAGTGTAAATGCCGTAAGGCTTCCAGCTATTGTTTCGGGATGTAATATATTTGGTTGTATATGAACAGAGTACTGTCCGGTAGGGAAGAGATACTCAGGGTCGAGCGGCGATTATATACGGATTCCATGTCATCCGTTTTGAAATCCCTCACTGCTCTTGAGCACAAATATGAGGATATGCATTCTCGCGAATTGATCAGCGAGAACAGATTCTTACAATATATGTTTGATTTATTGAGAATCAGGTGCACTATTCTTCATGGAATGATGCAAAGAGATAAGGCTTTTGATGTGCTTGGAAAAATGGCGGTTATTGCTGCAAAAACAGATCATTCCATACAGCATGCTCATATGGCTAGGGAGCAATACAGACTTCGTTCGGATATTGAGATTATACCAGATGATGACAGGGTCTTGCGTGAATCTCTCGAGACTTTTATGATTCATGGAGAATTGCTTCATGCTTTTAAATGTGCAATGACATTGGCACAGCATGCTCAGAAAATTGATAAATATGATCAATGCTTGAATTACCTTCAGAAAGCGAAAGAAATTCAATTGGAATTACCGGGTGAACCATTCCTTGATTCCCAGATACAGGTAGGCATGGGAAATTTCAATATTGCTGTGCAAGATTTTGAAAAAGCCGAAGAATATCTTCAAAAAGCAATCAATAATGCTCGGATCGAGAAGAATTGGCGTACAGAGCTTATAGCTCTATCAAACATCGCATCCATTTCATTGATGAAAACACAGAAAAGTCCTGAGAAAGCATTGGAAATCTTACATGATTGCATTGGCATTGCAAAGAAAAGAAAAGCATATCATGACTTGTCGAGAATGCATGTGATGACAGGATCCGCATTCTCAAAAATTGGATCGCACAAACAAGCATTGGATTCATTTCATGAAGCAGGAAAACTCTATAAAAAGTTTCCATTTCCTCTTCATGAAGCAACATTGCATTATAAATTGGCCAGACTCTTCATGGAGATGCAGCCTACTTCTTTAAAGAATGGCAAAATAGAATATCATTTTCAACAAGCACATGTGATGACTCAAACATATGATTTTCTTCAATTGCGGGTTTGGGTCTTGAGACATTGGGGATTTTGGCTCAGACAAAGAAAACAATGGGAAAGAGCTTTCTCCATGTTGCATGAATCATATCAAGTGCAACATGCAATCCTTGGAAAAGAGTCGCAGAAAAATATCAAAGATCTGGAAATACAATATGTTTCTACTTTGCATCAAAAAGAGAATGAATTTCTGAAAAAACGGAATCATGAACTTGGAAGAGAAACCAAAGACTTGCGTCATCAATTATTGGAAAGAACCTCTTCCATCATGAAAGAATTGAATCGCTATGGCGAGGTGCGTTCCAAAGTCCTCGAGATATTGGAACAGAATGGTGCCAAAACTAAAGTTCTGAAAGAAATTAGTACATTGCTTATGCCTTTGTCTGGTACTGACATAGAAAGAGAATTGTTTTTCAGTGAATTCCATCAAACATATTCCGAATTTCAGAAGAAATTGGAACTTTTAATTCCTGAAATCACCATGAAAGAATCCGAAGTGAGTATGCTTATTCGATGTGGATTTTCTACCTATCAGATTGCAACATTCTTGGATATCTCCACGAGAACCGTTGAAACACATCGCTTGAATATCCGAAGAAAAGCCGGACTTCAATCTTCAGTAACAATAGACGGATTTTTGTCTTCCATTGAATCATGAGCATACCCAAAAAGACCAATTGCTGTAGAATACTCGATTCATTGAATATATCCTATGTTTTGCTTTCCTATGATTGGTCGGAAGATGCACTTGATGCAATAAGTGTAGCCGATAAGATACACATGCCACATGAGCAAGTGTTCAAAACCTTAGTTTTGAAGGGTGATTACTTGGCTGTCTTTGTGATTATTGTACCTGGTAATGCTGAAGTTTCTTTGAAAAAAGTAGCGAAAGCCACCGGAAATACTGCGTGTTCTCTTCTACCTATCAATGAATTGTATCCACTCACAGGATATGTTCGCGGTGGTTGTTCCCCAATAGGAATGAAAAAACACTTTCCCACATTTTTGGAAGAAACCGCATTCCTATTTGATAAGATCAGTGTCAGTCCGGGACAAAGAGGAATGCAGATTCTCATTCATCCAAAAGATCTTCAGAACGCATCTCAATCCACAGTCTCCAATCTCCTTTGAAAACTGTACATTTGACAAAGTTTTCTGTGCATTCAACCATTCAAGAACATGAATTCTCTTCGATCTATTCTTCCTGATTTTCTTCATGAATTATCAAAAGCTCATGATGAATATGAGGCATGCGTCATATTTGCAGATACACTATGTTCAGCCGATCCTACGCTTGCATTTGAGGTCTTTTTGAGAGATTCGGATTTTGGATTACATTCCATTATCCAACGAGGACATTCAATTGGTGGTGAATATGATGTCATGTATTTGAATCATGGAGGCATTCTGCATGGTGAGATTCATTATTCAACATCTGGTGTAAATCCTGAATACATTCAATTACTCTCAATCATGAATGCTATCACTTCGCTCATGTTGAGTACAATGACCAATAGAAATAGGGCATCGAACAATTCGCGAAATTTAGGTCGTACTGCATTGTTGATGACTACAATAATGGAGATGCTATCGGACATCATTTTGCAATCCACTCCAAAGGGCATAGCAGATATTGGTGGGCAATTCCTCATGGGACAACTTATGATTGGTACATATGGTATCCTGATCAAAGAGAAACATGGAAACAAAGATTTCATTTCTTCGAATGGAATTTCCAATGAACAAAGACTCCATATCCTTTCTCAAATCGATCCGGACCTTGAATGTTCTACAATCGATGGATTCACCTGCATTGGAATGATACATGGAGGATATTCTCATGGGGCACTCATATTGGGTCCTCAGTCGAATATGCGTTCATACTCAGACGATGATATGTACTTTGCCTCAATGCTGGGCATGGTCATTGCGGTATCACTGGAAAGAGCCCGATTATATGCTGAGGAACAGAAATTGAACCAATTGCAAAAAGAGATGGAAAATGCAGCTATTGTTCAAAACAATCTTTTCCCTTCATTTGATAGACAATATCCACATTGTGAATTATCGGGAATACATATTCCAAGTTTGGAGATCGGTGGCGATTATATGGATGTGATTCCATATCCGGATGGTTCGCTTGCTTTGATCATGGCAGATGTTTCCGGGAAGGGTATCGGTTCTGCAATGATAATGTCCATGGTAAAGTCTGCATGTACTTTACTCGTGAAACAAGAAAAAACTCCCGAAGATATCATCCGAGAAATCAATGCATTGATATATGAACATACTGCATCTGATATTTTCGTTACATGCATCTTCATAAAGATGCATGTTGATAGAACTTCATTCATATCAATCAATGCCGGACATGAAGCCCCATTTCTGAAACAGTCGAATGGCTCAATCAATGGATTGGAAAAGGGATGCATGGTACTTGGTGTATTGAAAGAATTACATGGTATAGAATCTGAAATGTTTCCCCTTGAATGTGGGGATATGCTCTGTCTTTATACAGATGGAGTTCATGACTCTTCTTTGCATGAAAACAATCTCTTAAAAGAGCAATTGTCTCAAATTTCCGGGGGTGATGCACTCTCAGCACATCAATTATTGAGTAAAATGGGAATCGTAGAATCTGATGCACAGTCAAATTATGTGGTTGATGATATGACATTACTCCTTTTGCGCATCGTGTAAGAAAAAACTATGGCGTTATTGATTAAATTTCGTCTTGTACTATTGTTTTTTCAGCATATAACAGTATTTTTGCCAATAATTTTTCCGCACTAAGCGACTATCAGTACACTGCCTATGTTTCTTTGATCCCAAATGTTGGAAATCAATTTGCACACCGAATGGGTGTCAATCATTTGTTTTTGTCGAAGAATGATATTGAGCATAGTATGATCAATCAATGGATAGATAGTCAATCCCCCGAGGACAAACAATTGCAAGCCTCTTTAATTGAGGCAGGTGCTTTGCCACGCCATATTGCCATTATCATGGATGGAAATGGTCGCTGGGCGATGGACAGAAATCTCCCAAGAGCTGCGGGACATCAGCAGGGAATAGAGAGTGTTCGTGATATAGTCAAAGCATGTTCGCAATTGAATATCGGTTTTCTTACTGTCTATGCTTTTTCCATGGAAAATTGGAAAAGACCTAGAATAGAAGTACAAATACTGATGTCTCTCCTCAAAACATATCTTTTGCAAGAGATTGATGAACTTGATGCCAACAATATTCGCCTTCATGCAATTGGCAAAATAAATGCCTTACCCAAGAATGTGCAAACAATACTCAATGAGGCAATCGAGCGCACTTCCAAGAATACGGGATTGACCCTTACTTTGGCCTTAAGTTATTCGGGCAGATGGGATATAGTTCGCGCCGTACAAATGATAGCACTTGATATTCGCCGAGGGACTTTATCTCCTGAAGACATTACCGATGAGCAATTTTCGAAATATTTATTGACTGATTCAATGCCTGACCCAGATCTGATGATCAGAACTTCCGGTGAAATGCGATTGAGTAATTTCTTATTGTGGGAATCTGCGTATTCTGAAATGTATATCACCAAACAGTTGTGGCCTGATTTCAGAAGAGATGATTTGTACGGTGCTTTGAAAGATTTTCTTAATAGAGAGCGTCGTTTTGGAAAAACCGGTCAGCAATTGCGTGAATCGGATGAGAAGGAGAATCAACAAGGCTCCCTTCGAAGAATCATATCATCATTTTCTTCCAGGTGATCAGGGGCATGCACATTTTACGAAATAGATGGTGCTTTGTATTGCTATTCATGCTCCCGGTATGGATCATATCTTCGCATACTTCTCTCTATGCACAAGGTCAAGCAAAGTCTTATCTCATTGCAGGTGTTTCAATAGAAGGTAATACCTATGCTGATGCGCAGACTATCATTACTATTTCTGGATTGAAAGTTGGTGAGGAGATGAAGATTCCTGGACCGAAGCAACAAGAGGCAATCAGGAATTTATGGCAGAGAAATCAGTTTGAATCTATAGATATCGTGATTGACAAAATCACGGCAAGCGGTATTTTTCTCACCATCAAGGTCAGTGAATTCAAACGCTTTAGTTGGCTTGAGATTAAGGGTAATGATAAAGTCAGTTCAAAAGACATCGAAAAAGCGATAGCAAAAGTAAAAGGCGATATCCTTTCCGCATATGAAGTTGATTTGGCAAAGGATGCAGTGAAGGCTCTTTATGAGAAAGAAGGCTTGATGTATGCCAAAATCACTCCGAATTTGATTCCAACTGATACCGGATTATATGCTCGTTTGGAAATGACCATAGAAGAAGGTGCAGATTTTTATGTTGATAGCATCATTTTTTCGGGTAATCAATTGCTCACTTCATCCGAATTGGTTGGTGCATTTGAAGATACCAAAACAAAGACTTGGTGGAAATTTTGGTCATCATCCAAGTTTGACAAGTTGAAATATGAAGATGATAAAAAGAAATTGCTTCAATTTTTTAGATCCAAAGGTTTCATAGATGCCGATATCGTCAAGGATACCATAATCTATAATCCAGATATGCAAAAAGTCAGTGTTCATGTGGACATTTTTGAAGGAAAGCGATATTATTTGCGATCTGTTACATTTGAAGGTAACACCGTATATCCTCAAGAGATGTTGTTTCGCCGTATCAATATTCCACTCAATGAACCCTATGATGCAGAAAGATTCGATAAAAATCTTTCGGGGAATGAGGATCAATCCGATGTTGCATCGATGTATCTGGACAATGGATATTTGGGAGCGAATTTGATAAAAGAAGAGAGAAAAGGTGAAGGGGATTCACTCGACATAGTTGTCAAAGTCTTTGAAAGAGATCGCTATATCATTCGGAAAGTTGAGATTGTCGGCAATACAAAAACCAAAGACAAAGTCATTCGAAGGGAGCTCTTCACAAGGCCTGGAGAATTTTTCAATCGTTCCGCAATCATCAGAAGCGTGCGTGGTCTTGGCGTTTTGAATTATTTCAATCCTGAGGCTTTAAAACCGGATATCAAACCTGTTGATAATACCAAAGTTGATGTTTTGTATAGAGTAGAAGAACGCTCCACAGACACCTTCAATGCCTCCATGGGATATGCGGGTACATTCGGCTTGACTGGTTCTGTCGGCATAACATTGAATAATTTCTCATTCTCAGAACCGCTGCGTGGTGGTGGTGGACAAATTCTCAATATAAATGCGGAATTTGGTCAACAGAGCAGATATCAAACCATTCAGGTTGGATTCACAGAACCTTGGCTCAATAATACTCCTACAACATTGGGAGTGAATCTGTATTCGATACGACAAAATTTTGTGTTCAATTTAACGCGCTATGGTGCATCTGTCAATATTGGTCGCAGATTGCGTTGGCCAGATGACTATTTCAGAGTAGATGGAGTGGTTCGTGCTCAATACAATGAACAAACTGCATCACAAGGTGTATTTCGTGCATTCAATGGCGGTGAACTCAGCTTGACAGGATCTGTATCAAGAATTAGTTTGGATAATGCGATCTTCCCGACTTCCGGTTCGAGATTTACATATTCTTCAACATTTGCTGCAGGTGGGATTGGGATTGGCAAGGTTGATTATTTAAAAAATACATTCAATCTCGAGATGTTTCATCCGCTTGCTAGTGTTGATGGTAACCCACGATTGGTACTGTATATAAGTACTGATATGGGATATGTTGCCGGTATAAGGAGTGACACAAATATTCTGGGTAATGAATTGTTCTTCATGGGTGGAAATGGTCTTGGTGGTTTTGCCATCACACCACTCAGAGGATATATAGATCGATCGATTGGCCCAAGCGGTGGTGGTCGTGTGATGACAAGACATGTGATCGAAACTCGTTTTGCACTTTCACTGAATCCAATGCCAATTTATTTACTTGCATTCGCTGAAGCAGGGAATGTATGGGAGAATTTGCGTGGTGCCGATCCATTCGATTTAAAGAGATCGGCAGGACTTGGCGTTCGGGTTTTGCTTAATCCTATCGGACTATTAGGTTTTGATTATGGTTATGGATTTGATCCTCAAGGAACTACAGGACCAAGATCAGGTTGGCAATTTCATTTTCAATTTGGAAGATAAACTTTATCCAATATTATCATAGGTTGTATGTATGAGATACTCATTTGTTATTCTCACTTGTTTCATTGCTGCATTTATTTCCACAAACAATTCAATGAATGCGCAAACACAAAAAATCGGATTTGTCGATACCGAGGTTATTTTAAAGCAATTGCCCGAAGCGCAAGAAGCTGATAAAAAATTGAAAGACATTGCTTCCAAATTCCAAGACACATTGGTGGCTATGCAAAAGGATCTCACAGGAAAGCTTGAGCAATACAAAAAGCAAGAATCAATGATGACTCCTGATGCAAAAAAGAAAGAAGAAGATCAATTGAAAGCAATTCAGCAGAGCATGATGCAATATCAAGAAGAGAAATTCGGTAATACAGGCGAGATTCGTCGATTGCAAGAAAATTTTCTCACTCCGATTCGTGATCGTATTCTCTTGACAATCAAAGAAGTGTCCAAAGATGAGAAATTCAATTTTATTCTGGACAAAGTCAATCCGGCTTTGCTTTATGCAGATGATAAATTTGATTTGACATTTAAAGTGTTGGATAAAATTCGTAGAAATAGTAAATAATCAAAGTCCAGGGGGCAAATCATGTTGACCATTCGGAATCTTTCTCTAGCATTCATTGCAATGCTTTTTAGCATCGGTTCTGTGCATGCACAGAAAGTAGGTTATGTGTCATCACAAACAATTCGCGAGAAATTTCCGGAAGCGAAACAAGCAGAACAGCGCCTCCAGACAATGGTTGACAATTGGAAAAGAGAGCTTGAGGATCAACAAAAAGTGATTAATGAACTTGAATTGGAAATCAAGAAAAATCGACTTGTTTGGACTGAAATAGAAAAAACGGAGAAGAGTACAAACCTTGAAAAGAAGAAAAAAGAGCGTGAGGAATATGCCACCAGAAAATTAGGTCCGAATGGTGAATATGATGCCGCAATTGCACTTGTTTTTCGAGGTGTTGAAGAGAAAATTTATGCTGCTATTCAGGAAATATCCTTTGATGACAATTATGACATCGTATGGGATAAATCAACTCAGCCTTTGGCCTTTATAAACCCAAAATATGATTTGACTGTCAAAGTCCTGAAAAAACTGGGCATCAATGTCGATGATATGGAAAAACAGCAGCAGGAAGCCATCGACAAGGACCCAAGAAATAGTAAAAAATCAACTCCTGCAAGCTCTAATTCAGGTACGAAAAGAACTAGATCTCGCAAGCCTGCAGATGCTCCTGAAGAAAAGAAAGAAGAGAAAGGACTATTTGATAAGTTGAAAGATTCGGTAATGGATGGCCTGCAGGATATGATCAAAATTCCAAAATTGGATTCAGCTGGTAGTGAAAATAGTTCGAGTCAACCCCCTACAGCGCCTGCGGATCAACCGGTTCAACCAATACCTGCCGACACGACCGGTGGAAAAAGGCCGTAAAGTATGATGCTATCTGCAAATTATTCTGTTCAACACATAGCCGAATTTCTTCAAGCAGAACTTGAGGGAGACTCGGCTATTGTTTTGAATGGAATAGGAAGAATCGAAGACCCACATCCCGGTGAAATACTCTTTGTTTCTGAAAAAAAATTCTTTCCTTTTGTGGAATCTTGTACGCATAATTGCATCCTTCTGTCTCATTCAGCTCCACTACAACCAAAAGCTCATCAAGCGTTTATCCGTGTAAAAAATCCACATTCTGCATTTGCATCACTCATTTCATACTTATTTCCTGATCAAAAGAAAGATCCATTCATTTCCTCAAATGCCACGATTCATCCAAGTGCTCAGATAGCAATGGGAGCGACAATCATGGATGGTGCCTTCATTGGTGAAGGTAGTAGTATTGGCAAAGGAAGCATCATTCATCCGCAAGTGGTTTTAGGTGATAATGTTGTCATAGGTGAAGATTGTGTGCTCTATCCGCATGTGGTTTGCTATTCCAATACAAAGATTGGCAATAGAGTGATCATCCATTCAGGAGCGGTTATTGGTTCTGATGGATTCGGATATATCGAACATGCAGATGGATCCTATGAAAAGATAAAGCATGTTGGAAATGTGATACTTGAAGATGATGTTGAAATAGGAGCCAATACCACGATTGATCGCTCGGTGGTGAACTCCACTTTGATTTCTCGAGGTGTGAAAATAGACAACTTGGTTCAGATAGCACATAATGTCAGCATAGGTGAACACACGGCATTTGCCGCTCAAGTTGGAATAGCCGGAAGCGTAAAGATTGGTGCCAGAAATCGATTTGCTGGTCAAGTAGGAACTGTTGGACATTTGTCAACAGCAGACGGAGTCATAGTGTTTGGTCAATCAGGAATTGCCCAAAGCATAGAACAATCAGGAATTTACTTCGGTAGTCCTGCAATTGAACGAAGTAAAGAGATGCGAAGAATATTTGCTTCTCAGCAGTTGCCAGAAATGTTGCGCAAGGTTTCATCTTTGGAACAGCGCATTAAAGAATTAGAACAAGCTTTAGATAATCAAAAAACCTCGTAATTTCCCCTAAATTACAGTGAGCCAATTCATGAATGCCCATCAAAGAACCATCAAGAAACCCGTGTCACTGAGTGGCATTGGTCTCCATACAGGTAATCCCTCTACCATCACATTTCATCCTGCACCCGAGAATTACGGTTTTCGATTTATTCGAACTGATATTGAAGGAAATCCTGAAATTCCCGCACTCGTGGATTATGTAACGGATATTGCTCGTGGTACGACAATTACATGCAATGGAGCAAGTGTGCATACTGTTGAGCATGTGCTTGCGGCACTTGTGGGACTTGAAATTGACAATTGTCGAATGGAATTGACTGCGAATGAACCACCAATCGGCGATGGAAGCGCACTTCCTTATGCCGAGGTTTTGCTCCAAGCTGGCTTTGAAGATCAAAAAGCTCTACGAGAATTTGTGGAAATCGATCAAATGCATCGCTATGTCAATGAATCCAAGCAAACGGAAATCGTTGCATTGCCCAATGATGATTTCCGAATAACTGTCATGATTGATTATCAAAATTCAGCATTGGCAAGTCAACATTCCGGACTTTTTGACTTACAATCTGAGTTTTTGAGAGATTTTGCGCCTGCGAGGACATTCTGTTTTCTCACCGAGGTGGAAACCCTTCATGAGCAAGGTTTGATTCGAGGTGGCTCATTGGATAATGCGATTGTGATTGTGGACAAAGAAATGTCAGATGAAGAATTGCGCTCCATGCTCACAAAATTCGATATGGAACAGAATGCTGTATTGGGACATAATGGCATACTTAATAATCGTCTTTTGCGATTCAAAAATGAACCTGCTAGGCATAAACTCTTGGACATGCTCGGTGATTTAGCATTGATTGGAGCTCCGATCAAAGGTCAAATTCTGGCTGCCAGACCCGGCCATGCGGTTAATATAGAATTCGCAAAGAAGATTAGAGCATTACACAAAGAGCAAAAGAATAAGAAAAAGACCTTATTCAAGAATTCGAAACCTGTATTGGATATCAATCAGATTTTGAAAGTGATGCCTCATAGGTATCCATTTCTGCTGGTTGACAGAATCACGGAAGTTGATATAGAACAGAAGAAAATCGTTGGGTATAAAAATGTCACAATTAATGAGCCGTTTTTCCCAGGTCATTTCCCGGAAAGACCAATCATGCCTGGTGTATTGATTATTGAAGCCATGGCACAAGTTGGTGGATTGTATCTTTTGAATTCTGATTCATGTCAAGATGGAAAATTGGTATTTTTCATGGCTATCAATAATGCAAAATTCAGAAAACCGGTCATTCCCGGTGATCAATTGGTGATGGAAGTAACCATGACTGGAAAAAGATTCAATACATTTGC
>CANLII010000005.1 GCA_947491315.1 Ignavibacteria bacterium
TACTGTTGTATTGTCATTGAAGTCCAAATACACAACATCGCCTAGCTCGCCTTGTGCATGATCTGTCACGCCAACGGTTCCGATAGTGCCTTCCACTTTGATCCATTCATGATCTTTGGTGTACTTGAGGTCTGCGGGAAAATTCATAATCAATCCTTTTTATATCGTAAAAATTTATTGCCAACCTTTAGTATCGAGATATTTCGTGTCGAAATCTCCCGCTATGAAATCCTTATTATCCATCATCGCGCGATGAAAAGGAATCGTGGTATGCACGCCTTCAATGATGAATTCTTCAAGCGCTCTTTTCATCTTGGCAATTGCCTCTCTGCGCGTAGGCGCAAATGTGATGAGCTTTGCAAGAAGTGAATCATAATAGGGAGGAATGGCATAGCCTTGATACATATGAGTATCAACCCGCACTCCATGTCCACCCGGGAAATTTACGGTCTTCAATACACCCGGAGATGGCCTGAAATCATGGAATGGATCTTCTGCATTAATGCGACATTCAATGGAATGAAATTTCGGTGCGGTTTGCACAAGACCGAGCTTTTCGCCGGAAGCCACAAGTAATTGTTCTTTTACAAGATCAATGCCGAGTGATGCTTCGGTCACGGGATGCTCAACCTGAATACGCGTATTCATTTCCATGAAATAGAATTTCATATGCTTATCAACCAGAAATTCAATCGTTCCAGCGCCTTCATACTGCACGGCCAAAGCGGCTTTCACGGCAGCATCGCCCATTTCCTTGCGAAGTTCTTCGGTCATGATCGGTGAAGGAGTTTCTTCAATCAATTTCTGATGTCTGCGCTGAATCGAACATTCGCGCTCATTGAGATGCACCGCATTGCCGAATCTATCGGCAAATACCTGAAACTCAATATGTCGTGGCTCTTCAATGAATTTCTCGATATATACATCAGGATTATTGAATGCTGATTGTGCCTCATTGCGAGCCATGATATAGAGATTCTCGAGTTCATCGGGATTTTGCACATAACGCATGCCTTTTCCACCACCGCCCGCTGTAGCTTTAATCATTACGGGATAACCCATTGCATCGGCAATTTCTTTGGCTTCTTCAACGGTTTCAACAATGCCTGCGGATCCCGGAATGACGGGTACACCGGCGGCTTTCATGGTGTCTTTGGCCACGGACTTATTGCCCATATTACGAATAGCATGAGCGCTTGGACCAATAAAGGTGATGCCGATTTCGGCGCAAATCTCTGCGAAGGTGTCATTCTCAGCTAGGAAACCATAGCCCGGATGAATGGCATCGGCTCCTGTGATTTGTGCTGCGCTGATGATGGCGGGAATGTGGAGATAACTTTCGCGTCCCGGTGCAGGTCCTATGCAGACGGCTTCATCGGCGAATCGGACATGGAGTGATGTTTTGTCGGCAACGGAATACACCGCAACCGTTTTGATGCCCAATTCTTTGCATGCGCGAATGACACGCAATGCAATTTCGCCGCGATTGGCTATTAAGACTTTTTGTATCATGATTTCGGAGTGTATCGTGGAAGAATACATTCCCAATGAATGGAATGCTTAATCAGGCTTGACAATGAACAAAGGTTGATTATACTCAACCGGCTGGGCATTATTTGCAAGAATGCTCACAATGGTACCTGAAACATCGCTTTCGATTTCATTCATGAGTTTCATCGCTTCAACGATGCAGAGCGTTTGACCAGCGCTTATGTGTGATCCCACTTGCACGAATGCAGGCGCATCAGGTGATGGAGAGCCATAGAATGTGCCGACAATCGGGGAGAGAACTGTATGGTTGTTTTCATCCGCACTGGGTGCACTTATAAGCATCGTTTGTGCCGGTGCAGGTAGAGTTTCCACACCATGTGCCGGAACATGCGCTTGTGCAATTGGTGCCATTTGTGTGACAACTTGATCCGGACCACGCTTTGAAACAGATACGGTTGTACCTTCTCCTTCGATCATAAGTTCGGTGGCTGAACTAGCATCAAAAATGGCCAGTAATTCTTTCAAGTATTGTAGATCCATGTTTTCTTCTCCGTTGATAATGAAAAAGCGTGCCACTGAATGATATCAGCAGACACGCTTCATGGGAAGTGTCTGATGATTACTCTTTCACGCGTTCAACATATTCGCCATTGCGAGTATCAATGCGGAGCATGTCTCCTTCATTGACAAAAATGGGAACTTGAATAATTGTTCCAGTTTCAACTGTTGCAGGCTTGAGAACATTGGTTGCGGTATCACCACGAACTCCGGGTTCAGTATGTGTAACACGCAGATTCACATGCGAGGGCAATTCAACCGATAACACAGATGTTTCATCGGATGTTAATTGCACCGCTTGATTTTCTTTCATGAATTTTGCAACATTGCCAACAATTTTCGTATCAACAGGGATTTGATCATAGGTATTCACATCCATAAATACATAGGATTCACCATCACGATACAAATATTGAAAATCATTGCGCTCAACTCTCACGAATTCGATGGTTTCACCGGAACGATAGCGATTCTCAAGTAATTTTCCGGTGCGGAGCACACGAAGTTTCACTTGATAAAATGCACGGAGATTTCCGGGGGTACGATGCTCGCTTTCCAATACTTGGCATAATTCGCCATTATATTTAAGAAAAGCTCCAACTCGTAAATCGGCTGTGGTTGCCATATACCATCCAAATTGTGAGAAAGTCTTAGGGATTTCCCTGAACAGTGAGGTCTCGAGCGGATTCGAACCGCTGTAGGGGCTTTTGCAGAGCCCTGCCCAGCCACTAGGCGACGAGACCGGCTTCATCAATAAAGACTTTGGTCGTGAATGATGAATCGCAAAAATACCATTGTATGGTCGGAATACCAAGCAGAAATACCAATGTGGAAAAGATAGGGGCTTGAAAACAGAAAAGATATGAAAGTCGATTGTTGAAAGCTTGGCTCTTCCTATTTTTGCGCAGATGAAGCCAGTTATTGGCTGATTATACTGAAGATGTTTAACAATCATGGATCTCAATATGGCTTCTTCGAATCCTTTGTTTTTGACAAAACCTTTAGAGCAATTGCAAAAAGAGGCAAGTGGTGAGGGCGAGGGTCATACACTTAAACGCACTTTGGGTCCGCTGAGTTTGGTATTACTTGGCATTGGTGCTATTATTGGAGCCGGACTTTTTTCGCTCACAGGCATTGCAGCCGCGAACAATGCGGGTCCTGCCGTAACGATTTCCTTCATGGTTGCGGCCATTGGTTGTGCTTTTGCCGGACTTTGCTATGCTGAATTTGCTTCGATGATTCCGATTGCGGGATCTGCATATACCTATTCATATGCGACGATGGGCGAATTGCTCGCATGGACTATTGGTTGGGATCTTGTTTTGGAATATGCCGTGGGAGCGGCCACAGTGGCCATAAGTTGGTCTCGATATCTTGTGAAATTGCTTGGCATTTTAGAGGTGGGTCTTCCGCATCAATTTTTGATGTCGCCTTGGGATCCGCCATTTATAGGTCCGGATGGATTGGCTGTGACGGGTATTATCAATCTTCCTGCAGTTTTCATCACGGTGATGATGTCATTGCTTCTCATTCGTGGAACCGAAGAATCAGCTAAGATGAATGCTGTTGTTGTATTTCTGAAAGTTATCGTTGTTTTGGTCTTTATTGGTCTTGGATGGGCATATATTGACCCCGCAAATTACACTCCATATATTCCTGAAAATACGGGTGTCTATCAGCATTTTGGATGGTCGGGAATTGTTACCGGTGCTGCTGTTGTGTTTTTTGCATTCATTGGTTTTGATGCAGTGTCCACTGCCGCACAAGAGGCAAAAAATCCGCAAAGAGATATGCCGATTGGAATATTGGGATCGCTTGTTATTTGTACGGTTCTTTATGTATTGTTCGCGCATGTGATGACTGGTCTTGAGAATTATAAAAACTTCGCAGGTGAGGCTGCACCTGTTGCTTTGGCAATCATGAAGACTCCCTATACATGGCTTCAAACGGCTATCATCGTTGCGATTCTTGCGGGATATTCTTCTGTGATTTTGGTGATGTTGCTTGGTCAATCACGCGTATTCTTCTCGATGAGTAAGGATGGTTTATTACCGGGTCTTTTTGCCGCCGTGCATCCAAGATTTCTCACTCCGTACAAATCAAATTTATTCTTCATGGGGTTTGTATCCCTTTTTGCAGCATTTGTGCCGGTGACGGTTGTGGGTGAAATGACAAGTATAGGTACGCTCTTTGCATTCATTTTGGTTTGTTTTGGAATTATCGTGATGCGCAGAACGCATCCTGATATTCCTCGTTCATTCAAAACTCCGCTTGTACCATTGGTTCCGGCTCTTGGGATTGCAACATGCTTCTATATGATGTATTCATTGCCTTTTGATACATGGCTCCGACTCATCATTTGGATGGCGATTGGTTTTGTTTTGTATTTTTCTTATGGCGCGAAACATTCTAAATTGCGCAAAGCAGCCATGGGTTGATAACAGTATCGTAGATTTTCAAAGGTCAAGGGAATATTCCTTGGCCTTTTTTTATGGAGTGTATAATGTCTGATTTCAATCCACATGTATATTGGGAAGAGAGATTGACAAAAGATATTGGCCTGCACAGAGTTGGACATCTTGCTTATGGAAAGGCATTTAATCGGGCTTTATATGCAATAAGAAGACATGTGTTCAATGCTGTTCAACAGCAATATCTACCGGATATCTCTGAAAAGTCGATTCTTGATTGCGGGAGTGGTACGGGATTTTATCTGAATTTGTGGAATAGACTCCGTCCGAAATCACTCTCCGGACTTGACTTTACGGAAGCATCCGTGGAATTCTGTGCTCGGCGTTTTCCGCATCTTTCGATCTATCATGCTGATATCACAAATGCTGATTCAATGAGCGTGATTCCGGATCAATCGCAGGATGTGATTTCAATTTTTGATGTCTTGTTTCATGTAACGGATGATCAAAAATATGCAGGTGCTTTGCATGAACTTGGTAGAATCATGAAGGATGATGGCATTCTTTTCTATTCTGATAATGTGCCAAGACATGGCACAAGAAGGGAAAAACATATTGTACATCGGTCCAAGAAAGATGTATATGCGCTATTGAAGAATGCTGGTTTTGAAGTAATTGAGCGTAAACCCATGTTTTACTTGATGGGATATCCCATTGATACAAAGTCTAGTTTTCCCGGCAAGTTGTGGAATATTGTTATGTATCCGGTTCGAAAGAGTGAAATTATAGGTATGATCTATGCATCTGTCTTCTATTTCCCTGAATTGTTTTGTATTTCCTTTTTCAAGGAAAGTCCCACGACGGAATTACTTATCTGCCGCAGAAATCGCCGATAAAAAAAGCCCGAATTGCTTCGGGCTTTGATTTATCCAAGATAGGATCTGAGTGCTTTTGATCTTGAGGCATGTCGCAATCTGCGTATTGCCTTTTCTTTGATTTGTCTCACGCGTTCGCGCGTAAGATTGAATTTTTCGCCGATTTCTTCCAAGGTGAGAGTCACGCCTTCGAGTCCGAAATACAATTTGATGACTTCTGCTTCTCTTTGCGAAAGTGTGGTAAGCACTTGTTGAACTTCCACGCGCAAAGATTCCCGCATCAATTCGGAATCTGGTGGTGGTTGTAAATCATTTGGGAGAATATCGAGGAGTCGATTGTCTTCACCTTGCACAAATGGTGCATCCACAGAAAGATGTCTTCCGGAAATTTTAATAGTTTCCGAGATCTCTGCGACGCTCATGTCCAATTGTTCTGCAAGTTCCGATGCGGTTGGTTCGCGTTCGAATGCTTGTTCAAGTTCGCTGAATTTTTTACCGATCTTATTAAGCGCACCCACGCGATTGAGCGGAAGGCGTACGATACGGGATTGTTCTGCGAGAGCTTGAAGGATGGATTGTCTGATCCACCACACGGCATAAGAGATGAATTTGAATCCACGAGTTTCATCGAAGCGTTTTGCAGCTTTAATCAAACCAAGATTTCCTTCATTGATGAGATCGCCGAGTGATAAACCTTGATTTTGATACTGCTTGGCAACAGATACCACAAAGCGAAGATTGGATTTCACCAAGCGCTCAAGCGCAAGTTCGCCTTCTATCCCGCCTTTCCTGATCAATTGCGCGAGATCAATCTCATCATCTCCGGTCAGAAGTTCTACTCTTCCGATTTCCTGAAGATATTTATCGAGCGATTGACTTTCGCGATTGGTATATTGTTTCGTAATTCTCATTCGCAGCACCTGAAAATTGCGATGATTCGCAAGTATATGAAAGTATGGCCAAAACGATTTTTCACGGTCTATATTGTATAAACCGCTATTATTCCATCACTTTCGGAACTTTAAAAAATGTTTCATTTTTGTTTGGAGCATTTTCGAGCGCCTGCCCCACGCTTAACGATTCGCTTGATTCATCATCGCGAAACACATTGGGAAGATCAAGTACATGAGACATTGGCTCTACTCCCTTCAAATCCAAAGTATTGATTGCATCTATAGCATGAACAATAGTGGCAAATTCATGCGTAAAAGCATCAATTTCGGCATCAGTGAAGCTCAAACGAGAAAGTTCAGCTATCTTTTTTACCGTTTTTGAGTCTATTTCGCCATTTGAGTTCATTGAGCCAATCATAATATGATATCGGAAGCGGACGGTATATTGTGTATACAACACACGGGGTGCAAAAATACGAAAATTAGCTGAGGAAGCGATGTACTTTCTTGATTTGTGCTTGAGTCGTGATTATTGTACTTTTGTGTGCCCCCCATAGGAGTTTGAAGAACAGACTCCCTTTTGCAGCATAGAGAAACATATGGACAAACTAATCATTCATGGTGGACAGCGCCTCGAAGGCACTGTCAGAATTTCCGGTGCCAAAAATGCGGCATTGGCTTTGATTCCGGCGGCTTTGCTTGCGCCCGGAAAGAATCTCATCACAAATACTCCCAAAATTAAAGATGTGAAAACCATGTCTCGACTCCTCGAGGCAATGGGAGCGCATTGCATGTTCGAAGGCGAGAATCTTCTGATAGATTCTTCGGGAGTGAATTCATTTGAAGCTCCCTATGAACATGTCAAGCAGATGCGTGCATCCATCAATGTATTGGGTCCATTGCTTGCACGCTTCGGTGAGGCCAGAGTATCGCTTCCTGGTGGTTGTGCATTTGGACCGCGCCCGGTGGATTTGCATCTCAAGGGATTTGAAAAACTTGGTGCTGAAATCACCATTGAAAATGGATATATCCATGCAGTGGCGAAGGAATTGAAAGGAAATCGCATTCATTTTGATATATCAAGTGTAGGTGCCACGGAAAATGTGCTCACGGCCGCAGTCAAGGCAAAAGGCACGACAATCATGACAAATGCCGCCATGGAGCCGGAAGTGACGGCGCTAGCGGAAATGCTTGTGAAGATGGGAGCAAAGATTGATGGGATTGGTACGACAACATTGACCATTGAAGGTGTTGATGAATTACATCCCGTGGAATTTGCGAATATACCCGATAGAATAGAGGCCGCGACATTTTTGATAGCTGCCGCGATGAGTCGTGGCGATGTCATGCTTGAGAATGTCTATCCCGGACATTTGGATGCCGTTATTGCGAAGATGGAAGAAGCGGGTGTGCAATTGGATATTCAGGAGAATCGCATTCGAGTAAAGATGGACGGAATTCCCAATCCAACAGACATAACAACAGCGGTCTATCCTGGATTTCCCACAGATGTGCAAGCCCAATGGATTGCATTCATGCTGTGTACAAATGGAGCAAGCAAAATCACGGATACGATTTATCATACGAGATTTCATCATGTGCCTGAATTGCAAAGATTGGGCGCGCATATTGAAATGGCGGAGAATTCAGCGATTGTCTTTGGCGGACATCCACTGACTGGCGCAACCGTGATGTCATCCGATCTTCGTGCAAGTGCTTCGCTTCTCATTTCAGCATTGATTGCAGAGGGCAGAAGTGAAGTATTGAGAGTCTATCACATCGATCGTGGTTATGAAGAAATCGAGAAGAAATTTAGTCAATTAGGAGCAAAGATTGAGCGTGTCAAAACTGAGGAATTTTAAGAGGATTCTCACATTGATACCCATTCTTTTGATGGCATTTTGCTTCTTATCAATGAATGGACCAATACTCGGTGCTTCTCAACAGAAAGCGCAGAAGAAAAAGACTGTTCAAATCAAAAAAAATCAACAGAAAGGTAAAAAGAAAAAAGCAGTGATTGTGATAGGCAAATCGCGGAATGAACAGTCATTGCATTCTATCAAAAAAGACATAGAAAAAGCAAAGAAGAAAGTAGGGGAATTGGAGCTTGAAGAAAAAAATACATTGAAGGGATTGGCTCGCACCAAAAAACAGCAATTGATTGTCAAGCAGCAAGTTGGTAAAATCATGAATGAGGTTCGTGATTTACAGGATACACTTGAGACGATACGCCAAACCGAAAATTCGATAAAAGGAACATTGAATTTGGCCAGGATGTCGTATGCGCGCATTGCTAAGAAATATCAAACATTGATGCAAAAACATGCTCCGGATATAGCTATTTCCAATGATCTTTTGACCGGAACCGGTAATACTGGCGATGTATCAAAGATTGCAAGACTACCATCATATCTGAAGCAAATGCATACCAAGTTACTGCTTCAATTACAGGAAATGCAATCCTTGCAAGGCGAATTGAATTCCCAACAAGCATTGATTTCCATGCATTCTTCAAGGCAGGAGAGATTGCTGAAAGAATCAGAGTATGAACAGCAGAATATTCGTAATCTCTTAACAGAACAAAAGAAGAAACTTGCAAATGTTCGATCGAGCAAAGAAGATATGCAGAAAGAGCTCGAGAAAAAGGAACAAAGTGCAATGCAATTGGCAGGACTTATTTCAACAATGGTACGAAATGACAAAGTCAAAAAAGAAGTAAAGATTGTAACAAAAGTCAAAAAAGAAGTCAAGCCGAAAACCATAGCATCTGAAACAAAGAAAGAAGATGTCCCGAACAAGAAAAAAACGGAGAAGTCCCAAGAGCAATATGTTGCCTTGCAAGAGTCCAAGGAGAATCGCAATGATAATACGCGTGTGCAATCGCTTTCAGAATCCTTCTCTGGTGGATTCCGCTGGCCTTCTTCGGGCAAAAGAATTCTTCGTGGTTTTGGACAATACAGAAACTCCGTAACGAATACGGTATTGGATAATCCCGGACTCGATATTGCCTGTACATCGGGGAGTTCGGCATTATGTGCCGCATCGGGAACCGTTTCACTTGTGCATTGGCTACCAGGATATAATTCAATGGTTATTGTGGATCATGGTAATTCTTATCGCACGGTGTATGCAAATTTGTCTTCCACTGCAGTGAAAAAGGGTCAGTCAATTGATGCGGGTGGCTTGATAGGTCGCACCACTCAATCCGTGGATGGGGAATTTCTGCATTTTGAGATTTGGAAGGGGAAACAACGGATGAATCCACTCTCTTATCTTCGATAACTCTTCTCAAAGCTCTTGCCTCACAAAGCCATCATGATTTCGTATCTTCGTGATAGTAAATTTAGCACGGAACACGCATGAAATTATTCACGCCGGAAATATGGCGATCGCTCACCAAGTG
Source organism: Ignavibacteria bacterium (assembly GCA_947491315.1). GTDB lineage: Bacteria > Bacteroidota > Ignavibacteria > Kapaibacteriales > UBA961 > UBA961. The sequence continues at coordinate 9,632 of CANLII010000005.1, forward strand.
GCAAATCAAGGTGCTTCTTGCATCTTTTGCATTTGTGATGGTTATAAGTGTATTGTTATATACTCAGCAATTAGCCAATGAACTGATTCAGCGTGAAAAAAAGATTGTTACTTTTTATGCTGATATTTACAAGCATTATCTCTCTGATGTCAATGCAAATGCAGATGATTTTTTGTTTTTGCTTGACCGCATCATACCAACTATTCCATTTCCGGTGATGTTTACTGATGCCGAGGGGAATCCCAATAGACCTTTCTCACAATTCACATTAAATATCGATGTAGATACTTCGCTTGCTCCAGAGAGAGTGAAAGGAGAGGAAAAGAAATTGGTGGCATTGCTCAAAACGATGAGTGAAACATATGAGCCGATTGCCATCAAGGATGCCGATGGAATGATATTGGGTAAAATCTATTATACCAATTCAGCGCTCATCAGGCAGATGCAATTATTGCCATATATCGAAATTATCATTGTTTCTGCATTTATTTTCATTGGTTATATCGCATTTAGTTTTGTGCGAAGAACCGAAGAATCGAATGTCTGGGTGGGGATGGCAAAAGAGGCCGCGCATCAATTAGGAACGCCTCTTTCCAGTTTATTGGGTTGGCTTGAGATATTACGAATGAATAATGATGATTCAAATTCGGTGCTGGAAACGGCCAAAGAAATGGAACATGATTTGCATCGCTTAAACACGATTGCCAATCGTTTCTCAAAGATTGGATCTGAGCCAGCTAAGAAACGAGAAAATATTTCTGATATCGTTGAAAAAGTATGTTCATATCTTGAAAAACGGGTACCCCATCTTGGAAGAAAAGTCAGTATCGTCCGCACTCTTGAAGATGATATTTATGTGAACGCCAATGCCGAATTAATTGGGTGGGTGATTGAGAATATCGTGAAAAACGGAGTTGAATCGATTGATTCCATTTCGGGTGTGATCACAGTGAATTTGACAAAATCTCTTAAAGGTAAAGTGATTATTCAATTGAAAGATAATGGAAAGGGAATGTCGGGTCCGGTGCGCAGAAGAATCTTTGAACCTGGATTCACAACAAAGAAAAGAGGTTGGGGATTGGGTCTTTCACTTTCAAAACGCATCATTGAAAAATATCATGATGGAAGAATCTATGTGAAAGATTCCGTGAGCGGAAAGGGTACAACATTTATCATTGAATTACCGGCAATTTCATGAGATATTTCATTTATATCTTCCTTTCTTTGGTGATTTCCTTCGATGCTTTTTGCTCGGAGACATTTATCTTGAAAATGAAATCGGGCACCGTGGAGTTTTCTGAGTGGAGAAGTGCGGGTAGGGTTGGTACTATCGAATCTTTGCAAAAAGTACTCGAGAATCATGATAGCAAGCCATTGGTGAGGGATGCTCTGATTACTATGCTGAAGGCGAAATCGAAATCGGAATTAGTATTGAATAATGAGCATCCGCTTGAGCGTATTGCAGTCATCGAATTTGCAGTAGATATTCCTTTGCAGAAAATACTCTCCTCGATTCGTGCTTTGCCATTTGTGGAATATGCTGAGAAAACAGTAGAGCATACATTTATAGAAATACCAAATGATCCATTCTATGGATATCAATATTATCCTTCGATGATTGCTGCTGATTCTGCTTGGACTTATTATATGAGTCAATCCAAAAAAGATTCTGTGTTGATTGCAATTGTTGATACAGGTATTGATCCGCTTCATGAGGATCTGGCATCAGTCATTTATGTCAATCCAGGGGAATCGGGCATTGATTCCATTGGCAATAATAAATCAGCAAATGGCATAGATGATGACAAGAATGGTTTCATTGATGATTGGCAAGGTTGGGATTTTGCGAGTTCGACCGATCCGATTACAGGAGATAACCTGGCAGTGCCCGGACATTTGCATGGAACACATGTGGCGGGTATTGCATGTGCCATCACCAATAATCAGAAAGGGATAGCAGGAATCGCGAGAAATCACAAAGTATTACCTGTAAAAGTCGGTTATGATGATTCAAGTTCGGTTATTGTATCGGGATCATATGAAGGCATGCTGTATGCATCTCTCATGGGAGCAGGTATCATCAACTGCAGCTGGGGATCTCCCACTTCTTCGATGGCGGAACAAGAGATCGTGAATGAGGTTTTGCGCTCGGGAAGTGTGATTGTTGGTGGTGCAGGGAATGATAGACAAGAAACAGCATTTTATCCGGCTTCGTATCCGGGTGTCATCAATGTTGCGGCATTGGCTCAAGATTCTCTTAAAGCATCATATTCGAATGTACATGCTACGGTGGATATCTCGGCGCCGGGTTCTTTTATCTATTCGACTGTGCTTGGTAATTCCTATGGTTTTTCCAGTGGGACATCCATGGCTGCACCGGTTGTGGCAGGCGTGGCAGGACTCATCAAATCATTGCATCCCGAGTATTCGGTTGAACAAATAGCGGGAATATTGAAAGCAAGTGCTACTGATATTTCTGAGAAAAATTCCGACTATCCATTTGTGCTTGGCGCAGGAATGGTGAATGCTCATAAAGCACTTTCCATTCAGCGTCCACGCTATGCGGAAATCACGCAAAATGTGTATACAGATGAAGACAATGATGGAATGTTCACCCCCGGGGAAAGCGTACAGCTAAGTCTTGTGCTGCATAATGTCTTGCAAGATGCCGATTCATGCATATTGATTATTCATCCAATTAATAATCAATATCCACCCATGATTCTGAATGATACGATCGTTTTGGGGAATGTGAAAGCATCAACTAGGTATGCAGTGAAGGAGAAAGTGAAGTGTATCTTGCCATTGAATCCTCCGTTCAATCATTCCATGAAAATACGCATCGATATTCAATCGAAATCAGAAGTGATAGGTAGAGGCATTGCTGAGCTTATTATCAATCCCACATATAGAACGATGCGTGAGAATGATATGCATGTGACGGTCACGAGTCAAGGACATATCGGCTATAATGATTATCCATTTAATCTTCAGGGAATTGGACTATCGCTTCCACCTCATGATCAATCTATATTGTTTGAATCGGGATTCATCATTGGTTCTTCGGCAGAAAAATTAAGTAATGGTGTTCGTGATATTTCCGGGAATGATCAAGAGCGTTCTTTTTTTATTCGATCATCTGTGGAAGTCTTGAAACCAGGATTTACAACAGATGCTGAGGCATATTCCGAGTTTGCTGATTCCACTCGGTCAATTGATGCGGGAGTTTCTGTTTCGCATCGAGTGTATCAGTCAAAAGAAGAGGGAATACAAAAGACTGTATTTGTGATCTATGATGTACAGAATAGAAGAGATATTCGAATTGATTCTTTATATGGTGGGATGTTTTTTGACTGGGATATCGGTCCGAGTGGACAGCATAATATCGCGATGTTTGATCAGACAGATGGATTTGCTTATTGTTTCAATACAGTTGATTCCGCTTTGCCACATATTGGCGTATCACTTTTGAATGATCTACCAATTCAATTTCATGCGATTGACAATGATGGCCGAGGAAATGGTTTCTCGATATATGATGGCTTCTCGAGGAATGAGAAATGGTTTGCGATGTCGGGAGGCATTAGTCGTGATATGAGTCGTTCCACGGATGTATCAATGGTGATTGGTGGCGGACCATTTACTTTGGAACCAGGAATGCAAAAAAAGATTGCACTTGCAATCACTGCGGGGACTTCAAAAGAAGATGTGAGAAAAGGCATATTGATTGCGCGTGATATCGCTTTCCAAAAAGGACTTGCATCGGGTTTTACATGGAATGTCTTTCCTGTAACTTCGCGTTTGATTGATGTTTCGATAGGCTTGGATGAACAATTTCGCATTGATTTTGAATTATCCAAACAGTCTGAAGTTACATTTGAGTTATACTCAATTCACGGTAGGTCTATGCGAGTTTTGGAGAAGAGACAGTATTCTGCGGGACAATATACAGGGCTTTCTTTGCCATTTGCTGATTTGCCTTCGGGAGTCTATTTTATAAAGATGACCACGCCTCAGGGCATTGATGCTCTCCCATGCATCATTGTTCGCTAGATTAGGGAATGGTGATGCGTTTTCTGACAAAACGCTCATTGCCGAGTCGAACTTCCGCCACATAATCTCCTGATGGCATTAATCGCCCTTTATCATCTCTTCCATTCCAAGTCAATTGATATGTACCGGGATTTTGTTGTCCTTGAAACATCATTGCAACTTCTCTTGCGGCTGTGGAGTAAACCACCACTTTGACAATCACGGCATAATCAACAACATAATTAATTACGGGTGAAACATCTTCGCTGATGCCGAGAAAAACGCCTATATCATTGAGCCCGATGCTTACACCACCTCGCATTCCGCCTGGCCTGCCTGTGGGAATTGCTTGAGAACGGGCAATCATTTCTTCTCTTTGCACGATGTCTTGAGATCTTGGCTGATAGTATTCGGGTGGCAAATCAAGATTGCGCAGTGCGATTGCAAAAGGGTTTTCTTGTTCTTGTTCTTTCCGCATTTCTATCCCAATCGAAATGATTTTAGCATGCAATTGAGCGAGTGTACCAGGTGCTATACCCAATCGCATCATGCGATAATAGGCGGAGTCTTGCTCGGCTGAAAACTGATTGCGTGAGCCGGGGACAATTTGTTCGGATTTCTTTGTGGTATCACGAGAAATGGTATCTCCTGTGATAGCTTGAATTGGAGTGAATACTCGTGGTTTTTTGAGTATTGTGTTTACAGAGCTTGAGTCTTCTTGAGCAAATACATAATGAGGCAATGCTTGAAAACAACAAAGCAAAGCCAAGAATAGAATGTATGTGAGGTGAGCAGTTCGCAAGCCAGGTCAGTAATAGATTCGTTGAATGTAAAAGAAAGGCCGACATAAGCCGGCCTTCATTTGCTATCTTTATTTGTTTGTCAGACCCGATCTTTGCTCTTCTGAAAGCATATCGAGCAATGTGATTGATGGTGCATTCGGTAGAGGACCTGTATGCTCGTCTCTATCGCGCATTTCACGATAACCTCTGGATTGCTTCTGTGGCAATGAAGCCAATTCCGCTTCCGAATAGACAGGAGCGAAAATCAAGGATTCGGTTTCACCATTGGAGTCGATGACAGTAGCATCCAATGTATCACCAACGGAGAAAGAATTTTTTCCGGGTACAGATTTAACTCTTCCTTTTGGAATAAAGCCATCAAATTCAGCATTAACATCGACCAAATAACCTTTTTCATGGACTTGTTTTACTGTTACATTTGCGTTTGTTCCGGGAGGGAAAGTATCAGCTATTGTTTTCCAAGGATTTGGAGACAAATGCTTAAGGCTGAGTCCAACGCGTTTTTTTTCTGCCGACGAATTGAGAACCGCAATATCAATCACTTGTCCTTCTTTCAAGAGATCAGCTGCATTCACATTTCTTTTGCCCCATGCAAGATCGCCATTGCGAAGCAGTCCTTCGATGCCGGGTTGTAATTCGATATAAGTTCCAAATTCTGTGAATCGTTTTACTTTTCCTTTTACAACCGCACCTGTGGAATATGTTGTTTCGATAGTATCCCATGGGGATGCAACGAAATCTTTGGTGCTGAGACCAATGCGGAATTTTTCTTTGTCTATAGAGGAGATCGTTGCTTTTACATGATCGCCTTTCTTGAATAGTGTTGAAGGGTTTGCAACATGGAATGATGCCATGCGAGAAACATGCACCATGCCTTCCACGCCATTTACATCCACAAACATTCCGAATGTTGTGAGTGAGGATACTGTGCCTTCAACAATATCACCTTCTTTTATACCGGCGAAATAGGTCTCGGAGAGTAATTTCTTGCGGCTTGCAACAATCGTTGCTCTTCCTGAATCTTCTTTTTGAATTTCAGAAATGTGAACCGTAACAGTTTTGCCAACTGCATCATTCAATTCCTGCTCAAGCGGAGTTTTCTTCAATCCGAAATGAGAGGCAGGCATGAATAATCGCATGCCACTATAGTCCAAGCGTAAACCACCTTTGATTCTTTCAACAATGACGGCTTCAATTGTTCCGCCTTCATTGAAAATCTTCTCGAGTGTTGCGAGCATTTCCTCCTCAAGTTTTTTACGCTTTTCGCGTTCTTCTTTACGCTTTTCGGCGGCTGAAGGTTCTTGTTCAATTACCACTGATTTTGGAGATTCTTCAGTAGGTGTTTCAGCAGGTGCCTCAATTGCAATTTCTGCATTTGCTTCCGGCTGAGAAATATGTTCAGGAGTTTCAGAAACTATTTCTACTGGAGCAGATTCTACTGGAGCAGATTCTACTGGAGCAGTTTCTACTGGAGCAGATTCTACTGGAACAGATTCTACTGGAACAGATTGTATAGTTTCTTCATTGTTTACAGGATTTGCATGTTCCTGATTGTTGAGCTCTTGTTCGGACATAGTGCTTAAGCTGGACAAATTGATGAAATAAATGTGATTATGGTGAATCTACATTCCGGCAATTGTTTATGGTAACAAAGATACGAAATAGAACATATAGGGCAAACAAGCAATAATTGCGGTAAAGAGTTGAATTGTAATGTATTGAACACAATTCTTCAATTCTCATGAATTATCGGGCTGTAATTTGGCATACTTGAGTAGGAGTTGTTTTTTTCCTATACCTTGAAATATAACGATTGCCTCTCTTTTTTCGCCATTACCCGAGACTGAGTATACGGTGCCTTTGCCGAATTTTCCATGAATAACTTTCATTCCTGCTCTTATTTCCAATTCATCAGGTTCTATCTGAGAAAAAGAATCTCCATGATGTGAAATATCATCAAAGAATGGAGAGGGCTTAGTTTTTTGTACTCTCAAAGTATTCGTAGCAGGGTTTTTTGAAGTACTCTCAGTATTACGATTGCTTCTGTTGGGAATATGGGAATCTACATATTCGATTGTATCCGGATGAATTTCTTTCAGAAACATTGAGGGTTGAGAGTAATGTAACTCACCAAAGCGATATCGTTTTTGTGCATAGGAAAGATAGAGTCTCTTTTCAGCACGGGTGATTCCCACATAAAACAATCTTCTTTCTTCTTCTTGTTCATCGGGATCATGTTCGGCTCTACCCATGGGAAATAGACCCTGTTCCAAACCTGTTATGAAAACCACGGGAAACTCGAGTCCCTTGGCGGCATGCATGGTCATCATTGCAATGCGTTCTTGACCCATATCGGTTTCATCAATATCGGACATTAATGCCACTGTTTGCAGATATTCTTCAATGGTGAGCGCTTGATCTTTTTCAAATTCTTCTTCGATATTGGAGAGCATGCGCTGAACATTGTTCCATCTATCAAGAGACTCTTCAGTGTCCTCATCTTTAAGCATACGAAGCAAGCCGGTTGCTTCGATATACTCTTTAGCCAATTCCTGGGGAGGCAATGTAGATTTCAGTTCTTTGAAACGATGAATCATGGTCGTGAAATCGAATGATGCTTGCACTGCTCTTTTTTGCAGGTCGGACATTGTGTTTGCTTGTTCGAATGCTGAAAAGAGTGGAATGGAATGAGTGTTTGCAAAGTCATTCAGTTTTTTGAGTGTTGAAGGACCAATTCCTCTTGCAGGTTCATTGATGATGCGTGTCAAACTTTCTGAATCACTTGGATTGCACAGAAGTCTAAGATATGCAATGGTGTCTTTGACTTCTTTTCTTTTATAAAAAGAAACGCCACCGATGATGATGTAACCAATACGAGATGAGCGTAAAGCATCTTCAAGAGATAGGGATTGTGCATTTGTACGATAGAGAATAGCGATATGTTTGGCTGATACTCCATTCTGCGATATTTCATGTTTGATCATGCTTCTGATTGCATCAGCTTCTTCGCGATCATCTCTTGTTTCAATCACTTTTATGAGGTCGCCTTGTGGGTTTTCCGTCCACAATGTTTTTGTGAGTTGTTTGCGATTTTTGGAAATGATTGAATCGGCTGCAGTAAGAATTACTTTTGTGGAACGATAATTTTGTTCCAACTTCACAATTGTTGCATCAGGATAATCTTTTTGAAAATCGAGAATATTTCTGATGTCAGCACCCCTCCAACGATAGATGCTCTGAGCATCATCGCCAACAACACAGATATTGCGATGTCCTCCCGCAAGAAGATTCACGGCTATATATTGTGCGCGGTTGGTGTCTTGATATTCATCCACCATGATTAATGAAAATCGTTGTTGATATTTCGATTTGATTTCAGGAGATAATTTCAAGAGTCGGATGATATTGAGAAGTATATCATCAAAGTCCATGGCATTATTCACACGCAATCTTTTTTCATATTCTTTGTATACTAATGCTGTTTGTTTTTCATTGATGTCTTGCGATGAAGCTTCATACTCTTGCCAAGAAACCATTACATTTTTGGCTTGCGAAATTCTTCCTTTGATACTTTGAGGAGTGAATTGTTGTGCAGATATTCCGGCATCTCTCATGATTGAGCGAATCATGCTGAGTGAGTCATCTGTATCATAGATGGAAAATGCAGAGGTATATCCCAATTGCTCTGCTTCGAATCGCAAGATGCGAGCAAAAATAGAATGAAATGTTCCGGCCCAAATGCTCTTTGCTTGTGCTTCACCTACAAGTTTTGAAATTCGGGATTTCATCTCCTCGGCAGATTTATTGGTGAATGTGAGTGCCAAGATGGATGAAGATTGAATGCCCTGCGACAATGCATAAGCGATCCGGTATGTGAGCGTTTTTGTTTTACCGCTTCCGGCACCTGCAATGATGAGTAATGGACCGCTGATATTCATTGCGGCTTTTTTTTGTTCGGGATTTAACTCATCAAGAAATGACAAAGACTGTTCGGTATGTGGCTGAGGAATCAATTTCATGTTAAAGAACTGAAAAAGTGTTGTGGAAAAGTAATTAGCCCTGATGCAATCTACGGAATTGATGCTGAGTGGAAATAAAAAAGGCGACTCAGTAGAATCGCCTTATTGATCAATATGTTTTTTGCATTAGAATTCAACATTGATTCCGAGACTTGGGATGACTCCTGCTCCGGCGAAGTTTACTACTCCTTGTCCTAGTCTTTGATCGAATCGATAATTGTTTGCATTCTTGCGATTGTAAATATTTTGAATATCGATATATGTAATCAATAAAAATCCTTCGAAATTCCAGCGTCTGTCAATTCGCAAGTCCATTGTATGGAATGATGGAAGACGCTCTCCTGCATTGAATTGCAGAAAATTCAATTGACCATAAAATGGCTCATTGGGATCTTCCACGAATGGCGTAGTTGGCGCACCTGTGGAAAAACGGAATTTTGTGCTGATTTCCCAATTTTCATTGAAGCGATATCCTGCGGCGATATTGAAGATGATGCGTGCATCAAATGCGCCTGGTCTGTCAATGCCGTCTAATCCTGAAAATCTTGATTCATTGATGGTTAAACTTATGAGACCATAGAGTGGGATTTCACCCATTTTCTTTTGTATGAACAATTCGATGCCTCGTGCATAACCAGTGGATGAACTAATAAGTGGTTCAAGTCCGAATGGAATGTCATTTTGTACATCATCGAATCCTGAAGGGGCGAGCACAGCTTGAGGGCGGAATAATCTTGCGGCATAATTGCCATACCATTTATAATATCCTTCCACTTGAAATTTAAGATCTGATGCGAGTTGCAATTCATAACCGAGCACGATTTGATCTGCCCTTATTGCTTTTAATTGTTGTTGATTCGATGGGTCACCCATCAGCCAAATGAATGATGGTGATTGATAATATCGTCCTGCGCTCAGATTGAGAGTCGATACCTGATTGAGTGCATAAGATATTGTGAGACGAGGTGATAAATAGGTGGTTTCTTGGAGGAAATCATAATAATCTAATCTTGCGCCGAAAGTTGCTTTCCATGCATCCGAAGTTACAACAAGCGTAGCATGTGTTGCATTGCGAAAGGCTGTGAAAGAACTATCTACATCCAGTTCAATCGGCGTGCCTGCTTGATTTCTTCTGAACCGTGCATCAAGAAACAGATCATAATCGAGAAGAGATGCATATTTGACGATATTACCGACAATGATTTCAGTACCGGGTGATAATTGCAGGAAGAGATCAGTGCGGAGTGAATTTTCACCTTCAACGGATGTATTGTTGAATAGTGTCATGAGATTGGAATCTCTTTGTGCAGTATTGAAAGCTGAATATGTTCTTCCGAGTGTGACGAGAGCATAACCGTTTATGTCGGAACCTGTTATCAAGTGTTTCCAGGTCAAACCGGAGAAATATTGATTTTGAGTCGGAGAATTTATACGCGAATTGGAATACCGATCTTCCTCATCTTCATTATTGAAAGTAATTTTGTCCAAAGCACCGATAGTAAGAAATGAAAGTGAGTTTTTGTCATCGAGTCGGTACGAAATTTTTGTTTGAAAGTCCCAATAATCAGGAATAAAGCTAAAACCCAATGCTTTAAATAAAATATCTAAATAGGATCTTCTTGCGCTCACGAAATAGGATCCTTTATCTGAGATGGGTCCTTCAGCAATTACTCCAAAGCCGGTTGCTGAGAAATTGATTTCTCCACCAAAGCGTTCTTCATTTCCTTCGCGAAGGGAGATATTGGTGAGTGAAGAGACGCGGTCCCCGAACCGAGATGAGAAACCACCCGCGCTGAAACTCACTTCACGAACAAAATCAATATTGATGAGAGAGAGTGGACCCCCTGTTGAGCCTTGAGATCCAAAATGATTGATATTGGGCACTTCTATGTTGTCCACCACAAAGAGATTCTCAAATGGAGCGCCACCGCGCACAATTAAGTCATTTCTACCGGCGCTGGTGACATTCACTCCCGGTAAGAGTGCTACTGCTCTGATAACATCTTCTTGTACACCCGGAGCACGGCGAATATCTTCGGAATTCAATAACTGAGTGCTTGTGATCGTTTCAGGACTTCTTTGAAAATAGCTGGCTTCCACTTCAGTTGCTTCTAATTGTACAGCCTTTTCACTGAGAAGAATTGTAACTGTGGCAGGTTTTCCTGAACTAATGGCGATATCTGATAATGTTCTTTGTTCAAAGCCAATGGCGGTTGCTTTAATGCTGATAATGCCAACGGGTATTGATCGTATTGTAAATTTTCCTTGAGCATTGCTTCTTGAACCGATTTTGGTGCCATTTACCACAATGGAAGCACCATTAATTGGAGCTTGTGTGGAAGTATTTATAATCGTACCGGTTAAGACGCCCTTTATGCTTGTAGTATCCTGGGAATAGGATATAAAAGGACTGATACTAAGGATTATTAAGAAAATGAAAATTGAAGGTGCTTGTAACATGTGATGAGGTATAAATGAATGAATGATTGCTTTGAAACATATAATGAACAAGTCAGAGTTCCTTTTTTTGAAGTAATTATCCACAAATCGATACCAACAGATGTATAATAGGGCCTGAGACAGTATTTTTGTTTTAATAGATTGGAATATCATCAAATTCTCAATGACAGCTTTCCGTATATATAATGTTGCAAGTTCAAAAACAAATTTCTGTCGCAATTTTTGCTTCCGGAACTGGAAGTAATGCAGAAGCATTGATACGGCTTTCCCGGCTTAATACCTCTTATTATAAAGTTGTTATGGTATTGACAAACAAAGAGCAAGCAGGTATTTATGAGGTGGCGAATAGAATGCATATTCCAATTGAGTATCTAACTGATCCAAAAGATTCATCAAGAATGGGTGAGTTATTACAAAAGAATAATGTACAAGTCATTGCATTGGCGGGATATCTACGCTTATTGCCGGCTGATATAGTGCGTCATTTTGATGGTCGCATCATTAATATACATCCTTCGCTATTGCCGGAGTACGGAGGTCGTGGCATGTATGGAGATACTATTCACATGGCTATTTACAATGATAAAAAGCCATATACTGGCATAACCGTGCATTATGTAGATGAATATTTTGATACCGGCTCAGGTCTTTGTCAGAGCAAAATTTCAATAAACGAATGTGATACAGTCGAAAAAATAGCAGAAAAGGTAAAAAAAGTCGAACATGAAGTTTATCCTTTGATGCTCAATCAGCTGTGTAAAATAATTTATTCACAGCAATAAATTTCTCTTGGTGATTTCAATCTTTCTTGTCAATTTACAAACGATTATGTGTTTACAAAACATAATCTGCAGCTTTGTTAATGACACTAAAGCGAATATTTCTTGTATAAATAATTGTAATTATGTATCACTTTTGCATAGGGTTCTTCATATGAAGAAACGAGTCCTTATTGCACTTCTGGCATTTTTTACGGCGAGTATTGCCGCATATGCTGGTGGTAAGGAAGATGGAACCCTGAGAAAGAGTCGCTTCAATGCTACTTTTCCTCAGCCGTTCACTAATTTTCCGGCACTCAATAATGCAAATAACAGTCGCCCGAATAATTCGGTGCATTCTGTTTCCACCGGATATTATATCGTTGATTCTGACGATGATGCCGGTGATTTTTGGCGTCCTAATTTGGATCGTGCTTTCTTAAATAGATTGAACGATACAGAGCCTTCAGAAATTATCAAATGGAAGCAAATCTCAACAGGTCCGCTTCAATCCTTTGATGGTACTGAGGGTCGTCCATTTTTCCGTAATCCCGGAAACACAACTGATTCTACCGACAATGCCTTTGCGGGTCCGATTAAAATTGGATTCCCATTCTTTTTGAATGGCGTTCGTTATGATAGTTTCTATGTGTCTACGAATGGATTGGTTTCATTGTCAAGCCCTCGTTATGAGTACAATAGTAATGGTGTAAGAACCGGATACAATTTGTACCGTGATGATGTGTTTGCTCGTCCTGTATCTGGTAATCCAGTTACAGATGTTGTAGCAGATGATTATGGTTATAATTTTGCAGTTGGGAATAATCCTGGATCTGCAACTGCGGGCATCCGTAATACAGGAACAGGTTCATTGGCTTCATTGGCAGGTGATATTGCTAATGCACCAATCATCGCTCCTGCCTATGGCAATTTACAATTGTCACAGAATCCTGATTTTCTTGAAGAGACTCGTGGCCAAGTGTGGTATAAGCGTGCTGATAATCCTGATGGAACCCGCCGCTTAATCATATATTTCCAAAATGTGGCACCAATTGGTGGTTGGAATAATGGTATTGCAGGTACTACTACATTCAACAAAGACGATCAAAGAATTCTTGCGAATTTCCAAGTTACACTTGATCAGTCAGATTCATCAGTATATATGTATTATGAGCGTTTGGAAGGTTCTGTTGTTGTTTCCGGTGTATCCGTTTCAGCAGCCGCATTTTTCCGTATGAATACTACTATTGGTGTGAATGGAACGACAAGGAATTATAATTACAAATTCCCGAATTGCCAATCAAACTTAACACAGACAGAATTCCAAACAGCTCCTCGTCAGCACACTCAATACCTTTCAAGAGGTAATTATAGTGGTTCTGATGTTTCTGGCCAATTGTCTGGTCCTGCCGGTCATGGTTCCAATACACCGGCTAATGGTTTGGCAATTCGTTTCAAGCAATGGCGTAATGTTGTTCGTGTTGTTCCTGAGCAAATTCGTTATTTCGGTCGCGAATTGTCATCTACAGCGAATCTTGATGCATATACACGCGAGATTTCAACACCTGAGCCAGAATTGTTTGCAGGTCATCCACAACTCGGTGCGATTCGTCCATCGGCTGTGTTCCAGAATATGACCAATGATATTCAAGGTCCTGGTGTAAGTTTGCCACCTCGTCCAACAGGTGTTAATTACACAAATCAAGATCTTAACTTCCGCGTTCGTATGCGTATTATCAATCAAGCTTCAAACCAAACAGCATACTCTCGTTCAGTTCCTATAGGTGTTGGTTGTTTGACAGGAAATTGTCCTCCTGATATCGATGCGAAAGTGCAGTATGGTTGGTTGTCCGGTGGTTCAGCAACCGGAAGCTTCCAAGGAGCAGGCGTTGCCGGAACAGGTATTCCTGCATTCCCGGGTCAAGGCGCATGTCCACTTGGCGGTATTCCACCATATGGTATTGTTCGCGTTCAATTCCCACCATTTGAGCCAAATGAACTTCTTGACTTCCAAGTTGGACGTTTGAGATTGTTTGTGTTCTCAGAAGGTGTTGACTCAATCTATAGAACACTTGGTGATGAATGGCCATTTGATGACACTGTATCACGCAATGTCTTTGTTATGCGCCGTTTATCCTTCTTGAATAGTGATGGTTTCTCAGATGATGCGAATGAGTATCATGTGATTAATGGTACGCCAATGCCTTCAGTATTGAAGTGGGTGAATTATGAAGCAGAAATATCCAATGGTGATGAAGAAACATATAATCCACCACCACCAAGATGGGCAGTGGGTGATGTTCCAGGTTCACTTGTTACTGCAAAGAACCGCTCAACATTTAAAACAGCTTCTCCGGTTATCAAATTGAATCGTGTTACACTTGGCGGTGATGATCCATCACCAAGCCCTGGTGGTGACGAGATTCGTTCATTCCCGATTGATATTCGTCACTTGCCTAATCGCAAGACACAAGGTTCAATCTTGACAATCTCATATCAGAGAACAGGTAATAAAGGTGACTTCGGTCGTGGTTGGGCAGATGCTACAATCGTTGGACCAGAGCCACGAGTTATTTTCAATGGTCAATTGGGCACAATTGCAGGTGGTGTTACAGCTGATGAATTGCGTCTTGAATATGCTCGTCCATCAACAAATGGTATTGAAAATATTGCTCGTCAATTCAACAGTGCTGCAACAGATATCGCATGGAGTGTTCACAAACGCCGTGGTGGTGGTGCTGCAGTAACTGATAACTATGTTTATTCAGTATTTGGAGCGGGTGGCTATCGTTTGGGTTATTTGCCAGAGGATAAAGACTCAGCTGTGACACTAGCACAAGGTTTGCGTGCTGATATTTATGATGATGGAAAGGATGTTGAATTCAATAAGATTTTCTTCCGTATTCCTGATTCATTGATCTTTGCTCCAAATGAAGCAGCGAAAGACTTCCGTTTCAGATTGCGTGTATCTGCAGCTAGAAATACTGCTCCTCCACAACCACAAGATGATGATGATGATTTTTATGTAGACAATATCAAATTGATCTACACAAACGAATCTCCAGATATTGAAATGTCACTTGTTCAGGTTTTGTGGCCATATGAAACAACACCTGCATCACAAATGACACAACTTCCTATTCGTTTCAAAATCACGAATAACACAGGCAAGCAGTCTCCCTCAGTTAGTATCAATGTAAAGGTTCTTCAAGAATCAGATGATATTCGCAAAGCAGATGCATACTATTGCCGTAGCACAATCATTCCTTTTGTTAAGCCCGGCCAAATTGTACAATCAACCGTGCCAGCATGGAATGCTCGTCGTTGTCCTCCAGGTCGTTATCGTATCGTTGCTAGCTGTTTTGTACAGGGCGGTGATGTTGATAATTCAAATGACACTACATATAGCTTCTACAATCTCCGTTATGGACCTGTATTTGCTTATGATCCTCCAACCGCTCGTAATGATGTGCCGGACTTTACTCAACAAGCTACAGGTAGCCGTGTTGATGGTCGTGGTTTGAATACAGAAGCTTATTCAGGTGGTACTTGGCCAAATGCAGGTTCTATCGATGGTCGTTTGGCTTTCGGTCCTGAATCAGGTTCAGCTTCAGGTCAATTTGCGATGCGCTTCCAATTGCTTTCACAAGATACAATCAAAGGCTTCCAAGCTTGGATGGGCGAAGTGAACCAAAGTCCTGATCCTATTTCTTTTGCATTGTATCGTGGTGGTGATGCTCCTCAAGCACAACCAATCGCAGGTACTAAAATTGGTAAGCAGAGAGGTTTTGATGATGTACGCAAAGACTTGTTCTATGGTCAGTACACAACATATCTTTTTGACAAACCGGTAGTTTTGGCACCAGGTGAATATTGGGCATCAATTGCACAGCTTGGTCTTGACGGTCTTGCACTTGGTGCATCTAGATCTCGTGTTGGTCAAATGGTTACCCATTACAATACAAATCCTCCAGGCCCAGGTGTGAGTGGTACTCACTTGAATATTGATAAGAGTTTCCGTCAATTGAATGCGGCAAATCAACTTATCAATAAGAATGTGTTTGCTTATGAAAGAACTGCATATAGCGGAACTTGGGTTCAAGCAACTCCACTTTCTAATCCAATGTTTGGCCATTTGAGCCACGCTGATTTGGGTTCAATCCAAGGTTATAGAACTGCATCACGCGGTACTTGGTTGCCACTTATCAGACCATTCCTTGGTGACAAAGCATTTGCAACGGAGCCTACTCCTGATGACAACTGTATCGTCCCTGTTGAACTTTCATATTTTGATGGTCAAAAGCGTAATCGTTCAGTAGATCTCTTCTGGCAAACAGCATCTGAAGAGAATAATGCCGGCTTCCACGTAGAGCGTCGTATTGCCCGTGGTGATGCACCAACAAATTGGGAATCAATCCAATTTATTCGTGGAGCAGGTAATTCTACAGTAGTTCGTGATTATTCCATCACAGATGAGAAAGTACAACCAGGTGTTACATATCAATATCGTTTGACCCAAATGGATCTTACTGGTACTGAATCATGTAAAGCTATTTCTGATGTACTTGAGTTTACAATTGATGAAACTTCAGCAATTGTACTTGAGCAAAATGTGCCGAATCCATTCTCAATGTCTACAAGCATCAGCTTCTATGTTCGTGATAGTGGCGTAACCAAGCTTGAAATCGTTGATATGTTCGGTCGTATAGCTCGCACTCTTTTCGACGGCGTTGCTTCTTCAGGCAAAACCTCGGTTGAGTGGGATGGTACAGATGATAGCGGTGCAAATGTAGCAACAGGTACTTATATCTATCGCTTGACAAATGGTAATAATACCGAAGTAGCAAAGATGACGATTACTCGCTAATCTAATCTTGTGAATGTTTTCGATGCCCTCTGTGCTTTATTGCGCAGAGGGCATTGTTTTGTATAATGGAGAGTACACATGAGTGAAACTATATTTCATAAAATCATACGCAGAGAAATTCCCGCAACGATTGAATGTGAATCTGAGACTTTGATTGTCATTCGTGATATCAATCCTCAAGCTCCTTTTCATTGTCTTATTATTCCAAAGAAAATCATACGAAGTATTCAGGATATTGCGGAAGATGATGCTGAATTATTACTTGAAATGGTTCAAGCGGCAAGTTCATTGGCTAAAAAGTATGCATTTGAAAAAGATGGATATCGATTAGTCATAAATTGCGAAGAATGGGGAGGACAAACTGTGTTTCAATTACATATGCATATGTTGGCGGGTGCTCAATTATCAGGAGGTTTTGCATGAAAAATCAACTGTTGGAAACAGTAGCTCAAGATTCATTTTTGCATGAAATTCAGGAGTTAACTTCTGCATCGCAAAGGATTCAATGGAGTTCAATCATTGATGCTGGAAGATTAATGATGGATGCAGATCATGTCATAACGATCGGAGTTGGAAAGTCTGCCATTATGGCTAAGAGAATGTCAGCATCATTGACTAGCATCGGAGTTAAGTCGGTATTTCTTCATCCCATTGATGCTATGCATGGTGATATAGGTATCATAGGAAAGAATGATACAATAATCATATTTAGCAATAGCGGGAATACTCAAGAAATAGTTTCAATATTGCCATTTCTAAAGATGCGCTCAAAGGCAATCATTGCGATTATTGGAAATATTGTATCTATTATAGCAAAACAAAGCGATGTCTGCATTGATGCAAGCATTACTCGAGAAAGTTGTCCATTGAATATCGTGCCGACCACTAGTTTACTCATGGCAACAGCAATTTCTAATACTTTGATAGTTACTTTGATGAATCTAATTCAAGTAACCAAGGACGACTTTGCTCATTCGCATCCTGCGGGTCAATTGGGGAGGAATCTATTGCTGACAGTCGAAACTGTTATGATCAAAGGTGACTCATCGCTTCCTTTTGGGAATCCCCAAGATTCATTAAAAGATCTCATTATTATAATGAGTGAAAGAAGACTTGGATGTGCAATCATAACTGATGACAATAAAAAACTCATCGGATTTATAACTGATGGAGATGTCCGAAGATGTCTTTCTACTATTGAAAATCTGATTGATATTCAAGCAAAGGACATTATGACATCAAATCCAATAACTATCAAAGCAGAATCGAGTTTGGGGGAAGCTTTGTCTTTGATGGAGGACAGGGAACATAAGATTGGAGTATTGCCTGTAGTTGATTTCAATGATCAATGCATTGGAATCATTCGATTACATGATATAGCAGGTCATATTCGCTGATTAGCGTCTCGGATTTGCAATTGGAATGGTCTTCGGTGTTTCAATTTTTTTGGATTCCGAAGACTTTTTCTTTTCGGTTATAGGCTTTTTGGGGATAGTCTTTTTTTTCTCTTTAGTCTTACTCGTAGCGGACTTCTTTTTCACAATGCCACTGGCTTTTGATTTCTCAGTGACTTTCTTCTTAGTTGATGAAGCGGTTTCTGTTACCTTTTTCTTAGGCTTGATGACATCAGTAGCATCTTTTTTTGTCTTTGCAGATGTTGATGTTGTTTTTTTTGAGGCTGTAAGAGTTTCAGATTTAGGTTTTACTGTTTTTTCGACCTTCTTTGGAGTACTCTGTTTTGCTAGTTCGGACTTTGGTTTTTCCTCTTTTTTCTTATCTGCATTCCCATCAGAGTCAGAATACGGCATTGCAGATGTGAGCATTTCATTTGCAGTGATTTTCATTTCCCGGATAATTGTCCCTTCTTTACCGATATTGTCAAGTGTCTGACCATTTCTATTGAAAATCGCTCCACCATTGTTTGAAATGGAGAGTATGAAGTATTCAACTGCAGTCCAACGACCTGATTGACCTGAAGCTAGGAGTACTTCTTCACTTTTTTTGCCATCGGCATTGATAGTAAACCAGATATTGTTTTTTGCTGTCACTTCAAGTATGATACTGTCTTTGGTTGGCTCATCTTCGAACATTGACAATAAACCACCGCCTGACTCACTGGAAGAACCTGATGATTGATTCGTAACTTCTGATGGTGTTCCCGGTTCAACAGGTGTATCATCTACTATGTCTTTAACAAAAAGATAATAAATGCCAACTACTAGAATCAAAATCATGGCCGCAGAGATGACACCACTTACCAGTCTCGGGGAATATCTTGATGCATCTAATGTTTTTAAAGGTGTTGGTGGAGTATATTCTTTTTCCTTTTCTTTTTCGGGATTAATCAGTGTGCCTATGAATGATTGCTCTTGAACTTGAGGCATAATTCCGGAATCAGCAAATGATTTTTCAAAATCTTCCATTGGTAATTTGAGGAATTGCCAATAGGATTTACTGAATGAACGCAAGTATGTTGGTGGTAAGATGCTATTCTTCCCTTTCTCCAAAGCATCAATGATATTGACACGGATATTGGTTTGTCGAGAGACATCTGCCTGAGTAAGGTTCAGTTCTTCCCTACGATTGCGTAATATCGTACCGAGTTGACTCATTCGGGTAGGCTTTCATGAAAATAGAATATAAACATAAGGATTATATTGGACTTATCTCCGTGAATATTCATTCATTTAGATGAATCTTGCATAACTACAGACAAACATGGGGATTTCATAGAAAGCAAGTAAGTTTGTAATGTACTTTCCGGAATGTCATGCCATGTATTTTGATAAAATAATATTTCTCTATGCTCTGTATGTTGCTTTTGCATACGGAATGCTTGCACTTGGCGCGACATATTTTCGAAATGCACTTGATGCAAGTCAAAGAGCAGAAATTAGTATGGGTGAAACTTTTTTATTTGTGGTTAATCCTTTGACATATCTTCTGCTTGGGGCAATCTTCTTCCTTTTCTGTATTTTTGCATTTATTGCATTGAATATTTCAACGCCAACAGTATTGTCATATGTGTTCCCACTTGCACTCTTCATAAATGCGGTGCAAGTTTTATATAGAGCTTCTGAGCAAAGAGCGGAGCTATGTACAAAAGGACTGATCATCAGACCTATTTTCCTGGGTGAAACAACATCTGTAGCATATGAGAATATGATACGCGTTGAGATAACTCCCACGATATCATGGTTCAAATGTCAGTTTTATGTTCTGCCATTTGACTTTGCGGGACAATGCCTATTGAATGAGGAACAGAAAAACAAGCTTATTTCAGCACTGAATGGTACTTCGCTTTGCGAGGTCCGATTCCTTTCAAATGGATGATATTATGTCAAAACAATCTATACGCATAGCTTCAGGTCAAGGTTTTTGGGGTGATTTACTCACTGCTCCACTCATTCAGGTCTCAAAAGGAGCTATTGATTATCTCATGCTGGATTATCTGGCAGAAGTGACAATGTCCATCGTACAAAAACAAAAATTGAAGAATCCTGCTTTGGGATATGCAAAAGATCTTGTGCAAACCTGTGAAGATATTCTACCGTATATTTCCTCAAAAGGGATAAAACTCATAACCAATGGTGGTGGAGTAAACCCGGAAGGTGCGCGAGATGCTGTATTTGAAGTTGCAAAAAAACTTGGTATAACCGGTTTGAAGATTGGTGTCGTGATGGGAGATAATATCCTCATGCATATTGATGGTCTTATTGCAGATGGACATGCAATGAATAATATGGAAACAGGCCAGCCAATCAGTGAAGTAAAGGATAAATTACTAAGTGCAAATGTGTATTTCGGTGCAAAACCTATTGTTGAGGCATTACAGGCCGGAGCGGATATCGTCATTACAGGCAGAACAACCGATACAGGTCTCACGCTTGCTCCGATGATTCATGAATTTGGTTGGAGTTTTGAAGATTGGGACAAACTTGCTTCCGGTACAGTTGCAGGACATATCAATGAATGTGGTGCTCAAGCTTCAGGTGGCAATTTCTTGGGAGATTGGGAATCTTTGCCTGATATGGCGAATGTTGGATTTCCCATCATCGAGGCATTTCCCGATGGCTCATTCATTGTCACAAAACATGAGGGTACCGGTGGTGCAGTCACAAGAGAAACTGTAAGCGAGCAATTGATGTATGAGATTGGTGATCCTTCCGAATATATCACCCCTGATTGCATTGCTGATTTCACTTCCATCCACATGGATGATCTTGGAAATAACCGAGTAAAGGTGTATGGAATTACAGGGAAACCCGCAACTCCATTTTTCAAAGTATCGGCTTCCTATGAAGATGGATATGTTGCATTTAGTTCTCTCACATATTCTGCACCTGATGCATATAAAAAAGCCAAAGCCGCAGATGCTATTTTGAGAAAAAGACTCGATCAACTTGATTTACATTTTGATGAAATCAGAACGGAGTTCATTGGCATGAATGCTTGTCATGGACCAATAGCACAAGCGATTGAACCCAATGAAGTGATGATGCGCATTGGTGTTCGCGGACAAGATTATAAAGCCGTTGAACGATTCGGAAAAGAAATTGCACCGCTTATTTTGACGGGTCCACCCAGTGCGACGGGATTTGCTGGAGGCAGACCTAAGCCTTCATCCGTGGTTGCATATTTCCCGGCTTTGCTTAGAAAGGATATGGTGAATCACAGCGTAGTGGTTAGTGAATTATGATGATTGAGGAAGGACATCGAGAAGAATCGAAACAAAATGATATTGCTCGCAATCCCTCAATAAGCATCATAATCCCTGTGTTGCAAGAAGAGAAATTACTTGCTCGTACGCTATCGATTTTTACGCATGAGAGAAAACGCCATTTTGACCTTGAGATCATAGTCAGTGATGGTGGTAGTACGGATGCCACCATTGACATTGCGCGAAG
Organism: Ignavibacteria bacterium; assembly: GCA_947491315.1. Lineage (GTDB taxonomy): Bacteria > Bacteroidota > Ignavibacteria > Kapaibacteriales > UBA961 > UBA961. The sequence goes on from CANLII010000005.1 coordinate 31,478, forward strand.
GTATGCTGATACTGTGATTTGTCACTCTGAGCAAAGAAGGCAGACTATTGCTGAAGGTAGAAATAAGGGAGCCGAACAAGCGAGGGGAGAAATTTTTGTGTTTTTGAATGCGGATACTTTTCCTGCAGATCCCGATGGGTTTTTGGAACATGTAATAGAGTGGCATAAACTTACATATAAACCCTGCGCACTTGCATGTTCTGTTAGTATTTATCCTGAAGAAAGAACATTTCCGGATTCCATGTTTTCTTGGATCTTGAATTCATATATTGGATTCATGGTTAATGTTGCCGGTTTCGGCATGGGAAGAGGAGAGTGTCAGATCTTCACGCGTTCAGCATTTTATTCTGCTGGGATGTATAATGCTGCAATTCCTGCAGGGGAAGATTTTGAGATATTTCGTAGAACAAGAAAAATAGGTGGCTTGTCTTTTGTTAAGAAGTTACTTGTATATGAATCTCCCAGAAGATTTCGCCGTTATGGATATCCTCGCATTTTGCTGGAATGGGCCATAAATTGGTTTTGGGTATTGTTTTTCGGAAAAGCAAGATCGAAAGAATGGGAAGCCGTCCGTTAGGATTCTCTTTGACGGCAAAAAAACATCACCAAATCGCATAAACCATTCATTGGATCTTCTGCATCTCGAATAGGCATGCCATATTGTTCGACATATGCTTTGCAGGTAAGCATTGCCGCTTCCGATCCAACTGTTTTGTCAATCGATGCACCAAGCTTGCGAAGTAAAGTAAGGTTACCATCAAAAATTGCATTCGCATAATGTACTTGGACGGGAATGGGCAAGGTGCCGAGAAAAGACCTGCGAATCAATCTCAGTGGCTGTTCATGTACTTGTTCATGCTTCAATAACTCATCAATAATTTCCGGTGATTGTATCTCTCTTGGAAATTCGATAGGACTCAATTCAAGCGTTTTGGGAATGCCATGTCTCATGCTCGGCTTGATTGTCAATCTTGGTTTTGGTAGTATTATGCCTTTATCAGCAAAATACGTACGATCATTTCTCTTCTCGCGATGGGGTTTCTCCTCAACTTGAACTTCTATTGTCTGACCAATTGCTTGATGCAAGGCTTCGAACAATGTCACTTTATTGAATGTCCTCAATTCCGTTGCATTGAAATATGAAGTATATGCAGCATGATTTGCTTCTTGGAAATATGCTATCAGTAACTCCACAGGAATTTCTTCTTTCCCCATGAGTATAAACATGAATTCAAACATCTTCAAGAGGGAAATACTCAAATCTTTTGGATGCTGTTTGTATATGAATGCTGTACTTGCATGCTCAATTTCTTCAGTGAATTGTTCCTTCTTGATTAATAATGCGGCGGGATGTCTTGAATCAATGCCAATGCAAGATTGAATTGCTTCATGCACAAAAGGAATGGAGTATGATAGTGCTTGTGCTCGCAATTGTAATTCACGCGCCGATTTCAAGGACTCATTTCTGAAAAGAAATCGTGATGATGTCATAATTGGTCTGACAAGTGCATTCAAATGCATTTCGATGGATAGTCGAATCATTTCTTGCAATTCATTGGCATCGCATTCTGCAATGGAATTGAGATAATGACTCAATGCTTCACCGGATGCAAATGCTTGTTCATGATTGATGGGGAAATGAGGGCCAAAATCTTTTCTTAAAACAGCTGTATATGACCACCAAGCGATTTCAGAGGATATAAATGACTGAGTATAAACTGGTAAAACCGGATTTGCAGCAAGTTCATTCAAAGCATATCGGTCCCTTTTTTCTCCGAGTGAGAGAAAGAGTTGTTCTGAATATGATGATATGAATTGCTGAAACATATGAGTATTATTCCGCGATGAATGCTTTTTTCCTTTCTTTTCTTGCGATGTCTCGCAAAACGGGTTTTCTTTTCTTCAACACTTGAATGATGTCAAAAAAACTATTCCAATTATGATGCATGATTCCATGTTGATTGCAATACGATGACAAATTTCCTTTTGCGAAAATCATGTCGGAATAGTGCACCGGACAAGTATCCGAAAGTCCATCTCCAATATAGATAATCAAATCATCGGGATGACTTTTTCCAAGTACAATCTTTGTTTTGCAGGAAGCACAAAAGCAGGAACAACGCTCATCGGCATTGGGAAAAACAGGCTTCCATGATTGAGAGTCGGATTGTAACTGCAACTGATTGTGATAAGCCGGAATATCTTCTGCATTGATTCTTCTCAGAATCTCATCGATATAGATGTCAAAACCATCGCTGACAATACACATTGTCCAATTTTGTTTTTGCACGAATTCGAGAAATTGACCGAAATATGCGTCGACATCGCATGAATCGCAGAATGTCTGAAGTGCTTCTTTGGTTAAAGAAAGATCAGAACTTACCTTCTCATAATATTCTTTGACGGAATATAATCCATGCATCAAATCGGAATGCGCTGGCTCGAATGAGGAAAATGTACGGAAGAAATCATCTCCTGAATCTTTCCTCGTGATTGTTCCATCAAAATCGCAAAAAACACGAATGATTGGTTCAATCCCTTTATTGTCATTCATGCAAAACCCGAAGCATGCGTATAAAATCCTTTTCCACCGGCTTTGCCAATCCAGCGAGCACGAACATATTGTCTGAAGAGTATGCAGGGTCTATAACGCTCTTGTCTATATTCCGCATATAATGCATCCAAAATCGAAAGCACCGTATCAAGTCCAATTATATCTGCCCATTCAAGCAATCCGTGGGGATAATTCACTCCAGATTTCATGGCTGCATCAATATCATCACGAGTTGCAACTTCTTCTAAAAAGGCAAATGCAGCCTCATTCATGAGCGTTGCCAATATGCGTGGCATGACCAGTCCTACGCGATCTTCAACAATTTCACAGGCATATCCTGCGGCATTCATCAAAGATTCGATTTTGCGTAAACTATGTTCTGATGCATTGAGACCTTTAGTCAATTCTATAATATTGGTAGTGCCTGTATGATTTGGTATGAAGCCAAAGCCAATAACATCATGTGAATCTTGTATATAATGCATAATCTCAGTTGCTGTACATGCAAGTGTTGAAGACATAATGAGTGCTTGAGGAAATTCTTCGGCAACTTCATGTATCATGGGAATTTTGAGTTCAGCCGCCACCGGCAAACAATCCATGATGATATCTGGTGGTATGGTGATATCCGAGATCGTTGAAACCACTTCATTTAAAAAAGGAATCAAATGTGGTGGCAATACCGGCAAATCAGACATGCTAAAGAGATGTGCATCATCAAATGAGAGATAAATGCTGAAGGGAATCTCTCTGTCTCTTAATCTAATTGCCATTTCTGCGGAATGACGAGATCCGCCAAGCAGGAGAATGGATGTTCTTTTATCTTCCAATGTATAAATCGCCATTGCTTCAATCACTCTATGGGGTAAATCTTTGGGTTCAAGTATGAACAAAATACGGTAATTTTAAGCGCCTTCCAAAGTGGAGGTCATGCTTTGTTTCTTCAATTGAGTTTCTTCATGAGCACGCTTGCAAAACGCATCATTATGGGTCTGATCGGGATCCCCTTCATGATTTGGATGGTCATTCTTGGTTCTCCTTATTTTACCGTCTTTTTTGCCATCGTTGCCGTGCTTGCATTAAGAGAATTATATATGCTTCTCTCTGCAAAGGGATTTGCTCCGCATCCAATGATTGGTATGATTACGGGATTTGTGTGGATGCTATTATTAGACTTTGCCGGCGAACATTCAGCATTTCTCTTATTGCTTGTTTTGTCACTTGCCGGATTATCAACCCTTTCCCTTGAACTTGTCAATTCCTATGAAGAAAAACATGCTTCACCGGCAGGTTCTGTGGTGTCCACTCTTGGTGCTATTATATATGTGCCTGTGATGCTCTCCAATGTGATTGCTTTGCGAGAATTTGAAGTGCAAGGATATATCGCACCGTATTTCGCACAAATGAGCATGGAGGCTGGTTCAGCATTGGTAATCTTGCTCTTTATCGGTGTTTGGGCAGGTGATACATTTGCCTATTTTGGTGGTATGGCATTTGGGAAAAGACCACTCATGTCACATATCAGTCCGAAAAAAACCATTGAAGGGGCAATCATCGGATTGTTGGGAACAATACTTACAATGATGGCCGGAACATATTTTCTCATGCCGACATTTCCATTGTGGCTCATGCTTATTGGCTCAATCTTACTTGGTCTTTTTGCTCCAATCGGAGATTTGGTGGAATCTATGATCAAAAGAGATGCGCATGTGAAAGACAGTTCGGAGCTTATTCCGGGACATGGTGGAGTATTCGATAGATTTGACAGCATGCTATTTGCTGCACCGATCTTTTATGGGTTTATTAAGATTGTTTCAATGTGGATGTAATCAACTGCTTGCGCCATTATATCGTTTGAGTGCAAAAGAAAAGAATCTCACTGATACAGTTGCCATGATTATTGTCATAACAACCATAATCACGAACATTTCCACGGAAGCAGTATTGAAGAGCATGGAAGAGGGAACGGATGCAATCAAAGAAAGAGGGAAAATCGTGATGAATATTCGGCGCATTGCGGAATTATAAATGCCATCGGGCCTCATGGCGATTTGATACAATGCATAAAAGATGCTTTGCACTCCAGAGGCATTCACAAAAAAGAAGGACATATTTCCGACGATTGTTTCGAGGGAAAACAAAATGATAGAACCACAAATCAGACCCACAAGCCAACCAATCCATTGAAATGCAGAAATCGACTGATCATGCATCAATAATCCCATGATGAAAATGATGATGCTTACCCCAACATTCACCATCGATGCTGTATTGATGAATCGGAAATAAATCAAGAATAATGGCGATACGGGTTTTAGAAGAAAGAAATCTAATTCACCTGTATTTACATGTCTTGGGAAATGCCAGAAATTTGAAGCAACCAGCATCATATTGAAAGAATCAACGATGAATAAGGTCCCTAAAAACAAATATGCCTCGCTCCTGGAAAGTCCAGCAAATGACGGGGTATACATGAACATCACTTCAAAAAATCCGATTTGAACGGCGCACCAAATAATGTCAACCATCACTTGAAGGGCAAAATGCAAGCGGAATTCCATATCTCGCGAGAGACAATTTTTGAAGAGTGTGATCCATAGTCGAAAGAGATGCATGTCAGCGAATGTCCGGAATGAATTCCTTCATGGCCACATACAATTCCCATGTGGCTTTTACATCACGAAGACAATATTCCGATATGATGTCATACTTGCCTGCTGCATATAATTCACCGACTTTCGAGCCATCCACTCCGGCTTCTTTTGGAGATTGCACGCCAAATGCTTTAGCCACAAAATCAAAATTATATCTTCGAGTTGCACCAGATTGCTGAGGATTGAAGAAGCATAATTCATCGAGCAAATCTGTATGTGAATCACGATAATTGAACCTGGTGCCTTGCATGAGATTGAATGGTGGTTTCACTTTGAGTAGTGCTGATCGAAGCATCACAAATGGGGCGTCAAATCCACGACCATTGAATGTGATCAAATGCGGTGATGGATAGATTGTGAGCAATTTCCAGAAATTTTCTAGCAATTTTACTTCACTGCAGAGCACCATTTTATGTCCGGATGGCAAATCCTCGGTTTTCATTTCACCTTCAGGCATGGCCGGATCTGTCATAAATGCACCACTTCTTACTTCCGTCCAGCCATCTTCTGCTTTTTGCATGACTTTTAATCCAAGCGTTATGATTTGGCCAGTTAAGGGCGAAAGTGCCATTTCATTAATTTTCTTCTCACGCAATTCATCCGTACTTGCCCCGCGGAGAAGATAGTCTTGTCTTGCTTCATCGAAAGAATCAATGGGCATGCCCGCTGTCTCGATATCATAAACGATATAGGTTTTTCCACTCATGTCTAACTCCTGAAATGATTGGCAAAGATACGCAAAATGATACATCTCATTTCTCGCAAGTTTGTCCGAAAGGGGTACATTGTATATAAAGTTACAAAACATCGATTCCGTATATTTGCAGTGCAGCATATTTCCGGCTTTAATTCATGAGCGCTAGGCAAAGTCAAAACCGACAATCTCGCGGAGAGGATGATCAGCAAATTTCCATGGAATTTGTCTTCCCTCCAGATAGACTCAAATTCATGTTTGGTTTTTTTCTCTTTTTATTCTCAATTGCATTGATTCGCATATTCTATGTGCAGGTGATCAAGGCGGGTGAAATCATGGAGGGGAAGAGAAAACAGCATATGGTGCCCGTGACTTTGCAAGCACAAAGAGGGGAGATTCTTGATAGAAATGGCAGAGTGATCGTAGCGAATGTAAAGGCAATGACCTATGCAGTTGATATCACAAAAGTTGTAAACAAAATAGGAATTGCAACCGCACTTTCCCTGGCAATTGGTGAATCCATCGAGTATTGGATGGATAAGATCAATCACGGAGTGAAGGAATTCTCTTATTTGGCAAGGGATGTGACGGCCCGACATATCATGCTTGATACAATTCGTGATCCGGGTTTCATCAAGATTCCAACCTATCGCAGAAGTTATGTATTCGGCTCGGGAGCCGCTCAAATAGTGGGTTTTACGGATCCTGACAAAAAAGGTACTGCCGGCATTGAACTGATGCTAGATTCATTGTTCAGAGGAATCAATGGCAGAACTTTCATGAGAAGAGATGCTGTAAATAATTTGTATTATTCTCATGAAATTCCGGTACAAGAACCTCGTACGGGAAATGCAGTTCAATTGACTTTGGACATTGAACTTCAGAGAATTGCCGAATATGAATTGGCTGAAGGTGTCAATTCTTCACAAGCGGAAGGTGGAACCGTGATTGCTCTGGAACCTTCAACTGGTGAGGTGCTCGCGATTGCTTCATGGCCAACATATAATCCGACCAATCCTCAGAATGCCATTTCGGATGCCAAGCGGATTCATGGTATCACCGATATGTATGAGCCAGGTTCTACCTTTAAACTAGTTACGGCAGGTGCTGCATTGGAAGAGGGTATAATCAATCCTGATTCATGGGTACATGGAATGAATGGCACGCTACGAGTCGGTGATTATGAAATCAAGGATTCGCATCCAATCGGGAAGGTTCGATTCACGGAGGCATTAGAGCAATCCAGTAATATCGTATTCGCCAAATTATCCGAAAAGATAGATGATTTCAAGTTTTACAAGTATGCCAGAGATTTTGGATTCGGAATAGTATTGGGTATTGATTTCCCGGGTGAAGCTCCCGGCATTTTGAAAAGACCGAAACAATTCAGCAAGACAACTAAGAAATTCATGGCTTATGGTTATGAACTGGGTGCCACTGCACTGCAAATGGTCAATGCATTTTCTACTATAGCCAATGGCGGTGAGATGATGCGACCATTCATGGTAAAGAAAATCATCGGCCCCGATGAGAAAGTGATTTCAGAAACGAAGGTGCAAAGAATCAGATCCGTGCTTTCAAAAAAGACCGCAAAAACTCTTACATATATGCTCAAGCGCGTTGTTGAATATGGAACCGGTAAAGAGGCGAGAATTACAGGAATGCCAATTGCCGGTAAAACGGGAACGGCTCAGCAATTGGTGAATGGACAATATTCCAAGCAAGATTATACTGCTTCATTTGTAGGATATTTTCCTGCTGATGCGCCTAAGGTTGCGATGATAGTTATGCTCCATAAACCCAAATCCTCCATTTATGGCGGTTCTACATCTGCTCCGATTTTCAAAAAAATTGCACAAAAATGGATTACTGCATCTCGCATTCCGGTTGAAGACATTGAAAGGACTAATGCGGGGGCCAGACAAAGAGTGCAAGACTCAGCAATTGTTCCTGATTTGCGCGGACTCACTTATGAACATGCACAAGAGATATTGCAACATATTGGTTTACGCATCAAGGGTGCTGATCATGGAACCATCATTTATCAATCAATTCCGGAAGGAATATGGTTGGAAAAAGGCAAGAGTATCATAGTAAGCACGCAAGATGCCATACTCAATAGAAAACAATCCAAGACATTCTCATTGAAAGACACAAGTGCAGTCATCAAGAAAGTACCCGGCAAACCTACCATACTCAAACCCTTGCCTGATGTACGCGGAATGAGCATTCGACGCGCATTGTCGGTTTTGCATGCTTCAGGGTATAAAGCTCGACTGACAGGAAAGGGGAAAGTGGTCTCACAAATGCGATCAAAAACAAATCCGAAGGAATGTATTCTTCAAGCCCAATGATCAACCGCGGGGATGATAGGTCTTATGCACCTGTCGAATGAATTCGCGGTCAATATGCGTATAAATTTGCGTGGAGCTTATATCTGAATGACCCAACATTTCTTGCAATGCACGAAGATCCGCGCCTCCCTCAAGCAAATGTGTTGCAAAAGAATGCCTGAATGTATGTGGATGCACATGCTTTTTTATACCTGCATCCATCGTGGCTTTGCTGACGATATTCCAAACGCTCATTCTTGAGATTCCCGTTCCTCTTTGATTCAAGAAGAGAATGTCATTTGTCGAAACTCTGGATTTCATGAAATGGGGTCTGACTTCCACTTGATATGTTGCAACCCATTCCAATGCAGAACTTCCAATTGGTACAATTCGTTCTTTGGAACCCTTTCCAAACACACGAATCACTTCTTGCTCCAAAAGCATGTCTCTTTGTTTGATTCCGCATAATTCAGAAACACGAAGACCACATGCATATAGCAATTCAAGCATGGCTTTATCTCGAATACCTGCTTTTGTTGTGATGTCGGGTTGCTCCAAAATGGCAAGCATTTCATCAATGGAAAGTGTATCCGGTAAACTTCTTCGCGACTTGGGTAATTCAGCTTTTTCAGTGATATCAGTGTCGATGACTTTATTAGAAAACAAAAAAGAGAAAAATCCGCGAAGTGAAGACAATGTTCTTGTGCGAGATGATAATGCCAAGCCCAATTCTTCGAGCATCAATAGGAAAGAATGAATATGTTGAATTTCAATAAATGCATATTTCTCCATTCCCTGATGAACAATAAAGGTGCTAAATCTCTCGATGTCAAACATATATGCCGAAACAGTATTCTCGCTCACCCCTTTTTCCAGAACGAGAAATCTCTTATATGATTGCATCTCTCTCTTCAGTGAAAGAGGAAGCTGTGCGGATGATTCATCCATCAATATCTATCAAGAGTAATAATTTGGTGAGGCCTTGGTTACAACCACATCATGTGGATGTGATTCTTTGAGTCCTGCACCGGTAATCTTCACAAATCGAGCATGTTCTTGCAATTCGGAAATGGTTCCGCATCCACAATATCCCATAGAAGCACGCAAACCACCTGTTAATTGATAAATGGTATCACTTGCATTTCCTTTGAATGGAACCCTTCCCTCAATTCCTTCGGGAACAAGCTTTGCAAGACCATCTTCCATGTCTTGAAAATATCTGTCTGCCGAGCCCTGTTGCATTGCACCGAGTGAGCCCATGCCACGATACATCTTATATGCACGACCTTCTAGCAGAATTTTTTCACCGGGTGATTCTTCATGTCCTGCAAGCATCCCACCAATCATCACGCAATCTGCTCCGGCTGCAATTGCTTTTGCAACATCACCAGTTTGTTTGATTCCACCATCTGCTATGACCGGAACGCCATGTTTATGTGCTTCCGAGGCAGCATCCATAATGGCAGTGAGTTGAGGAACTCCAACGCCGGCAATGATGCGTGTTGTACAAATACTTCCGGGACCAATTCCCACTTTTACGCCATCTGCTCCAGCTTCAATCATAGCTTTTGCCGCATCTGCAGTACCAATGTTTCCACCAATGATTTGAAGTGTGGGGAATGTAGATTTTACCGCTCGTATCATGTCCAATACACCGCGAGAATGACCATGTGCAGTATCAATGATAACAATGTCCGCGCCGGCTTCATGAAGTGCTTTCACTCTTTCCATTGTATCGCCTGTAATGCCCACTGCCGCGCCAACTCTTAATCTGCCCAATTCATCTTTACATGCATTTGGGTATTTCTTCTTTTTCTGAATATCCTTAAAGGTTATGAGTCCTTGCAATTGACTATTTTCATCAACTACTGGCAATTTTTCTATGCGATACTTTTCCAGAATCTGCTCTGCTTCTTCGAGAGTCGTTCCCAGTGGCGCAGTGACGATATTATCTTTGGTCATCAATTCAGAAATTGGCTGTGAGCCATTTGTTTTGAATCGCAAATCACGATTTGTGGCAATACCGATTAATGCACCTGAATCATCGATAACCGGAAAACCCGCAATTTTGTATTTGGCCATCAAGGTGAGAGCATCCAAGGCGGTATTATCAGCTTTGAGGGTGATAGGATTGCGAATCATTCCACTCTCTGAGCGCTTCACTTTATCCACTTCATCTGCTTGGTCTTGTATTGACATGTTTTTGTGGATGATGCCAATTCCACCTTCACGAGCAATGGCAATAGCCATCTCGGACTCAGTCACTGTATCCATGGCGGCGGAAATAACCGGAATATTCAATGTGATATTCTTTGTAATCCGTGTTTTAAGTGAAGTTTCGCGTGGCAATACCTCTGAATAACGAGGAATAAGTAGTACATCATCAAAGGTGATGCCTTCGGAAATGATCTTTGAATTCATGAATTTCGGTTACCGGATGGAGTGGAACATCGTGAGCGCGAAGAACTATCGCAACTCTATCCTCTTGTAATTTACGGAATATCCCCTAATTTCGAAGTTTCGGAATGAACGATTCTTGTGAAATTTTCGTTATCATACAGTTCTTACTTTTCAAATTTGGCAAAAACATGAATGATATACAGTCTTTGTATCAGCAAATGATACTGGATCACAATAAGAATCCTCGGAATTTTGGGGGATTGGATGATCCCACTCATTGCGCTGAAGGACATAATCCTCTATGCGGTGATGAAGTCATGATTTTCATGAAAATCAATGATGGCATCATTGAAGATATCACCTTCAAAGGTTCGGGATGTGCCATAGCAACTTCCTCTGCCTCTATTATGACTACGGTTTTGAAAGGGAGAACAGTGCACGAAGCAGAGGAATTCTTCAAGCAATTTCATGGTATTTTCACAGCTTCAATGGATGAAATTATTGAAACTGATGATCTTGGTAAAATGGCTGTATTCACCGGCGTCCGAGAATTCCCCGCCCGTGTGAAATGCGCTTCATTGGCTTGGCACACGATGAATAATGCAATGCATGGCCAAACAAATGTCAGCACCGAATAATATAGTATCCACATAATCTCATTATATGAAACAATTTGTCTCTCTCAAACTTGATGATAATGAAAATCATCAAGAACCAAAACAAGAAGTCATGCCGGATTCTGATGTTCCCGTTGTGGATCGCATCATTGCGGCAATCAAAACAGTCTATGATCCAGAAATTCCTGTAGATATATTTGCTCTTGGTTTGATCTATTCCGTTCGTTTCCATGAAGACATAAAAAAGGCGGAAGTGATCATGACTTTGACATCACCTGGATGTTTTGCAGCCGGACTAATACCCGGTCAAGTTGAACAAAAAGTCTTGGAAGTGCCTGAAGTTCAAACAGTCAATGTGGAACTTACTTTTGATCCACCATGGGATAAATCCATGATGAGCGAAGCCGCAAAATTGGAATTGGGCTTTTGGTGATGAGTATTTGAATTGACATTATTTACCATTGGAATTTTCATGTTCAGGAATCTTATAGTATCTGCAATCAAAAGATTGACCCCACAGTCCATTGCCATTTCATTCGCAATCCCTGAGGAGTTGCAGGAGGAATTTGCGTATATATCCGGACAATACATTACCGTGAAGGTCGAAGTATCCGGACAAAAAGCAAATCGGGCTTATTCCTTATGCTCATCTCCTTTTTCAGGTGAGCCCCTCACCATTGGTGTGAAGCAAACTGAGGGTGGACTGGTTTCTACTTATTTAAACAATGATTTGAATATCGGAGATACTCTTCAAATCATGAAGCCGATGGGTAATTTTACATTGAAGGTAAATTCCGATACTTCAAGACATATCGTATTGATTGGTGGTGGAAGTGGTATCACGCCGCTTTTGTCAATTGCGAAAAGTGTATTGCTGAAGGAACCTATTTCAACTGTCACTTTACTCTATGGTAATCGTGATCAAGCATCCATCATGTTTTCTAGCGAATTGAATGAGCTTCAGTCTCAATATCCTGCTTTGAAAGTGAAGCATGTTCTCGAACATGGACCTGAAGAGTTAAAAGGAGTGCTCAGCATTGAAATGCTTGAAGAATTACTCAGCCCATTTGTTTCTGATAATCATGCTGAATATTATATCTGTGGTCCCGCACCCGTGATGTCCAATGCAGAGTCGGTGCTTACGGCACATAATATTCCTTCCGGGCGCATTCATAGAGAATTTTTCACGGCTCCGATATCGGTTGAAGAAGATGTCGAAGCACAAGAAGAAGTAATGGAAGAAAAACAGATTTCCGTGAAATTGTATGGTCGCTCCTTTGATATCACTGTCAATCCCGGCGAGACCATATTAGAAGCCGGCATCAGACAACAACTTGATCCGCCATATGCATGTCAGATTGCCGCATGCTGTACATGCAGAGCGAAACTTCGTACGGGTAAAGTGCACATGGACAGCAGAGAAGCATTGACTGATGATGAAATGGAAGAAGGATATATCCTTACTTGTCAGGCACATCCTTTGACCGATGATGTGCTTGTAGATTTTGATGGTTGATATCTTCATGTTTGATGAATCCCTGAGCATGACTATTTTTGTGTCATGCTCTTTTTTTATGCAATAAATCTCCCAATGTCATGAATCTTCTACCCTTTCTTACCCTCTTTCTTTGTTCTCTATCCTTTCTTCATGCTGATGAGAGAGTCAAGAGAATTCAATCGCATGTGCAGTATTTGTCATCAGATTCTCTGGAAGGTAGAGCACCGGGAACTAAAGGAAATGTGCTTGCGGCTGAATATATCAAGAAGCAGTTCAAAAACATTGGTTTGCAACCCTATAATCAAGCTGATTATTTCCAAGACTTTTCAATTGTCACCGATATTCTATTGAATTCTAAGGGCAATGCACTTGTCCTAAATCATGGGAAAAAAGGACATTCGTTCTTATTGCAAAAAGAGTTCATCCCGCTTGGCATTAGTGATACGGGAATGGCTCAATGTCCAATTGTCTTTGCGGGATATGGTATTTCTTCACCGTCTGACAATTATGATGATTATGGCGGAATTGATGTGAAAAATGCTCTTGTGATTGTCTTGCGAGGCGCTCCGGAACAGGATAGTCCACATGGCAATCTCTCGCAATTCGCTGGTTTGAGAAGCAAGGCAATGACAGCAAAAGAGAAGGGTGCAAAAGCATTGCTTTGCGTTTCAGGTAGTCAATTTCCGGATTCACTCATGCCATTGCGTTTCGAGCAAGGCGGAAAAGTGGATGGCATGCTCATACTCAATGCCCTTACTTCTACTATTGAATCGTATTTACCGGAATTGAATGTGACTTCTTTGGAGAATGAGATTAAGTCAAGTAAAAAGCCCGCAAGTAAAATCTTTGCTGATCACTCCATGAATATTCATATTTCTTTGTCCGAGAAAAAGGTACAAACTTCTAATGTCATCGGATATATTCCCGGTACTGATCCTTCTAAAAAAAATGAAGTGATAGTTATAGGAGCTCATTTTGATCATTTGGGATGGGGAGGCGAAGGTTCGGGTACATTATCAAGTATAAAAGAAAGTGCGATTCATCATGGCGCGGATGATAATGCTTCCGGTACAGCTGGCATAATTGAAATAGCAGATGCAATTGCCAAGAGTCCATTAAAAAGACCTCTCATGTTCATTGGATTTACAGCTGAAGAACGAGGGCTGCTCGGCTCTGCACATTTCGTAAAGAATCCCACGATTGGTTTTGATAGCATTGCAATGATGATAAATATGGATATGATCGGAAGATTGAAAGATGGCAAATTGAATATTGGTGGTATTGGTACTTCCTCACAATTCAAACCCATTGTGGATTCAATCGGCAAATTGCATCCTTTGACATTATCCTATACCGAAGATGGTTTTGGTCCGAGTGATCATGCATCCTTTTATGGAAAAGAAAAACCGGTTCTCTTTTTCTTTACTGGTTTGCATGGAGATTATCATCGACCAAGTGATACTTGGGAAAAAATCAATTATGATGGCGAAAGCACGATTGTACAAATGGTTATACAAACACTCTCTGCGATTGATGCAAAGTATCAAAAACCCGATTATATAAAAGTAAAATCAAGCGCCCAGCCCGGACAAGTAATGTCTTTCAAAGTATCTCTCGGCATCACACCTGATTATAGCGATCATCCCAAAGGCATGAGAATTACTGGTGTGAGGGAAGGAGGAGCGGGTGAAAAAGCAGGTCTTATTGCCGATGATATTATTGTCAAAATGGGCACGACCGTCATAAAAAATGTATATGATTATACTTTTGCCCTTGGCAAATTTAAAGCTGGAGATTCAACAAATATGACTGTATTGCGTGGTCCTCGTGAGGACAAGGAAGTTGAATTGCAAGTGACTTTTCCGGCGAAGAAGTAAGGCTTATTCACATCGCATTGATGAGATGTCTGATATTTTGCTCTCCATTGAGAAAATCAATGGCAATCAAATCGAATCTACATGGTTTATCGTGGATTTTATTGATATAAAGATATCCTTCGGCAACTCTTTTGATGGATTTGATTTTCTTTGATGTAATGGAGGACTCAGGAGCCCCAAATGCATGATGGGAACGAGCTTTTACTTCGATGAAAATAAGCATATTCTCATATTCGCAAATGATGTCAATCTCACCGACTTTACCGAATGTAAAATTTTTCTTTTTGATGCGATATCCCAATTCTTCAATAAATTTCACTGCAGTATCTTCGGCGATACTCCCTGCCTTGCGCTTATCCATGATATTCCCCTGATAATGTTCTCAAGTTTATATGAGACTTCCTAATAATGTTGCGCTTGAAGCCTTATTGATTTTGACTGAAATGATATCACCTATCACATATGGAGTATACTCATTTTGAGGTACAATTGTGATTTTATTGGTATCTGTTCTTCCTTGCCATTCCATTGGATTTTTCTTGCTTGGTCCTTCTATCAAAATATGTTCAATCTTGCCGATTAACTCTTGATTGATTTCTCGGGCAATTGCATTTTGTTGATTGATGATTTCATTGAGTCTGCGAATTTTTAATTCATCAGGAATATCATCGCCCATTTTCCAAGCTT
The DNA here is from genome assembly GCA_947491315.1 of Ignavibacteria bacterium. GTDB lineage: Bacteria > Bacteroidota > Ignavibacteria > Kapaibacteriales > UBA961 > UBA961. The sequence goes on from CANLII010000005.1 coordinate 46,792, forward strand.
TGGTTCTTTCGCGTGGTGAATATTTGAACATATAAGCGCCATCATATCGCACTCTTCGCATGAGTTCCATTGTGGCTTCATGATCCTCTTCGGTTTCGGTAGGGAATCCGGTAATGATATCAGTGGAAAGAGCGCAATCTGGCATGAGTTTTTTAATCATCTCGATTCGCTCATAATAATGTTCGACAGGATGCGTACGATTCATAAGTGAAAGAATGCGATTGGATCCGGATTGTACAGGAAGGTGGATATACTTACAGATATTATCATGCATTGCCATCGTTTCAATCAATTGGTCACTCATGTCCTGAGGATGTGAAGTGGTATAGCGAATACGCATGCTGGGAACTGCTATTGCACATGCATCGAGGAGTTCAGCGAAATTCTTTCCGGAATGTTCATCGCGATAACTATTGACATTCTGACCAAGCAGTGTGATTTCCTTGAACCCTTGATCATAGAGCGATTTTGCCTCATCAACGATAGATGCGAATGCTCGTGAACGCTCGCGACCCCTCGTGAAGGGAACAATGCAATAGGTGCAGAATTTATCGCAGCCACGCATGATGGAAACCCAAGCACTGATGCCCTCAGTTCTGAATGGAAGGATGTCATCATATGTCTCAACGCGACTGAGTTTCACCGCAATTCCTTTTTCTCCAGAATATGCCCTTGAAATAAGCTCCGGAACTGTTCGATATTCATCAGGCCCCACAACCACATCGACCAATTCTTTTTCAAGAAGAGTTTCACGAAGTCTTTCAGCCATGCAACCCAGAATACCCACAACTAAATCACGATTGCGTTTTTTGTAATACTTCAAATGATTCAATCTCTCATGAATCTTCTTTTCGGCATTATCACGAATGGCGCAAGTGTTTAGCAATATCACATCAGCAGATTCTGGAGTGTCGGTCATCGCATACCCTTGATTATGCATCACTCCACGCACAATTTCGGTATCATTCACATTCATCTGGCAGCCATATGTTTCAATATATAACTTGCGCTGATGAGCCGTGTGTATTGCTGAACTGATGACTTTTTCAGCTTGTATGTCTTGAAGTATTGGAAGCTCGAGCATTATTGTTCCGATCTAATTGTGTACTGATTGCAAAGATAATAAAATGAAAGCAGTTATATGCGTCAATGAATCCCGCAAAAGACCCTGAAGAAGCACAGAATCATCATAAACTACCTGCTTATCCACAGTGTATAGTGGATAACAAGCGCACTTCTTCACATACTGTGTTCAGCATGTCGAAAATCATAAATAAACACTACTTTTGCAGTCCAAAACAGAAAGGATTTGTCATGAATTATTTTGATCAAATGCCGGTACCTTCCGGGAAACGCAAGGATTCCCGCGAGGGGAATATGAATGTTCCCATGCATTATGATACATTGATCGGCAAGATTCCGCCTCATTCAATGGATGCCGAAATGGCAGTATTGGGTGCTATGCTTTTGGATAAAGCCGCTATACCAAAAGTCATTGAAATTCTCAAACCGGAAGCATTCTATAAAGAATCTCATCGTATCATGTATGATGCGATGTTAAAGCTTTTTTCCAAGGCCGTGAATGTGGACATCACCACGCTAGCCGAGGAATTACGCAGACTTGGTGTTTTGGAGCAAATAGGTGGAACATATGCTGTGATTGAAGTCACATCGATGGTCCCCACTGCGGCGAATGTTGAGTATTATGCTCGCATCGTTTTGGAGAGATATATTAAGCGCTCTCTCATTTCCGTGGCAGGTGAAATTCTAGTACATGCCTATGATGAAACTACCGATGCACTAGAGGAAGTGGATGCAGCAGAATCAAAAATCTTTCAAATTGCCGAGCAAAGATTGGGTAAGAGCTTCATGACCATGAAGGAAATTGCTCATGATACTTTTAATATGCTCATGAAATTTAATGAGCAGGATTCAAAATCAGGAATTACTGGACTTGCTTCAGGTTTCACGAAACTTGATGATATATTGGGAGGTTTTCAGGATTCGGATTTGATAATCATCGCTGCCAGACCATCCATGGGAAAAACAGCATTTGCATTGAGCATCGCACGAAATATTGCCGTTGAATTCAAGCAACCTGTTGCATTTTTCTCGATAGAAATGGCCGCAAATCAGCTCATGATACGCCTTTTGAGCGCAGAGGCGAGAGTGAATGCACATGATATGCGAACGAATCGCATCCAAAAATCAGATATGGCAAAGATTTCTTCATCTATTGATGTTTTGTCTGAATCGCCATTATTGATTGATGACAGTGCAACGCTCACGGTGATGGAGATACGCGCGAAATGTAGAAGACTGAAAGCCGAACATGATATCAAAATCATCGTCGTGGATTATTTGCAATTTGTTTCTCCTCCAAAAGCTGAGAGTAGAGAAAGAGAAATTTCAGTAATTTCAAGATCACTCAAACAGATAGCGAAAGAATTAAATATACCGGTGATTGCACTTTCGCAGCTAAATCGGGGTGTTGAAACCCGAGCCGATAAAAGACCGATGCTCTCAGATTTGCGTGAATCTGGGTCCATCGAGCAAGATGCAGATGTTGTGATGTTCGTTAATAGACCCGAACAATATGGCATTCTTACTTGGGAAGACGGATCCTCCACTGAAGGTACCGCCGAAATTATCATTGCAAAGCAAAGAAATGGTCCTGTCGGTGATATCCGTTTGGCCTATCTCAAGAGCTTTGCACGGTTTGAAAATTTATCCATTCAATTCGATGAACCTACCGGATTTATTGGTTCCGGTACTGCATTGGATGATATTGATTTTTAATTTTGAGGAACATATGAAACATCAAGAATTGGCTATTGACGGCATGTCATGCGGACATTGCGTGAAAGCACTTACAAAAGAATTGACAGCGATCAAAGGCCTGAATGTACAAGAAGTCATCATCGGAAAGGCCATTATAGATTATGATCAGGAATTGGTCTCCGATGAAGACATTTTGCAAGCGATCGATGAAGCAGGATTTCGATTGGCCATGGGATGAAACGAATTGCGATCATCCTCGCAATCCTGATTTCTTGTCTTTGTGAAGAGATGAGAGCATCCGATATTCCTGTGCAAGGCATCACAGTCGGCTTGCAAGCCGGTGACAAAGGAAAAGCCATTGAGGCTACTTATAGCTATGGAAGCTTGGTCTATTGGCCAAAAAGTACAAGTATCAAGGGTCTTGGGACGATTTCAGCGGGAATTGAAACAGGACCTTTGAATGCAGAAAAATTCATCATTGCTCCAAAGATCAATTATACCATGAATTGGTTTGTTTCCTTTGGCGCATCAATGCTGTACTATACTGATTTTTCAGGTGGTTCTTTGAGATTCAGACCCGAAGTGGGGGTGTCGATGCTTGGGATAAGAGTATATCATGGGTGGAATTTCAGTGTGGATAGATATAATCCACTCCCGATGAATTCCTCGTTTTTTGGAATGAGTTATTTCGTAAAACTCTGATGCCATGCATCAATAATTGCTTTGACGGCATCCATACCATCGGTCAATGCTGCAGGTCCTGGCTGTAAAATAATGGGAGATTTAATCTCAAAAAGTTGATTATTACCAATCGCATTGATGCCATCCCAACCCATTCTTGAAGTGATTTTCTCTTTTTTTACCCCTTTCCCGCACCATGAGGCCATAATAATGTCGGGATTTCGCTCAATGATGATGTTTGGATCAGATATGATTCTGCTTTTTGCATCCTGAAAAACACGATGTTCAGAGAATATGTCCACTCCACCGCATAATTCAATGATTTCACTCACCCAAGAAATACCAGATATCAAAGGATCGAACCATTCTTCAAAGTAAATGCGGGGTCTTACAGTCATGCGTATTGACTTTTCAGCCATATCCTCAATTCTTCTTTCGAGGAATGATCGGTATTCTTCGGCTTCGATACTTTTGTTGACGATTCTTCCGAGCATGGAGACCATCTCCAAAATTCCATCTATCGTTCGGTGATTAAAGCAATGAACTGCAATGCCATGTTGAATCAATTGCGAGCAGATATTTGCTTGAAGATCGCTCCATGCCAGAACAAGATCCGGTTTTAGATTCAGGATTTCATTGATATTAGCATCGAGATAGGTTGAAACTTTAGGTTTGGTTTTACGAGCAATTGCCGGACGCACGGTGAATCCCGAGATGCCGACGATGAGCTCATCGGCACCAATTGCATAGAGAGTTTCAGTTGTTTCTTCGGTAAGACAGATGATTCTCATAATCACAAACTCGCTTGTCGGATCCTTTCAAACAATATGACAGATGCGGCGGCCGATGCATTCAGAGATTCCACATTGCCATGCATTGGAATGCGAATCAGTTTAGTGCATTCTTTGCGGATGGCAGGTCTCATCCCTTTGCCTTCATTTCCAATAACGAGAATAGTGGGAGCGGAGAAGATGCCCATTTCAGTATAATTGAGTTCAGCAGATTCATCGGTTCCAACAATTTCATAACCAGCAGCTTTGCAATTGCGAAGAGCAACAACCAGTGAGTCTACCTTGGAAACAGGGAGGAATTCCATCGCTCCAGCGGCAGATTTGAATGTCGCAGGTGTGATTGGAGCTGAATTTTCCATAGGAATGATCATACCCGAGGCACCTGCACATTCAGCAGACCGAGCAATTGCACCAACATTATGAGGATCATTGATTTCATCAAGTGCAATGATCAGTGGATTTGCCATCCCAGACAATCCCGCATCAAGAAGATCGAAAAGAATAAGATAATCGATCATTGTTGTAAGTGCAATGACGCCTTGTGAAGACCCCCTTTCAAGAGGGATGCGGCGTTCCATTTCATTAAATTTCATTTTATCGGCAATAGCGCAAGCTACATTTGACTGCCTTGCCTTCATTCGTATTTCCTCAATTGCATCGCCGGCAGCGCCATATTGCACAAAAATCTTCTCGATTTCTCTGCCTGCATTGAGTGCTTCGATGACAGAGCGTCTGCCATAGAGATAATGACCAGTTGTATTCTTCATTAATTCGCAGAAAACCCGTATTTTTACAAGCCTTTACCTCCCTATAGGAGGCGTTTGTTTCACCGCACAAAGATACAGTAATTCCATGGATCGTTTAGAAACATTCCCAAATCCAGCTGTCGGAAGACAGTACCGCATCAAACATGTTTTACATGAGTTCACATCGGTGTGTCCATTGACCGGTCTTCCGGACTTTGCAACCGTGACCATCGACTATGTTCCTGATGCAATTTGTCTTGAATTGAAATCGCTCAAATACTATTTCCTTGAATTTAGGAACATGGGTATATTCTATGAAGCGGTAACCAATAAGATCCTCGATGATTTGGTTGAACAATGCAATCCACTTGAAATGACCATCACAACAGACTGGGGCATAAGAGGTGGAATGTCAAGCGTCATAACCGCTTCTCATAGGAGATAAGATGGAATCCCGAATCGCCAAAGACTTTCATTGGGAGATGGGTCATCGACTTCCTTATCATCAAGGTGGTTGTCAGAATATTCATGGTCATTCATATACCATGCGCGTTGAAATTGTTGGAACCATTGATCCCGCGACCGGAATGGTGATTGATTATTTCGATCTAAAAGCGCTTGTGCAACCACTGATTGATCGCTTGGATCATTCATTCCTTTTGGATTCATCGGATACAGTTATGATGGAATTCTTCAAGACTCACCCCATGAAAGTGAATACCGTGGACTTTTATTCCACGGCTGAGAATATCGCTCACTATATGCTTCGTGAGCTTATTCCGGGTTTTGAGATTTTTTCAAATGTTTCCGAATTACTCATTCGTTTGCGTGAAACGGAACATACCTTTGCTGAAGCAGTGCACATTTATACCAATTGATCAGATTCAAAGCAGGAAATATGTCAGTAAGAGTTCGATTTGCGCCATCCCCAACAGGCTTCCTTCATATAGGTGGTTTGAGGACAGCATTGTATAATTATTTATTTGCCAGACATCATGGTGGTGCTTGCATTCTCCGCATTGAAGATACAGATCAAACCAGATTTGTTGAAGGTGCAGAAGAAAATATCATTGACATCTCTCGATGGGCGGGAATGGAATTCGATGAAAGTCCTGAAAAGGGGGGTCCTCATGGTCCATATCGTCAGTCTGAACGCACCAAATTGTATAGACAATATGCAGATGAGCTATTGGCTAATGACATGGCATATCGCGCATTCGACACATCCGAGGAATTGGAAGCCATGCGTGAACGACAAAAAAATGCGGGAATTGCAGCAAAGTATGATCGGACTGTCATGCGCAGTGAATACACCCTCGGACCCGACGAAACAAAGCGATTGCTCGATCAAGGTGCTGATTGTTGTATAAGATTGAAAGTGCCAGTTTCCGGTGAAATTAGATTCAATGACATCGTTCGCGGTGAAGTGATTGTCAATGCGCGTGATGTCGATGATCAAATTCTTCTGAAATCAGATGGTTTTCCAACATATCATCTGGCAAATGTCGTGGATGACCATTTAATGGAAATTTCACATGTGATTCGAGGCGAGGAATGGCTCCCTTCCACCCCAAAACATGTTCTACTTTATCAGGCATTTGGATGGGACATGCCTACATTTGCACATCTTCCGCTGCTTTTGAATGAGGATAGATCCAAAATGAGTAAACGATTTGGGGATGTATTCGCAAAGAGTTTCAGAGAAAAAGGATTCTTTGCCGATGCACTAGTCAATTTCGTGGCATTATTGGGTTGGAATCCAACTTCCGACAGAGAAATTTTCTCTATGCAGGAATTAATAGATCTATTTACTCTCGAAAAAGTGAATAAGGCAGGTGCGATATTTGACACCAAGAAACTTGAATGGATGAATGCACAATATCTTCGCAATGCAAATCCAGAATCACTTCTACCTCAATTGCAGGTCATTTTGCATGAGCATGATATCGAGATAAGTGATGAAAGAGCAAAAGATATTTTGACATTATTGAGAGAGCGCATCACATTCCTCAATGAAATACCAGGATTCGGCGCATATATGTTCTCTGATGATTATGTGATTGATGAAGAGTATAAAGCAAAACATTGGACCGCAGAATCAAGCGCAATCATTTCATCACTTCTTCCACTTATGAAAGGTTTGGAAGAGTTCAATCATATAGCAATCAATGATACAATCGGTGCATTCACCAAAGAAAATGGAATCACCTCCAAATTGTTTATCCATCCTCTGCGAATGATTATTACCGGCAAACCTGTTGGTGCCGGACTCTATGAAACAATGGAAATGCTCGGCAAGGAAGTGTGCATTCGTAGAATTGAACGCTTCTTATCCGAAGAAGGAACAAGATGAAAAGCGTTATTGTCATGATATTGGTATTATTCCTTCATGGTTGCATGAATACGAAAACCACTTGCATCAATGAAAGAACCATGGGTACGATATTGAGATGGGGTGATGGTGACATTGCATCCGGATCATTTACCGGATATGAAATCCATGCTGAAGATCTCGGAGTGTTTAATGCGCATCGCACAAATGGTAATGAAGTCATGAATATCAAGCGCATTGATTCCGTGAATGTGGATTTCTTTTGTACTACGTTGCAGGATATGATCGGGACATTTACTGCGATACAATCATTATATTCGCCGGGCAAGTCATATCGTTCGGTGGAGTATATCAATGCTAAAACTAATGTCCATAAAAAGGCGATTTGGAATCCGGAATTCTCAACATTTGGAAGCAAAGAGTTTCGGACATTACATGATTCACTGATGCAGAAAGTTCCGGCATCAAAATAAACATATATATGAAGGTTGGATTTAAACAAAGTGGACGGATTGTTACATTTATTCCTCGCAGGTGCGAGGGGGGATATTCATTTGGCATCTGATATTTCGATTTTCTTGGTGGATGATAATGCCGAGTTTACAGAAACCTTGGCTGATATCATCGGGGACTTTGGGTGGAAAACGCATTCTTGTGATTCTCCAGAGGGAGCTCTAACGCATTTAGAGAATTATCATCAAAAGTATTCTTTGATGTTGTTGGACATAGAATTTGTGAATTCACAAATGAACGGTTTGGATGTACTTGCACAATGTAAAAAAAAGTACCCTGCTTTATCTGTCATCATGATTTCAGGGAAAGGTACAATTGCCACCGCAGTACAAGCAACCAGAATGGGAGCTGTAAATTTCATCGAAAAGAGTTCCATTTCCACTGATCGACTACGCGATGTTCTTACAAGCACTCTGGAAAAATACCAGGTTCAAACAGAACATCAAGAACTCTTGAAATTGATACAAAAACAAGGCATTATTGGAAAAAGTGAAGCAGTACTTAAGGTTGCTGATAAAATTATTCGCTTTGGAAAAACCGATTTAAATGTGCTTGTGACTGGAGAAACTGGGACAGGAAAAAAATTGGTGGCAGAAGCAATTCATGCCGTAAGCAAAAGAGGACATCATCCCATTGTGACGGTTGATATCCCAAATATCCCAAGAGAATTATTTCAAAGTGAATTGTTTGGTCATGTGCGTGGATCATTTTCAGGCGCACATGAGAATAAAAAAGGATTATTTCATCAAGCAAATAAGGGCTCGCTCTTTTTGGATGAAATAGGTGATTTACCATTGGAATTACAAGCAAATCTTCTGCTTCCGATTGAAACGAAAATCATCCGTCGAGTCGGATCTGTTGAACCTGAAGAAGTGGATGTCCGCTTTGTTTCTGCTACAGATCGCGATTTGCTTGGTGCAATGCGTGAAGGAAAATTTCGTGAGCAATTATATCATCGATTGAGAGAATGCGAAATCACCATTCCTCCATTGAGTGAGAGGAAAGAAGATATTCCATTGATTGTTGATCATTATGTGAAAAAACACAATGAAAAAATGGTTGATAATAAATCGTTTTCTCCATCAGCAATCGAATTTTTGCAAGAACACACATGGAAAGGCAATGTTCGAGAATTGCAAAGTACATTGCGTGTAGTCTTACAAACTGTATCTTCTGATACGATTGAAATCAGAGACATACATTCCGTTGCATCAACGAATGATCATGTATATACACAACCAAAAGCAGTAACTGGTAGCGATCAATTTTCAATCACTAGTGATGGTTCATTGAAAGATGATATTGCAAGAGCAGATAAAATGAAAATTGTCTCCACATTACAAAAGTGCAATGGAAATGTGAGCAAAGCGGCGGTATTATTGGCAATCTCACGCGAGACATTGCACAATAAAATCCGTAGGTATGATATTGATGTCAATAAATTCAGATCCGGAAAATGATATGCGATTCAGTACTATATCCTTCTCACTATTCTTGATATTCCTTGTGATGTCATGTTCCACTAGTTCCGTGCCAATGAAGGATTTTCCTGAAGCATATAGCATTACTATTGAGAGAACCGCCTGCAGGGGAAATTGTCCTGTATACTCAATGACTGTTTATGGCGATGGAACTCTCGAATATGAAGGATTTCTCAATGTTCCCGTGAAAGGGAAGAGGATTGGAAGTATTTCCAAGGATTCCGTCACTTCATTGCTCAATGCCATTGAAAAAGTGAATGTGAATGAATTGCAGGCAAAATATGTCAAGCAAGGTGTTACCGATATGCCATCAGTATTATTCAAAGTGATTCATACCAAAGATGGTGTGATTCGTGGAAAATCTATTGTTGATTATCAAGGTGATGATACTGCTCCGGAGGCATTACGAATGCTGTATAATCAAATGGATGCTTGGTATTATCTCATCCAATGGCAATAATTCACTTATATTCTCGAGAATCTCAATGACCGACTGGATCAATCGATACAAAGAATGGAAAAAAGCTCGTGATGCAAAACGCAAAGAGCCAGAAACTCCGATTGAGCACATTGTTTCATGGTTCAAAACCATGTTCGGTGCGGTGTTTTTCATCATGATAGTCAATGGTTTGTTTTTTGGATCATTTGTCGTTCCAACCGGTTCGATGGAGAATACAGTTGCCACGGGTGATTTTGTATTTGTAAATCGATTGGTCTATGCACCCTCAACTCCACAAATGGTTCCATTCATCAATAAACCACTCCCATTTTTACGCCTACCTGGTTATTCAACACCAAAGGTAGGTGATGTGATAGTGTTTATTTATCCGGGTGACAGAGATGATGTGGAGCCAAGAGATTTTACCTATTACTTAAAGCGTTGCGTCGGCATTGCCGGAGATACAATCGAGATTCGTAAAACAATTGTCTATGTTAATGGGAAGGTATTTGGATTACCAAAAGATGGAAAATTTGATCTTTCCATGGAGGCTCCTTCTGAATATATGGATCAGTGGTTGCAAGCACAAAAGGATCACTCATTTCCAATTGGAAATGGGAATACCCGAGATGACTGGGCACCGATGCGCATCCCTAAGAAAGGTGATAGAATTACCATTACAAAGGAAAATGTGATACAGTGGGAAGTGTTTATTCGCCGTGAAAAACATTCCATTGCCATTGATGGTGATGCTATTATGATTGATGGGAAAAAGACATCAACATATATAGTTGAAAAAGATTATTGCTTTGGATTAGGTGATAATCGCAATAATAGTGAGGACAGTAGATATTGGGGATTCATTCCCATGGAAAGTATCATTGGAACTCCTATGATTGTGTATTGGTCATGGGATACGGGTCGTCCAATCTCTGATCTTTTCAAAAAGATCTCATCCATCCGATGGTCACGCATCGGTACGATCATTCGCTGAGTCATCAATCATGATTGAATTGTTTCGCATAGGATTTCTCCAGATCACATTGATCGATGTGCTGGATATTGGTATCGTGACAATACTGTTCTTTGCATTGTATTCCGTATTGCGCGATACCATTGCAGTAAGAATCCTGCTTGGTTTTATTCTCATGTTGATTGTGTCATTTATTACGCAATCACTCAATCTTAAAGCACTGAATTGGATTCTGCGCGCAATTGCCGATATCTGGCTCATTGCATTCATTATTCTGTTTCAACCTGAAATTCGAAGAGTATTATTGGTCATCACGCGAACAAAATTATTCCGGGTAATCGTGAAAAAAAATATTTCACAATCTCTGAATGATATTGTTGAGGCTGTGAAGGAATTGTCGGACAGACATGTCGGAGCATTGATCGTGTTTCCGAGATCCCAGAATATCAAAATGACCATAGACACAGGCGTTCCGATTCAAGCATTGGTCAGTTCCGAGCTACTGCTTTCAGTATTCAATCCAAAATCACCTTTGCATGATGGTGCAGTGATCATTGAAAATGACATGATTACTGCTGCGAAATGCGTATTACCCCTCAGCAATATGTCGAGATCTGATTTGGGTAATCTTGGAACAAGACATCGAGCCGCACTTGGTCTGTCAGAGCAGTCAGATGCTGTGATCGTGATCATTTCTGAAGAAACAGGCTCGATTTCGATTGCACGCGAAGGACATCTCACACAACAAATCGGCATCAAGACCTTCCCCGGTTTATTACAAAAATATCTGTCATCAGGCGCTATTTCTGATACAGATTAATCATCCCCCGAATCTTTGCAGCAAGTTCGGAATTCTTATGTGAATACTCATGAGTCGACATTTTTATACTGAAGCTCGATCAGGCCTCGTGCAGATTTTGAGAGAACGCGGAATTACAAATGAAGCGGTTTTGCAAGCATTTGGCTCAGTACCTCGAGAACAATTCGTATCGGACCCTTTTAAACAAAGAGCATATGAAGACATCGCATTGCCAATAGATAAACATCAAACCATTTCTCAGCCATACACAGTTGCTCGCATGACGGAGTTACTGGAAGTAAAGCCCGGTCATTCAATATTGGAAATTGGTACAGGATCCGGATATCAAGCAGCGATTCTTGCTGAAATGGGTGTGACGGTCTATACGATTGAGCGACATTTTGAATTGTACAATGCAGCAAGATCCATTCTCAAAGAATTATTTCAAGGAACTTCCATTCAATGTAGATTCGGTGATGGTACTATTGGTTGGTCTGAGTATGCACCGTATGATGGCATCATTGTTACTGCGGGTGCACCGGAAATACCCGATGCTCTTTTAAAACAATTGTCAATCGGAGGACATCTCATCATTCCGGTAGGTAGTGAAAAATCGCAAGTGATGCATTGCGTCGTGAGGGAAGATGAGAATAATTATGCCGATTATCCTCTTGAGGATGTTAGTTTTGTCCCACTGATTGGCAAACAAGGTTGGAGTGGAATATAAATGAATGAGTCGATGCACATCATACATGCAATCAAAACCGAGCAGGAAAAAGGCAAGAAAATCGTATTCACGAATGGATGCTTTGACATACTGCATCGTGGTCATGTCACCTACTTGAATCAAGCCAAGGAATTGGGCGATCTCTTGATTATTGGCATAAACTCTGATGAATCCGTTCAGCGATTGAAGGGTCCGGAACGCCCCGTGAATATGCTGGAAGACAGAGCATATGTTTTGTCTGCACTCAAATCAGTGGATTATGTTATTCCATTTGAGGAAGACACTCCGCTGAATCTCATCAATCAGATCATGCCTGATATTCTGGTGAAAGGTGGTGACTATACCATCGATCGCATCATTGGCGCACAAGAAGTCTTAGCGCATGGAGGAAGAGTGGAAATTATTCCATTTGTTCCGGGTAAATCCACATCTGCAATCATAGATACCATCAAGACGCTTTGACTCTCAATTCATAAGCATCAATCAATTTCTTGAGTTCATCTCTGTGCAATTCAGGATCTGCATTCAAAATATTGGGGATCTCAAGCATGGAATCAATGATAAATTCATTCATCTTTCCTCTTTTCAATGCTTCTGCATAGGGCATATGATTGAATGTCACCATGGAATATGCAGTATGGAATGATTCAGGGAACATATCAGACAAAATTCTCTCCGCTTTTTTTCTACGAAGGAATTCAGGATCTGCGACAAGGTCTCGCATTTCAATGAAATTATTCAGTGCAAGTTCGGCAATCGCATCACCATTGGGTTTGCGTGCAATTTCATAATTATGGAAGAGTTCTGTCCAGTCATCACTTCCATGTGCATCGAGCATTTCCCCAAAAACTCTGCAATCTTCAAATCCTGCATTCATTCCTTGACCAAAAAATGGAACGATGGCATGCGCGGAATCACCCATGAGCAATACTTTGTCTTTAAATGCCCAAGGAAATACACGAACTGTCACAAGAGAAGAAGTTGGATTGGCTTTATAATCCTCGAGAAGTGTAGGCATCATTGCCATCGCATCAGGAAATTGCTCAGAGAAGAATTGCATGATGTCTGCATCGGATTGCAGTGAAGCAAATGATGGATTACCTTCAAATGGGAAGAAAAGTGTGCATGTGAAACTGCCATCCATATTGGGAAGAGCAATCATCATATATTGTTTTCTCGGCCAAATATGAAGAGCATTCTTTTCTAATTTGAATGATCCGTCCTCAGCCGGCGGAATATGCAATTCCTTATATCCATGTTCAATATAATATTGCTGATAATTGAAGCGATCTGTCTTTTGCATCACCTCGCGAACAGCTGAATATGCTCCATCCGTTGCAATGATGGAATCAGCTTCCACCACTATTTCACTGCCATGTTGCATGTCTTCAAAATGCGCGGTTGCAGTAGGTAAATCCACATGGGTGCATTTATGATTGAATGTGATATGCACATTCTCAAAAGCATCGGCACATTCGATGAGAGCTTTATTAATACCGCCTCTGGAAACGGAATTAATTGCCTGGCCATCTTTGCCATAAGCAAGATAACTTTCTGTTCCATCCACTGCATGCATCATTCTACCATGCATTGGAATGGCAACCGAGAGAATATCCTCTATGATTCCTGCGGCTTCGAGTCCGCGAAGTCCACGATCGGATAAAGCCACATTGATTGATCTTCCTGCGCCGAGACTATTTGCTCGCATGTCCGGTCTGCGCTCAAAGATTGAGATGGAATGTCCTCTTTTGGCTAAATACACAGCCAATAGGCAACCGACTGGACCGCCTCCGATGATGGTAATCTTTTTGCACATTGTGATGACCGATGAAAAATGATGGGTGATATTCATTGCAAAACTAACAACTCTGCACAAACATGATTCTCATCAGGAAATCAGTGGATAAAAAATGGTATTTTCACCATGCATGTTTCATTAAATCGGTGTAGTATCATGAAATGTACTTTTTACGGACATTCCACTTTTCTTCTGAAAACCGAGAGTCATTCGCTTCTATTCGATCCATTTATTTCGCAGAATCCACTTGCAAGTCATATAGATATAGATTCCATCAATCCTGACTATATCTTGATTTCTCATGCTCATGGTGATCATTGTGCGGATGTAGAGCTTATAGCGAAGAAATCGGGGAGTACAATCATCGCCAATGTTGAGATTGTCAATTATTTTGCAGATAAGGGAATCGAAGGATTCGCCATGAATTCCGGTGGATCACATGAATTTCCTTTCGGAAAGTTGACAATGACCCATGCATATCATTCAAGTTCTTTTCCGGATGGAACATATGGCGGTAATCCGAATGGATTTGTGATTCATTCCGGTGATACATGCATGTTCTATTCCGGTGATACCGCGCTTACTTCTGATTTCGCATTATTGGGTGAGAGATATGCCATCGATCTTGTAATTCTGCCGATTGGAAATGTGTTCACAATGGATTATGTGGATGCTGAAAGAGCTTGCATGATGCTGAAGGCGAAGAAATGCATGGGCGTGCATTTTGATACTTTTCCGCCAATAAAGATTGATCATGAGATCGTGCAAGCATATATGAATCTGAAAGGACAGGACTTTTTCTTGCCCAAGATTGGAGAAGAATTCAAACTTTGATGCGATTCTATTGCACATATTGTCTTTGTATATGTTGTATCATTTCAACAGCAGTAAGTAATGATGGCATGGTGCGATGTTCTTCATTTATTGATACAAATGATATTCGGACTGGTCCTGCAGTCAGTACTTGGATACGATATCTGAATTCCTCACCTGATTCCATACAAGAGAATCCACTTTGGCCGATGAAAGATAGAAATGATAGATTTTCTTTTGATCCGGCAAGAGTATGGATATTTCAATCAAAAGAATTCATGAATACATTTCCTCCCATGATCATCGGCGCAGAAGAAGTACAGAAAGGGAAAGTCTTGATCAAAACATTGTTTCAAGGAATGGATTCTACCGGATCAAATCTTCCGATAGCTGTGTATAGAGTATTGGCAAGGGTAGAGGATGGACAATGGCAACTTGAATCTGTGCTTGAAACCATGACAGAAGATTGGAATACCAAAAGCATCGGTGGAATGACATTTTATATGTCCCCAAAACACAAATACTCATCCTCTTTGGCTAGAAAGGCCATGCGATTCTGTGATTCACTAACAGCATTATTTGATCTCGGTGATATTGAAGATACAAGATACTATGTGACAAGTTCCAAAGATGAGCTTGCTTCGATTCTTGGATTCGATTTTTTTGTGTCCACCCCGCAAGGTTTGACTTATCCCGAAAAAGATTGGGTATTCACGGCATTGGATACTGAACTACACTCACATGAACTTGTGCATTTGATGTTCAGATCATTCTCCAATACACACCCTTTCATCTCGGAGGGTTTATCAACATGGCTTGGAGGAAGTTTAGGAGAAAATCTACGTGATTTGAAGAAGCAATTGGCAATTGAATATGTGCGAAGACCAAATGATTTGTCCATCGAGAAAGTACTTGAGAAAGGTCAAAGAGAATCATTGGCGTATTATACGTTTGGAGCAATGATTTGTAGGCAAGTGTTTCTGCTTCGTGGTGGATCGGGACTCAAAAAGTTTTTGAATGATTGCGCTGTGGAAACTTCGAAACTTCATGAAATCATTTCTCATCATTTATCAATTCAAATAAATGAAATTGATCCATTTCTCCGAACTGGATTATTTGATGCGCATACCGTAGGAAGTGATTAACATGAAACGATTGATTATCATCTTTTTAATGTGTTCTGCACATCCCGGACTATATGCGCAGGAAGCAAAAGATCACACTCCGAATGGCATTAGACCCACTATTGGTTTCTCATTACCCGAATTGCTGCATATTGGTGCGCATTATCAGATGGATGATGTGCAATGTGGACTGAGTATTGGTTCATTTCCCATTGATAATGGAAGCATCATCACCTATTCTGCAGATGTCATTTGGCATATGTTCGGTGAGAAAAATGAATTACATAATAAACCTTGGTATGGAAAAATCGGCATTACATTCATGCGGGAAGAAACTGAGTTCGAGATCAATACATGGTCTTATGCTCATTTGAGATTAGGACATGAATTCGCGCTTTCAAATTTCATAGCTTTGCACATTGATGCAGGACTGATGTTTGCATTGCAACATGATGAAATTGAGAAAAAACCAAGGAATTCTTGGTTTAATGTTGAATTTAATGTTCCTGTATTGCCAAGCATTGGAATAACAACCGCATATTCATTTTAAGTGATAGACATGATGACTTTACCCTTGAAAGGCACGATAACAGCCCTTGTGACACCGATGCACAAGGACGGCTCCATTGATTATACATCTCTCAAAAGACTCATTGATTTTCAAATTGAAGGGAATATCTCTGCCATAGTTGCTTGCGGTTCCACCGGTGAAAGTGCCACTATGTCATTCACTGAGAAATGCGATGTGATGCGCACTACTGTTGAATATGTTGCCGGAAGAGTTCCTGTGATTGCAGGCACCGGCTCGAATGATACTGCGGCGGCGATTGCGCTCACAAAGGAAGCAAAAGCGATTGGTGCAGATGCTGTCCTGCTTGTTTCACCATTTTATAATAAACCAACTCAACGCGGCTTGATTGCACATTTTTCAGCTATTGCCGAAGCATGTGATATTCCGCAAATTCTCTATAATGTTCCGGGAAGAACAGCCTCAAATGTCACTGCAGAAACGCAATTACAATTGGCTGAAACATTCTCGCATATCATTGCCACCAAAGAAGCTTCCGCAGATTTGGAGCAAATGATGGAAATCATCAGGAATCGTCCTGCGCATTTTACTTTGCTTGCGGGTGATGACTCATTGGCACTACCAATCATAGCTTCCGGCGGACATGGCGTGATATCTGTTTTGTCGAATTATGCTCCTGGACAATTTGGTGCATGTATCAATGCGGCATTATCGGGTGATTTTGAAAAAGCAAGAGCATTGCATTATCCACTTTTTGATTTGATGCAACTCAATTTTATTGAGACAAATCCAATTCCGGTGAAGGGTATTCTTTCAATGATGGGAATCTGCGAGGAACATTACCGTCTGCCGATGCAACCTCTGTTGAAAGAGAATAAAGAGAAGCTCAGAGAAGCATTGATTAATGCAGGAATCCTATAAAAAAATGGCTCTCAAAAATATGAGAGCCATTTTGCTTGATACAAGATTTGAATCTATCTTATCAATAATCCATACCACCATGACCCATGGCAGGCATTGGTTTTTCTGCTTCTGGTTTCTCAACGATTGTAGCTTCAGTTGTCAGAAGCAAGCTGGAAACTGATGCTGCATTCTCAAGTGCAACGCGTGATACTTTAGTTGGATCAATCACGCCTGCTTTGATCAAGTCTTCATATTGCTCAGTGCGAGCATTGAAGCCAAAAGATCCTGTTCCTTCTTTGATGCGATTTGCAATGACGGATGCTTCGAGACCAGCATTTGTCACGATTTGGCGAATCGGCTCTTCTACTGCACGACGAATGATTGCAATACCTGTGTCTTGATCATGATTCTCACCATGAAGATTATCAAGTACGTGCACAGCGCGCAAATAGGCAACTCCACCACCGGGAACGATACCTTCCTCTACAGCAGCGCGTGTTGCATGCAAAGCATCTTCAACGCGAGCTTTCTTTTCCTTCATCTCAACTTCAGTTGATGCACCGATTTTGAGTACTGCAACACCACCAGAGAGTTTTGCAAGACGCTCTTGCAATTTCTCGCGATCATAATCACTTGAGGTTTTTTCAATTTGTGATTTGATTTCATTGATGCGCTTCTTGATATCATCAGAAGAACCAGCACCTTCAACGATTGTGGTATTGTCTTTATCAATCGTGATTTTCTTTGCTGTTCCAAGATATTCGATTGTTGCTGTATCGAGTTTATATCCTTTTTCTTCGCTGATTACGGTACCACCAGTAAGAATCGCGATATCTTCAAGCATTGCTTTTCTGCGATCACCAAAGCCTGGAGCTTTTACAGCTGCTACACGCAAAGTTCCACGAAGTTTGTTCACAACCAATGTTGCAAGTGCTTCGCCTTCGATGTCTTCAGCAATGATGACAAGTCCGCGACCTGATTGTGCGGTCTTTTCAAGAATAGGAAGAAGATCTTTAATTGCACCGATTTTCTTGTCATGAATGAGGATAAATGGATTCTCGAGAACTGTCTCCATTGTATCGGCATCAGTTACAAAATATGGTGAAAGATAACCGCGGTCGAATTGCATACCTTCAACAACATCCATGGATGTGTCAGTACCTTTTGCTTCTTCAACGGTGATGACGCCGTCTTTACCAACTTTTTCCATTGCATCTGCAATGAGATTACCGATTGTTTCATCATTGTTTGCTGAGATGGTACCAACCTGAGCGATTTCTTTTTTGTCGGTGACCTCGCGACTCATATTCTTGAGTTCGGCTACCAATGTCTTAACCGCAAGATCGATACCGCGCTTGAGGTCCATTGGATTCGCACCAGCTGTCACATTCTTCAAGCCCTCACGAACGATTGCCTGCGCAAGAACGGTTGCTGTAGTCGTTCCATCACCAGCTACATCGCTAGTTTTGGAAGCAACTTCTTTAACCATTTGTGCACCAAGATTCTCGATAGGATCTTCGAGCTCAATCTCTTTTGCAACAGTTACACCGTCTTTTGTCACGGTTGGGGAACCAAATTTTTTGTCAATGATCACATTGCGACCCTTTGGGCCAAGTGTCACTTTAACTGCATTGGCGAGTTGATCAACGCCACGCTTGAGCGCTGTACGCGCTTCAACATCAAATGTTATGATTTTCGATGCCATGAGTATATAACCTCTAGATTAGAATTCAATGAAAATGATTATTTAGTCAACACAGCAAAAATATCTGACTCACGCATGATGAGTAGATCCTCGCCATTGACAGAAACCTCTGTTCCTGAGTACTTGCCATACAAAACAGAATCGCCAACTTTTACTTGCAGTACGCTTACTTTGCCATCATCATTGATTTTTCCAGGGCCTGCAGCGATGATTTCACCCTGCATTGGCTTTTCTTTTGCCGTATCCGGGATGATGATTCCACCGGATGAAACTTCTTCCGGCTTTGAGGGACGCACGAGAACTCTATCGTGCAAAGGGGTCAAATTCATAAGAACCTCTAACTTGTAAAATGTGAATAAAGAAATGTCAAATTAGAATTAGCACTCTGCCTAAGTGAGTGCTAATGGCGGGTGTCTGACGATGCGTTGGCAATAATTATTGCATGCATGTGGATAACTTCTGTAATAATCTTGGGAATTGGACAAATCTGATAATTTTATCCATATACATTATGACTTTTCCACATAGCAAATCCTGTCGAATCCTTATCTTCGCGAGCAGCAAAAGATGGAGGAATGCTATGCTTAGAGATGACATACAACATGGATCGCAGGATATGAAAAAGCCCGATATCGCACAATCTATTGACGCATTATGGGCTCAGATTCGCCTTTATGCCGATTCATATTCTGCTTTGAAGACCGCTCATGGAGAAATGCAACAACAATTGTTCAGCGCGGATAAATTAAGGTTAGCCAAAGAGAAAGAACAAGAGAGAGTCTTGCAAGAACAGAAAGTTCTTAGTGACAGAGTAAAGGCATTGGAACGCAGTCTGCATCAAAGTGCTGGATTGCAACAAGAATATGATGTATTGAAAACGGAAGTACAGTCTATCAAAAGAAATGCCGCCAAGTATGATGAGGAGCTTGCAATAAGACAAGGTCAGATTTCTATTCTTGAAGGAAAACTTGCAGATCTGGCAGGAATGGACAATGTAATGAGATCTATGTTATCAGGTCTTCTGAAGGAATCTCTTGACATGTCGGAGTTTCCTCAAAATGAAGATGATTTGCGAAAAGCATCGGAAGCGATACTGAAATATATGCACGGTTTGCGGAGTGATGCTCAAGATAGATTGTCTGAAATCGAGGAATTGCGTTCAGAGATGAAGAATGCTTCTGAGTTCAAGCAATCGAAGGATGCAAATATCGAATCACTCCTCACAGAAATTGAAGATCTGAGATTGGAGAATAAGAATTTGCTCCGGTCTAAGAAGCAAAGTGAAAAAACAGCTGAATCACACATTGAATCCAATAACTCTGATTTGCATGCTGAAGTGAAAGATTTGAAACTCCAATTGGAGTTAAAGATTTCCGACATTGATCATATAGCAAATAGATTGCATGAAGCGGAAAATCAATTGGATGAAGAAAAAGAAAGAAACCGTGATTTGAAAGATCAGATTATTGCAATGAGAGATTTGAATCCGGATGCCGCCGGTAGGCAATCATCGCTTGAGTCTTCTGTTGAAAAATTGCGACAAGAGCGAAGTGATTTACAATCAGACATTGACAAATTGCGTGCTGAACAAGATGAAAAAGATGATATCATTTCAGCTCTCCGTAATGCAAAAGGAGATTTATTCGATGAAGCTGGGTTCACATCTCTCAAAAAAGAGAATTCCACTTTGAAGAAGGAACGCCTATTGATGGCTGAAAAATTTGAAGAATTGAAACAACGCTTGGATAAAGCGCTGAATGCATAATTAGAAATAAAGGATGAATATGAAAAACACAAGATTCCATTCAATACATAAGCAAAATGGTGCCAAAATGGTATCATTTGCCGGCTTTGAAATGCCGATTCAATATTCTGCAGGAATCATTGCAGAACATATGAGCGTGCGTAAAAATATCGGCGTTTTTGATGTATCGCATATGGGTGAAGTGGAAATTCGTGGACCCCAAGCTTTGGATTATGTTCAGAAGATATCAATTAACGATGCGTCAAAACTTGTTATGAACAAGGCCCAATATTCAGCTATGTGTTATCCCAATGGCGGAATCATAGATGATATGCTTGTCTATCACAGAGGTGATCATTATATGTTGGTAATCAATGGTGCTTGTGCCGAAAAAGATATAGCATGGATGCATGAACAAGCACAAGGAATGGATATTACCGTGAATGATATAAGCGATGAGTTAAATCTCTTGGCTGTGCAAGGACCTAAATCACTGGAAGCCCTGCAAACACTTACAGATGTGAATCTTTCGGAAATCCCATATTATGGTTTTGCCGATGGTGAGCTTGCGGGATTGAACATGATCATTTCTCGTACGGGATATACAGGTGAACTTGGTTTTGAATTGTATTTCCGAGGTGATGAAACAGTTTGTGAACAGATTTGGAATGCCTTGTTTGAAGCGGGCGCTTCGCATGGTATTCAACCTGTCGGACTTGGCGCTCGTGATACTTTAAGACTAGAAAAAGGATATTGTTTATATGGTAATGATATCAATCAAGACACAAATCCTCTCGAGGCAGGACTCGGCTGGATCACAAAACTTGCAAAGGGAAGTTTCAATGGTTCCGAGGCTATTGCCAAGGTAAAAGAGCAAGGTCCTTCAAGAAAACTGATTGCATTCAAAGTAGTGGCTGAGAAATTCATAGCGCGTCAACATTATCCGATTCATCATGGTGGGAATCCCGTAGGCGAGGTTACAAGTGGTAATATTTCTCCGATATTGAATGTCGGCATCGGACTCGGCTATGTTCCTACGGCTCTTGCTGAACCGGGTACTATCATTCAAATCTCGGCAAGAGGAAAAGAATTTGATGCGGAAGTGGTGAAATTACCGTTCGTATAATCCACAAATGAATAAAAAAAAGGCCTCGCCCTCATTATAGAGAGCGAGGCCTTTTAGTTTCAAGTGCAATTAGCGAATGATTGAGAATTGACCATTCATTACGGCATTGTTTTGCATGATTCTGAACATGTATGCACCAACAGCAAGATCATTCACAGGGAATATTATGTGATTGCCATTGATACTTACAGGAAATTCTGAAATCATCATTCCGGTATTTGAGAAAATTCTGACTGTTACATCACCTTGCATTGTGATACCTGAAATAGTGATCTGTGTATTCGCTGGATTTGGATATACATCCTCACCAAGAATCATAGAAGGTTCTTCGACTGACAATGCGCTGCTGCCCATTGTGATGGAACTGTTCACTATTCTTGCAGTCACATAATCTGTTGAAATAGATCCAAAGGCAGGTTCAAAATCGACCATGTCGGCCATGATGGAAAATGTGCCTTGGCCCAAATCAAACATGGAATATGTTCCTGCATCATCACTCATTGCATAGTCTGCGATATCATTGTTCTCATCGAGAGCAAATAGGAGAGCGCCACCAAGTTCTTGTTCTGCAAATGGAGATTCAGCTTTTGTCATCATGCCACGACCTTTGATGATCCCATCAACACGAGCGGCACCACGCTTGCCAAGTAGCGGACGAAGACGAATGTCATATACAAGAGTGATCATCACTTCACCAACTTCAATTCTTTTTGCTTCTTTCCATGACATGGCAGCAAAGCCGGTTGATGTATAGAAGCCGGGAGCATAAGTACGGGTATTTGGAATACCTTGAATGATATACATGCCTGGCTCAATATTTGAGAACAAAGCATTACCATTTGAATCGGTTTCAATGGTGATGGCCATTCCTTTTTTAGGTTCTTTGTCTTTTTGAACCGGAATCAATGTCACACGACCTTTAATACCAATACCATTTGTATCTTTCAGAGCAACTGCAAGACCATTAGTATAGACTGCTTTTTTGAGCAATGTGAAATTGATCACCATAATATCATTCACAGTGAATCGGAGGGCATTATTAGCATTGAGCTTGCCATCATAATAGACATGTGTATGTGTCTTAGCCAATGCTTCATTTGGAGTTGCCATCGCGATATATGTCATTCCTGCAGGAACTTCAATGCGATAATTACCTTGTGCATTTGTTTTGACTGCGAATCTCATCCCGCCGTCCTTGCTTCCGCCATTTCTTTCAATGATCATGAATGAAACCATTGAATTGGGAACAGGATTGCCATCACTGTCCTTTACCATGCCTTCAATCACTTTCATTGCAGGCTTTTCTTTCAGAGTGACCTTAACAGGGATTTCAGTGATTTTATCGCATTCAGCAATTACCACTTTGGCATCGCCCATTTCAACTACATTTTCAAACCATTCAGAAACAAAGCCTTCTCCTTCAAATCTGATTTTGTATGAACCAGCACGAACAAATACCATCCATTGTCCATTCTTCACTGTTGTTTCGTAAGAAGAAGGACCCAAATTGTCTTTCTCAAGTCTGATGAATTTTACTTTGCCATTCAAGATTGGATTACCATTGTCATCCTTGAGCATTCCAACAAACTTGGAGCAAGGAGGAGCCGGTACATTATCGCAATTTTCTTTGACTGTAATTGTCCAAGATTGATAGGTCACAAGAGTGTCATTACCTTTGATGAACAAAGCCTTGATCTTGACACGCTGTGAACCAACTTCAGTTGGTGTCCATGTCAAGCGACCTGATTTCTCATCAATTGAAATGCCATCGATTTGTTCGAATAAAGACCACATCACAGTTCCGCCATCAGATGGAACAGTTGCGACTGCTTCATACACATACAGCTTATTGAGACATGCAATTTCTTTTGGCTTGGATTTGATTTCAAAGTTTTTCTTTTCTGTACCAACAATGATTTTGAATGTCTTTGCTGCTTGTGATCTTGGGGCTTCGAGCATCCAAGATGTTACAATTATCTCATAAGTACCAGGAACAGGATTCGCCCATTCAATTTTGCCTTTGTCAGATATGGTCATTCCCGGAGGTGCTTTTTCAAGCTTATATGCGAAACCGCCTTTATAACTTTCAGGGTATTGAAGTTTGACTTGATAATAATATGATTTCCCTTCGGGAATGTTCTGAATCAATGGATCGATTATGATACCAAAAGTATTTGGTTCCTCTCCGCGAATCGTGATTGAAACCTTCTCCGATGGTTCGCTTTGAGCACCTTTGGATCTGGTCACGACATAAAACTTATGCGTGCCTGCTGGAAGATCCTTTACAGTGGCAGTAGTTTTCCATGTTTCGATGATTGCTTTGAAATCGGTTGGTACATTTCCTACTATTGATGCCATGTACACAACATATTGTAATGTAGTGTCATCCGATGGGGCAATCCAGGATAATATAGCAGTGGCGGGTGCGAAACCATTTCCTTCAGGAATGACTCTGAATTCTTTTGGCTTGCCGGGTGCATTAGCCAAAACGAGCGAAGTCATGGAAAGAAAAAGCATCAGCATGCTCAATAATGAGCGTGAGAATCGTAATGCTTGGACCATGATGGACCTCAAAATATAAATGTATAAAAGTGCTTAAAAAGAAATTTTCATGATTGATCTTCCGCTCGAATTAGACCGGAATTTTTTGTCAAGGGATTCAATCTCAACCGCATTCAAAGCAAAACCTGACTCGATGAATACTGTTATAACTGGTTTTCCTTGAGGCATCTGAGTTCTTAATGCATAGACATAGGTATCGGCATGATTGTAACCGTTGGAATCTTCAAGCAAATCAAATTCTCTCTCAGATCTATGTATTTTGAATCCATTGGTACCATCTTTCTTTTTGGAGAAGATATAGGTTTTAAGTCTGAATTTCTTCAACATTGCAGCCGTTCTTTGTCTTGGTCCGGGAATATTATCGAAGATTGGAACCTTGATGCTGTCAAATTCACATGCAAGAGATATCGGTAAAACTTCTTCATAACGAGAAGAATCACTTACATCGGTGACAATGCTATATTTCACAGTCAATTTGAGTGAGTCTCTAACTGTGGTATCAATATGTATTCTCTCAAGATTGTACGATCTAAATGAAAATCTACTTTCTTCGGGTGGATCATTTGGTATATATCTCATGGATCTACCACCACCGTCTATTGAGAAGCGCATGGTTGACATTGCAACCGGATTTGTTGGCATTGGCACTTCATTCACATTTTGATCGAGATCTATAGGAGATTTACACCCAATCAATCCGTAAAAAAGGATGGAAGTCAATATGACAAGATGCTTGATATGATTCGTATAATTGTTCATGTGCATCATAAGATTATGGAAATTCCATAGAGTAAGTCAAGTTTTTGTGAATCAAATGCATTTCCTTGGAATTGGAATTGCATATAGGATTGCTCAAGACCCAATTGCAGTGAGATATTATTGCTGATTGGATATGCAATACCCAAGCCCAATCTTCCGAGCACTCCGATTTCGGTACCACCCGCCACTGCTTGAGCATAGAATCTGGAATTACCAAGATTTTCAAATGCTGAGGTTCTGCCTTGTAAGAATAAACCACCCGTCAGCATTGGTGAATACTGATTGAAGACAAATGGTCTGTCCTCTTTGATTCCATTATAATTCAATACAAATGGCTCTCTGCCTGCTTCCAAGCCGACTGAAAAATGCTCTCCCAATGACCAAGCAAATGTCACTCTTGAATTGTCAAAAATACCCATCTGTTCGCGAATGCCCGAATACTCAGGAGATTGTAATGAGGACAAGCCTCGGAATTGCATCCAAAATTGCGGGTATTTGATTGGCTCAACATTTGAAACAGTAGCATTTGGAGCTGCAATCTGATTTGAAGATTGCTTTTCAATTGTACTAAATTGTTCAGCCTGCTTAGAGTTTTCTAGTGTTTGAGTATTCGTTTCGGATAAGACCTCTTTCGCGGTATTCTTATTCAATGGGGATTCAGAACCATTCTGATTTTCTATAGTTTGTACAGCAGCGCTTTGATTCACCGAAATGGGTGGCAATATGATCATAGGAGTGACGCTTGCCATATTTCTCATGCGATCCTTATACACTATTCTAACCGGTGCGGACTGTTGCAATACTATCGTAGGAACATTTGGTGAAATGCCGGTCGAGATAAGAGGTGCAAAACCACCTATAGAACCTTGTTTTCTCATTAATTGCAATGTTTCATCTTTTTCATTTGATGAGAAAGAATCACCGATTCCATACCCTCCCGCCAAACCCAAAGCCAAGAATGCTAGAGGCAAAATGGCTTTTTTCCATCCCAATTTGCCTTTTTCAGCAGATTGGGTTGCCATTCCCAATTGTGAAAATACTGCATCTTTTGCTCCCGGTGGTGGGGTGAATGCTTCTATGTCATGAGGAATTACATTTCGGATCGAGACGAGTTCGCGCATGGCAGAGCGCGAATCTTCTGAATTTGATGCGAGTGAATTGAACATAACGCCTTCTTTCTCGATCGGTAATTCACCATCGAGATAGGAAGTGATGAGTTCATCAATATGTTCGGGTTTTTGTTGCTGTTCCATGTATTTTATCTGTGTATTTCAATGTTTGGAGATATCTGCAATGTATGGAGCAAGTATTTCTCTGATTTTCTGTTTAGCTCTGTAAATTCTAATTTTAACTGTTGAAAGTGAGCTTTCAGTCATATCTGCGATTTCTTGATAACTCAATCCTTCATACTCTCTCAGTATAAATGCTTCTTTATAGTCAAGTGGTAGCGTTTCCATCGCTTGAGTAATCAAAGAGAGTAACTCTATTTTTTCATGAGACATATCAAAGGATGAAGGCATGTGATATTCTTCAAGAGAAATATGACCTTTATTACTCCTCTGCATATTCAAACAAAGATTCCGAGCAATCCTAAGCAGATAAGCGGGCACATTGGACATTTCCCTTTCTTGTTGAGCACTATTGAAAAACTTAACAAATGTCTCCTGAAAAGCATCCTGTGCACGGTCATAATCGCCCAATATTCTCCGACAATAAGCAAATATTCGGGGTGAATAACGGGCGTATAACTCTGCAAATGCCTTCTCAGAACTTGGTTTCTCTAGTTTGAGTGCGGCATACAGCTCTATATCTGACATCTTCGCCGGATGATTGGTCATACGCTTTAATAACATTTTGATACAAATTTAGTTACATTTCCCTCCATACATCCCAT
Source organism: Ignavibacteria bacterium (assembly GCA_947491315.1). Taxonomy (GTDB): domain Bacteria; phylum Bacteroidota; class Ignavibacteria; order Kapaibacteriales; family UBA961; genus UBA961. The sequence goes on from CANLII010000005.1 coordinate 74,012, forward strand.
GCATTCAAATAGATCCAGTAGTTGGACTTATGATATTTGATTCCCTGATGGTTTCCGACTCATCATGCGCTTTGCTATCTTTGAGAAGAACAAAGAGTGTTATATCTATAAAAATGGGACTTATTCATGGATTTTTTGCAGGTTTTTCTGACTCCTGAGGGGTTATTTAGTTTATTGACCCTCTCACTTTTAGAAATTGCATTGGGTATTGACAATGTGATTTTTGTATCGATTATTATTAGCAAATTACCGGCTGAACAACATGCCAAAGCCCGAAAAATATGGATTGTAGGTGCCTTGATTTTGCGTATTCTCTTGCTTATGAGCATTTCCTATCTGGCAGGACTTGTATATCCAATATTCTCCATGATAGGACATGACTTTTCCGGAAGGGATCTCATCATGGTATTCGGTGGATTGTTTCTTTTGGGAAAAAGCACGCTTGAAATTCATTCGAAATTGGAAGGTGAACATTCGGAAAATACAAATGGTGTGGCCAAGAGTGCATTCTATATAGTGATTGGACAAATCCTCTTGATTGATCTTGTATTTTCTCTTGATTCAGTCATTACGGCGATTGGTTTGGCCAATAATATTTCCATTATGGTGGCTTCTATCATCATTGCATTAGCCATAATGTTGCTTTCTGCAACAGCAATCAGCGAATTTGTGGATAAACACCCCACCCTCAAGATTCTCGCATTGTCATTTCTTCTCATGGTTGGTTTAACATTATTCGTTGAGGGATTCGGAGTTCATGTTCCCAAAGGATATATCTATTCTGCCATGGCTTTCTCATTGCTTGTGGAGACCTTGAATATCAAACTTAACAAGAAAACAAAATTTCCACCTGTACATTTGCGATAAAACAATGTCTAAGAGAACACATTTTCATGCAGATAGAGTTGAGGGAATGGGAATGACCATTTTCTCGGAAATCACGCAATTGGCTCAGGAATACAATGCCATCAATCTTGGTCAGGGTTTTCCGGACTTTGATGGTCCACTTGAGATAAAGCGCATAGCAATGGAGTCAATTGCCTCGGGAAACAATCAATATGCGCCGATGATAGGAGCTCATACTCTGAGAAGGGCGATTGCGAGACATCAGTCGAGATTCTATTTTCATGAAATCGATCCCGATAGAGAAATAACAGTAACCACCGGTGCTACGGAAGCATTGCTTTCCACATTGCTTGCCTTTATCAACCCCGGCGATGAAGTGATAGTCTTTGAACCATGTTATGATTCCTATGTGCCTGTTATTCGCATGGCTGGCGGAATTCCTGTACCGGTCACATTGCATGAGCCACTCTTCAAATTCAATCATCATGAATTGCGAGAGGCATTTTCGGAGAAGACAAAAGCAATCATCATCAATACACCCCATAATCCAACCGGCACGATGTTTAGTCAATTGGAACTTGGATTCATTGCGGATGTATGTCAGGAATTCGATGCGCTTGCAATTATGGATGAAGTATATGAGCATATCGGCTTTGATCCGGCTGGACATATTCAAATGCGATCATTGCCTGATATGAAACATCGTACGATCACCATTTCAAGTTTGGGAAAATCTTTTTCTTTCACCGGTTGGAAAATCGGTTGGGTGATTGCGCCGGAAGAATTACAAATTCCAATCCGAAATATTCATCAATACACCGTATTTTCAACAGCAACGCCATTTCAAGGAGCCGCCGCAGCCGCTCTTGACTTACCTGATTCCTATTTCCAACAACTTGTCAATATGTATCAAGAAAAAAGAGATTTTCTTGCTCATGCACTTTCATCAGCCGGACTATATCCAATAATACCGCAAGGTGCCTATTTCATCATGGCAGATACTTCGGAATATCCATTCCCAAATATGCGGTCATTTACGAATTGGTTAATCAAGGAAATTGGCATTGCTTGCATTCCTAGCACAGGATTCTATCTCCGGCCGGAAAGAGCCGGAAATTATGTGAGATTTTGTTTCTGCAAATCCAATCAAGTGTTGGAAACAGCAGCAGAAAGACTGCATACATTGCAGGCATGAACCATATATAAGGTTCTATCCCATTCAATTGTCAAACATTTACGAAAAAATACACGATAGACATACTCAAATCATCATGTTCGATGGGTTTTTTTAGTAGTTTTGCAGTCATCACATTTCCAAAACATATTCCATAGGTATTACATCATGTCGCAACCATTGCATATCACCGATGAGAATTTCGAATCTGAAGTTTTGAATTCAGATAAACCTGTTCTTGTTGATTTTTGGGCCACATGGTGCGGTCCATGTCGCATGATTGCACCAATCATCGAAGATCTTGCCAAAGATTATGAAGGAAAGGCGGTCATCGGAAAATTGGATGTTGACAATAATCAACTTGCAGCTGAAAAATTTGGGATTCGTTCCATCCCGACGATTTTGATCTTCAAGGGTGGACAATTGGTCGATACAATCATTGGTGCTGTTGGCAAACCGTATATCACAGAGCGCCTTGAAGCCCATGTGAATTGATTGGAGCATTCATGAGTATACCAGTTCTTCTCTCCGAGGAAGCAATTCGCAATCACTTGGAATTGCTGCCTTTATGGGAATCAGATGGCAAAAAAATCATGAGAACATGTATTCTTCATGACTTTGTTTCAGCTATTGGTTTCATCAATGCAATTGCGATTCATGCCGAGGCAATGGATCATCATCCTGAAATACGATTATATGGCTGGAATAAATTAGATATATCAATCAGCACACATGACAAAGGCGGTCTTACTCTGCTTGACATGGACCTTGCTTCAAAGATTGATGCGATTACTTTTTGAAAAGCTACATCCCAATTCATATGTAAGGGCGACCATTGCTATGTCAAAGGTTGCCTTTTTTCCCACCAATTGGAATATATCATGAATCAGACCATAGCAGATATTCATGCCCGTGAAATTCTAGACTCCAGAGGTTATCCTACGATAGAAGTCGATGTCATACTCGAAGATGGCTCATTTGGCTCTGCATCAGTACCTTCCGGAGCAAGCACAGGAGAGCATGAAGCTTGTGAACTTCGCGATGGTGATGCAACTCGATATGGTGGGAAAGGGACACAAAAAGCCGTTGAGAATGTCAATACGGAGATTGCGGAAGCACTTGAGGACATGGATGCCGATGATCAACATGAAATCGATGAAATGTTGATAGATTTGGATGGTACGGCAAATAAATCAAAGCTTGGTGCGAATGCCATTCTTGGAGTTTCAATTGCGGTGGCAAAAGCCGCGGCAGCAAGTTATGGCATGCCATTGTATAGGTATTTGGGTGGGATTGTCGGTAATACTTTGCCGGTACCCATGATGAATATTCTAAATGGTGGAAAGCATGCTGATAATACGGTGGATATTCAAGAATTCATGGTGATGCCAGTCGGAGCAGATACTTTTTCCGATGCACTCAGAATGGGAACAGAAATTTTCCATTCATTGCGCTCGGTTCTCAAAAAACAGAATTATAATACTTCTGTTGGAGATGAGGGTGGTTTTGCGCCATCACTGAAATCAAATGAAGAAGCTTTTGATGTGATCATGGATGCAATTGTCCTTGCAGGTTTCACGCCGGGCGAAGAAATCGTATTGGCAATTGATGTTGCAGCCAGTGAAATGTATAAAGATAGTGCATATCACTTCCATAAATCCGGTGGCGGTTCCAAAACTGCTGAAGAAATGGTTGAATGGTATTCCTCAATGTGTGAGCAATATCCATTATTCTCGATTGAAGACGGGATGGGAGAAAATGATTGGGCCGGCTGGTCTATGCTCACTGAAGCTCTTTCAGGAAAAGGCGTGCAACTCGTGGGCGATGATTTATTCGTGACAAATCCTGCATTTTTGCAAAGAGGAATTGATGAAAATATTGCCAATGCCATTTTGATCAAAGTAAATCAAATTGGAACTTTGACCGAGACATTGCATACAATTGCACTTGCAAAACAGCATCAATATGCAACGATCATTTCACATCGTTCGGGAGAGACTGAAGATGTCACAATTGCGGACATTGCAGTTGCGACGAATGCCGGACAGATAAAAACAGGAGCCCCGAGCCGTACGGATCGCGTGGCCAAATACAATCAATTGCTAAGAATAGAAGAAGAACTTGGAAGTTCAGCTCGCTATGCTGGCATGTCGATTCTCTGATTGAATGCAATGATTCACCACATTTGAAGCGGATTGGATATGAGTATTGTCTTTGGAACTGATGGATGGCGCGGAATTATCGCGCGTGATTTCACCTATGACAATCTTGCGTTAGTTGCCACGGCAACAGCCATTTATATAAAGCGAGTCGGCGATAAAAACCCATCTGCCGTGATTGGTTATGATACAAGATTCATGTCAAAAGAATTTGCGGAGGAAACAGCTCGAGTCTTCGCCGCTCATGGAATCACTGTACATATCACACAAGATATTTCTTCCACTCCTCAAGTATCTTTTCATACAAAACAAAAAGGTTCTGTTCTCGGTATTGTGATCACGGCAAGTCATAATCCACCGATTTATAGTGGATATAAAGTGAAAGGTAGATTCGGTGGTCCTGCTTATCCGGAAGAAATTGCGGAGATTGAAAAGGAATTGGAAAAGTTGGGAAATAAAATCCCTAAAGATCCTGCCAAATCACTTGATGAATATATTTTGGAAAGAATGATCAGACCTTTTGATGCACAAGAATCATATCTACGGTATATCAGAAAGAAAATCGACTTGGAATTGATCAATGATTCAGGCTATACTGTTCTTCTCGATGCAATGTATGGTGCAGGACAGAATATTCTTCCAAAGGTCTTGAATAATGTCACTGAATTACATGCAGAAGTCAATCCTACATTCGGTGAAGTAAAACATCCCGAGCCTATTCCGCATAATCTTCATGAATTCTTAGATATCATGAAAACGGGGAAATATGATATTGGCATTGCTACAGATGGAGATGCTGACAGACTTGGTGCGGCCGATAATGAAGGAAATTTTGTGGATTCACAAAAGATGTTCATTCTCCTGCTAAAGTATATGTGGGAAGTAAAGAAAAAGCGCGGAGCAGTTGTTAAGACTGTTTCTGTAACCTCCATGATTGAAAAGTATTGCGCAAAGCATTCAATTCCTATACATGAAACCCCTGTTGGTTTTAAATATGTTGCCAAACTCATGAATGAGGAGAAAATCATAGTTGGTGGGGAAGAATCTGGCGGAATTGGCACGATACTTCACATTCCTGAACGAGATGGTATCTTCAATGCTCTTCTCTTGATTGAAATGATGGCGACTCGCAAAAAGACCTTGCGTGAACTATGCGATGAATTGGATGAAGAGTTTGGTCCTCATAAATATATGCGCAAAGATGTGCGTGTAACGCCCCAACAGAAGAAAGCAATTTTGGCAGTCTGTGCCAAAGGTCCCGCAAAAATTGGAAGATTCCCGGTCATTGGATCTAATACAAAAGATGGCTATAAATTTTTCATTGAAAATGGCTGGCTTTTGATTCGGGCATCAGGTACTGAACCTCTCATTAGATTTTATGCTGAAGCTGAATCCATGGGGAAAGTAAATGAATTATTGGAAGAAGGCATTAAATTAAGCTGAAGTAGTAGGATATTCCAATATGAAAAAACAGAAAACCGATCTTGAACGATATCTTGTGCAACAACAAGGAATCTTGGGGTCGGTTTTGTTTATTGATGCACAAAATGTGAATCAAAATCAGACACCCTCAATAGATATAAAAAAACAGGTTGATATGAGTGTTAATCCCGCATGGCAATCAACAGATTCTCTTCCGATTTTGCATGATCATATTCATACATGTATGGAATGTCGCTTGGGAGATACTCGAAATTCATTTGTTTTCGGTTCAGGAAATCCCAATGCCGATATATTGATCATCGGTGAAGCACCGGGTGCTGATGAAGATGCGCAAGGACTTCCATTTGTTGGTGCGGCCGGAAAACTCCTCACGAAGATTCTTGAAGCAATTGATCTATCAAGAGATGAAGTGTATATTGCCAATATCATCAAATGTCGTCCACCCGAAAACAGAAGACCCGAGAAAGATGAAATCGCGCAATGCGAACCCTATTTACAAAAGCAAATTGAACTCATAAAACCCGCATTCATTTTGGCACTAGGACTCACAGCCGTCAATACTCTTTTCAAGAAGACTCATCAAATGCAAGATATCAGAGGAAAAGTGATGAATTATCACGGCGTATCTCTTCTTGCCACCTATCATCCTGCCGCTTTGCTTCGCAATCCCAATTGGAAAAAACCCGCCTGGGAAGATGTGCAATTATTGCGCTCAATGTATGATGAATGGAAGAAAGATCAGTGAAATCACAATGTTGAACACAAATCAAAAAGCCGATAAAGTGAATCAATCCAGTACATGAAATTTGAAAATATAGATAGGTTTTCATTAGACAACATGTATCATCAATCAATTGCAATTATTGATATCATATCATGAATGATCTTATTCTTGAAGCAGAAGTTACTTTTACAAAGTACATTAGAACATATCAGTATCAGGTAGCAGAAGAGTTTATAATTTCTTTTGTCCAATCAGTTGACTGGAAAGATTATGAGGTAAATGTATTCTGTACATTTTTGCTCTATCAATATGAAGCATGTTATAAGCAGTCATATTATAGCAAATCATCTCATGTTGCAGAAAAATTAGAACATTTGTTGCAAGAGAATGAACAATCGATTTCAGAAGTGAATATTGGAAAAATTCACTTGGCGATTGCACAAACTCAAATGATTTCAATGAATGTTGAAGGTGCTGAACTATCAGTCAATAAAGCACTTGAAAAGTTTAAGAATGAGTCTGATTTGGTCTACAGAGCAAGTGTGCTCTATACAAAGGGTTCTGTATATAAGATTAAAGGGGAATATCTACAAGCTCTTTCGGTATATTCAGATGCATTACATGAGTTGAATGGAAGTACTGAGTTTACATTGATGGCTAATGGACATGTTTTCATCGGCATGTTGAATTTTGATCAGTCTCTTTTTGATAAAGCCTTCTCAATGTATGTAAAAGCACTTTCATTGTATGAAAAGGAGGGTAATCTCTATGGTAAGTCTGCCGTACTCATAAATCTTGGGAATATCTATAGAAGATTATCAGATAATCAAAAGGCATTGGAGTATTATCAACAAAGTTTAGAGCTCAATCAGCAGTTGGATCGAAAAAGTGGAATTGCTAATGTCTATGCAAGTATGGGAAATATATATTTTCATTTGGATGACTTTGAAAAAGCAGCACTCTATTACCGAAATTCCATTGAAATGTATGAAGTGCTTGGAAATAAATCAGCCCTTTACTCAATCTATAATAATGTGGGCTCGACATATTTGATGAATAAACAATATGATGAAGCCATAGAGTATTATAATAAGGCTTTTGAGCGCTATAGAAATACGGGTAATTATACTGAAGAATTATCCTATTATGTTAACCTGGGGCAATTGTATCTCAAACAAGAGAATTATTCTTTAGCCAAGGAGTATAATGAAAGAGGATTGCAGCTCAGTAAGGAAAAGGGTGATCAGGAAAGATTGCATGAATTCCTAAGCTCGCTTGGTATTATCTACTTTCATGAATCAGTGTCGGATGCTGAAACAGCAACTTCTATTTCATTTGTGGAACAAGCATATGCATATACTGTGCAAGCCAAAATGAAATTTGAGCAAGCTACGCATGCTAACAGATTATCTGATATGTATTCAAAGATGAAAGATTGGGAATCCGCATTTACTTATCATAAAATATTTCATGATCTTGAAGCGGAGATTCATAGTTCAGATATCCGAAAGCATGCAGAAATCATGGAGCATAATCGGAAAATATTAGAGGCTGAACAACATCAACAAAGTGAATTATCAGCATTGCGAGAACATTCCAGATTGTTGCATGACATTCTACCTTCAACTATTGCAGAGAGAATAATTTCAGGAGAAAAGACAATTGCTGAAGAAACTGCATCTGTTAGTATTTTCTTTTCTGACATCGTTGGATTTACTTCAATAGCTGAATCAATTTCACCATCTGCATTGGTTCAAAATCTCAATAAATTATTTTCTATAATTGATAATCTAGCAGATAAGCACGGTATTGAGAAGATAAAGACAATAGGTGACTCATATATGGCCGTTTGTGGTATACCTGAATATAAGCATGATCACGCGATTCGCATGGCAGAGTTTGCCAAAGAAGTCATGGGATTATCAGAATCTTTCAATTTTGAAGATAGAGCCATTGAGTTAAGAATAGGTATCCACTCAGGACCCGCAGTTGCAGGAGTGATTGGACTAAATAGATATGCGTACGATTTATGGGGTGATTCTGTAAATATTGCGAGCAGAATGGAGAGTACCGGAATGCCTGGAAAAATTCAAGTAAGTGAATCTTTCGTATTAGAATTATCAAATCAATCTAAGGGTAGATTTATTACTTCTTATAGAGGGGAAACAGAAATGAAGGGCAAAGGAACCCTGAAGACCTATACTCTTTTGTAAGAGGTCATGTGTAATCTCTCTCGATTTTAGTAACTCTTAAAAATAACGAAAGTGAGTAAATGACCAACTTAGACTCGTGGCCATGAATACTCTTTTCAAGAAGAATTATCTAATGTAAGATATCAGAGGAAAAGTGATGAATTATCACGGCGTATCTCTTCTTGCCACCTATCATCCTGCCGCTTTGCTTCGCAATCCCAATTGGAAAAAACCCGCCTGGGAAGATGTGCAATTATTGCGCTCAATGTATGATGAATGGAAGATTAGGACAATCAAGAAATTATGAGAGCATTTATTAATCAATATGCAGATAGGTTTGGGATAATAATGATTGTTGATTGAATCATTCCAGTAGTTGCTTTCGGTCCAACTTTGTATCGTAGAGATTATGAATCAAGAGTATGGAAAGCCCAAATAAGACTGATCCAATAATGAGGACATTACTCAGAATCCCGTCTATTGAAAATGAAAGCTTCAGTAGAATCGTAGAAATAACAAATCCAGAGTTTCGGACAATGACATGAAATTTGTCAGTAAAGTACAAAGACATCAAAAGCAATAGTGCATCTACTATGATCAGAGCGGTAAAAAACTCATCAAAGAAAATATTATTCAGCTCCACAAATACTTCCATTTTTTGTGAATACGCATTCATTGCATTCATAGTCCAATTGAAAAATGCAACAAAAGCCAGTATAAACATAGTTGGTACGAGAATCTTGGCTAAAATCAACTTCAGCCGAATAAACGAATGTAAATTAGGATCAAGCATAGTATCTGGTTTACTGTGACTGGATTTTGAGTATGCATGGGAATTTTTGTAGAAAAGGAAGATCAGAAGCAATAATATGAGTGTTGTGACAATGTCATAAGTGAACTGTAAATCACCCTTTGAATGAAACCAATCACTCATAAAATCAAGAGAGGCTATGTCCTTGAAAATGCGTCGAATGACGATTAAAGTTATGATTTCAAATTGTTTGCCAATATAGATGGTGATTGAATGAGGGATATAGAAGATCAGTAAATACACTTCATAGACCAATATGAAAGAGAAGGGTGTATAAATGGCCGCGATAGGATTCAATAAAAAGGATGACTTAACACTTATAAAGCCAAAAAATGCGAAAATAATGAGAGCTAAATGAATAAAAAAGCAGCAAATAGCGATAGTGAGCGAAAGCTTTTCAATCTTTACTCTCGTTTCATATGAGAGCAACATAGTTGAGTAATTCAATATACTCGCGAGAGGTTTCATGATGTTCTCATATTAGTGTTGTAAATCAGAACGGGAAAGTTGTACAAAACATACTAATAAATAACAAACAACAAAAAAAAACCCAAAAGGATAAGATACCTTTTGGGTTTTATAATGCGTGCAGGAGGTGGGACTCGAACCCACACGGATTTATAGTCCACTGGATTTTGAGTCCAGCGCGTCTGCCATTTCGCCACTCCTGCGAGTGGGAAGTCAAAAATAAGAAATTTGCTCATATTCCCAAGCATGAAGATTATACTTATCTATTGATTAGTATTGGATAATGACCAAGTATGCTTCCATTGCTTAATACCATGAGGGAATATGCGCCAGAGTGAAGATTCCTCACATCCAGAAATAGGTAAAATTCTCTTTGTTCGGCAGAGTAAGACCTTATATCGATTTCATTACCCATGATATCAAACAATCTCCATTCCAATTCTTTTGCTTCTGGAATTGTGATGGTGATAAATTCTTTGGCCGGAAGAGGAAAAACGGATGTACCGACAGGACGTTCTTCGGAAATATCAGTGCTTCGTCCAATGCTGATATCATCGATCCACCAACCATCTGCTTGGAAGGATGCTCCTGAGAAGAATCGCAATCGGAATAATGTGGTGTCTGATTGAGGCGTGAATAGAATTTGTTCAGGTTTCCAATCATCAGCATTGGTGATGCTGTCTTGCCATGGAGCGAACATTGTGGAATTGTATCTGCCAATGACCGACCAACTATCTCCCCAATTCTGTGAAAGTTCAACCACAGCGGAATCCGTTGGATCCACAAGTGCGGCATGCATGAATCGCATGGCATGCTCTGTTTGGGGTAGCGTTTTCACTGGCATCAGGATAAAGGTGTCTCTCGCATTTCTCACATATTGTCCGGTGGGTGATTCAGTCAATGCATTTGCGCCACTGAAAGCAAAAACAGAACTCGTGGAAAATCTGCCAGAAGTATAATATGCGCGAAGTGGATCTGCATCGAAGTGTTCGGAATAAGATGATTCAATCTTGCCACCAAAGACCAAACGTCTTGGCGTTCTTGCACTTTCATATTTGGACTGGTCGGTAAGACTCAATGAATATTCATACCAGCCTTCAATTGGCAAGGTATCATTGAATGCTTTGATCGAACCGGTATCCGTAATTGTAATTGGGTATTCTCTGATCTTGCTTCCATCTCTGAATACTGTTAATGTATTCGGATTGATGAATGGAGTGATGGAATCTGCTCTGAAGCTCGGAATGCGGATTGACAATGATACAATATTCAAATCACCGATTGTTTTTGCAGAGATGAGATTCGGCATTTGAGGAAGTTTGGCGCCTCCTGCCGTTGCCTTTACCTCGCGGATTGCACTTGTATCAATGCCAGCAACTACGCGAATGCCATAGGTATATGTTTTGAATGCGGTTACAGTGACATCATTAAATGTTTCCAAATCACCTGCCACTTCAGTAAGAAATGCATTGTTTCTATAGAGCACATACTTGATCGGTGCATCTAATGGCTGATCAAATACTCTTGCTTTTGGGGCTTTCCAGAATAATCGAATAGAAGTTGTATCAGTGGAAGAAGGTCTTGCAGTGAATGGATATGCCGGTTGAGGAATGCGCGTATTCACGATTGCTGTATATGCATCATTATCAATTTTGGTCGTTCCTGCATTACGCATGTCTACCCATGATGGATAAATGATGCCATCATACATTGCGCAACCGCTATAATCACCGGCAAAGACATTATTCCGAAAAGGATTATTTCGCAAATCGCTCTGTGCCTCTGAAGCCCTGCGATCCATCCATGTATCACCACCGTCTCTTGAATAACTCACATAACAATTCGTGATGATATTATTCGGATCATCTCGAGAATCAAGATACATGATGCCCAAATCTCCATTCGTGGGATCAATTGCAATCCAATGCCAAAATTGATCATTGGTTTCGGTTGAATGTACCATGATTGGTTTTGACCAAGATTCGCCTTTATCAGTGGAGCGAGAAAAATAGACATTCGGAATGCTATCGGCAGACCATGACAGATAGAGCCAGCCTCTTCGCGGACCATTCGTCAAATCGCATGTCATTGAAGGATATGCCTCAGCTCTCACTCCTCCCTTAACCGTATGTCGCACGCCCTCATCCAATACTTTTACTTTTCCGAATGAACGATATGTTTGAATCAAACGAGGTGAAGTGAAAGTAGTACCACCATCCATGGATTTAGCGAAACCTATGCTGGATTTTGGACCAAAATTCCATACTGTATACACTTCGCCTTCGGGACCAGTTACTGTCAATGGGAAACTCTGACCAAATGTGGTATCTTCTGAAATTCCCGGAACTCGATCGCTCACGGGAACGGGCATAGACCAAGTACTTCCTTTGTCTGTTGAATATACATTTACGATTTGAGTGGATGAATCACGATTGATCACGCGCTTCCAAGGAATATATAGTCTGTCCACATAAGGAGAAGTCGGTGAATTATCAGCCCAGATATAATATTTGTCTTCAAAAGTTGAATCAGGAGTTTGCTCTCCCAAGTGCTGAATAACGGGAATGTGTTTTGCCCATGTCACTCCACCATCGGTTGTTCTCGCAAAGAATACACCATTTTCCGGTGATGCTTTGCTTCTGTCTCCAAATGCACCATAGACCAAATAACCCGTTCCATCGCGACTAAAAGCTACTGATGGATCATTGCTTGAAGTGGTCATTTTGGGTGGTTTTCCAAGATTAATATTCTTCCATGTTCTGCCACCATCCATCGAATAATACACCCAAGCCGATGAACTTGCGCGGTAGTCAACAGCAGATCCAATAAGATTCATTGGATTTTTGGGATTCACCGCTATCGAAGATTCATTCTGCACAGGTAATTGATCTGTTTCAGCGGTGATCATGTTTACATCATCAAAGAAACTAGGATTGGTGAGTGAATTCGTAATCATCGGAATCATTGGCGTGAGAGGAATTTCTCTGCCGATATCAGGTGTCGGATGTGCTGATTCCATATATCTTCGAAGAGCATCTCCCGCCTTTTTTACTTCAATCAATAGATCGCTCTGTGCCTGAAGTTCAAATGGAAGTATCGTGAAACAGAAAATTGAGAATAGGAGTGTATGCAAGTATTTCATGATCATAAATGTATTGTTTAACTGATTATGTAAAACTATGTTTTTCAGACTCATGCAAAAGCACGAAATTTATGGGAATATACACATAATCAACATGGAAAACCATCATGCGTACACTAGGAAAATCAAGTAATTTTTTGGCAATTGAAAGTGCTTATTCGAATCTTGAGAAATCTTCCGTGGCTATTGTATCAGCTCCATATGAGCATACCGTGAGTTATGGCGGTGGAGCGGGTAAAGGACCCAAAGCAATTCTAGATGCAAGTGCTTATGTGGAATTCTATGATGATGAATTCAATCGCGAACTTTGTTTTGATATTGGTATTGCCACCATGAAACCCATTGCATTTGGAACATCTGTTCATGAAAAAGCATTGAACATTATCGAAAAACAAGTGGAAGAACTTTTGGAGAAAGGAAAATTTGTGGTCACTTTGGGTGGCGAACATACAATATCAACTGCGCCAATTAAAGCCCATTTCAAGAATTATCCTAAGATGTCCGTGCTTCATTTTGATGCGCATTCCGATTTACGCGATACATATGAAGGAACTCCATATTCACATGCATGCTTTATGTCCAGAGTTTGTGAATTCATGAAACCCAAATCCATCACTCAAGTCGGTATTCGTGCTCAATGCAAAGAAGAAGCGGAATTCATCAAGAAAAAAGGCGTGAACACATTCTATGCTTCAGCCATCAGAAGAGGTCTGCACGGAAAGAGGTGGCAAAAATCGGTGATTGATTCTTTGTCCAAAGATGTGTATGTCACATTCGATGTCGATTATTTCGATCCATCGATCATGCCTTCCACCGGGACGCCCGAACCGGATGGTTTTTTGTACTCTGAAACACTTGATGTTTTTCGTGAATTGATCAAATCAGGAAGAAGGATTGTAGGATTTGACATCGTTGAGCTTGCCCCCGAGAAAAAAGTAAATCATCCGGATTTGACCACAGCGAGATTGCTGTATAAAATGCTGAACTATGCATTTGCCAAAAAGTAGTTAAGTTGTTTTTTTGAGTTCGAGTATTTGACCGTCGAATTCAGCATAAGTGGCAGGGAAGGAAAGCCAATGTCCGAGATTGACATATACACCATTGCCGAATGAAGTGACTTCGGCTTTGTGTTTATGTCCCATGATAACAAAATCAAACTGTTCATTCTGAATCTTCTTTTCGGCAAATTCGCGCAATCCATCACCGATTGATTGCTCTCCATATTCTTTGGCATCGGTATGCATTCTGCTTCCTCGAGAAGCCCATGTGGCTATGCGAATACCGATATCGGGATGAATCCAACGGAAAAGTGTCTTGCTGATCGGACTTCGTAGAATTTTTTTGAGAATAAGATATCCGGTATCATTATACGCTTTGCCATCTCCATGCGCGAGATAGAAACGCTTACCGGAAATATCGCAAGTGATATCATCTTCAAATACAGTAATACCGAACTCTTCCTTGAAAAAAGAGACATGTCCGAAATCATGATTACCCATCAGATAGGTCACGGATTTCCCTTGAATTGTCCAATGTTTCAATTCCGCTAATGTTCTGTAAAACTGCTTCGGAATCACTGTTGAATATTCGAACCAAAAATCAAAGAGATCCCCAATGATAAAGAGAGATTCGCAGTCATTCTCAATGGATCGAAGAAATGCTATGAAAGCTGTTTCGCGCTCCATTTGCTGTTCTGCTGAACCTAAACCAAGATGTATGTCTGAAATGAAATAGATCATTCTATCATCAAGAAATCGGAAGATATATGCATATTCAAACCATGAAACTACGAATTAAATGGGAATACTTCATCGCTGTCTTTCTGTGCTCGGTATTCATTATTGAAGCTCAAGATCGTAAATGTGGGGGAGAAATGCTGCTTGATGGATCGGAACCATTGATTTCGATAGGACTAGATACAACAGGTCATTGGTGGTCGATAACATCACCTTTTTCCAGAAGATATGCAGTGACAATTGATGGAAAAAAAGGAATGGATGTGGATTCATTGAAAGCGCCAATATTCTCTCCGGATGGTCAATATTTTGCATATCCAATGCAGAAAAATGGCATTTGGTCAATCATGACTAATGATACAATTATTCCACTTGGAGCCGGCATTCCGGGGTATATTGGTTTTTCGAGATATGGCATTCTGGCTTATACCGTGATTGATGGTCAAAGCGAAACATTATATATACTTCGAGAAGAAGGCATTTTTTCACAAGTACTCATACATCGCATTGGTGACATAGCATTGAGTTTTGATGGTAATCAATGGGCATATCGTTCTCGTAGAGCTGGTGGAATTGCACTCATAGTGAATGATGAAGAAATCGGCAGATTTGAGGAATGCTTGATGGCAGGATTCATGCTCGATAATTCTTTTGTATATGCCAGTAAACAGGGAGACTTATGGCGAGTAAACAAGAATGATGAAGAAATGCTTACAGCACAATTTCTGAGATTCCTTCAAGTGAATCAATCAGGTAGTTTTTTCGCATGCGCTTATGGAAATGGGACAAGGGTAACCGGATTTTTGTATTCAAATGAATTCATAAAGCCACTCGAAACACAATCATATGATCGCATTGATGATCTTGTTCTTCACCCTTTTGAACCAATGATGGGTTTGACAGCATTCAAAGCTGGGATGAATATCATTGTGATGAATACGGCGGAATATGATGCGGGAATCAATGTTGGACCGATTAGATTCACGCATGATGGACAGGAAGTCTATCTCTGCGGGGATTCACAGCAAGATCCATTCATTATCGTGAATGGTCAAAAATTTATGCAGAAAAATGCATTGGACATCAATAGATTCTATGCGATGTCGCCCAAAAGTGGAACATTCGCATATGCCACTTCATCTGCGATGATCATGCAGAGAATGAGTGATGGATTTACTTTTGCTGGAATGATGGCGGACTATGTCACAGCTCCAATATTCAATCATAGAACAGATGCATATGAATCACTGGGAGTGGTCAATAATCGATTATTTCTGATGTATTGCAAACCATAAAAAAAGGCCCCGAAATTCGGGGCCTGCATCAATTCATTCGATTTTCTTTGAAATTTTCCGTTTCCGGATCCAGGATTAGTTTCTTTAGGAGATCCATGATTTCTTTGTCGAGAATGCCATTTGAATTCCAGAAGTGAACTTCATTTGTCACGCCTTCTTCATATCCGGAAATGCCGCATACAAGGGAAACTTGTGTTAAATCCTCTGCCAATTCACGAACCTTGAATTCATATTTCGCTCTACCTGCCATCCAAGTGCCACCACGAATGACGGGAAGTCGACCATATCTCTCGAGCACTATAAAGGTTGTGTCTGCACCACCTGCGAATACTCTGAAGTCTGAACGGATGAATCCTCGATAGAGTCCTGTTTTTTCATCCATCTTTGGATCGCGTGTTGAAGGATCTGAAAAAGTACCTAATTCATAGAATGATTTTTTGATGCCCTTCCACACAGTTCTGATCGATGCTTTCAAAGTGTCTTGAGTTGTGATTTGTGGTAGATCTTCCTCGAATTGTGCATGAAGCGTGGTAACATTCAGCATGCAGGAAGCGCATGTCATGATGAGAGCTATGAGAATATGTTTCATGTCATTGCAAAGATTTGTGGATAAAGATCAAGAACCGGTTAAACGCACAGAAACAACTTTGGATACACCTTCTTCTTCTTGGGTGACGCCATAGAGCGTATCAGCGGCTTCCATGGTTTTCTTATTATGGGTGATCATCAGGAATTGGGTCTTTTCACTGAAATTCTTGATGAGGTGCAAATAACGATCGATATTCGCATCGTCGAGAGGTGCATCAACCTCGTCCAAAATACAAAATGGACTTGGTTTGACAAGATAGATCGCAAAGAGTAATGCAATCGCAGTGAGTGTTTTTTCACCTGCAGAAAGTAATTCTATGGATTGTGGCCTTTTTCCCGGTGGCTTGGCGGTAATCTCAATGGAACATTCCAGTGAATCGCCTTCGCCGAGATGAATTTCTGCTTCTCCGCGACCGCTAAATAATGTGGCAAAGAGATCTTTGAAATGTCCTCTAATCTGCTCAAATGTATCATTGAAGCGCTGTTGAGCGGTTTGATTGATTTCATCCATAGTGGCCTGTAATGACTCTTCTGCTTGGGATAAATCGGCAAGCTGACTCTTCAGGAATTCCAGGCGCTCATGTTCTTTTTCATATTCTTCCAATGCAAGGAAATTGACATTCCCAAGATGTTGCAGTCGATTGGACAATTTTCTCGCTTTCTCTTTTTCGATCAATTCAACAAAATCTTGGGGTAATGTCCATGATTCGGGAAGATTGGAAAAATCAATAGAGGGATACTGTTCTTCAATTTTCTCGAGAATACGCTTGAATTCAATTTGAGCATGTTGAAGACTCAGCTCTGTGGCATGTACTTGTTCGGTGATTGCATGTTCCAGAGTGCGAATCTCGCCTTCGAAATTGCGTACTTGTTGTCTTTTTTCCTTGAAATCACGGGCTTTATCTTGTCTTTGAGAAATAGCTTCTTGCAAACTTTTTACGCGTTCTTCTTCTTCCACCAAATCAGATGCAACAGCATTCATTGCAGATTCGAGTATCATTTGTTCATTGCCTGCTCTTTCCTGTTCATCTTTGAGATACTGCAATTGCTCGGTTTTCTGAGAAATGATCTCTTCCAATCGACGAATCTCTGAAGCCGCCGATCTTTCCTCGCCTCGCTTTTGCACAAGTGTAATTTCGGATTGCCTGAATGCATTTTCAGAATTGATCAATTGAGTATCTGTCTCTTGAATGCGCATCAAAATTGATTTTTTGAGTTCATCAGCTTCAAAGCGTTTTGAATTAACATCATCCATTGCTTCATTCAAACTTGTATTACTGCCTTTGAATTCAGTCAATTCGGAATGAAGATTGCGCAATGTATCATCTTGCTTTTCTCTCGCAGATTCAAGCGCTTCTTTGCGATATCGCAACTTGGATAATTCTTGCTCGAACAGATTACGATCAAATTCAGCTTTGCGAACCTGTTCTGTCAACTTCTTGATATCGATGGCATCATGATTTGCTTTTGTGGAAGAAATTTCAGCATTCAATGCTTCAATATCTTTTATCAAAGCATCCAATGATTTTTGTTGCTTGGCGATTTGTTCTCTTCTACCAATCCTCTTTCCTTCTGAAGAGGAAATAGAACCACCGCGAATGATTCCTTCCGCGCCATAGATTTCACCACGAAGCGTGATGCATGTGCAATCGGGATTGCTTTTTCTGACAATATTTGCAGTATCTACAGATTCAACAATCAGAGTCTTGCCGAGAAGTATTCTGAGTGAATGTCGTATTGTATCATCAACAGATACAATTTCACTTGCCCAACCAATAATTCCTGATACTTGTGGCTGTTTGCCTGGTGCAGAACTAGCTGGAATGAATTCTCTACACAGAAAAGATGCTTTGCCTTTGGATGCTTTTTCTAATTCTTCGCAGCCTTGCATTGCTTCTTTCATGGTGTCGACCACAAAATAACCGCCGGCATCACCGAGCGCAGCTTCAATCGCGATTCCGATGGCTTCATCAGCATTGATGATTTCTGCTAAAGTAATTTTACCTGATGCAGGAATCCATGTCTTTGATGATGACAAATACACCGAACTTTCATTGGTTTCAACAAGATTGGAAAGGAATTCGATGGAAGCCGTCAAGCGACCTTTCTCATTTTGTTTTTCGGCGCTCGTCTCACGCAATGAGCCAATGCGTGACTGCAATTCAGCAATATGTTCTTGTGCATCTTGCAAAGTGACTTCAGTTTCTCTCAATGCACTCGCAAATTGCTCCTGATCTTTGGTTTTTATAATAATCTCTTGAATGACTATTTCAAGTGATTGCTTGGTACCAGAGATTTCACCTTCGGTTTCTGCAATGCGTCTTTCGAGTCCGGCTATGCGCTCGGAAGCTCTGTCTGAAGCAGATCTTCTTTCGGCAATGGTCTTGTCAAGAATTGCCAATATCTCATCATATTGTTTTGCTTCGCCACGAAGCTCTTGAGCTTTATTTCGAACATCTTCTCTTGCTTCGCGGTAATTCTTTACTTCTGTTTCAAGCGCATCACATTGAGCGTATAATTCAGCAACTCTTTCCTTTGATCTCTCGAGTGCATTCATTGCTTCGCTTCTGGTATGATCAGCTTCATTGGCCTGATCCATAGCACGCACAATTGCTTCACTGAATGCTTTGATTCTTTCAATGCTCACAGCTTTCTGTTGTGACATCGCAGCCAAATGCTTACTTGAATCATTCAACTGATTCTGTAATTCACGCATTTCGGCTTCGAATTGTTCTGCTTCAGCTTCCAGTGCTATGCGCGCTTGTTCTGCATCATGCAATTCTTTTTCCAGATTGGTTTTGCGTTCAATCAATGGAATGAGTTCTGCTTTTTTTGCAACAAGTAAAGTATCAATCTTCACATAATCATGATGCAAAATCCATGCTTCGGTTTGTCGTAATTCATCAGTGATTTCACCATGCAGCTTGGCCTTTTCAGCTTGACGTTGTAATGTATACACTGTCTTTTGCACTTCACGCATGATATCCTGCACGCGCTCCACATCAGCTTTGATAGATTCAATTCTGCGTCTAGTTTCTTTTCTGCGGGCTTTATATTTCGTAACACCGGCAGCTTCTTCGAAGAGATGTCTTCGGTCATCAGTTCTATCACTCAATATTTTTTCAATCATCTTGAGCTCAATGACGGAATATGCATCCGCACCCATTCCAGTGTCCATGAAGAGATCAATGATATCTCGCAGACGACATTGCGTTTTGTTCAAGAAATACTGACTTTCTCCATTGCGATAGAGTCTTCGAGTGAGTGTCACTTCGGTGTATTCTGTTGGGAGAATATTACGATTATTTTGAATGGTGAGGGAAACTTCTGCAAGGCCCACAGGACGACGCGTTCTTGTTCCATTGAAAATCACATTTTCCATTGCATCAGATCGTAGCACGGATGTTTTTTGTTCCCCGAGAGCCCATCTGATAGCATCCACGATATTTGTTTTTCCGCAACCATTGGGACCAACAATGGCGGATAGTCCGCCCTCAAAACTAAGTGAGGTTTTTTGAGCGAATGATTTAAAACCAATTATATCGACAGAAGATAGATACATGTTGATTCACGTATGTGAAATGGAATCTGGGGACTCATACAATGCCTTGCAAAAATACGAAGTGTACATGTTTTGCCCTGCCTTGCGTTTTCCACATGTCCACATTGAAGAAAAAGGCATAACTTTGTGAAAATCATCGATTTATCCACAGCTTCTCCCCCAATTTTCCAAATCTATGTCAAGAATTGGCGCTCATAAACGAACCTTGAATCATTTGATTGTCCAGATCATGTGGATAATTTCGGTTATTGTCGCAATGGCTGAAACTCGTGAACCCATCAATTTGCATCATGCAGATGTTTTATCCGGTTCAGAAAGTCCGACTGGTCCAATCAGACAGTGTCGTGGGAATGTGCATCTCTCTCAAGGCAATGTCTCAGTGAAATGTGATTATGCACTCTGGAACATCAATAGTAATTCCATTGAAATGTCGGGAAATGTGATCATCCAGCAGGGAACGATGACTTTATCTATGCCTTCGGGTTCCTATGATGGGGGATCTAAATTAGCCAAGGGAAGAGGTGGAGTGAAAGTCATTGATCGAGGAAGAACGGTAAAAGCACTATATGGTGACTATTCAACGAAGTCATATCTCGCCAGATTTTTTGGAAATGTTTCTGTTGAAGATGATTCCACATTGATCTATGCAGATTCAGCGCATTATGAAAGATCGACAAGACGAAGTCTCGCATTTGGAAGAGTTGTGGTGTTAAGCAAGAATAATCCCGCCATCATAGAAGGTATATTCGCTGAAAGCATTCCGAATGAGGAAATGACAAGAATTACCGGAAGGCCAATATTGTTTTTGATTGATAGCACGAAGAACAATGATACGATACTCATTGAAAGAAAACAGGAATCAGAAAAAAAATCAAAGAAGAAAGTTCAAACTCAGGATTCTCTGTTCATTAAGCAATCATTTGCTTATGATACAATGACTGTGACCGCTGATACTCTTGAGACTTCATCATCGAGAGGGAATATGTATGAGGCAAAACAGAATGTTGAAATCATTCGATCTGGAATGTCGGGAATATGTACTTCTGCATTGTTCAAACCCGATAATGATACGCTGAGATTGGAAGGAAAGCCGATGATATGGTTTGATTCCACGATGATGACTGCGGATTCGATGTATATTCTCATGAAGAAGAGATCGCTTATTAAAATTGACGCATCTGGTTCGGCATTTACATTGACAAAAGATGATACTCTTCGTCCACAAAGAGCTCAGCAATTGAGTGGAAAGCATATTACCATCAATGTTAAACAAGACACGATTTTCAATATCGTTTCGGAAGTCCAAGCAAAGAGTTTGTATTTCTTACTCAGTGAAAAAGGGATTCCTGAAGGGGCAGCCAAAAATTCATGTGATACAATTGTCGTGAGATTTGAAGCGGGTGAACCCGAATCCATTATTTGGATTGGTGGCGTTCAGGGAGAAGTGTATCCCGAACATGTAATTGAGAGCAGGGAGGTGTCATTCGATTTACCAGGCAGACCCGAAGAGCGAAAAAAACCAATCAGAAGAACCAGGCAATATCCTCATCATTGATCAAGAAAGTACATCAATATCCAGCGAGATGTCCATTGCCGAGGCAGAATGTGTGATGGCCCCAACCGAGATGAAATCAACGCCTGTCATTGCATAATTTCTGATTGTTGCTAGCGTGATATTACCTGAAGACTCTGTTTCCATTGCACGATTCACAAGTTCCACGCCGGCTTTGGTTTGCTCAACAGTGAAATTATCGAACAAAATTCTTTTCACATTTCCATATTCAAGTATTTCGATGACATCTTGCAGTGAATCTGCTTCCACTTCAATGGGAATATCATCAGGAATATATTCTTTGCAAATGCGAATTGCGTCTTTTATTCCACCTGCAGCTGCAATATGATTGTCTTTGATCATCGCCATGTCATATAAGCCCATGCGATGATTATTTCCACCGCCCATTCTCACTGCATATTTATCGAGTTCTCTCCAGCCTGGGATGGTTTTTCGTGTATCCAGAATTCTTGCCCCGGTTCCTTCAATTGCATGTACATATTTTGCAGTAAGAGTTGCAACGCCACTCATTCTTTGCATGAAATTGAGAGCTGTTCTTTCTCCTGAGAGTAAATCGCGAGCTTCTCCATCGATTTCCGCGAGAATCATTCCAGGTGCCATGATATCACCATCTTGCATATGTTTCACCCATGAAATGCGATTGTCGCTGACGATTTGAAACACCATTCCTGCAACAGAAAGTCCACAGGCAATGCCATGTTGTTTGGCAATGAATGTGCCATGAGACCATGCGCCGATTTCTGGAAAAATACTTTCCGTAGTCACATCGCCCGTTCTGATGTCTTCATTCAATGCAATTTGTATGAGTCGGATGATTTCTGAATTATGCACGATGCTATTGAGATGGTGATCAAGATTTCTTTTTCATGAATGCATAGAGAGGAATGCCTGTCAGCACAAGTAATACGCCGGGAATTGTTGTATCGGGTTTGAAGAATAATAAGTCCAAAATGATTGCGCTGGCAAATGCGATATACAAAGCGGGTAAAATGGGATATCCAAATGCTTTATATGGTCTTTCGGCATCGGGTCTTTTCTTGCGCAGAATAAAGATTCCATAAATGGTGAGAATATAGAAAATCAAAACGGCTGTAACCACATAATCCAATAATGCGCCATAGGTGCCGGAAAGACATAAGAGTGAAGCCCATATAGCTTGTATGATAAGGGCTATACCGGGAACGCCATTCCCATTGAGATTTCCTGCTTTGGCAAAAAAGAGTCCATCCTTGGCCATTGCAAAATATGCGCGAGATCCGGAGAGTATGATGCCATTATTGCAACCAAAGGTTGAAATCATGATGAGTGCTGCCATGATAGAGGCTCCGCCTGCACCAAAGATGATTTCCGCTGCTGCAGCTCCAACTCTGTCACTCACGGCAAATTGCATTCCACGGGCCATCACATCGCTTCCTTCGGGAAATCCTATGACGGGGAGAACATGCATATAGGCGACATTGGCCAGGATATAGAGCAAAGTGACAATACCTGTTCCAATTGCAAGACTAAGTGGAATATTTTTAGCTGGTTCACGCACTTCGCCGGCCGTGAATGTGATATTATTCCATGCATCGCTAGAAAAGATTGAACCAACCATTGCTGTACCGAACATTGCAATGAGCATTGCACCGCCGAGATCCATGACCGTTCCATCCGGTTTGATTTGCTCTGCATCCCAAAATGTGGTTAGGTTTTGAGTCCATGTTGCATGATCACTTCCAAAGAATAAGCCCAAACCAATGAGAATGATGAGAGCTGCTGTCTTGGAAAATGTAAATATATTCTGAATGATTTTTCCTTCTCGCACACCACGAAGATTGATCCAAGTCAATATCCAGATACTGATGATTGCAAGAATTTGCGCGCCTGAAATCGTGAACGAACCAATGGTCAGAAGAATGTTTTTCTCACTCACAAAAGGAATGAACACTCCCGTATATTTTGCAAATGCAACCGCGACTGCTGCAATTGTTCCGGTTTGTATGACGGCAAATAATGTCCAACCATAGAGAAAAGCGATGAATGGATTATATGCTTCACGCAAATACACATATTGTCCACCTGCTTTTGGCATCATGCCCGCGAGTTCACCATAACTCAAGGCCGCAATCAGGGTAAATATGCCAGTCAAAGCCCAAACGAGCAATACCCATCCACCACCACCGATTGTGCGGGAAATATCGGCACTGACAATAAAAATACCTGAACCGATCATGGATCCGATGACAAGCATCGTGGAGTCGAAGAGACCGAGATCGCGTTTAAATGTTTGTTCTTGATTCATGAACTTACCCAAAAAAGATTGAGGCGAAAATAGGCATCAAAGTGGAGAATATGCAAAGACAAAAAAAAGACCGCTTTTGGCGGTCAAATGATGCTGATCATGCTTGCTCTTCGGGTGTCCACCAGGTGAGATCGATTGAGTCTTCTCCACCATCCACGCCGAGAATCGTACCATTGATCCAATCACATTCCGGCTTGACGAGAAGTGAAATTACATTCGCTATATCTTCGGGTTGTGTGAGGCGATGATAAGGATTACGCATATATGCATTTTTCATGATGGTAGCGCTGCCCGGAATTTTATCTAATGCGGGAGTATATGTCACACCTGCACGAATTGAATTTGCGGTGATTCCATGAGGAGCAAGTTCAAGAGCCATTTGTCGTATATATGATTCCATCGCGGATTTTGCTGCTGCGACAGCTCCATACATCGGTAAAACGCGTTGACTTCCCGCTGAAGTTAAGCCAATGATGCGAGAACCTTTGGAAAACAGACCTGATGCCATAACTGCTTGTGACCAATAAACAATGCTATTTGCCATGACATCCATTGTCATTTCAAGTTGTTTTTGGGAACACACCTTAGTGTCTTTATCACCCACGAGTGGGAGTAAGCTTCCAAATGCCAAAGAATGCAAAAGCATTTTGACTGTAGAACCCGGATATTTTGCCATTTCCGCTTTGAGTGCTTCAACAATTTCAGTTCTTCGATCAGCATCTGCCGCATTCACATTGAAGAAATGTGTATCAACTCCCAATGCATGTAAAGATTCACGAAGTTCATCAACTGCTGCCATTCCCGCGGCTCTATCGAGATGAACGCCGAAAATATGATAACCCAATTTGGCCAATGCGAGAGCAGTTGCTTTACCGAAACCGCTTGATACGCCGAGAATAACGGCATAATTTCTTGGTGATGACATTTCTATTCCTGAATACAATCAAGGTGCATAAGTGGGGCAAAGTTAGGATTTATGCAGAAGACCACAAAGATTTTGCATAATCAATATATTAAAAAAGTGAACCTTGCCCTGACTTGTCCGTAATATTTGAGTTTTTTATGTCTCTAGAAGGAGGCTTCGTTGGAATCAATTGCTCTCTATGGAGGACTGGTTCTGTCTCCAAAATGAGATCAGGAGTGTTTATCCGAGCATTATTGACATTGATGCCCACAAAAACTGCCTTGCAATCTTTGTCCGGTAATGTATTGAGTAATGATGGCGCGAGTTCTGAATCAAAGAGCCAAGAATTCATCTGTTCTTTGCTGAGAAATGCAGGCATTCTCTCATGATATCGCTTCATGATAGAATTTGCGGGAACGGTGATGATTGCAAACGAATGTAGATTCTCATGTTGATTTGGTGATTCCCAATGCTCCCAGATTCCCGCTGCATAGAATAAATCTTGTGTATTCGATGAGCAATAGACAGGTTGCTTCTTGCCTTTTGCAGAGGAAGCCCATTCATAGAAGCCATTCATTGGTATAATGCAACGCCTTTGTTTGAATGCCCTTTTAAAACTTGGTTTTTCGGATATTGTCTCAGCTCGAGCATTGATCATTCCTGCGGATATTGAAGCATCTTTTGCCCAAGAAGGAATAAAACCCCATTGCATAGTGGTGAGGTGAATTTCATGGTCAGAGCTCATGATGACAGGCATTGATTGAAGGGGACTCACATTGTAATTGTCAATGATATCCTCAAACTCTTGCAATTCCGAGGAAGCAATGTCTTCTGCCAAAGCGGATTTCCAATTCCCAAAAAGTGTATATCTACCACACATCAGTTTTTTACCAATGATTCATACAAAGCTTCATATTGTGGCACGATGAGAGATATATCATACACTTCGACGGCTCTCTGGCGTGCCTTTAGACTGAATTCACTCCATTTTCGGGGATGATTGAGTAAGTCGATCGCATATTTTGCCATGCGTTTGATATCTCCGAGTTCGGCAATATATCCATTTTCACTGTGTGTGATCACTTCAGGAATGCCTCCAAGATTTGTGCCGATAACAGGCACACCGCATGCCATTGCTTCAAGTGCAGCCAAACCAAAACTCTCAGATTGACTTGGCATGAGAAAAATATCTGCGATGGAAAGAATCTCTGGAAGAGCATTCTGCTTACCCAAGAAACGCACATGTTCATGCATCTCTAGTTCTCTTGAAACACGCTCTGCTTCAGCCCTATCGGGGCCATCTCCAACAAGAACCAATTTGATCGGCATTGTTTTTAATATATCATGAGCTATGTAAATGGTATCGAGGATGCGCTTCACCGGACGGAAATTCGAAACATGCATTAAAATTTTCTCGCCATTTGGTGCGATCTGAGACCGTATCTTTGTACATTCCATTCGATAATACAGTTTTGTATCAACAAAATTTGGAATGACGATTGGTTCATGCAGAGTTTTGAAACCCGAAAGAGTTTTATCTGCTAGAAATTTCGAAACCGCGGTCACTGCATCGGATTGGTCCAGTGAAAATTTCACGAGCGGAAGGAATGTAGGTTCTAGTCCAATCAATGTGATGTCGGTTCCGTGAAGTGTGGTCACCAATTGCACATTCTTTTCGTTTTTGAGAATTTCTTTTGCCAAATACCCGCTGATTGCATGCGGGATTGCATAATGCACATGGACAATGTCTAACTGTTCATAACGAACGACATCGATGATTTTACCAGCTAATGCCAATGAATAGAGTGGAAATTCAAAGAGTGGATAATGTGGTTGCTCCACTTCGTGATAAAAGATATTATCCTGAAAGCGATCAAGTCGCATAGGTTGAGCATAGGTGATGAAATGAACTTGATGTCCTCTCTTTGCCAACTCAATTCCAAGTTCGGTGGCAATGACACCACTTCCGCCATAGGTCGGATAACAGACAATACCTATCTTCATTGTGTTTTTACTTTGTGATTAGATGAATTCAAGTCCGACAGATTTCTACTATACGATTCAACAGAGAGAAAGAGCTTCCATCAAAGTTCGTGGCTCTGAATTTATTGCCACGGCTATTCCTGTTACTACCAAGGATCAGGCACTCAAAGAACTCGAATTATTGCGTTCTGAATTTTGGGATGCAACCCATAATTGCTTTGCATATAAAATCGGAAAGGGGGGGCTGGAGTTCAGAACATCCGATGATGGTGAACCTTCTGGATCTGCCGGGAAACCAATTTTATTCGTTTTGCATAAATATGATGTGTCTGATATATTGATTGTTATCACACGATATTATGGCGGAACGAAACTTGGTATCGGCGGACTTGCAAGAGCATATTCAGAATCAACTTCTGCAGTTCTCGAAGCTTGTATCAAAATCCCAGTGTATTCCACCAAAGATATCAAAGTTCTCTGTATGTATGAAGATGTGGATATCGTTCAAAGAATCATCAATGCCTTTGCCATCAATTCGGATTCGGAATATCGTGATGCTGTTGAATTCATCTCCCGGATACCGGAATCCCAATGTGAAGCATTTATGAATGAAATCGTTTCCGCAACTTCAGGGAGAGCCGGTGCGATGCTACTTCAAACAGACAATTAATCAAGACAAAATCTTAGACAATGTGTCCATATATGCCGAATGTGCATCACTGAGTGCAATAGAAAATGTCTTGCCACTTACAGTATGTCCTCCTGTTTTGCCAAGCTCTTGCAATGGAATACCTGCCTTATCAGCAATTGCCTTTGCATTCCCGAATTGATCTGGTCTGATTGAAACCACAATGCGATTCTGTGCTTCGCCAAAGAGATTATTCGCATTTTCTTCAAATGGCAAATCCAATTCAGCTCCTATTCCTTGGGCCAAACAAGATTCCACTATTGCAATCGCAAGTCCGCCTTCGGCAGTATCATGCGCGCTTAACACCGCATTACTTCGTATCAATGAGATGATTGTTTGTTGCAAAGCCACTTCTCGTTCCAATGAAAATGCAGGTGCATTGCCCGCAATCTTACCTGTTTTCATCTTGAGCAATTCGGAACCATCGAGTCCACCTTCCTGCCAACCAAGCAATGCGATGATTATATCGCTTTCCGTAAAACCTGCACCTACTGTATGAGCCAGATCGGGAATCAAACCGAGCATGCCTATAGTTGGAGTTGGAAAGATTGCATGCTTTTGAGATTCATTGTGAAAACTCACATTTCCGCCGGTTACGGGCGTCTTCAATGCACGGCATGCATCGCCCATTCCTCTAATGACTTCAGAGAATTGCCAATAAACTTCAGGATCATACGGATTCCCAAAGTTTAGGCAATTCGTGATTGCAACGGGTTCTGCTCCCACACAAGCCACATTGCGAGCGGCTTCCGCGACAGCCATCATTCCGCCTTTATAGGGATCAAGATAGACATATCGACTATTGCAATCAGTGCTCAATGCAATACCGAAACCATCAATTTCCTTAATGCGCAGAACTGGTGCATCACCTTTGATGGTGACTGTATTTGTGCGTACCTGCGAATCATATTGCTCGAAAATCCAACGCTTATTCGTGATCGTGCTTTGAGCAAGCAAATCAAGGATGATGCCGGAATGTTCTTCAGCTTTGATTTCAAGAGCCGGCATATTGGCGCTAGACTTCAAGTATTCAGGTTCTTTTTTCTCGCGTACATAGACCGGTGCATCTCCGCCGAGCACAAGAGTCTGAGCAGGTAATTCAGCTACTTTCTTGCCATGTCTGAATACATGAATCAATTCATCTTCGGTCACTTCACCGATGTGAGAAATGGGTACATCCCATTTTTTGCAGATGTCAATGGCTATATGTTCTTTGCCTTTCTCAACCACAACAAGCATGCGCTCTTGAGATTCTGAAAGCATGATTTCATAAGCGCTCATGTCCTGCTCTCGAAGAGGCACTGCATCAAGATTTACGATCATTCCGCAGGTGCCTTTTGCACTCATTTCGGCAGTGGAACATGAAATGCCAGCGGCTCCCATATCTTGCATACCAATAACACAGCCGCTGTTGATCAATTCCAAAGTTGCTTCAAGAAGTAATTTCTCGGCAAATGGATCTCCAACTTGAACGGTTGGTCTCATGTCTTCGGTTTTCTCATCAAATTCTCTGGAAGCAAGTAATGATGCGCCATGGATGCCATCTCTGCCAGTAGAGCTACCCATAATCATCACGCTGTTTCCTTTACCTTCGGAAATCGCAGAACATGTTTCACCGACTTTTACGATACCGACTGCCATCGCATTCACGAGGGGATTATCGGTATAACAATGATCAAAATATACCTCGCCACCCACGGTCGGCACGCCGAAGCAATTACCATAATGGCTGATGCCATGCACCACGCCTTTCACGAGATATTTCGTTCTAGGTGAATCCAATTCTCCGAATCGCAAGGAATTCAATGCGGCGATTGGCCTAGCACCCATTGTGAAAATATCTCTGAGGATTCCACCAACACCTGTTGCGGCACCCTGAAATGGCTCAATAGCTGAGGGGTGATTATGACTTTCAATCTTGAAAGCAATAGCATAGCCAAAGCCGATATCGATGAGCCCGGCATTTTCTTCTCCGGCTTCAACAAGCATGCGACCACCCGATCTTGGAAGTGTCTTCAATTGTAGGATGGAATTTTTATAGGAACAATGTTCGCTCCACATCACGGAATACACACCGAGTTCGGTATAAGAAGGTATTCGACCTAACTTTTGACAAATCAATGAAAATTCATCGGCTGTGAGCCCCACTTCCAATGCTGTTTCAACGGTTACTTCAAGTTCGGATTGGACCGATTGGTTGAGATCAAGTTGTGAATGTGACATGGTTGCTTCGAGGTGTGGAAAAACTTTCTTAACATTGCAGACAAAATGCTTCAAGACTTATGTCTTTGTCCAAAATTACGACTATGCTTCATTATGGCATAGGATTGTTTTTCTACCTCGCAGAATCTATGCAGAATGATGCACCACCTTCATCGCAACATGAAGAAAATCAATATACTACACTCATACAGAAAGTAGCGGGTTTGCCTACCAAACCCGGAATATATATCTATAGAAACACTGCAAATACAATTATCTATGTGGGGAAAGCCAAAAACCTTCGGAATAGAGTCAAGTCGTATTTTCAAGATAGACCGATGGATGCCAAAACCAAAGCGCTCATCAGATATATTCACGATGTGGAAATCATTGTTACTGACACGGAAACCGAAGCACTTTTGCTAGAGAATAATTTGATCAAGGAGTATAAACCCAAATACAATATTCTCTTGAAAGATGATAAAACATATCCCTCTATTCGCATAACGAATGAAGAGTTTCCTCGTATTTTTTCAACGAGAACAATCATTCGTGATGGAAGTCAATATTTCGGTCCTTATACCGATGGAAAATATCTCTATCATCTGCTCAAAACGCTTCGTACGATTTTCCCTTTGAGAAGCTGTGATCTTCCTTTGTCGAAACAACATATCATTGCAGGAAAGTATAAAGTATGTCTGGATTATCACATTCAAAAGTGTAATGGACCTTGTGCGGGTCATGAATCAAAAGATGAATATGGGATGCATATCAAACAGGCGATTCAATTCTTGAATGGAAAAACCCGCGAAGTAGAAAAGATGATGGAAGAACGAATGAATAAGTTTGCGGAAGATTTGCGATTCGAAGAAGCGGCAATGATTCGCAATCGACTTCAAATACTTCGAGAATATGTGTCAAAACAAAAGATTGTTTCTTCGGACTTGATTGATCGGGATATTTTTGCAATTGCCATTATTGATGATGATGCATGTATCGTGATTCTAAATATTCGTGATGGAAAAATGGTTGGTAAAAGGCATTTCTACATCGCACAAGCAAGTGGCAGAGAAGAAAAGGAATTGCTGAGAGTGGCTCTAGAACGATATTATCTAGAATCTGATGCCTTACCTGAAGAGATTTTGCTTCCTATTGAAATCGAAGATGAAGAGTATGATCTCAAATGGCTTCATGAGAAGAAAGGTTCTACAATTGAAATATCAATTCCAAAAATCGGTGACAAAAAGAAAGTTATTGGTATGGCAGAAACCAATGCAATGTTTTTGGTGAGAGAATTACATCTGCAAAGAGCTGCGCGAGATCAAGCTTTGCCTCGCGGGATTGCCATACTCCAACAAGATTTGCGACTTGCCCGAGCACCCAGAAGAATCGAATGTTTTGACAATTCGCATATTCAAGGTACGGACTATGTCTCATCAATGGTGGTATTCTTGGATGGCAAACCCAAGAAAAGTGATTATCGGAAATTCAAACTGGGATCATTCGAAGGAAATGATGATTTCGCGGCAATGAAAGAAGTGGTAAGACGCAGATATGATAAAGTTCCAGAAGATCTCATGACTCTGCCTGATTTGATTGTGATTGATGGCGGAAAAGGACAATTGTCCGCAGCGATGGAAATTCTTCAAGAACTCGAACACATGAAGAATATTCCTGTGATTGGTCTCGCCAAAAGACTCGAAGAAATCGTTCTGCCGGGTCAATCAGATACGATGCTGCTCCCACGCACTTCCACCGGACTGCGACTACTTCAGGCCATACGTGATGAAGCGCATAGATTTGCTATTACCTATCATCGAACGCTGAGAGATAAACGAACATTCCAAACGGAATTGACGGAAGTTGAAGGAATAGGAGAGAAAACCGCTCAAAAATTATTGAAGCATTTTGGAGCGGTGAAAAACATCAAATCAGCCAATAGAGAAGAGGTAGAGAAGGTCGCAGGCAAAAAAGTAGCCGAGAAACTCTTTGCATTCTTTGCAGGACAAGAGAAGTAAATCAGGGATACACGGTCTCATCTTCTTTTTGCCATGCGGGGTCAACAATGCAGATGAATATCAAATCTGTGTCACTATGATTATGTATGCATTGCTTTCCATGAGGCGGAATATAAATTGCATCTCCTGGAATCACTTCTTGTTGTTCATCATCAATATGCATGATGCCCTTTCCCTCGAGAATATAATAGACTTCACTCGTGGCAAGTGAATGCAAATGGGAAGTTTCACCCGGCTTCACTATTGCATGGGCCAAACTATATCGCAATTCAATGGTTTGTTTATCAGGATGAAATAATTCTCGGAGAATGGTATTGTCTCCGGCTATGAATTCTTCGCAAGCAGATAATGAACGAATCAACATGTGATAATCCTAGATTGCTGAAACAAGTGCTTTTAATAAAGAAACGAGTTGTGGTTCTGCACGATTGGCCGCATGAATCACATCATCCAATGTCACTACCTGTAAATCCTCATGATATCCTTCATCAGTGATGATGGAAAATCCTGCCACACGCATATTCATATGTCTAGCCACAATGACTTCAGGTACGGTGCTCATACCCACAACATCGGCACCAATAATGCGCAAGTATTTGTATTCTGCACGGGTTTCAAGATTGGGTCCTGATACTGCGACATATACTCCTCGGTGTACATTAATTCCCAATTCCTTGGCATGAATTTCAGATAATGTGAGCAGTTCTTTGTCATATGGTCTGCTCATATCCGGAAATCTTGGTCCCAATTGATTGATATTCGGACCAATGAGTGGATTACTGCCAAGCATATTGATATGATCGTCGATGAGCATGATTTCAGCGGATGCATAAGCGGGATTCAATGCTCCGCATGCATTGGAAACAAGTAATGTATCAATACCCAGTGACTTGAAAACACGAATTGGAAAAGTAATCTCTTGCATGGAATATCCCTCGTAAAAATGGAATCTTCCTTGCATTGCGATGATGGGTTTTTGCTCTAAAGTACCGATGATCAATTTCCCTGAATGAGATTCAACGGTTGAAATGGGGAAATGTGGTATGTCTTTATACTCGAGCGTGGCATGAATGTCCACATCATTGATGACACTTCCCAGTCCAGTGCCGAGTATGATGCCAATTCTAGGCGAGTCATTCATGTATTGCTTGATATGTCGGGAAGCATCCTCGATCATTCGAAGCATATCATCAGTATGGAAAAACGAATCGCTCATTGTCATGCCGATAGGATTGGATACAAAAATAGGTCAAGCTTACCAACCTGTCAGAGCAAATCTACCGTTGCTTCCTTCCGGACCTGGCGGGGTTCGATTTGTGATGACCGTAGGGGCTTGACCCACTGCAAAAATAGGCCATTTTCTTAACTAAGCCAACATTTTCTTTGCTTGGTTACAAGAATGCACTATTTTTGTGATTCGTTTATTGCATGCGCCCGTAGCTCATCTGGATAGAGCAACAGCCTTCTAAGCTGTGGGTAATAGGTTCGAGTCCTATCGGGCGTACAGACAGTATTATTGTGAATACATGAACCAGTTCTCAAAATATCTATATGTAGGATTTCTGTTACTTGGTTTATATCAATCAATAGTAAATAAGGATTATGTCCAATCCGGCGCCTCACTAGGTATTGCATTGGCCTTTGATCCTTTCGATCAAAATGTTACTTGGAAAGAAAGACCGGTGTGGCAAAAAATAACACTGATTGTTCATTTAGCTGTTTGCGCATCTTTGATAGGATATGGTATAGGCTTAAATGACAAGTGATTTAGTTTACTTGGCAAATCTTTTTTTATGACCCGGCAAATTTATGTCGGGTTTTTTTTTGGATATGACTATGACTGAAATTCCATCTCTGCTAGATTATAGATTAGACAATGGTTTGCGTGTCATTCTGATCAAAAATGAGAAAGCACCATTGGTGAATGTGACGCTTGGTTATAAAGTGGGTTCGAAGGATGATAGTTTTTCTCATAAAGGATTTGCGCATTTCTTTGAACATTTGATGTTTGATGGTTCCAAGCATGTGAAAAGGGGAGAGTTTGATGTGTTCTGTTCCAAAGCAGGAGGAACATTCAATGCTTATACTTCATTTGATCAAACCATGTATCACACCACTGTTCCCGCGCATCAATTGGATTTGGTTTTATGGCTTGAATCCGATCGCATGATGCAATTTGGTGTTCAGCAAATAGGACTTGAAACTCAGCAGAAAGTTGTCAGTGAAGAGATAAAACAGACCGTTGAAAATCAACCCTATGGCACATGGAGAGTACAACAAGGTAAGCTTGCTTTCAGTGATGAATGCTCTTATCAATGGGAAGTTCTGGGTGATAGAGCGCATATTGAATCTGCTACATTGGAAGATGTCGGCTCATTTTTCGATGGGTATTATAGAACAGATAATGCGGTGCTTGTTATCGCAGGACATATCGAATTCAGTAAAGCACAATCATCGGTGGAGAAATATTTTGGATCATTGAAAAAACATCATGATTCCATCAAAAGAAATTCATTCTCTGAATCAATGAAGAAAACCGGGTCGATTACAATCAATGATGCAGTACCCCTTCCTGCTATTTTCGTGAGTTATCATTTTGATGGATTTTTATCGGGGAAGTCCATTCATGCGGATGTTCTAGCATCTGCATTTTCTGATGGGAAAAGTTCGAGATTATATAATGCGCTTGTGAGAGAACAACAATTAGCTTCAGGTGTATTCTGTTATGCTGATCAGCGTGAACATGCATCTTTGTTAACATTCTCGGTTACTTCGGCTCATCAGAGTATTGGTATTGAGAAATTGCATGAAGCATTGGAGAAAGAGATTTGGGGTATGATTCGTGAACCTCTGAATGAGCATGAATTATCAAAAGCAATTAATGGTGCCGCAACCGGACTTGCCTATCATTTGCAAACCAATGCCGGTCTTGCAGATTTTGTGTGTAATCAAACAATGTTTTGGGATGATCCAAAAAGAGCATTCACCATTCTTGATGCATACAAGGCTCTTGACATGGATGAGATAAGAGGGGTATATGAATCTATTGTCAAAGACAAAGAAGCAATCAGCGTGAATGTCATCCCTGGATAATGTTCAACTGGCAATTGCATGTACGATATAAGCAAATCCATAGGCAAGAATAAACATATATACAAAAGCAAAAGCCGGCCATTTCCATGAGCCGGTTTCTCTTTTTAATATCCCCATTGTGGAAATGCATTGCAGTGCATACACATAAAAGGCGAGAACAGATAAGGCGGATGCAAAGGGAATGGTTTGCTGTAGAGTTTCACGCAAACTTGCATCTGAGTTGGTTGTGTCTGCGCCATATAATTGACCCATCACACTGACGAATACTTCTCTAGCGGCAAAGCTTCCAAGCACGCCGATTGTCAATTTCCAATCAAATCCAATTGGCGCGAAAACCGGTGCAATGGCCTTGCCCATTTGTCCTGCATACGATTGCTCTAATTGCATCTGCTGTTGCTGAATTTCAGGTATGGAATCCGTTATTTCCATGCGTGGAAATGCTGAGAGAAACCAAAGTACGAGCGATAAAGCAACAATGACTGTACCTGCTGATTTGAGAAAGTCTAGAGCTTTATCGGAAACGGTCACAAATAAACTTTTCAAAGAGGGAAGTCTATATGGTGGAAATTCAATCAAGAATGGAATAACATCACCTTTGAACATGGATTTTTTCATCACAAATGCGACGAGTAATCCTGTCAGTCCACCGAGAATATACAGTCCTGCCAGTATAACTGCTTGCAATGAGAAGAATCTTCCAATGATCATCGGAGGTATGAATGCACTGATG
This sequence comes from Ignavibacteria bacterium, assembly GCA_947491315.1. Lineage (GTDB taxonomy): Bacteria > Bacteroidota > Ignavibacteria > Kapaibacteriales > UBA961 > UBA961. The sequence goes on from CANLII010000005.1 coordinate 109,627, forward strand.
ATGAGTGTATAAACAGGTAGTCTTGCCGAGCAAGTCATCAGCGGTGCAATGAGCATGGTTGTCATGCGATCGCGATGAGATGGAATGATTCGGGCTGACATAATTCCGGGAATTGCGCATGCATAAGATCCCAAAAGCGGAATGAATGATCTGCCTTGCAAACCAAATATACCCATGAATCTATCCACGAGAAAGGCGGCTCTAGCCAGATAACCGCAGTCTTCGAGTATGACTACAAAAACATTCAGTATGATGATTTGAGGCAAGAATACAATCACGGAGCCGACCCCCGCAATGAGTCCTCGTGCTATCAAATCACTGAAAAGTCCCGGAGGTAAATGCTGCAATGCCAATTGTTCCAAACTTGAAAATCCTGATTCAATCAAATCCATGAATGGGATTGCCCATGAAAAAATTGATTGAAAAAAGATTGCCATGATGAAGACGAATGAGAGAATTCCACCGATTGGATGGAGAAGAATCGAATCCAATCGACTTGTCACCGTATCCGGTTCTTTGATCGTGAGTACGGCATCGGCAGTATTTCTTGACCAGTGCACACGATCTCGAATCTCTTCAAATGTAGGTGGTGCATTGGGAATATTCCATTCGCGATCTTGTAATAAGGCTTGCTTTAAAGCATCGAGTCCAATGCCTTTATGACCAACAATCGGAAATACTGAAAGTCCGGTCAGGCGTTCGATCGCAATATCATCAATGACTCCTGACCTTGCTTTGACGCCATCAACCATGGTGAGGGCAATGATCATCGGAATGCCGAGTTCTGCAACTTGAGAATAGAGGTATAGACTTTTTTCTATATTGGTCGCATCCATCACAAAAACAATACCATGTGGTTGAGCTATGGAAGGATGTCCTTTCTGTAATACCTGCATTGTCAATTCTTCATCGAGCGAAGCGGCAAGCATGCTATATAAGCCGGGTAAATCCAATATGGCAATTGATTTCTCACCGGTGGAAACATTTCCTAAAGATGGCTCAATGGTAATGCCTGGGAAATTCCCCACTTTTTTTCTCATTCCGGTAAGCACATTGAATAATGTTGTTTTACCGCAATTTGGCGTGCCGACAAATGCTATGTGAGAATTGATTGTCATGAAAGAACATGGATATGTATGGTCACTGAAGCATCGGGTCTGAAAGCTATGCGTGTATGACCATATGATACCTCAACGGGTCCGCCGAATGGTGCTCTTCTGAGTAGTCTGAATTTCGTTCCCGGCAAAAAACCCATTTCATTCAATCTGCGTATGAAAACAGGATTTCCTTCTAATGATGTGAGTATGGCAGTTGTGCCAATGGGGATATTGCGTAATGTTTCTAATATCATGAAGCCGATTGTCCATGATTGAGAACAATCTTTCCGAATTGTTGTCCTGAATCCATATACTCAAATGCGCTTGGAGCATCATTCAATGTGAAGATACTGTCAATCACAGGAATGATTCCGTGATGTTTGCAAAAATGAAGCATCATTTCAAATTCTGCATCACTGCCCATGGTGCTGCCGCATATGGTGATTTGTTTCCAGAATAATTTCTGCAGAGAAAGATTGGGAACATTGCCATTGGTTGCACCATAAAATATCAAACGACCACCAGCTTTCATTAAGCCGGTGAGTTCATTCCATTGTGAACCTCCGGCTGAATCTATGATGCAATCAAATCCTGAAGGAACAAGAACCTTCAGTTGTTTGGACCAATCTTCTTGATTGTATAAAGCTCCACCGCTTGCACCCAATGCAATTACCTTGTCAAGTTTTTCTTGCTTGCCCGAAGTGCAGTACACCGTAGCACCGGAAGCCAATGCGAATTGCAAAGCCATGAGAGCAACTCCACCACCAATTCCGGTGATGAGAACATTGTGCCCTGATCCAATCATGCCTTTTGTAAATACAGCTCTGTATGCGGTCAGACCCGCAAGTGGCAATGCCGCGGCTTGCTCAAATGTCATATGATCCGGAATAGGATGCACTCGATCTGCAGGAACAGAAATGAGTTCAGCCATCGTGCCTTGCGAAGGCATCCCGAGAATGGAATAGTCTGTTGACTGAATGTCTGGATTCTCACCCCAATTGATATTGGGATTAATGATTACTCCTGTTCCAACCGGAGCATGTTTGGACTGTGATGCAATCACAATGCCTGAGCCATCGGATCCGGGAATTACGGGATATTGAATTTTGGCATACATTCCTTTGCCTATCCACACATCACGATGATTCAGAGCACTTGCTTGCATGCTGATGAGTACTTCGCCGGAACCGGGTATTGGGGCCGGGAAGTCTGCAATTGAGATTGGAGAATCTTTGCTTGTGATGACAACAGATTTCATTGTGGTTTCAACTCATCTTGTTTGAGATATGCAGTCACATGCTTTGAAAACATGATGAGTATTCCAACATGTAATAAAGCCACATTGAATGCCAACATCAAAGCATGTTCTAATTGCTCCACTGCATTATAAGGGAAAAATAATAATGCCAATGCAGCAGGCGCCGAAAGCAAAAAGCCATAACTGAAACGAGCATTATGATATTTCTTTACATCGAGTAAATAGAAATGCACGCCTGAAAGAATCACGAGAGCAAAGCTTTGCACGGATGGCAATTCACCATACATCGTTGAAATCAATGCCTTACTTCCCGCAAAAATGAGCGTCATCACAAAGCCGGTGATGAGGATCAATCTACCTTTTAAGCCCATGCTATATTGCCTCGAATCAATATCAAGTTCATTCCATGATTAAGCTTGTTCATACGCTTCCATTGGTGGACATGAACAAATCAGGGTTCTGTCTCCATGAGTATTGTTTACGCGTCCTATGCTTGGCCAGAATTTCTTCTCGCGAACATAAGGAAGTGGATAAGCGGCTTGCATGCGTGAATATGGTCTGTCCCATGCATCTTGCATGATGACATGCGCTGTATGCGGTGCATGCTTGAGAAGATTATTGTCTTTTGACATTATCCCTTGTTCGATATCGACAATTTCTTTTCTGATTCCGATCATGGCTTCACAAAAACGATCTAATTCTGCGAGTGGTTCACTTTCTGTTGGCTCAATCATCATTGTACCGGGAACAGGGAAGGAAACCGTTGGAGCATGGAAGCCATAATCTATGAGTCTCTTTGCGATATCTTCCACTTCGATATTTGCGCTTTGTTTGAATTGTCGCATATCAATGATCATTTCATGACCCACGCGACCATTCGATCCCACATAGAGCGTGGGATAATATTCAGCCAATCGAGCTTTGATATAGTTGGCATTAAGGATTGCAATTTTGGTTGCATTAGTCAGACCTTTTCCGCCCATCATCGCAATATATGTCCAAGAAATAAGCAGGATTGAAGCACTGCCCCAAGGAGCTGCTGATATTGCTTGAATTGATTGCTCACCGCCGGTCTTGATGACGGGATGTCCTGGTAAGAATGGTGCAAGATGTGCTTTCACGCCGATTGGTCCCATGCCGGGTCCACCACCGCCATGTGGTATGCAGAATGTCTTATGCAAATTCAAATGGCAAACATCCGCTCCGATATTATTCGGAGATGTCAAACCAACTTGTGCATTCATGTTTGCGCCATCCATATACACTTGTCCGCCATATTCATGAACGAGACCACATATCTCTTTGATGGCTTCTTCAAAAACGCCATGTGTCGAGGGATAGGTTACCATCAATGCAGCAAGATTCTCTTTATTCGCCAGTACTTTTTCGTTCAAGTCAGCCAGATCGATATTCCCTTGTTCATCACATTTTACCACAATCACTTTCATTCCGGCCATCACCGCGCTTGCGGGATTTGTACCATGTGCTGAAGATGGAATGAGCGCGATATTACGATGATGATCTCCTCGACTTTTATGATAAGCACGAATCACCATGAGCCCTGCATATTCACCTTGTGCACCTGCATTTGGTTGTAATGACATTGCATCAAAACCTGTGATCTCGCAAAGCCATTGTTCCAAATTCTGGAAGATTTCCCCATATCCTTTGGCTTGATCAACGGGAGCAAATGGATGTAAGTCTCCAAATTCAGCCCATGTCACAGGAATCATCTCAGTGGTGGAATTGAGTTTCATTGTACAAGATCCCAAAGGAATCATGGAATGCACCATTGATAAATCCTTATTCTCAAGCGATTTCATATAACGCAAGAGATCATGCTCTGAATGATACTTGTGAAATACCGGATGAGTCATGTACGAAGATGTACGATGCAATTCTTGAGGAATGACATTGAGTGAGCCATTGATGGTTGCTTCAATATTTGGTACTTCCACATTCTTTGCTTTCGCTGCAATTGCAAGAAGATGTTTGACATCATCCAATGTGGTTGTTTCATCACATGAAATGCCGAGATGGTTATTTCCAATCTTGACATTCACATCGGTGCATGCATCAATGAAACGCTTTTGTACATCAGCATCAGTGTTGAATGACAATGTATCGAAAAAGTTTCCTGAATTCAGTGCATAGCCCAATGACTTCAAACCTTCTGCTAATACAACTGTCATTGCATGTACTCTTTGCGCTATTGCTTTGAGTCCTTCAGGACCATGATACACCCCATACATCGCCGAGATATTTGCAAGCAATGCTTGTGCTGTGCAGATATTGCTGGTTGCTTTATCACGCTTGATATGTTGCTCGCGTGTTTGCAATGCCATGCGAAGTGCCACACTGCCTTGTGCATCTATGGATACTCCGATGATGCGACCAGGAATTTGTCTTTTGAATTCTTCTTTGGTTGCAAAAAATGCTGCATGTGGTCCACCATAACCCATCGGAACGCCAAATCTTTGTGCAGAACCAAAGACAATATCAGCACCGAATTCTCCCGGTGGTTTGAGAAGCGTGAGTGCGAGCAAGTCACTGGCACATGCGATCAAAGCACCTTGTTCATGAGCAGTTTCAAAAAGGTGCGTAAGATCTTGAATGGAGCCATTTGCGGCAGGATATTGAAGGACAATACCAAAAATCGAACCATCCCATTGAATATCTGAAACATTACCAATCTTGATTGTAATGCCAAGTGGTTCTGCTCTGGTTTGAAGTAATGCAATTGTTTGAGGGAAGCAATCTTCAGAGACAAATAATGTGTGCGCATTATTCTGTGTGGCTTTTTTTGTTCTGGCCGCATGCATCAGGTGCATGGATTCAGCTGCTGCGGTTGCTTCATCAAGCAATGAGGCATTGGCAATTTCCATTCCGGTCAGATCAATCACCATAGTTTGGAAATTCAGAAGGGATTCCAATCTACCTTGTGCTATTTCCGCTTGATATGGAGTGTATTGGGTGTACCAACCTGGATTTTCTAAAATATTTCTTAAAATCACTGTTGGTGTGAAAGTACCATAATATCCCATTCCAATATAGGAACGCATGCGTGTATTTTGTGAAGCGATATGCTTTAGTTTCGACAATACCTGCTGCTCGGTCATAGGCTCAGGCAAATTCAATTCATTGGCGAGTCTTATTGATGCTGGAACTGTTTGGTCGATGAGTGCATCAATACTCTGAACGCCGATGGTATCGAGCATATGTTGAATGTCAGAGGCTCGAGGGGCAATATGACGATCCTCGAATTTATCGATATGGAGCAATGCAGAATTCATGAGTATTTCTATGAATGATGAGAATTGTTATGATTGCAGTGAAACACAAAAATACGCATGATAAGTTCAACAAAAAAGCCGTCTCAATGAACGGCTTATGTGTTTTAAACAGATTTTGTTTCTCAATGACTGACAATCATTGCTTTTGAAAACTCATATCTGCCATATTGAAGCGAATAGAAATATGTTCCAGATGGAAGCGAGCGAGTATCAATGTGAATACTCTCCATACCAGGAAGAACTCGATATTGAGTAATTAAGCGTCCTTCAGGGGTATTGATGGTCAGTATGCCTTCAGTTCCTGAATGCATACCGTGAATCGGAATGATGGTAAATTCAGATGCAGGATTCGGAGAATTCTGTCCAATCATGATCGAATGTTGTGCTTGCTCAGAAATCGATGTGGATAACTTTTTAAAAATTGGTAATTGCTCGAATGTTCTTGGCAATGCCGAAGGGACATATATATTTTCTCCGGCGCCATACCATTGACTCAATACCGATGCATACACTTGTCTGAAATCATGAGTCATTGGAATATTACCGGGACCTTGCAAAGCAGAGAGATTTGGATTTGATCCTATGAATCCGCCATTGACTCCTGAGCCAATCACAAATAATGGTGCTGCTGAACCATGATCGGTACCCGATCCATTTGAAATTGCCCTTCTTCCAAATTCACTGATGGTCATGATGCTTATGCGTTTATCCAATCCAAAAGCTTCCATATCCCTTTGAAATGCCAATACAGCATCTGAAAATTGCTTGTGCAATGTGGTATGAGCCGTTAACTGATTTGAATGAGTATCATAACCACCAATATTCACAATATACATTTGCGTTTTTAAACCACCCGCGATGATGCGAGCTATGCCTGCAAGTCCCTGACCGAGTGGATTATCCGCCGGATAAGTCACTTTATTTATTGTCTGTTTCGAGCCCGCTTCAATGATGCGTGTCGTGAAGATATTAGTCTGTTTGATGATTTGCCGAACATACTCTTCTTCAATACCAACATGTGTCGTTGGATCAGGCATTTCATCGGGTTGATCGGGGATATAATTCACATTGGAAATAGCAATTCCCATATTATTTTTCTTTCCGATCAATGTTGAGCTCAAGAATGTTCCAAGTTCAATTGCGAAAGGATCTGAAGGAAGGACATCCGGATAATCAGGATAGAGCTCCTCTAAAAACTTACCATACCAACCGCTATTATCAAAAACATCTGCATCCGTTCCTGAAAGCCATATATCTGTTGATCTGAAATGGGAGAAATTCTGTTTGGGATAACCAACATTTTGAATAATCGATACCTTGTCTTCATCATATAATTCCTGCAATCCCTTAAGAGATGGGTGTAAACCCATGGAATCACTCCCTTTGAGTTTCAATGCATCTTCTGCTTTGATGAATAATGAGCCTTCTTTTCGGAGATTATAATAATTGGAGTCAGTATATGGTATTACTGTATTGAGTCCATCATTCCCACCGGCCAATCTGATGATGACAGTAATTGTATCACTGTTGACACCTACCATTTTCATGAATTCTGAGTCTGGAGGCGCTTGTGCAAATGCTCTTAATCTTGGGAATCCCATTGATAGAGGAAGAATCATTCCCGTTGCGGCAAGCTGTTGTATGAAAGATCTGCGTTTCATAATACTCTCTCTGAATAATCAATGCAATTGATGCATGGGTTGAATAACAAGCATGCGAAGTAGATTCTTGATGCGTTCTTCGCCATTGAACATTGGATCTAATAGATTCCATTCATATGTTTTTGCTCCCATGAGCATTGCTTCAAGATAGATGGCAAAATCTATCTCAGTTGGTTTGCGATTGAGCATAAACATTGAAATATCCATGCATAATTGTTCAGCATCGACTAATTCGGGAAATGACTTTGCAAAATCAAGTGCGCTGAAGATATAAAAACGAGTTTGTTTGCCATTATCTCTAAGCGTGATTCTTCCATCAATCACATCAAGCAGGAATTTTTGTCTGAGAGATACCGTCGAAGTACTAACCCATGTTCTTCCACCGGGCCAACCTTTTACATTTGGCGGATTGAACAAAATCTCCCCCAAATTGCCAAGCCGAATTGATAAATCTCGATTTGTGTTGGATGACATTTCAAGTTTGAAATCGGGTATTTGGCTGATTCCCATGGAGCGAATTGAGCCGATCAAGAATGATACAGGACTTTTATACATCGCACCTATATTCTCACTGTCAAAAAAATGCGCGCTCTTGAGTAATATGTCCAAGACCGGTTTGATCTCCCAATCTTTGATGAATAGCATTGCCATTTGATCGATGATATTGCGATCGGGAATATCATATACAAAAGCACGATATAACTTCTCGCAAATGAATCGTGCTATCTGAGTGCTTCTCTTCTGAAAGAGAATATTGATGATGTCTGTGGCTTTCCAATTTCCTGTTTCTCCAAGAAATGTTTTTTTACCTGAATCCCATCTGAGTGAAATGAAATTTCCTTTGATTCCGCTATAATATGGTCTTGCACTTGCATTAGAGTGTGTGCTAATTGCAATTGTCCAACCACTCAATGCTCTTGCTGCTTCACGGACATCATCTTCCGTATAATTCGGTTGATCCTCCCAATCTGTCGGACCACATGTGAAAAGCTCCATGAGTTCACGGGCAAAATTCTCATTGATCTGTGTGGTGTTTGCTGTTTTCTGATTCCGTATTCCATCAAGATAAACCAACATCGCGGCATCTACCGTAATCTCATTGATGAGTGTTTTGAAATTGCCAAGACAATGCTTGCGTAGTAGTGCTTGCTGATGAAACATCCATTCTGAAAATCTAACCACATCCAATTCTGATGTGAGTATTCCTGACCAAAACATGACCATTCGTTCTTGAATGCTCATCGTAGATACTGCAAGAGATTTCGCATACCAACGCGGAAACATTTCTCTTCGCAATTGTATCTGATTGTTAAAATCAGGATCGGATAAACCAGGAATTCCACTACCAATGGGAATGGCTTTGATCTGTGGCTCAGCAAAACACCAAGGCTCGATCTCTGATGTGGAGATTGTTGCAGGTTGGAATAATTGTTGAAGAGTTTTATCAAGACCCAATGAAATGACATCTCGGATTTCTCTATCCTTCGGACCAATCATGGTTCTTCGTAATAAATGAGCCGCCCGTGAGTAGTTCCATGGCTGATCAGTACTTGGAATATATGGCTCCAAACCAGCTGTGGTTCTGCTGAGGTGATGAGGATGAAGATCTTGTTTTGGAGCAATTTCTTCTGTGGTCTTGAGCGTAAATAGGTCTCTTCTTTTCATGAGTATTGCTCAAAGAGAGATTGGACATGAATATAAGTTATAACAAATAACTATATCTACCATAAAACGAATTCATAATATGATGCTGATGAGAATCGTGATGATTAATCCGGCCATGATGGGTATGGCTGTTCTTTTCACTATTTCAAGTGGTGATACACCTATCAGTGCCGATGCAAATATCATTACCGCTGCCGCGGGTGACATTGTTCTGCCGAATGCCGAGCCCATTGCACTGATAGCTCCGAGATCAACTGCATGATTGAGATCAATTGCACTCATCGTAGGTAATACTCCATTGGAAAATGCCACGCTGGGAGCAGTTCCTGAGCCGGAAATCACTGCCATTCCCCAAACGGATAAAGAACCGAGTACATGTGCATATGGTCCGGAATTGATAATGGAAGTTATGATGGACTGCATGAATCCAACAGCTTCTAATCCCGCTATAAAACAATTCGCAGTGATGATAAGTGAAATCACATTTGCATAACCATAACCCAAACCAGAAAAGAATTCATTTGTGAGTTGAGTTATCTTTTTAAAATTGAACAGTATTAATAGAAATGCATAAAAAACCATTACATGAGCCACCGGCAGACCTTGCGGATAGAATTCAAGAAGCGGTGCAAAGAGGGGATTTCCGGGTCTGACAAACAATAAAGTCAATATCGGCAATGGCGGCATGATTGCTCTCAAGATTGTTGGCTTGAATTCATCATTGACTTCTTCAGTATAGGTTAGATCTTGTTTGGGTGGACGCAAATAAGAAATCAAGACGAATATGGCCACAGCAATTGAGAAGGCAAGGAGTTCATATTGAGCGAGTGAAGCCATCACTTGATTCAGAGGTGCACCAGTACCAACTTGAATCGAAACCACTTCAGGCTCTCCGGGATTGAATAAATCTCCACCACCCGAAGCACCGAGTACTAGTGCAGCACCCGCAATCAATGGGTGAAAGCCGGCTCCTGTTAAAATCGGTATGAGAATTGGTCCAACTGCCGCGGCCGCCGCAGTTTGACTTGGAATGGCAATATTGGTGAGGAATCCGACAATACAACTACCGGGAAGCAAAAACCAAGAAATCTTCTTTAGGGGAGAAATGATATAATGCACCATCGCATGATCGCAACCCGTTATGCGCAGTAGAAATGCAAATCCCATCGATGCGCAAATTGGGGCAATGGTCTTACCTTCGCCCATCGACTTCTGAAATTCATTGAAGATCGATAATACATCGCCGGCGAGAATACCGAGCAATATGCCGGCCATAAACAAAACAAAGCGTACATCCATTCCTTTGAGCAGGGCATATCCAGCCAAGACAATGATGAGCGCTCCGATTACTTCAATCATGATTGATTATTCCGTGAGATGTGCTTCTTTGATAAGTGCAATCGGTTTTTTGATCGCAATTTTACGGCCCTTCAGCTCAATGAACTCGGACTTCTTGAAATCAGCTAATAATCGAATGACACTTTCTGTTGCTGTTCCGACTATATTCGCGATTTCTTCTCTTGTGAGAGAAACATTGATGGTCTCACCATCTTCCTCAGTACCAAATGTTTCAAGTAGTATGAGCAATGTTTCTGCCAAGCGCTCTCTGACGGTTTTTTGAGCCAATTCCATGACACGCTCTTCGGCATTATTCAATTCATTGGACAATATTTCTAACATTCTCATCGCCAGTTTGGGATTATTTTGAATTGTCTCAAAAAACAATTCACGAGGAATCACGCAAACATGACAATCATCCAAAGCAATTGCAGAGGCAGAATATGTGCCGCCCGTGATTAAAGCCTTATAACCGAGAATGTCGCCTGCTTTGGCAAAACGGACGATATGCTCGCGACCTTCCTGACCATCTCTGGAGAGTTTTATCTTACCTTTATGAATGCAAAATATACCTGATGGATATTTGCCTTGTTGAAAGATATGATCACCATCTTTAATGAAAATACATGCCTTGGAATGAGAAATCTTTTCTAAATCCTGGATATATAAATCGGAGAATGCCGATAGATGGAGCGAAGAACATTGACTACATTGCGGTGCATCTTTCACATTCAGTTGAAGCATGTTCCCCTCCTCAAAAGAACAAATTCACTGAAACTCGTGGTCAGATTGGAAAGACCTTGTCACGAGGGCTTATAAGCCAGTTAGTTGCTTGTAAGATAGCATGTTTGCATAAAATACAATACAGAGATGCAACATATTCTCAAGTAATAATCATTTTGTGCTCAGAGTCAATTATCGCAATTTAGAGTTCAATTTCACAATTCACCAGAGAATCGTTTCCATGTTAGAATCAATTGTCGGTTATTTGCAAGGTCTTCCACTTGAGGGAATCATATTGGCCGCATTCTTATTGACTCTTATAGAAAATCTCTTTCCTCCCTCTCCAAGCGATGTTTTATTGGTATTCATTGGTTCACTTGCAAACAGTGATCTTATTGTCTATGTCTCCGTTCTCTTTTCAGCCACGGCCGGAAGCACTTTGGGCTTTCTCATCATGTTTGTTATTGGATCAAAAATGGGACATGTCTTTACGGATCGTCCTTCTTTTTTGTTCATGAAAAGGACTACTATTTTGAAGGCAGAGGAGTGGTTTCGGAAATATGGCATAGCACTCATCATTGCCAATAGATTCCTCTCAGGGACTCGTGCCGTAATCTCATTTGTTGCCGGAGCATCCGATATAAGCATTTCTTCTGCTGTGATTCTCTCTGCAATCAGTGCATTAGTTTGGAATGCGATATTACTCTATGCGGGGAATCTATTGGGAGAGCATTGGCGTGAAATTGCGGCATATCTTGAAGCATATGGCAGAGCCATCACGCCTATTCTGTTACTCGTTGTTTTAGGTATTTCCGCTTATTGGTGGATGAAAGTGAAGAAAAAGAAACATTGATATTATCCATGTAGCCAAAATTTGAGCAAGCATTCTTGTTCATGCGTAAGAGATTCACTCACTTTCAATGAATAAGAGATTGCCGATTGGAGTTGTACTTTCGTTTCATAGATCTTTCCATCGCAATTGGCTATGATCTCAGTTTCTTGGTCCAAACCATTTGATTCCAATGCTCGCACTAACATGGATCTATTTGTGATGCGCTTTCCATTGACGGAAATGATCTCATCATCGATTGCAATTCCTGCTTTATCCGCGGGGGAATCTTTTTCGACTTCTTTCACAAACATTCTACCATGGTCTTCAGCAACAGAGCATCCAAAGAAAATGGATTGCTTTTTTGGATGAAAAGGTCTGGAATCTCCATACCAATCCTGCTTGATCTCTGCATTTTCCTCTTTCCATTCCAAACCAACTTCTGAAAAAAGTGCTTGATAGGGTAATTCTTTGGTTCCATTTAGCCAATCTGTGAATTCAGTACGAATTGCAACTCCGCATACATCCTCAATGAGATTGATGATTTGGTCTTCGGTGAAGCCTATTGTTCCATCTTGTTTGTATGATTTCCACATTACTTTCAGTGCAAGATCAAGTTTAGATGTGCCACTGGATTTTGTTATGATAAGTAGATCAAGCAGTAAGGCTACAATTCCACCTTTTGTATAGTAAGATGGGAATTGATTTTGTTGATCAGGACTCATTGCATAGAGTTTTGTCCAAGCAAGGAAGGAACTGTCTTTGAGAGACATGGAAAATCTACCTGGTACTCTCGCAAGTTTTCCTAGATGTGATTGAGCCAAAACGGAGAGATATTCTTCCATGGTATAAAAACCACTTCTGAAAGAAAGCAAATCATCATAATAGGAAGTAAAACCCTCTGCAAGCCAAAGCATGTGTGTGTAATTTTCTTTTTCATAATTGAATGGACCGAGTTCAAGAGGTCTGATGCGTTTCACATTCCATGTGTGGAAGAATTCATGTACAAGCAATGCCATCATTCCTTGGGCATTAGTTTTATCTTGAAATGCAGATGGCTCAACAGCGCTTACATTGCAACGCAAATGTTCGAGTCCCCCGCGAAGTCCTTCGCCGATGAGGAGGAAAAACACATACCGATCATAGGGCAAATCACCCCAAAATGCATATTCAATTTCAACAGCTCTTTTGATCTCACCTTTCAGCCATTCGATGTCTATACTCTCTTGTGTGATCACGGCAATTTCATGCAAAGCACCCGCAACATCAAATGATATGCACTCATGATTACCAATTTCAATCGGCGAATCAATGAGAATATGATAGTTCAGAGCGCCATAGAGCGTCATATCACCGGTAGCATAGTCATCAATTGGGGAGAGAGCGGTTGTGATTGTTTTCCAGGAATCATTATTATGTATGGCAACATGATGAATCTCTTCCATTCTATCTTCGACATACATCAAGCAGGCCACGGGCATGATGAATGCATGATTCCGATTTACATGAGAAGTACGAACGCCTCTGTCATTTGCATAGTATTCATAGGAAATCACGATATCCGATTTCTTGGGATTGAGGATTTCAATCGCACTTTTTGAGAGCCATTTCCATGAAAGCAGATCGCCATTTATGTCGTGAATGTGAACATCATGTTGATTCGAATTCATGTCACGCACTTTATAACTTCCTGGAATCCAAACAGGACTTTTTACAATGATGATATCGTTTTGATTCTGTAGAATATTCATTTTGATTGAAATGCAATGTCTACTTGCATGTTCAAATGACAAGTCATAGATAATGTTTGCTGTGGTATTCAACAGTTCTATGTCTGATTGCTCTATGATGAATGGTATTTTCATGTGTGATTCTCTGCTGATTGGTCAAAAAAAAGGACGCTCTCGAATGAGAACGCCCTTCATTTCAATGAAATTGGATTATTCCATTTCTTGTTTTAATGTCTGATGCCATTGTTTATATAGAGCGCGCCATGATTTTTTATCCGGCTGATCGTCTTTATTGATGGGACTGCCAGGAGGCACAACCTTATAATCATCAGGAACGATATACTGCTCGATTGGCTCTTCTGCTGATTTGAGCAATTTGCCAATTTCACGATCATCCAATCTACGCCATGAGCCAGGATGGAAATTCTTCACCGTGAGATGACCAATGGCAGATCGTTCAAAAGCCAAAGTTTCAAGACCATATTCCTTAAGTGCTGTACGAATATCGGTTGGAGTGGAAGTTCTCACTTCAAAACGAAGCCAGCAATTTCTTGTATTGACTTTCTCAAGTTCGACTTGAACAAGTTCTTCGGTTTGAGTTCTCACAAAATCTGAAATGCGTACCACTTCGTCTAGTGATTGCAATGGTCTGTGCACCTTGATACGATAGGTTTTTGCAATGTTTTGCAAATCTGATCCATAAGCGCGTTTGCAAGCAATGTCATTTGTATAAACGATCATTCCACTAGATGCAATTCCCATGCAACCAAGTGGTGCAAACCAACCAAACTTATTCTTCATCAATCGATATACGGTTGGGACGGACATTTCATTAGAGCCGGAGAAATGTCTGCCTTTATGAACAGCAATGTACATTCTCTCAAGATTTTGATTGACCGGTATTCCATTGATTTCAAACATGTCGCGATTGATGCGAACGCGTGCATTTGGATTGGAAACGATTTCACCATTCACGGAGACCAATCCCTCACGAATTGCTCTCAAACAAATTCTGGGTGAACCATAATCACATTTGGAAATTGCTTTCACCAATGTGATGGGGCGATTCATCGGATTACGATAATAATCTCCATCACCTCCACGATAGTCTTGCTGATCTCGGTTCTCACCATAATTGCGAGAACGCATCACTCTCTGTTCGCCGTAACCACCGCGATCATCAAATTGTCTGGGTCTTCTTTCATAATTATCAAAACCACCGCCGGCAGGGCGAGCATATTGCGGGCTTACTCCAAATTCACGGCGAGGTTTATAGTCTGATCGTTGATCATATGAACGACGATTGTCGAAACCACCACCACCGCTTCTACGATTGTCGAAACCACCACCACCGCTTCTACGATTGTCGAAACCACCACCACCGCTTCTACGATTGTCGAAACCACCACCACCGCTTCTACGATTGTCACCACCACCGCGCTGTTCATATCCACCACCTACACGGTTGTCGAAACCGCCACCACCACGCTTTTCATATCCACCGCCACCGCTGCCACGGTTGTCGAAACCACCACCGCCACGCTTTTCATATCCACCGCCACCGCTACCACGATTGTCGAAACCACCGCCGCCGCTACCACGATTGTCGAAACCACCACCACCGCTACCACGATTATCTAAAGCACCGGGACGGCTATATTGCG
>CANLII010000006.1 GCA_947491315.1 Ignavibacteria bacterium
GGTGGATTCAGAAAACGCGAAGGTGATTCCGGTGGATTTAGAAAACGCGAAGGTGATTCCGGTGGATTCAGAAAACGCGAAGGTGATTCCGGTGGATTTAGAAAACGCGAAGGTGATTCCGGTGGATTCAGAAAACGCGAAGGTGATTCCGGTGGATTTAGAAAACGCGAAGGAGATTCCGGCGGATTTAGAAAACGCGAAGGAGATTCCGGTGGATTCAAAAAACGCGAAGGTGACTCCTTTTCAGAGAGAAGTGGTAGTAGAGACCGGAAATTCGGCGGAAAACCCTCTTTTGATTCAAAAGATAAAAAGAAATATAAAGGTAAATCCGATACTTCCTCAGGCATGAGACCGCCTAGAAAAAGATACTAGAAAAAAATAGTAGCTAAATAAACAATGCTCGAAGAGAAAAGAGAATCCAATTCTCAATACTTTTCGAGCATTTTTTATATATATCAAGGTATTACTTTCTTCTCTTCTTCATTGCTTTCTTGATATCATCAAGTAGTTTGTATTCAATGACTACATATTTTCCAAATTGCTTCTCACTAAGCACACTTTTCATTGATTTGATTCTTTCAATGATGACTTTTTTCAATGCAATGTCTTTCTCAAAGACTAATTGAATTGCTTTTTCATTGTCTCCCTTCCCTGATTCAACTCCTTGATCAAGCATATCAATAGCTTCATCCAACTCAACTTTTGCTTTGAGTATGAATCCTTCATGCTCGGCATAACGAGAAAAAAACTTAATGGATTGTTCCTCATTCAAATTGAGTTTTTCCATCAGCATGATCTTTTTATAAGTCTTTAATCTCTCGCGCATTTTTTCCGGATTTTGTCCATGAAGCGAAGTAATACTAAAGAACATGAAAAGAGAAAGTAAGCCAATAAGCTTATAATACTTCTTCATCTGCATTCTCCTGTAAGAGATAATTTGTGATCTCTTTTTCAAGTAATGGATTGATCTCTTTTCCTGATTCGATATCACTTACATAGACTGTTAAAATTTCATCCAATATCACTTCTTCCACATCCTCGGATTGTAATTCCAAGGGAGTAAAATCATCAATTGTCTCAGCCAGCTCAATATTTGTTGTTTTCTTGACATCATCCTTCAGAACATTGATCTGTGTTTGTGTATTTACACCAATCCAAAGCAATAGACAAGCTGCTATAGCAGTTGTGGTTCCAATCAGGATCTTGGGGAAGAACATCTTCTTCTTTGCTTTGAGAGGAAGGATCACATCCACGGATTCAACCTCATCATTCATCAACTGAATGATATCTTGTTTCTTTAATGCCTTAAAAACATGTATATATTCATCATGTTTATGTTGCAAGTCATGTGAAAAAGCAAGGGCTTGTTCAACAATTTGCATGTCGGCCTCAGATAGTTTCCCATTGATATAATCGGGAATCATGTGCGATATTCGTTCATGATTATTCATTGTATATTCCCTTCTTTTTTTGAAGAAAGATATTGAGATAATTTTTGCACTGCTTGAAAATAGTTTGCTTTGAGTCCACCGATGCTGGTACCCAGCATTTCAGAGATTTCCTCATAAGACAATTCTTCAATATGACGAAGTATGAATGTCTCTCTCTGTTTTTCGGGTAGAATTGACATGCATTGTTTAAAAAAACGAGAAAACTCAGATTCATTTACAAGTCTATCTGATCGGTCATCAGAAGATAATTCCAGAGTATCCATCTGAATACTATTCCCTTTCCTTTTCTTCTTATCGATTGCATTCAAACATAGATTTCTGGTGATTGCATAGAGCCATGTTTGAATTTTTGAATCACCCCGGAAATAATCAAGAGAATTATATGCTTTAATGAACACTTCTTGAGTCATGTCTTTTGCATCATCATCATCTTTCAGATATCGCATTGCTGTAGAGTGGACGAATCGTTTATAATTCGGCATCATAATCGACATGGCCTCATGATTTTTGCCTTTTTCAAGGAGATATACTATGTCTTGATCAGAATTCACTCAATCTCCGACAAAAAAAAATTCCCATGTGAAATCACGGGAATTAGACAATACTTCAAAACATAAGGTTTAACTCAGTCAATTTTTCCGATTTCAAGTATTTCATATACGATATCACCTGCAGGGACTTTCGTTATAACGGTATCTCCAATAGTCTTTCCGAGCAATGCCTTACCCAAAGGAGAAGAAACAGCCAATTTATTGGCTTGAAAATCTGCTTCTTCTGCGCTAACCAAAGTATATTCCACCGTTTTATCGGTATTATTATTCTTGAGTTTCACTTTTGAAAGAATATAAATTTTATCATCCGGAAGGTCCTTCGGATCAATGACTTGCACTTTAATCAGAGTAGATTCCAATCTCGAGATGCGCATCTCAAGCAATTCCTGCTCATGCTTTGCGGCATCATAATCGGCATTCTCAGACAAATCACCATGTGAGCGTGCATAAGCAATTTTTTCAGCAATTTCTTTTCTACCCTTTCCCTTGAGTTGCCTTAGATCATTTTCAATTTTCGCAACACCTTCGCGGGTCATATATACTGGGCCGGATGACATGGATTTCTCCAAAGAGAGTGTATTTCATCAAAAAAAGACAAAGCCATTATCTACATAATGACTTTGTCTCGAGAGGTACATTTTCTGTACGGTCAAAAGTATTGAATTTACGGGAGATTGCAAAACATCAAAGGTGAGTCAGTAAATGACCCATTTTAACTTTTTTAGTCTCCAAATAATCCCGATTCACAGCATTAGGTTGCATTTCGATGGGAATACGCTCAATCACTTCAAGACCATAACTTTCAAGTCCGACTCTTTTTGTGGGATTATTCGTCAATAATCTCATCTTTCTTATACCAAGCGAGGTAAGTATCTGTGCACCGATGCCATAATCACGTGGATCCGGCGAAAAGCCCAATTGAACATTTGCTTCAACAGTATCAAGGCCTTTTTCCTGCAAAGAATATGCTTTCACTTTATTGACGAGTCCGATTCCTCTTCCCTCTTGTCGCATATACAACAAGACACCTTTTTCTGCTTGTTCTATCATTGAAAGAGCGGCAAATAACTGCGGACCACAATCGCAACGAAGAGAATGGAATATATCACCTGTCAGACATTCACTGTGAACACGAACCAAGACAGGTTCATCTTCATTCCAAGTACCTTTGACCAAAGCCACATGTTCTTTACCATCTACGGTATTGACAAATACCTTAAGCGTAAAATTTCCAAATTCAGTTGGCAATTGTGCTTCGGCCACCAGCTCGACCAATTGCTCTTTGTTCAAGCGATATTTTATGAGGTCTTTCACAGTAATAATTGAAAGTCCATGCCTTTCTGAAAATTCCATCAATTGAGGAGTTCGCATCATGGTGCCATCTTCGGCAAGAATCTCGCATAGAACGCCAACAGATTTGAGATTCCCGAGTTTCATGAGATCAACAACTGCTTCTGTATGGCCGGCTCTCCTCAGTACGCCTTCTTCGACAGCGATCAAAGGGAATATATGTCCTGGTCTTCCAAAATCTTCAGGTTTGATATCAACCTGGACCAAAGCTTTGATTGTAGCCGATCGATCACTTGCGGAAATTCCTGAGCTGGTACCATGCAGATAGTCAATTGAGACAGTGAATTTTGTACCATGCAATGCGGTATTGTCCGGAACCATTGGAGCAAGATCCAATGCAAGAGCTTTTTCAGGAGGCATTGCCACGCAAATCAATCCTTTTGCCTGAGATGCCATGAAATTGACAAGTTCCGGAGTACAAAACTCTGCGGCACAAATAATATCGCCTTCATTTTCACGATCTTCATCATCAAGCACGACCACAACTTTGCCTGCTTTCAAATCTTCGATTGCTTGCTCTATGGAATCAAAAGTGTTTTTCATGGATTATTGAGTATGTACCTGAGAAATTGCAACCTTGTCAATCTTGATGATTGTTGTATCAGCAATCTTCAATTTGATAATACCTGATTCATCAACCGAATCCACGATGCCATGAATACCTGCGGAAGTAACCACTTTATCGCCCTTCTTGAGTTCTGAAATCAATTTCGTGTGATCATTATGACGTTTCCTTTGCGGACGAATCATGAGGAAATAGAAAACCGCAAAAATGGCGGCCATCGGAAGAAGTGAAGTGAGCAATTGTGAAATGGGATCTGCACTCTCTGCTTGGGCACCTTGTGCAAATACTTCAATTGGGAAAAATAGCATTGTCTTTACCTTAGATATTGTATAAAATTAACGTATGATTTCAAGTATGGAAGATTTCCATTGCGAATATGTATTATCCAAAATATGCTTTCTGGCTTCTCGAACCAGCCACATATAGAATCCTAGATTTTGTAATGTTGCGAGTTGCAAACCTACAATTTCTCCAACGGTAAAAAGATGTCTCAAATAGCCAAGTGAGAATTCTTGTGATGCATAGAGATCCAAACCCGGATCAATTGGCTCATCACAGAATTTATTTTTCAGATTACGAACATTCATTCTTCCGCGAGTGGTGAAAATGGTTCCATTACGTGCATTTCTTGTAGGCATCACGCAATCGAACATATCAACTCCCATTTCAATCGCGGTGAGAATATTCTCGGGAGTGCCGACTCCCATGAGATATCGCGGCTTGTCTTTTGGCATATTATTCGTTGAATGATCGATGATATCATACATGTCAAAAGAAGGTTCGCCAACGGCCAAACCACCAATCGCATATCCATCAAAATTCATATCAATCAATTGATTCATGCAATCATTGCGAAGATCTTTATATGTGCTTCCTTGACCAATCCCAAAGAGATATTGCTTATGTCCATATCTGGGCATGCTATTGTCAAAAGCATCCTTATTTCTCTTTGCCCAACGAAGCGTCAAATCCAAAGAGGTCTTAGCTTCTTCATGCGTTGCAGGAAAGGAGGTGCATTCATCCAAAACCATCACGATATCAGCGCCTATACAACGCTGTATTTCAATCACTCGTTCCGGAGAAAAGAAATGTTTTGATCCATCAATATGAGATCTAAATTCAACGCCTTGTTCAGTTATTTTCCGTAACTCTTTGAGTGAAAACACTTGATAACCACCCGAATCGGTAAGAATCGGTAAGGGCCATGACATAAAACGATGATGGCCGCCGAAATGGCTTAAAACATCTTCACCTGGTCGAAGATATAAATGATAGGTGTTTCCAAGGATAATTTGAGCACCAATTTCAATGAGTTCTCTTTGCTCAATGGCTTTGACAGATCCAACAGTTCCAACTGGCATGAAGATCGGTGTTTCGATTTTACCATGATCTGTTTGCATAATACCGGCTCTTGCTCGGCTATGTTGATCAGTATGTTGCAGGGAAAAGAAGGACATTGAAGCTCAAATGAATGATAATCAGACACAAAGATATTCATTTTTGAGGCTTTATTCCTTGATTATGGTGACTTCCACTCTTCTATTGCCTGCTCTCTCTTCCTCGGTTTTCCCAACATATCGTGGTTTTTTCTTTCCAAATCCTTGTGTTTTCAGGTATTCTGATGTAATTCCCAAACTAATGAGATACTTTTTCACGGCTTCTGCCCTTTTTTGCGAAAGATCATTATTGAATGCATCAGATCCTCTATCATCAGTATGACCGGCTATAAGAATATTCTGATATTTTCTTTCATTAATGATATCAGCCAATCTTTGTAATTCAGAATATGAATCTTTCAAGAGTTCGGAAGAACGTAAGGCAAAAAAGACATTAGTTAACTCAATTGTGACTTCTTTTGCTTGTTCATCAGGCATTTTAGACAATTCGATGATTTGTTTTTTTGTCAATGATTTCGTGTTTTTTCGCAAGTCAATATTTGATGATGCCGGAAAGTAGCCCGGAGAACTGGCATAATATCCATATTTTTTTCCGAGTGGAAGAACGATAAAATAGGAACCATCAACAGGATTGATTCTGGATGAACCGATCGTTTTTCCGGTGCTTAAATCTTCCCAAATAATTGTTGCGGGAATGGGAAGTCCATCTTTTTTTGAAATTACTTTTCCTGAAATGGATGCAATGGGTTGCGGTCTTACATCTTTTGGGAGTATCACTCTATAAACATCCCATTGTCCAAAGCCACCCGGAGCATCTTGAGCCGCATAATAGGCAGTATCACCATTCACCGTGATTTTATAACTAAAATCATCATCCAATGTATTGATGGAGCGACCCAAGTTTTGGGGAACCGTCCATTCAGTCCAAGAATCTTCATTTACTCTATATGACTTATAGACATCTAAACCGCCAAGTCCGGGATGTCCATTGCTTGAGAAATATAAAGTCCTACCATCAGGATGTAGAAACAGTGAGCGTTCAGCAAATGGCGTATTGATATTTGGTCCGAGATTAATTGGCTCACTCCATCCTGTATCAGTTTTGATGCAAGCCCATAGGTCCATATTACCATGCGTTCCATCTGCATAACGATAATTCATGGGTACTGCTATTTCGCCGATTCCACCGGGTCTTTCAGAACTAAATAATATCACTCTTCCATCAGAGCTCAAGCATCCACTTTCATCATGAAATTCTGAATTGATTGGACGAGGCATTTGCCTGAGATTATCCCAACCAAATGAAGTTCTTTCGGCTGTATAGATATCGAATTTTCCATATGATCCCGGGAATGTTCCGGATAAAAGAATCGTATTGCCATCTGTTGAAACATTATCTATTGTTTCTTCACCTTGGGCAGAATTCACGCCTTGTCCAATACTTTTTGGGGTCCCCCATGGAGAACCCGGAAGCGAATCTATTCGTTCGGATACAAATACATCTTGTCTTCCCTCTCCACCGATGCGATCTCTCACCGAGAGGAATAGTGATTTTCCATCGGGTGATGGCACCGGATCCCATTCGGATCCTTTTGTATTGATAGGTTGTCCGATATTGATTATTTCTAATGGTTGGATGGGCATGGTGAGCAATGCAATCGAAGAATCGATCCATGCTCGATATTTCGGGATGAGTTCGCGATATCGAACATATACATCAATCGCTGAAGCAGTGTCTTTTCTCATTAAATAGGATTGAGCTCTTCTTCGCATTGCAATTGGTGCGCTACCATGATCCTTACATATCAGAATATGTGTATCGAATTCTTCATGTCGAATTGAATCTGATGGCAGTGATGTAAGATCCAATGACTCAATGAATTGTTCTTTCAATAGATGCTCAGGCAGCATATATCTAACATGTTTCCTCTCCATTTGAAATTCCAATAGAGCATAACGTTTTTGCCACGCTGTATCTATAATTTTCTTTTGCAGTGAATCTTTCGTGAGAAATAAATATGGCGCGCCATCATCTCCACCTTCTCCGACAATAAAATATGTACCTTGAATATTCATGCAAGATCTTATTGCGAGTCCTTTCATGAGAGAAGTAATTCTCTCGGGAATTGTATCAGTGGTGACATAGGATTGGGATTGCGTGAACATTGCCCTATTCATGCCAAGAGTCCATAATCCATTTCCGAACTCAATGCATGCGATGCGATATCCTTTATCCCAATATGCTTGAATATGCTTTGCAGGGAATTGTGTGTGAGTAGTTATAACTTGAGCATATACAGCATTATCGAGCGACATGACAATATCCCATTTTCCGGCATGTGCTGAAATAGATGACATGCGAAAACCCATTGCCAAATAATTACGCAATTGAGTGCTCGGAAAAGTATCAGATGATATGATTTTCTGAGGAATCAATCCGCCATTCATGATGACTGCATAACCTTGATCACCATGAGAAATTCCTGCTATATGATATCCAGCTTTCCATTGATTTTGTATATACTCCATTGGCAATGTGGTATCAGTCAAATATGCTTGAGCAATCGGCATTCTCAATTGTTTCATCAATACAAAGGAAACTTGATCTTGCATTTCACCGAATGCACAATGGGATGCATTCACAAATATGATACATCCCATTATCAGATATGTATAAATGAATTTCTTCAATGTGCGAATAAAGATAGTATGAATGGCAATAATGCCGTCAGTCCAAGTAAAGTGAGCAACTCTTTCAAAATGGGAGAATTTTCTTTCTCTTTGTCTCCCAAAGATTTGAATAAAAAGAGCATTCTGCCGAATAAGAATAAACAGAGCATTCCTGTGATCACATGCAATATCATGAGGTAAATCCTTCATTCATTTGAGCATGTTGAATATCTGATCTATTTAATTTCTTCTTTGTCCTTTTATCTTTCAAGGATTCCACGATATGATACATCACCGGAACCAAGACTAAAGTAAGAAGAAGCGAACTTGTCAAACCTCCAATGATGGCCCAAGCCAATCCGGTTTTCCATTCAGCTCCTGAACTTTTCGATATTGCAATCGGAAGCATTCCCAATACCATTGCAACTGTTGTCATGAGGATGGGTCGCAATCTGGTACGACCTGAGTCCAAAAGCGATTCCATAATCGATAAGCCTTCCATCCGATTTTGATTGGCTCTGTCAACGAGCAAAATCGCATTTTTCGCCACTAATCCTATCATCATGATGATACCCAAGATTGGAAAGATTCCCAGTGCTTTCATATTCAATGCCATTGCGAGTAAAGCTCCCACAAATGCAACCGGAATGGAGAACAATACCACAAATGGATAGATATACGAATCATATAAAGCTACCATGATTAAATACACAAATAGAATCGCCGCGCCGAGAGCAAATCCCAGACTCACGAATGATTCCTGCATATTCTTTTGATCTCCGAGATATGAAATAGCAACACCCGCAGGCAATTGTTCTTTTTCCATTCCTTTTTGAATATCAGCAACGATATTTCCGGAAGGTCTGCCAACAGCTTGAGAAAATACAGTTATGGCTGTATTACGATTTTCTCTTTGCAATTTTGTTGGACCACTTGCGGAAACAATCGAGGCGAATTGTTGCAATTCAACTTGTTGTCCTCTTGCATTAACAAATGGCAAGCGTAGTAATTTTTCGGTTTGAGAACGATCATACTCATCAAGGAAAATACGCATGTCATATTCTGTATTTCCATCACGGTATTTCGCGGAATTATCACCCGTTAGAGCAATCTGCAATGAATTTCCTATCTCACCGATGGTCAAGCCAAATGCAGCTAATTTATCACGATCAATCTCAATTCTAGATTCAGGTTTTCCATCATCAACGCTCAATCGGACATCCTGAGCTCCTTTTATGGATCTTGCTACATTTGCAAGTTTAGAAGCAGAAGCATAGACTTCCTCAAAACTCGTTCCATTCACCACGATTTGGATTGGCGTTTGATTTGCCGTTCCAAAAATACCAATTGGATTCACTCGGACTTTTGCGCCGGGAATGGTGGAGATTTTCTCTTTCATCAACATTCCAGTTTCATCGGTGGAACGCTGTCTTTGTTTTGCAGATTTCAAAGTAACATTGAATTCTGCGGAATTATTAGAGTTTTGTCCTATAAATCCTTCATTGGATACGCCAACAGAAGTAAAGATTCGATCTGTCTCAGGAAAGCTTCTCAATAATTCTTCGATGTAAAGAGCTGTATAATTTGTTTCTTCAACGGAGTATTGTGGAGGCATGTCAACAGTTACTGCAAATTCACCGCGATCTGATTGAGAAATAAACTCTGCACCGATATAACCGAGTGGAACCAATGCCATTCCACCGATGACTGCCAAAAAAGATCCTATAATAACAATCATTCTGCTTGAGCGTTTTCTCAAGGCCCATTCGAGCACTTGTTCATATTGATGCGTAATCTTATCAAAAAATCGTTCAAACATCAATGCAAGTCTACCCATAAGTGAATCAGGCGAAAGAGGTTCAAGTTTTGCAAGTCTTGAGGCAAGAGCAGGTGTAATGGTAAATGAAACGAGCAAACTCATGATTGTGGAGGTGAATACAACCACAGCGAATTCACGCATGATATTACCAACCAAACCACCCACAACCGATAGTGGAACGAATACCACGACATCCACAAGAGTGATCGACAAAGCAGCAAAACCAATTTCATTTCTACCTTCAATGGAAGCCGTTATTTTGTCTTTTCCCATTTCAAGATGTCTGTAAATATTCTCCAATACCACGATCGAATCATCGACAAGTATTCCGATCACGAGTGACATCGCAAGGAGCGTCATCAAATTGAATGAATAATTAAGCATATACATCGCAAAGATGGTGGTCAGAAGCGATGCGGGAATAGCAATCATGACAATCAAGGAATTGCGAAGTGAATGCAGAAAGATGAACATCACCGCAGCTACAAGGATGATTGCAATGATGAGATCGAATTTTACTGCATTTGCAGCTTCGATCGTAAAAAGAGATCCATCTTGTGCAATTGTGAATGTGAGATTCTTATCAGCATATTGTTCTTCGAGATTCTTCATTTGAGCACGTATTTTCTTGCTGACATCCACAGAATTGGCATCACTTTGTTTTTGCACGAGAACGGCTATCGTTGTGATTCCATTCAATCGACTAATAGATGCATATTCTTTTCGACCATCCTCGATTTCTGCTATGTCCTTCAATTTGATATCACCACCCGATTTCGATCTTCCAATGATAATCTGTTCGATTTGCTCAATTGTTGAGAATTTCCCCGCCAAACGAACAATGAATTGTCCATCACTATCCTTGATTTTTCCCGTTGGAAAATCCAAATTAGATGCTTTGATCATTCCCGCAATTTGATTGAGTCCTAGGCCATATCCGCGAACTTTTTCAATGTCCACATTCACTTTTATTTCTCTTTCTTCTCCACCGAGCAAAGAGATATTGCCAACGCCTTCAACTTTCGACAATGCTGGTTGAATCTTATCTTTTACAAATTGATAGAATTCGCGGTTGCTCATCGTGCTTGTTGCACCAATACGCAAAACAGGTATTTCATCAAGAGCTATTTTCGACAGAACCGGAGTTCTGGCATCTTTGGGAAGCAATTGCTGGGCGGCATTCACTTTTCTTTGCGCTTCTTGTAATGCGATATCAACTTTTGCAGATTGAGTCAATTCTACCGTGACAACTGAAACACCTTCAGCAGAAGTTGAGCGTACTGCCGTTATCTTATCAAGAGATGATACTGCATCTTCGATATATTTGGTTATTCCATTTTCCACTTCTTGAGGCGAAGCACCGGGATATATTGTTGTGATTACCACAACCGGAGGACTAATCTTTGGCAATAATTCATATTTCAATTGCGAATAGCCAAAAACACCCAAGATACCGAGCACTGTAAACAATACAACAATGAGTGTCGGCCTTTTAATTGATAATTCGGTGATTGTCATTGTAATAGTTACTTCTTATTGATAATGGTGACTTTCGATCCGGGACGAAGATTATTTTGTCCATTGGTGACGATTGACTCTCCGGCTTGCAAACCGGAAATAATCTCGAGTTTTATTCCTGCATCCGCACCTGTTTGTACATCACGCAATTCTGCTTTTCCATCTTTGATGACAAACACTTTTGGATTTTTGATACTTCCTATCAATGCACTTCTTGGTATGATCAAAGCATCTGATTTTTCAATGCTTGTGAATGATACTTTTCCAAACATACCTGCCTTTAATGGATATTGCTTTGAATTTGACATGCGGATTTCAATGGGATATGTATGAGCTTCATCGGCTTTGGGAGCAATTGATGCAACCTGACCTGAAAATTCGACTCCGGGATACACATCAGTTGTGACTATGACCTTATCACCATTTTTTAGTGCAAATGCATCTTTTTCCGAGACATTCACTTTCACTTTCAGAGTGGAAATATCAACGATATTTGCTATTACTGCATTGATAGCCACTGTTGCACCTTGATCCACCATTCTTGCATTGATGATACCGCTAATTGGCGTGGTGACTTTTGTATCACGCAATTGTCTTTTGGACATTATGAGTTGCGCTTCTGCTGCTTGGAATCCATATCGCGCCTGATCCATTTGCATGGCATTCACAACACCTTCTTTGAACATTTTCTCCATTCTGTCATAATCCATCTTTGCTTTTTCATAAGCCGCTTGTGCATTCATGACGGAAGCTCTGCGCAATTCTGAATCAAGTTCGGCAATCACAGAACCTGCTGATTTGTATTGTCCGGGATTTGCATGCAATTGCAAGATGCGACCACCTGCTTCTGCCACGATATTCACATCACTTCCTGCCATGATGGTGCCGACCAAAGTGAGCGAATTGCTAAGATCAGTTATCTCAGCTTTGGCTATTGTCACGGGAATAGCATTTTGAACAAATGTCTGCTTGACGATTGCTTGTTCTGCCTTCGATTTGTTATACTCCAATACACCAATAATGATCGCAAGAAAGACGATGATTGTTGTTGGTATGAGAATTTTCTTCATGGTGATTTCTCTATCCGGATTATAATGAATGTCCAATTGATTTTTCCAATTTCACTTTTGCTATTTCGAGATCAATAATTGCTTGTACTTTATTCATTTTTGCCATGAACAAAGCAGTTTCAGCATCCAATACATCTGTCATGATTGCATTGCCATTATTGAAACGAAGATTGATTGTTCGAACTTGTTCTTCAACTTGTTTGATGGAAGTTTCAGTCACAGGAATTTTATTCGATGCCTGCTTCATGAGTGTATAAGCCTGCATTACTTCTATTTGAATGCTCTCCTTTGTGAGCATATTGGCATCAATTGCTTGCGCCAATTGCGCTTCTGCCTGTTGGGTTTGAGAGGAATTCAATCCCCAATTCCAAATATCCATCGTGAGTTGTATTCCGGCAGCCCAAGTATCATCGAATTGCGATCTTGCCGGTATGATTCGCATGTTTGGATTATTGTAATTGTACTCCGCAAACACACTCACTTGTGGATACCATGATGCCTCGGCAACTTTCACTTGTGATGCACTTGCCTTCACGCGAAAATCCGATGCTTTCACATCGGGTCTGAATTCAATTGCATCCGTGAGCATTTTATCAATGGGAATGAGTATTCCTACTTCCGAAGGATTATCAGTTGTCTCAAGATTTGTTGTGAGAGGTAATCTCAAAGCATTATTCAATCCCATCATTGCCAATTGCTTTTGATTACTTGCTTCGAGCAATCGATATTCAGCTTCGGACACTTGAACTTGAAGCTTGAGAATATCATTCACTTGTGCCATCCCGACCTTATTCAGAATCTCCACATCTTTCAAATGTGCCTTGAGCATTTCCACATTTTCTTTTGCAACTTTTACGAATTGCTGGGCTTTCACATATACCCAATACTGCGTTTTGATCATAGCAATCAATTCAATTTTATCTTTGTCATAGTCTGATTGTACCGCTTTTGCAGCAAGCTCGGCAGACTCCTCAAGATTTTCTAGTTTAAATCCTGTGAAGACAGGTTGTGCAGCACTCAATTTCATAACATAGTTATCCAAAATGACCGGTGCAATCGTAAATGGAGTAGATCCCGGAATTGGAAGTGAAAAAACAAATGGTTCCACTTGACTAAGTCTGGTATACCCTGTCTGAAATCTTAATGCAGGAAGCCGAGATGCCTGTACTTCATCAACTTTCGCATCGGCGGCTTTCATTTTTTCTTTTCCTATCGAGAGCATTCTGCTCTTACCTAGTCCAATGTCCAAGGCATCCTGCAAACTCAGTAAACGACTGTCTTGAGCATCGGCATTCATGCATGAATAAGAAAGAAAAAAGAATGTCATGAAGATGATTTGACAACTCTTTTTGATGTGGTAATACATATTATAAAACTGTCTTGGTGAATAATGAAGCTTCCACAATAGAACGACCCTTATTTGTACAAAGGCCCTCCATGGTACAGCGTAAAATCATATTGAATACTTGAAGTGGTGTGTATTTTTGAGATGATAAATACTCGGGATTCATCATGCTTGATATCAATGTCAAATGCATATGTACGGCAAGTTCAATCGGAATATCATCACGAAATACTCCGCTTGCCCTACCTTCATTCAATGCAGAGGTAAATCCTTTCACGATACTGGCTTTCTTAAATGCATCGAAGTCTTCGAAGATCAGGGGAAATGATTTTTTCAAATCATACATTACATGTGGTTGGACATCCGAAAGACTTTCGGCTACTTTTTGGCTAACCTGAATGATTTTTTCACCAAAAGCATGCTTAGGGACTTTAGTTTCGATGAATGACATCAACTCGCCAACTCTTTGCTTTCTAACTTCGAGGACTGCCTTGACAAGCTCTTCCTTTGATGGATAGTATTTGTAAAGCGTTTTTTTACTCATACCCATGCGTATCGCCAAATCATCCATAGATATACGGCTGAATCCATATTGCATGAATTCCTGCATCGCGGTCAATAGCAATCTCTCTCGTATGAGATCATCCTTGGTTTTGTCCAATTGCTCTTCTATCATAGAAATACTCACAGAGATTACACCTAAGAAACTAACTGTGTTTCAATAGTTTCTCTTAAAACTATCTTATTTGGCTATTTATACCAAATTTTCAAGAAACTATAAATACCCTCAATGAATTATAAGTTTCCAGTTTTCATTATAATGATGAGACTCCGAATTCGTAATTTTGCCTGAACCATTAAGGAAATCAAGTATGACACACAAAGAATATCTCGAACTTCATCATGATCGTTTCATTGGAGAATTGACTGAGTTTTTGACTTTTCCCAGCATTAGTACAGCTCCGGAACATGCAGGCGATGTCCGTGCATGTGGAGAATGGCTCATTCAGCATCTGCAATCCATCGGTATCAAGAATGCTGAATTACATGAAACTCCAGGCCATCCGATTGTCTATGCTGAGCATTGTGAGGCAGGACCGGATAAGCCGACTGTCTTGTTTTATGGACATTATGATGTTCAACCCGTGGATCCCCTCGATCTTTGGACGAATCCCCCATTTACTCCCGTCTTTAGAGATGGTAAAGTCTTCGCAAGAGGCGCAACCGATGATAAAGGACAAGTATTTCTTCATTTGAAAGCCTTGGAAGCATTATTGGCGATTGATGGAACATTACCCGTTAATGTCAAGATTCTCCTCGAAGGTGAAGAAGAAATAGGAAGCATCAATTTACCGGACTATATTGAAAACAATAAAGAGCGCTTGGCTTGCGATGCGGTTGTTGTATCTGACACTCCACTCTATGGCCCTGGTCTTCCCTCTTTATGTTATGGGTTGCGTGGACTTTGCTATATGGAAATTCATGTGCAAGGACCAAACAGAGATTTGCATTCAGGAAGTTATGGTGGCAGTATCACAAATCCCGCCAATGCACTCTGTGATATTATTTCAAAACTCAAGGATGAGCATGGTCGCATCACAATTCCTGGGTTTTATGATGATGTGATTGATTTATCAATTGAAGAGCGAGCCGGATATGCCGCTTTACCATTTGATTCCGAAGCATTCAGGAATGGACTTGAAGTACCGGCATTATTTGGAGAAGAAGGTTATACCACATTGGAGCATATTTCCGGAAGACCAACGCTTGATGTGAATGGACTCAATTCCGGATTCACGGGTATTGGCGCAAAAACAGTATTGCCTGCAAAAGCATCTGCGAAGGTTTCGATGCGACTTGTAGCAAATCAAGACACCGAAAATATCGCCAAGAAATTCTCAGAACATGTGATGAATATAGCTCCCAAAACAGTGAAAGTGGAAGTCGTGAATTTACATGGTGCAAATCCCGTTTTAGTTGAGCGCACAGGAAAAGGTATGAATGCTGCTTCAAGAGCACTTCAAAAAGCATATGGCATAGAACCCTATTTCACCAGAGAGGGTGGATCAATTCCTGTTTGCATTATTTTTGATCAAAAGCTCAATGCACCAACAGTTCTGATGGGTTTTGGATTGCAAGATGAAAATGCGCATTCACCCGATGAGCATTTTTCATTAGAGAATGTTCGACTCGGAATGGAAGCATCATTGTATTTCTATCAGGAAATGTCTTTATAAATACTACATAAGTGTCACATTGCAGTGAGGATGTTCGGACGCCGACTCATGTATGCAATCACTGATCATTACTCTCTACTTGCAAACTTCACATTGCAGTGTCATGCTTGTTTGGCATGACGCATGAGATCTGAACGAATCGACTCTTCATGAGCGATGTGACACTGTTTTTAATTATACCATGAATATTACAATCATAGGTGCAGGAAAAAGTGGTCTTTCGGCCGCAAAACTTGCCTTAAAAGATGGCGATAAGCCATTTGTTACGGAATCAGGATTGAATGCAGCATATCAATCCACCATCGATATTCTGAGTGATGCAGGAATTCCTCATGAATTTGGCGGTCATACATCAAAAGCATTGGAACAATGTGATTTGATCATCACTTCACCGGGTGTGCCACCCACTTCTCCCATCATTCTTGAAGCGGAATCACGGGGAATTTCCATCATTAGTGAATTGGAATATGCGGCATCGCATGTAAGCAATCCAATCATTTCTATTACCGGAACAAATGGGAAAACAACAACAACAGCTTTGACTGCATTTCTCTTCAATAATGCAGGTAAAAAGGCAATTGCCGCCGGAAATATCGGTACTCCGCTCAGTGAATATGTTCATGAGATTGATCCCAGTACAATTCTTGTGATTGAAGCGAGTAGTTATCAATTGGATAGAATCAAAGAGTATAAACCCAAAGTGGGAATGATTCTCAATATTACTCCTGATCATTTGAATTATCATGGAACCTTTGAGTCCTATAAGAAAGCTAAGTGGAAAACTTCCTTGAATCAAGACGAGAATGATATTGTAATTTTGAATGCAGACAATCTCGATGCAGCAGCATGCGCCGAGATTTCAAGAGCGAATATTCAATTCTTTAGCATGAACCCCGTGCAGCAAGGGGCTTATATGCGAGAGAATCAATTGGTATTCGCTACTTCACAGCATTTAGAGGAAGTATTAATGCCATTCAAAGATGTGCGCCTCCCCGGCGTTCACAATAGGTATAATTCTATGGCCGCCGCATTGGCAGCAAGAGCATTTGAGATCCGAAATGAAAATATTCGTGATGGTCTCATGCAATTTGCCGGTGTGGAACATCGCTTGGAATTTGTCCGATCATTCAATAATGTCAGTTATATCAATGATTCCAAAGCCACAAATATCAATGCGGCATGGTATGCATTATCCAGCTATGCCCAGCCAATCATCTGGATTGCCGGTGGAAGAGGCGATAATAATTCATATTCCGAATTGGATCCACTGATTCAAAAACATGTTAAAACAATCATAGCAATCGGTGAAGAACAAGAAGTGATTTTCAATCATTTCTGCTTAACCAAAAGATGCCTCAAAGCAAGAAGTTTGGAAGAAGCTACATTTCTCGCGGCAAATGAATCCAAAAGTGGAGATGTGGTACTCTTTTCGCCTGCTTGTAAGTCTTTCGACATGTTTGCCAACTTTGAACATCGAGGTCAAGTGTTCAAGTCAGCAGTTCAGGCGCTTTCATGAAAGCTCTTCCCAAAATACAAGAAGCTTTACAAAAACTAGGATTAGATGCCTGGTTGCTTCTTGATTTTCGCGGAAGTAATGCGATTGCTCATGAGATAATCGAAATGCCACAAAACATGCATTGCACAAGACGCTGGGCAGTATTGATTCCTGCAATTGGAGAGATACAAACATTGGTGCATGCAATTGAGGACTTCACGCTCGCGCATCTCACCGCAAAACAAACCATCTATGCCGGACATGAAGCTTGGCATCAAGGTTTACAATCTTTCATAGATCAATATCCAAAGATTGCAATAGAATATTCTCCCATGAATGCCATCCCGACTGCATCAAAAGTTGATGCTGGGACAGTTGAATTATTACGAAGCATGCAGGCAGATATTTATAGCTCGGCAGATCTTTTGCAAATGATTGCGGCCGTCTGGACAGAAGAGCAATTGCAGGAGAATCTTGATTTCACTGCTCCCACACTTAGCGCAATTATGCAAGAAACATTTGGGGAGATTCGTAGATCAATTCATATTGCAGGTCAAGCAGATGAATATGCCATACAGCAATTCGTGATGAAACGCTTTGCTGATTGCGGACTCATGACATATAGCGAGCCAATCATCGCTAGAGATATCAATGCCGCCAGCCCGCATTATGCACCAAGTTCAAAGCAGTCATCACAATTCGGACATGACACGATTGTCCTTGTGGACATGTGGGCCTGTCCTGCGCATGGCAATGGCACCTATTCAGACATCACATGGATGTGTCATACAGGAACATCCATGAATGAAGAAGAATCACTCATCTTCAATACAATCATTCAAGCAAGAAATGCAGGCATTGCGCTGTTTGAACAGCGTTTCAATGAGCAGAAATCAGTAATGGGTTGTGAAATAGATGATGCAGTCAGAGCCGTGATAAATGACAAAGGTTTTGGTCAATATTTTGTTCATAGAACAGGACATAGCATCACCACAGAAACGCATGGTCCGGGGGCGAATATGGATAATTATGAAACCAAAGACACAAGAATCGTTCTGCCAATGACATCATGTTCGATTGAACCCGGTATCTATATACCCGGTAATGTCGGAATGAGAACAGAAATAGACATGGTGTTCATGCAAGATGGAAGACCGATTGTATCTGGTAATGCACCTCAGCAAGAAATGATGTTCTTGGGATAAATCCAATGCAGAAAATAACAGATCTCACAATTCTCTCAAGCACTTCATTGCATCTGAGCATGCATGATGCTTCGATTTTGAAAGAAGAAATCCGAGCACAAATCCAACCGGGAAATCGAATACTCATTCTAGCATTATCAGGAATCGGCGATGCATTGATGTTCACACCTGCATTGACAATCCTCAAAGATTCTTTCCCAAATACTGCTATTGAAATTCTCACAATGTTCAAGGGTATTGCAGATATTTTTTCTACGAATCCCAATATCTCCAAAGTACATTTTTGGAATTTTCTCAAAGAATCACCAATCAAATCTCTGAAATTCCTCTTTTCACTTCGCGGTACATATTCACATACCATCACGGCATTTCCGGCGAATAGATTCCATTATGCAATCGTAGCTCGACTAATTGGTTCAAAGCAAAGAATTGGACATCATTATATTCATAATTCAGTCACTCAACTCAATGCATTGAATAATATTCTCCTTGATGAAAGAAATGAACTGCATAATTGTGAAGAGAATATTCGCATTGCATCAACACTTGGTGCTAGCATTCCTGAATCACTTCCTCCGATGTCACTCCACTTAACAAAAGAAGATCAAGACTATGCAGTGAAATGGCTTGCACAACATAATTTCGTTCAAGACTCTTCCCTTCTTGGAATTCATGCCGGATCTGCAATCGTCAAGAATCAAATCAATAAGCGATGGAACCCCGCACATTATGCCGAATTATGTGCAAAGGCAAGCTCAGATCTAGGAATGACTATTCTTCTTTTTGGCGGTCCCGAAGAACAAGCATTGAATGAGCAAATTTCCACAATGATTCTAAATGGTCATCCAACTGCAAGAATAGAGATAGTTCAAGCTTCATCTCTCACCAAAAGTTTGGCCATCATGAACCATTGCAAAGCATTCATTTCTAATGATTCAGGTCTCATGCATTGTGCGGCGGCATTGCAATTACCAATGATCGCGATTTTTGGTTATACAAATCATGTGCATACAGCACCTTGGAATAACCCTACTGCGGTTATCGCAAGAAGAGATCTATCATGCAGTCCATGCTTTTATTTTTCTCCAAAACCAGCATCATGTCAATTTGAAGGAACAGAACATGCATTTACTTGCATTCGCGATATTTCTCCTTTGGACATTTTTCATAGATTGAAACAAATAATCTCATAAAAAAGGTGTGATATGAAAAGAACAATACAGATATCAATCATTGCATTACTTGCAATCATTGGAACATCCTTTGGTTTTCTAAAAAAAACAACAGAAGAATCCTCTTTAAGGGATCAATATTCAGACATCACTTCAAAGATTGTTGTTCGTGCATTACAAGATAGCAATGCATATCAAAGACTCTCCATCATGTGCGATACTTATGGTCCACGACTGAGCGGAAGCAAAAATCTTGAACAAGCAATAGACTGGATTGTTGCAACTATGAAAAAAGATGGATTTGATACTGTCTATACTGAACCTGTGAAAGTACCCCATTGGGTTCGAGGTAATGAGTCTCTCACACTCAATTCTCCCTATCAAAAAAACATGTCAGTTCTTGGTTTGGGTGGAACTGTTGCAACCGAAGCTTCAGGAGTTTCCGGCGAGATAATCACGGTCAAAAGTTTTGATGAATTAACAAAACGCTCCAAAGAGGTAAAAGGTAAGATTGTTTTATTCAATGTGCCCTTCACGAAATACGGTGAAACAGTTCGCTATCGCGTAAATGGAGCATCTGAAGCAGCAAAGCATGGCGCAATCGCAAGTTTGGTGCGTTCTGTCGGACCTGCCTCCATGTATACACCTCATACAGGTGGAATGAAATATGCTGATGATGTCAAAAAGATACCGCATGCGGCAATTTCCCTTGAAGATGCTGAAATGTTGTCAAGACAATGCGGCCTTGGTTTAAAACCAACTGTCACTTTAAAGCTTGAAGGAAAATTCTTGCCTGATGCCAATTCAAGAAATGTCATTGCAGAGATTCGTGGTTCAGAAAAACCCGAGGAAATTGTTGTATTTGGTGGACATATTGATTCATGGGATGTCGGACAAGGCGCAATGGATGATGGCGGCGGATGCATCGCGGCTTGGGAAGCATTGCGGGTTATCAAACAATTGGGATTGCGTCCGAAACGCACTTTGCGTGTATGTCTTTGGACAAATGAAGAAAATGGCTTGATGGGTGGAAAGACATATGCGAAACTTCATGCAAAAGAAATTCCTAATCATGTGCTTGCAGTGGAAAGTGATGCCGGAACATTCAAACCCAGAGGTTATGATTTTGGAGGAAGCGCGAAAGGTCTTGAAATGGCCAGAGAATTGTGCTCACTCCTCGGAATTATTGATGCCTCATCATGCGAAGAAGGTGGCGGCGGCGCAGATATAGGACCAATCATGGAGCAAGGTGTGCCCGGGATGGGTCTTATCGTTGATGATTCGAAATATTTCAATTATCATCATACACATGCAGATATGGTTGACAAAATTGATCCAAGAGAATTGGCCTTTTGTACTGCATCAATGGCTATACTAACGTTTGTTGCAGCGGATATGCCAAAACGCATTCCGAGGAAGTGATTATATTCTCACATACATATATCCTTGATCCAATGAAGCGATTTCAGAAATTTACTGCTCTACTATTAGTTGGCATATTCTGCAATATGAATCCTATGCACTCCTCAGCGCAGGATGCTTCATGTCTATTCAAGAATCCTTTATGCTTTTATGCAACAGACATTCTGAGTTATTTGCAAGTTCTCCATAAAAATTCTCGATATGAAGAAATGCTTCCTTTCCTCTATGAACCGAAAGAACTTACAAAGATGGGAAAGTCAAAAGCATTGAAATCCATTGAATCAATGAATTTTGGATATGAATTTCGTAGAGTGGGTATCAAGGAAGAGCAGAAGGGAGTTTCGTGGAGAATCACCTATCAGCGTATCATTTTTGGTACTGCCGAAACCTTTACTGTGAATTGTAAAAACATTGCTGACACTACAAGACTCCTCATGAATAGTACACAGAGAAGAACCGTTTTTTATCGTAAAATGCCATAAATAGAAGTATTACACAGAAATGCATCATCAAACTTTACCATTTCATCTCGATTGTTTGGTCTGATTCTTGATATTAATATTCTTTGCCTTAAGGGCCAATTTGTCAATCACTTTTTCGGTAGAATTATGACTGTATTATTACTAATCATTGCGAGTATGTCATTCTGGGGTTGTGAGATGAATCAAAAATCACAAGAACAGCAATCGGATTTACATGCAGAGACAATACAGAAATCAGATTCGATAAAGAAGGAAAAGTCTCAACAACCTATATCAGAATTGCCAAGAGGATTGGATACAACCATTGACGAATCCTCCAGATTCATTGCGGGTCTTCCACTTGCAAGCAATAGATTGCGTGGAATGTCTCAAAACCCATTTTATCAATCACATTCCAAAAGATTGATTGAATTATTCAATCGGGTCAAATCAAAAAGACTGAATGCGATGTCGGGATTTTCACAGGCAGAGCTTGCTTCAGATAAAATTGGTGATGGCACATTGTTCTATCCTTTCAGTGGACCCGATGCATTGCATGCTGTGACGCTCTTCCCCAATTACAAGCAATATGTATTCATTGCTTTTGAGCCACCGGGATCATTCAAGAAATTCTCATCACGGGATACAACAGGCATTCCTGACTATTTGCAATCAGTACAGATTACCATCAATGAAGTGACCAATTACAGTTATTTCATAACAGATAAAATGCGCAAATATATCACTGCCGAAAAAGTGGATGGTGCTTTGCCACTCATTGGTTTATTTCTTGTGCATACTGACCATACACTCATTGGTCATGTAAAAAAATACTTGCATGCCAATGGATCGATTGATACCAATCCGCGTGATACTTCCAAGATACCCGTGCAAGAAGTGAATGATATTTATTTCACGAAGAATGGTTCGACATATATTCAGAAATTAACATATATTTATGCCAATCTTGGGAATGGGGCTTATGCAGGGAAAATCGGATTTACGAATAATGCTCCCCTTCGTAATTACCTTATATCAATGAAAGGTTTTAATACATATGTCAAGAGTGCGAGTTATCTGATGCACAATGCAGGATTTTCAGAGATTCGCAATTTCATACATAATAATGCTCAAACAGTATTCCAAGATGATACGGGAATTCCATTTGAAATGTATGATCAGAATACTTGGGATTTCGTGCTCTATGGCAGATATGCAAGACCAATCAATCTATTCGCCAAACGATATAGTCCTGCATTGGACAGTGCATATTCGAATCCTGAATTCAAGAAAAGACCACTTCCCTTTATGTCCGGTTATCTCTTGCGCAGAGGAGATGCACAGAATATTTACAAAGCTGTCAGAAAATCATCCAGGTAAAGCAGTTTTAACTGAGTCCTTCTTTTTCTTCGCAGGGCTATATCGCAAAGTAGGAATTCGAGGAGATGGTATTTTCAATAATGATATTCCATTTTCTCTTTTGTGAGCCAATAGCCATTCATAGAGTTCATCTTTTTCAAACATTTGGGTGAACTCAGCATGTCCCAGTTTAGGGAATGGGGTGAAGATACATTTTGTGCTATCACATTTTGCGATGGCAGCCACCATCTTTGATGATTGCACGAATGGAACATCCACATCTTTCTTCCCATGCAAAACCCAAAGAGGTACAGTACTCAGATTCTTCGCGCCATGAAGATCTCCACCTCCCGCCATAGGTGCGGCTGCGGCAACAATATGCGGATAAGCGGCAACGAATCGAAATGTTCCATATCCTCCCATGCTCATGCCTGTGACATAAATCCTAGTCGTATCAACCGATGCTATTCTTTTGATATGATTGATCAGTCGCATGATTTTCGCTGGCACCCAACCCTCGCCTTCCGGAGTTTGCGGAGCGACCACCAATGCCGGAATATGCTTACCTTTGGTGATTGCAGAGATAGTACCATAAGATTTCAACTTTTCAAGTGAATCACCACTCAGACTTTTCCCATGTAAGAACACAATCAATGGCATTGGTTGTCCTTTCACATATCCTTTTGGTTTACTTAAGACAAATGGATAGCCACTTCCCTTCTTATGATAACTGATGCCTCCTTCAACGCTGAGATGAAAGAAGAATAGCATTGATAATACAGTAATAACACTTTTCATCGCAATGAAATCCTATAAATATTTGTACCTCTGGAAGCAATCACCGCTGTATTTCTCCATGGTATTGGAGATGCTTCAAAATTTGAACCCACTCTTTGCTTGATGAGTATTGCGCCCGTTTCTCCATCTATCACATAGATATTTCCAATGACATCGCCCATGAGAATAATAAATCCGCCACCTTTCACCATATAACCGATTGGTGAAGACCAAGAATATGCCGACAATTCAGTTTGCCATTGCACTGCACCTGATACTTTGTCGAATGCAGTGAGCACACCCGAATTGCCCGGTTTATGTTGAACGAACGATGTATAGATCATTGATGAGCAATTGTCTTTACCCAATAATGGCGTACCAAGCATACCACCATTCAGGATATGTTTTCCAATACTTATTGAATGACAAACTTGTTCATATCGCCATATTTCTTCTCCAGTCAAGACTGAAAGTTTACGAAATACAGACATTCCCTGCTTCCCTTGCTTATCAACCTCTGATCCTGTATATACAAATGGCTTTCCATCTTCAATTGCGATCACGGGAGTGGCATCGGTGTCATCACCATTCGCGCTATACCACATTGGTGTGAGTGTTTCAAGATCAATGCAAATGATGCTTCCACCATTATCTGCAAAGATTCCATATCTACCATAGATTGCGATGCTTGCCTCCAAACCAAGATGCGAATTCCCTTTCACGGAATACACAAATTTCGAATGTGGCTTAAATCCTTCTGATGTTCTCAGAAACTTATAGAGGATGCCATTTTCAGCGGGCCATATAAGATAGGATCCCCAAGCTATAGGCGAACTATCAAAATATCCCCAACCTCTTTTTGCATGTCTATCGTTTGCATTTTGAAATGCAACCTGTTTCCCGCTCTTTAGATTCAATGCTCTTGCTCCGGATTCCGATTGATATCTAATGCCTTGTCCAACATAGAGCATATGTGACAATTCAGGGTCCAATGCCACAGAACCCTTGATTGGATTATGTATGTCAAGGGCACTATCAGTTTCAATTCCTGTTGCATAATCCAAGCGAAAGACTTTACCCGCGAGTGAGCCTTGATACAGAGTAATTGCATTGTTATTTGTATCCACTTTCAGACATGGCTGACCTGTCCAACCGGCACCACCACCCCAGCCACGACCCTTACCATTCACGCCTTCGCCGAATTTTCCTCCACTCGTTTTGAATATCCAATCGATCTGTAATGTTGTTGGTATTGAATCTAAAAGACCTGTCAAAGGCATATCACGAAATGGACCACCACGAAATGTTGCGATTCCCGGAAATCTCTCATAAGGTGATAAGGCAGCAGCATTAAACGGATGCTGAATGGAATCAATACTAATAACTTGATATTCAACCATGTCGGCGGATGGCTGTCTTTGCAATGTCAAAAATCCACTTATCTCTTTTTTGACTTTTTTCTTTGTTGATTTCTGTATCCTTTTTTCTTCTTTCGCACATCCCATGATCAATAATAGAATCACCAATAATAACTTCATTGATTCACCTGATATTTTTTTCTTGAAAAGAATAGATATGCTATGACTCCGCTGAGTAGAATACCTGCCACATAATACATGTCCATGGGTTTATCTTGTATGGTCTTTTGCATGATCCACAGATTGATGAGCAAAAAAAGGACAGGTGTTGCAGGAAAAGCGAACATGCGATATGGTCTATGTACCGATCTCATGCTGAATCGTGCATAGATGGCTGCAAGTGCAGTCAGCGAAGAAAAGAGCGTGATGAGAAAAGTTGTGAATACAATCAAAGTGTCATATGTGCTAGTAAAGATCATCAGAACTGCAATGCCTGTTTGAATCCAGATACTTTTCACGGGAATTGTTGAAATGTCTTTTCCTTTTTGACTCGGCATATATTCATTCACCATGGAGCGTAGAACTCTAGGACCGGCAACAACCATTGCACTCATTGAAGAAATGAGCATAAATGCTATGATGAGTCCTGAAATGGTAGCAAATACCGGTGGAAGAAAATGCGATCCGGCAATCACGACCAATTCTTTCGGCATCATGGTTTCAGGATTCACGGTCAATTCATTAATCGGAGCCACCATGAGAAACATCATATTGATGAGTACATAGATGATGGTAACAAATACTGTTCCTACTATTATTGACAGTGGTACATCTCTCTCCGGATTTTTCAATTCCGAAGCTATATATGCGGATGCATTCCAACCGGAATAGGCAAAAATTACATAGATGAGTGAAACCGCGAATGAGGGCGAAGTCATTTGCTGAGCTGTGGAAATAGTCGGTGCAAAATGATCGAAATTCCACTCAGCATGGGAAAAACCAAAAATGATAAGCAAAGTGACAAAAAGTACTTTGGCTCCTGTAGAGAATGATTGAAAAGCACCGCTGGCTTTATGACTCATGGTATGGATGGCAGTCAAAGTGAGAAGCGTGATGAGTCCGATGATCATGGGATGTCCTATCCCAATGGAAGCGACCACATAATTTCCTACTGCAATGGCACTCATGGCAAGAGGCGCAGTGAATCCGATCGTGGAACTTGTCCAACCTGAGAGAAATCCAATACTTGGATGAAATACATCGGAGAGATAGCGATATTCTCCACCGGAATGCGGGAATAAAGCACCAAGCTCGGCATAAACAAAGGCTCCACAAAGAGATAACAAACCCCCAATTACCCATAAGGAAATGATGGCTGCAAAATCTTGAATGGTTAATAACTGATAGCCCAAACCGGTAAATACTCCCGTACCTATCATATTGGCTATAACGATGGATATGGCGGAGACCGTACCAAAATGTGATTGTTTCATAAAAATTGATCATTAATTCAGCAAATCTTGCCCGGCGAAGATAATGTTAGCATAATTCCCTTGTAGCCCACTATCACAGCCCTGGTTTAGATCAAATATAGGGTATTTGGGGTATGTTTCAGTATTTTGAAGGACTTAATACAGTTACAAAACAAGGATATTCTTAACCTTGAACTCTTTTCCCATTATCGAACAAGAACGTTAAGTGAAATTTTTTACAAGTTTCGGTCCTGGCATCATTACCGGTGCAAGTGATGATGATCCTTCAGGAATAGCGACCTATACGCAGGCGGGAGCCATGTTTGGTCTTGCCACGCTGTGGACTGCATTTCTTGCCTTCCCTCTCATGGCAGTGATTCAAAGGATGTGCGCAAGAATTGGATTGGTCACTGGGCATGGTCTTGCAGGAACACTCAGACTCTATTATCCCAAATGGGTTCTCTTTCTTACTATTGGGTTGGGGGCGCCTGCAATCGTGCTGAATATCGGAGCAAATATTGCCGGTATGGGTGCTGTTGGAACAATGTTATTTCCAAAAGTCGAGCCGGGATATTTCAGCGTGTTTTTTAGCATGACGCTTTTTATCTTCATGATATATCTCCCTTATAAAAAGATAACAAGCATTCTGAAATATCTATGTCTTTCATTACTCGTCTATTGCATCGTTCCCTTCTATTATGATGGAATATCTCTTTCTCATATCATCTCATCTTCATTGATTCCGGAAATTCATTTCACCAAAGAATATCTCATGATTCTTGTTGGTATTCTGGGCACTACCATTTCACCCTATCTCTTTTTCTGGCAAGCATCAATGGAAGTGGAAGAAAAAGAGCATAAGAATATCATCTTGGTAAATAAAACCGATATCAAATCCATGGAATCTAGTATAGATGTAGGAATGATATTCTCCGGCATCATCATGTATTGCATCATTCTTACAGCAGGTCTCGTACTTTTTCCAAATGGCATTCATGAAATCAATACGGTGGAAGATGCCGCCGTGGCTTTATATCCTCTTCTAGGAAATTCTGCAACGATATTATTCAGTCTTGGCGTGATTGGCACTGGACTGATCGCAATTCCCGTTTTAAGTGGTTCGCTCAGTTATATGTTCACCGAAATTCTTAATCTTCCCAAAGGATTGGATAGAACATTTAAGCAAGCCAAAGGTTTTTATAGCATCATGGCATTTTCGCTGATATTGGGATTATCACTGCATCTGTTTGGCATCAGTCCGATTGATGCATTGATTGCAACCGCTATTCTCTATGGGATAACAGCACCAATTTTAATCGGCGTTATTCTCCAC
The DNA here is from genome assembly GCA_947491315.1 of Ignavibacteria bacterium. GTDB lineage: Bacteria > Bacteroidota > Ignavibacteria > Kapaibacteriales > UBA961 > UBA961. The sequence goes on from CANLII010000006.1 coordinate 28,028, forward strand.
ATTGCGAACAATAAGGAAATCATGGGGGAATTTGTCAATTCGAAATGGATGAATATCGGAGGAATATTCACACTTCTCTTGATGTCGGCAGCTGCAATTACATTGGTTCTATTATACATGTTCTAAATTCTTCTATGTTTCCAATTCATAGTATTCAGAATATTTATTTAACATACTCTTCATACTCACTTTACATTCTCATAATATCCCACCGATAACTTTGCATCGTATTTCCTTCACTATACTTAGGATTAACGATGCACAATCCGTACAGCATTCGACTCCTCTTTTCTCTCCTTTTCATTCCCTTTTCCATCATGACTACATTAGCCGGAAATGTATCCGGAATCGTACTCGATGAAAAAGGATTTTTACCTTTACCAGGTGCCGGAGTTCAAATAAAGGAATTATCACGAGGAAAAATATGTGATAGTCGGGGTCAATTCTTTATTTCAAATGTTAAATCAGGGTCTTATACTCTGACAGTAACATCCATTGGATTTAAGAAATATTCTCAAAAAATTGAGGTTCCTGAAAATGGAACTGTTTCTGTGAAAGTACTCATGCAGGGAGCAACATCTGTCACAAATGATGTATTAGTCATGGGTGATGGACTCAAAGGACAAGCAAGAGCATTGAATCAACAAAAAGAAGGCATTTCAATAGCAAATATCATTTCTTCGGATCAAGTTGGTCGTTTTCCCGATGCAAATGTCGGCGATGCTTTGAAGCGGGTACAAGGAATCACCGTTCAATATGATCAAGGTGAAGCAAGATTCGGACTTATCAGAGGTACCGCCGCTCGTTTGAACAGTGTGACAATCAATGGAGATCGCATTCCATCAGCAGAAGCGGAAAATCGTGAAGTGCAATTGGATTTGATTCCTTCAGACATGATTCAAACAATTGAAGTAACCAAAGCGCTCACTGCCGATATGGATGCCGATGCAATTGGTGGTTCAATCAATTTGATCACAAGAGGTGCTCCAGAAACAAGACGCTTATCACTCACCGGTGCAGGTGGTTACAATTTCCTCAGTGATAAACCAATTCTGACAGGAGCCGGTATTTACGGTGAACGATTCATGGATAATAAGCTCGGACTTGTACTTTCAGGAAGCATCAATAATCATAAATTGGCTTCTGATAATGTCGAAGCCGAGTGGTCTGAAGATGCCAATGGCAAAGCTTATGTTTCAGATCTTCAAGTGCGCAGATATGATGTTGAAAGAACAAGAAGAAGCATCTCGCTTGGTTTAGATTATAAATTCGATGAAAAGAATCAAGTATTCTTCAATACCATCTACAATTGGAGAGATGACTGGGAAAATCGTTATCGCGTGAATTATCGCTATCCATCAGCACCAGATTCCAATGGTATTGTTTCAGGCGCAGAGGTGAGAAGAGAAACAAAAGGTGGTATCGGAAATGATCGCGTGGACAATAGAAGACTCGAAGATCAAAGAACTTTCAATATTTCAATGTCGGGACAACATGTTCTTGGCGCAGTGAAAGCAAATTGGCAAGCCAATTATGCAAAAGCTTCGGAAGAGCGTCCGAATGAGCGTTATGTGTCATTCAGAACCAGAAAACAAAAACTCACGCAAGACATCAGTGATCCCGTTCAACCACAAGGAGGATTCGTTGCCGGTGAAACAGGCAATGATTTGAATACTTGGACATTGCGTCAGTTGACAGAACAATATGGCTATACAGAAGATGTGGATCTTAATGCCAAATTGGACTTGGAAACAACATTGAATCAAGGTGCTTATGAATCCATTCTGAAAGGTGGTATTCGTTATCGCGGAAAAGAAAAGATGCGCGATAATAGTTTTAGCTTTTATACACCGAATAATACAAATGTGTTCAATCCAAGTTCATTCGGTTCTATCCCTTTGATTGATATGGACAGAGGAAAAGCAAATCTTGCCGGTGATTATTCTTATGGTTCTTTTGCCCCATCATCATTCTTGGGTGCAATCAATATGAGTGATACTTCAAACTTCAAAGTAAGTGATGGAATAGCTGAATATGTGCCGGGTAATTTCAATGCAACAGAAACAATCAATGCCGGTTATCTTATGCTTACTCAACAAATGAGTGGAGGATATCTTCATTCAGATGATAAGTTGATGATTGTTGCGGGTGCAAGAGTCGAACACACTTCAGTTGAATACACCGGAAATTCATTCGATGCCGATGCTGAAACATATTTGGCAAAAACAGGCACAAATTCCTATTTGAATATTTTACCATCACTGCATGTGCGTTATGAGTATAATCCTGCATTGATCGTTCGTATGGCATATACGAATACCATCGCAAGACCAAATTATTATAATCTTGTGCCCTATCAATTATTCAGTCAGGATGATGATGAAATCGCGCTCGGTAATCCAGATTTGAAGGCAACTACTTCATCCAATTTCGACTTGATGGCTGAATATTACTTTGAATCAGTCGGTATATTCTCAGGTGGTATCTTCCACAAGAATATTCAAAACTTCATTTATGATTATATCCTCCGTGGAGCAAATGTTCCATTGATCAATGGCGTGCAATATGCTCGGTATACTCAACCTCGTAATGGAGCCGAAGCAACAATTACTGGAATGGAATTCGGATTTCAAAGACAACTCGATTTCTTGCCGGGAATTCTTGGAAATACAAGTTTATACTTGAATTATACAAATACAGGTTCAAATGTACCAAGTGTTCCAACAGATGATACGGATCGCATAAATGCTTCCCTACCCGGAACAGCACAGCATATGTTTAATACATCACTTTCCTATGAAGATAGTAAACTGTCAGCCAGAATATCTGTTAATTATACAAGTGCATATATCGATAGTTATGGAGTGAGCGAATTCTATGACAGATACTATGACACTCAAACATTTGTGGATTTCAATGCAGCTTATAAATTCACACCTGAACTTCGTATGTTCGCAGAACTCAATAATATCACCAATCAACCATTGAGATATTATCAAGGCATCAGCGAAAGAACAATGCAATCTGAATTCTATAATATGCGCTTGAATGTTGGTTTGAAATGGGATTTATGATATAAATCACATGGAACTTGAACGGGGGCATTCACTGCCCCCTTTTTTTATCATACTTATATCTATATCATGAAAAAGTTTCTGCTTGTAATCCTCTTCATTTGTAATAATACTGTATACTCTGATATTCCGGGAATCATCATCCCAAAAGATGCATTACATTTTTTTGTGATTGGTGACTGGGGAAGAAATGGTGAATATGGTCAGAAAGAAATTGCAAAAGTAATGGCAGATGCCGCAGAACAAGTAGAGCCGAAATTCATCATAAGCACGGGTGATAATTTCTATCCAAGTGGCGTGAAAAGCGTCATGGATCCACATTGGAAGGCTTCATTCGAAGACATTTATCCTCAACATTCACTCCAAGGTGATTGGTATATTGTTTTAGGGAATCATGATTATAAAGGAAATCCTGATGCTCAAATTGAATATTCCACCATCAGCAGAAGATGGAATCTGCCTGCAAGATACTATTCAAAGACATTTGGCATAAGCAAATCACAGTCGGCACAATTTCTTTTCATGGACATGAATCCATTTGTTGAAGCATATCACAAAGAAAATGAAACATATCATGTGAAGGACATTGATACGGCAGGACAAAGAAGATGGATGGATTCTTTACTTTCACAAACACCAAAAAATGATTGGAAATTCGTGATTGGACATCATTCCATTTATAGCTTGGGTAAAAGAAAACCGGGCATGAATGATCTCATGAATAAATTTGATGCAACATTCAAAGCACAAGGAGTGCATGCATATATCTGCGGTCATGAGCATGATTTGCAGATCATACATCCCGAAAATAAATCAACTGTACATTTTATTTCAGGTGCAGGAAGCGAAATTCGTGATGCAGGAAAAGCAAAAGGACAAGACTTCTATCATGGAAAACAGGGTTTTATGATATTTTCTGTCATGGAAAATGAAACTCTTGTACAAGTGATCGATATCACCGGTAAAGTCATTACATCGTATTCCTTGAAGAAGTAATAATCAAAACTTCACGACAAAATCCACATAGGGTATACCAATAGGAAATACTTCAAAGAACTCTTCATTATTTATGAGTGCAAGATCAACGGATATGCTTTCTCCAAAGAAACGAATTCCATAAGAAAGAATCCCGCGATATACATCAGCGGGGAAAAACCAATTTTCCGTTACAAGGGATATTTTTCGAGAAAGTCTTGTCATCCCACTCAATGTTATGACAGGATCGCTGCTGAAATTTCCATCAAAGAATCCAAAACCTAATCCCAATGTGGCATTGTGTTCGGGATTGCCATAGGTCACCAAACCATATCCAACACCAAATCCACCAATATACGATGTGAGATTACCGTATAATACTCCAACACCGACTCTCACATGTTCTGATATCTGAGTACTGTATTTTGGTGTCACAAAGAAAATGGGATTGAAATCACTTTCACCAAAGAAAGCAAAGGTTGAAAAGAACTCGAAACCAATTCCCATGGAAAAATTATCGGTTATTCCATAATTAAAGGTATTGATGAAGAGATATGTATTCTGATAATATCCTTCCCCTTTTTTGAGATTGAATGCCGATGGGGCATACAGATATCGTGTTTCATTTGGATTGGGGAACCAATATTCACCATTGTGAATCTGGGACTTTGGTATCGCCCTTATGTCCTGAATATTGACCAATAATATTTGAATTTTGGTATTTGCATCGGTTAATATGGTTATTTCCCTATCACTTCTTTCAATGATCGTGCCCACATAAGTGGTTCCGGATTCTCCCTTCATTTTAATCAAGGCTAACTCACTCGGTCCGGGAATGCTGAATTGCTGATTATCAACTTGAGCAAAGACATCAACTGTTGATATTGCTAGCAAAGCACATAATACAAGGAAAGTAACAATACGCATGTTATTCATATACTTCTGGTAGAAATTGAGAGAAATCACCCACGAATATCGGTAAATCATAGCTATTCAGATAATAAATCTTGATTTGGCAATATATTTGCTTACGGTTACAATGATATATTTTCTTAATCCTAGGGTTACTATGGGTATGTATTATAGGGTATTCACACTAATATTCAATATTCTCTTTATTGTAAGTTGCTCACAGGAACCGAAAAATAGCGGACCTGAGAATATTCAATTTCAAGGTGCAAAGTCAGAGAACAAGACAGAAAACAAGTCTGACACAGTAGTAATTTCGAAAGACACAATAGCTATTCAAAAGATTGACTCTGTCAAAAAGGACAGTATTGCAAAAATCTTGACCGATTCAACGATACTAGGGATCCGCAAGGAATTCCCCATGCCTTCTGGTCGCGTAGTGAATGTGCTGATAACAGGCATTGATTCCAGACTTGGTCAAAAATCAGCTCGCGCAGATGCAAATCATATCGTTCGATTCTTCTTGGATTCCGGTTGCATTGAACTCATCTCTATCCCTCGTGGTACATTTGCAATGATTCGCAAAGGTGATACATCTGGTGGGAATATCATAGCCAATGTTCGATCGATTTTTGGACAAGAACGCTATATCCGAGAAATCACAAAAATCGCAAAAGTGAAATCCATTGATTATTATATCGAATTTGGATTTTCTCAAGCAATGGGAATTATCGAATTGCTGGGTTATAAAGACAATGCAGCTTCGACTCTTCGTGTACTGCGTTCTAGAAAAGCTTTTACGACAGGCGATCATCAAAGATCATATAATCAAGGACAATTCATCAGACAAGCAATTCTCAAGGTATTCGATCAGACTGATGATTTGGTTGGGAAAGTCGGCATAAGAGCCGCTCTTGCTTTGGCTAATACGAATCTTTCCTATGATGCTACCAATTATTTACTCAGTGAAATAAGAAAGCATGGATTCAGCTCGATGGGTCATGAAAGAATCTGGGTGCGCATGAAACCCAATTACCTTTCTCAAATGAAACACTTGAATTTCGACTCAGCAAATGTTGAGCAATTGGAATCTGGCATCGAGAAAAAGGTCAAAGGGATGCTCGAGGGTGATCGTAAAACTCCTGAAGGATATGCAAAGAAATTACAAAATCTTGTCAAAAAAGCCGCAGCGGATTCAGCCAAAAACCCTGCTCGTGTCATCAATGCACTTGCCTTCCCTTTTCAGCAAAAAGCATGGATGCAAGTAAAGGATAAACAAGAACGAGTACAATTGCGGAATCGGATTTGTACTTTGCTCATTGATGCATTTAACAGAACAAATAAAACCATTGATGCAAAAACAGTACAAGATTACGTGCAACTTGAACAAGAAGCATATCAACATTGATTTTTATTCAACACCGATACATATGATGAAACAGTTTATTCTACAATCATGCATCATTGCATTCACGGGACTTATACTAATCTCTTGCGGAGAAAATCAACCGGTACAGGAACCTCCAAAAACAGATGAAACAAATACAGTGCAATCTGTCCAAAAACAGAATATGCAGATTGGTGATCTTGAACAAGAAGAACCTATACAAGAAAAACAGTATCAGCCAATTATTGGTGATACGACTGTTGACATAGACGACATTGAATATCCAATGCCTTCGGGCAGAGTCATTAGCGTTCTTATCACGGGCATTGATTCCAGATTGGGCGAGAAAACCGCTCGCGCGGATGCCAATCATCTTGTAAGATTTTTCTTGGATTCAGGTTGTGTGGAAGTCATATCCGTGCCACGCAGTACATATGCAGATGCAAAATTCACTGATCCGCGTGGTCAATTGATTGGCAATGTTCGCCTCACCCTTGGCCGTGATCGCTATATGAAAGAAATCAGAAGAGTTACTGAAGTCAAAAAGATTGATTTCTTTGTTGAATTCGGCTTTTCACAAGCGATGGGCATCATTGAAATCATGGGATATAAAGAGAATGCATCCAGCGCTTTGCGTGTGATCAGGTCTCGCAAGGTATATGCGGCAGGTGACAAACAGCGATCATATAATCAAGGTCAATTCATCAGACAAGCCATCCTACGATCATTTGACCACACAGATGATTTGATGGGTCAATTAGGAATAAGAGCAGCACTTGTACTCTCCACGACAAATCTCTCTTATGATGCCGCATCCTATATTCTTGATGAATTGAGAGCAAATGGATTCAATTCCAATACTCCTGATCGCATTTGGGTAAAAATGATGCCCAAGTCTAGTTATAAACTAAAAGTCTTTGATTATGACTCTTCAAATATTGCAAATATTGAAACTTCAATTGAATCGAAAGTCAAGAATATCGTTGGTAAGAATGACCGTAAAAACCCTGAGTATTATGCCAATATCATGCGATCCATTTTGGCAAAAGTTGAGAAGGACTCCAATAAACCTGAACGCGTGATTGATTCACTTGCTCATCCTTTCAGACAAAGATCATGGATACAAATTCAAAATGTGAATGAACGCATCGCACTTCGTGATAAGCTATGTTATATGCTTGTCAATGCTTACAATAAAAAAGGCAAAACAGCAGAAGCATTTGAAATTGTGAAGTATATCGAAGAAGAGGACGCATTTAGGAAAAGTGGGACGATGAAGTGAGGGCAGGATGGGCACGATTACCACGATTACCACGATTACCACGATTGACACGATTTCAGGATTACCAGGATTTTAAGATTTCAGGATTTTAAGATTTTTTATTAAAATGTTCACTCTTTCTTTTTATGTGAAAGATCTTTTATTGAAAATATAATGAGCTTAACTTTGGTGAAACAAAAAAAACTATTCTACGCTTTTGCATAGAATAGTTTTTTTTTGCGGAGGGAGAGGGATTCGAACCCTCGGTAGCGTCCTAAAACACTACAGCGGTTTAGCAAACCGGCGCCTTCAGCCACTCGGCCATCCCTCCGTTTTTGGGAAAGCAAAGATAAAGAGTTACACTTTACATCCCAAATTGTTTTTCATCTATCTACAGTAAATCCAATTGTTGATTGTCAGTTTGAGGAGCATCATCACCGGGTTCTTCAACATCTTCCTCGTGAGGTACTGTAGTAATATCCGCAATCTGATCACCTTCTTCGAGTCTGATGAGTCGAACGCCTTGGGTATTTCTTCCAATGATGCGGACATCCTTCACAGGTTGTCTAATCAAGATTCCACCTATTGTCATAACAACAAGATCATCGCTGTCTTGCACTTCCATGATGCTAACCACTTCACCAGTTTTGTCGGTGATATTCATGGAAATCACACCTTTTGCACCACGCTTTGTCAAGCGGAAATCTTCATAATTTGTCCGCTTGCCATAACCATTTTGTCCAACAACAATCACTTGTGAATCCGGACGCTTAATGGCAACCATGGAAATGATACGATCTGTTTCAGCCAATTGCATACCTCTGACACCTGCCGCAGTTCTGCCCATGGCTCTCACATCACTCTCACGGAAACGACATGCAAGACCTGCATTGGATCCGATGATGATATCATTTGAGCCATCAGTGATTTTAGCAGCAATCAATCGATCTGTATCATTGAGAGAAATTGCTATCTTACCATTTGCGCGTACGCTTTCGAATTCGGATAATAATGTCTTTTTCACAGTACCATTTTCGGTAGCCATGAAGATAAACATATTCTCAGTGAATTCTTTGACGGTGAGTGTAGCTGTCACTTGCTCATCACTTGCCTTTTCAATCACATTTGCCAATGATCTTCCTTTAGCATTACGACTTGCTTCGGGTAAATCATAGACTTTAACGCGGAAAACACGACCTCTATCAGTGAAGAACAAGAGATAATGATGTGTTGCCGCACGGAATACCTGCTCTACATAATCATTCTCATATGTACCAGCACCACTTGCTCCACGACCACCTTTATGTTGTCTTCGATAATTGGTGACAGCGGTTCTTTTGATGAAACCTTTATTAGAAATTGTCACGATCATTTCTTCATTGGCAATCATATCCTCCAATGTGAAATCACGAGCATCATGTACAATTTCCGTTCTGCGTTCATCACCATATTTTGCTCTTAAACCTGCTAGCTCATCACTGATGATCTGCATCTGAGTTTCTTTGCTTGCAAGAATTGCACGAAGGCGCTCAATCAATTGAATGATTTCACGATATTCATTTTGGATCTTATCGCGCTCAAGACCTGTCAATCTTTGCAAACGCATTTCAAGAATTGCTTTGGCTTGGATCTCTGATAAACCGAATCGCTGCTGCAAGTTGAGATTTGCAGTTGATGTATCTTTCGACTCTTTGATGGTCTTGATCACCTCATCGATATTATCCAAAGCGATGATGAAACCTTCCAAGATATGTGCTCGTTTTTCCGCAGCCTGAAGTTCAAAGCGTGTTCTACGAACAATGACTTCAATACGATGCTTCAGAAATTCTTCCATCATCTGTTTGATATTGAGGACTCTTGGGCGACCCTCAACCAGCGCAAGCATAATCACGCCGAATGTTGTTTGAAGTTGTGTATGCTTATACAGATTATTCAAAACAACCATCGGTGTTGCATCACGCTTAAGTTCTATCACGATGCGCATTCCATCACGATCTGATTCATCACGTATATCGGAAATATCTTCAAGAACTTTTGCTCGCACCAAATCAGCAATCTTCTCAATCAATGATGCCTTGCTGACTTGATATGGCAATTCCGTGATAATGATTGTTTCTCTGGTTTTTGTGGCTTCAACACTGGCTTTTGCTCTGACAATAACTCGACCACGGCCGGTGAGAAAGGCATCCTTAACACCTTCATATCCATAAATGATGCCGCCAGTTGGGAAATCAGGAGCTTTTATATGTTCCATCAATTCCGGAATGGTTACATCCGGATTCGTGATCATTACTTGCAAACCATCAATAATCTCTCTGAGATTGTGAGGTGGGATATTTGTTGCCATACCAACCGCAATACCACCTGCTCCATTGACAAGGAGTGTTGGCAGTGATGTGGGTAATACACTCGGCTCTTCCAGGGAATCATCAAAATTCGGCCTAAAATCTACAGTATCCTTGTCGATATCACGCAAGATTTCCATAGATAATGATGTCAGCTTGGTTTCAGTGTAACGCATCGCTGCAGGTGGATCACCATCTACAGACCCAAAGTTACCCTGACCATCAACAAGAGGATAGCGCATTGACCATCCTTGAGCTAATCTGACCATTGCATCATATACCGATGAGTCACCATGGGGGTGAAATTTCCCCAATACCTCACCTACAAGACGAGCAGATTTTTTATATGGCCTATTTGGCACTAATCCAAGTTCATACATCGCATAAAGAATCCTGCGATGCACCGGTTTCAGTCCATCTCGAACATCGGGTAATGCACGAGAGACAATGACTGACATGGAATAATCGAGATATGAACTGCGCATTTCATCTTCCAGGTTAACCGGAAGTATGCGCTCGCTGAGTAGCGATGACATAGGAGTATTTTTGAGTATTGAATGAACTTAGTAAAGGGCAAATGTACGAATTTGAGACGTAATTTCTGAGTTAAAAAACACCTAAAAAAGCTGATATTTCCACATTCCCCATAAAAAAAGCCGTCCTGATCCAGAACGGCTTGCGGAAAGGGCGGGATTCGAACCCGCGGTACCGTTACCGGTACACACGCTTTCCAGGCGTGCCAATTAAACCACTCTTGCACCTTTCCAAGTGGTTCTCGTAAAAACGAATCGCAAATGTAGGGAATTCTTCCGAATTTTCGATGCTACTTTCTCTATGGAAGGTTGCAACTGTGCACAACTTATTGGGATAGAACCTGCTTCATTGCTTTCAATTCACTACTTTTGCACAGCATATTACAGTATTTCTGTTTCACTCATTCGGACTTCTATCATGTTCGATTCGATTGTCTCCCTTTTAGGCGAAAACGCTTCTTATTTACTTGATCATCACTCAAACACTATCCCGAAAGAGCAGCTTCATCTCCCTTCTCCGAATGCTGTGGATGAAATTTTTGGCATTTCGGATAGAAATAACAGAGTATTGTCGAATCTTCAGAGAATGGCTGATTCGGGAAGATTGGCAGGAACCGGTTATACTTCAATCCTTCCTGTAGATCAAGGCATTGAGCATTCCGCAGGTGCCAGTTTTGCAAAAAATCCTGCCTATTTCGATCCTGAGAATATCATCAAGCTTGCCATTGAGGGTGGCTGCAATGCAGTTGCCTCCACTTTCGGTGTTTTGTCGATGACAAGCAGAAAATACGCGCATAGGATTCCTTATATAGTGAAAATCAATCATAATGAGCTTCTCACATATCCGAATAAAGCTGATCAAATCATGTATGGGACAATGAAGCAGGCCTATGATATGGGTGCCGCGGCTGTAGGAGCTACGATTTATTTTGGATCACCTGAAAGTACAAGACAAATTATTGAAGTATCCGAAGCTTTTGCCATGGCGCATGATTTGGGAATGGCAACTATTTTGTGGTGCTATATTAGGAATTCAGCATTCAAAACTGCAGAGAAGGATTTTCATGTTTCTGCAGACTTGACGGGTCAGGCAAACCATCTCGGCGTGACGATCAATGCAGATATTATCAAGCAAAAACTCCCAGAGAACAATGGCGGCTATTCGGCATTGAACATGGGTGGATCTTCATATGGTAAATTGGATAAACGAATGTATACCGAGTTATCCAGTGATCACCCTATAGATCTCTGCCGTTATCAAGTTGCAAATTGTTATATGGGAAGAATCGGACTCATCAATTCCGGCGGTGCATCTGGAGAAAACGACATGTCGGAAGCTGTTTCAACCGCGGTAATCAATAAAAGAGCCGGCGGAATGGGCTTGATTTCAGGCAGAAAAGCATTTCAAAAACCAATGAATGAAGGCATTGCATTATTGCAAGGCATTCAGGATGTCTATCTCTGCAAAGAGATTACCGTGGCATAATTTCATGAAAGAACTCTCGCGATTATTTCCCTATCTGAAAAGGCATAAGCTACGCTTGATGCTTGGATTTCTGTTTGTCACTATTTCCAATATATGTTCGACATCCATTCCTCGTTATGTTGGGTTAATTGTAGATGGCATGCAAAAAACACAAACAAATCAAGATGAAGTCAATGCTTCTATTGTGATCATTCTGCTCTTGACAATTAGTTCCGGTTTTTTCATGTATCTCACTCGCAAGACGATTATTGTTTCCTCGCGATTGATTGAATATGAATTGCGCAATGATTTGCTGATCGCGCTACAAAGACAATCCCTTTCCTTCTATCACAAGAATCCAACGGGTTCTTTGATGGCTCTCACCACGAATGATATAGCTGCAATGAGAGAATTCCTTGGGCCTGCGCTGATGTATTCGGCAAATACAATCACAACATTCTCATTCGCACTCGCTTTCATGGGATCACTTAATCCTTCGCTGACATTGATGGCATTGCTCCCTCTTCCCTTCATGGCATTTCTGACATATTTCATTGGGAAGAAAGTCCATATCGGTTTTCGTGATGTACAAGAACAATTTTCGCAATTGACTTCGAAGGCGCAAGAGACATTCAGTGGCGTGAGAGTGATTCGAGCATATCGAAGAGAAGCTTTCGAGACCGGTGAATTCGAAAAGCAAAGTGAAGTCTATCAACAAAGAAATATTCGACTTGCCTTTTTGCAATCTCTCACCATGCCTTCAATGATGGCACTTGTGGGATTCTCAAATCTCTTAGTATTAGGATATGGCGGAATACTTGTCATTGAGGGTAAAGCAACAATTGGAGACTTATCACAGTTTTTCATCTATCTCAATCAACTCATTTGGCCTGTTGCTGCGATAGGTTGGGTTACCAATCTCATTCAAAGAGCAGCTGCATCAGCTAAAAGAGTCGGTGATATCATGGATATGCAATCAGAAATCATAAATGATATTTCTGAGACTGTCAAGCCGATAGGTATTTCCGAAATCTCATTTGAAGCCGTTGGTATGCGCTATCCCGGTCGATCAATTCCCGCTCTTGATGATATCACATTTAAAATCCCAAAAGGTTCTTCCATCGGCATCGTTGGAGCAACAGGAAGTGGCAAATCAACAATAGCGGCATTGCTTCCCAGATTATTCGATCCAACCTCAGGTGTCATCACCATTGATGGACACAATATCAGGACAATGCCACTCGAAGTTTTACGAAAGAAAATCGGTCTCATTCAACAAGAAGCATTCTTGTTTTCAATGTCACTTGCCGATAATATCCGATTCGGGAATCCCGATGCAAGCTTGGAAGATGTAAAAAGAGCCGCTGAATTGGCAGGCTTAGCAGATGATATAGCTGATTTTCCAAAAGGATATGACACCATTGTCGGCGAAAGAGGTATCACATTATCCGGTGGACAAAAACAAAGGACTGCAATCGCAAGAGCAATCATCATAAATCCTGAATTGCTCATTTTTGATGATGCATTCTCTGCAGTGGATACTGCAACAGAGGAACATATCATCAAAAGTCTTTCAATGCTTATGGAATATCGTACGACAATCATCATTGCACATAGAATCTCCACAGTATCATTATGCGATGCGATCATTGTGCTTGATAAAGGACAAATCATTGAAAGAGGTACTCATAAAGAATTACTGACAATGAATGGTGTCTATGCAAACATGCATGAGCGTCAACAATTGGAAGAAGAATTCAAGCATTATTCGACTGAGATTTCGGAGATTGAACAATGAAACTCTCGATTGTCATACCTATGTATAATGAAGAAGGTATTGTACATGCTCTCTATCAAAGACTTGAACATACAAAAGCTTTATTCAACAGAAAATTCGATCTCATGCCATCTGACATTGAAATCATCTTCGTGAATGATGGCTCCTCTGATGGTACATTCGATGCGCTCAAACGCTTGTGCATGGATGAAGCACATTATCAATTACTCAATCTATCTAGAAATCATGGCCATCAAATAGCCATTACCGCCGGCATTGATCTGGCAAAAGGAGATGCTGTGGCAGTGATTGATGGCGATTTGCAAGATCCCCCGGAAACGATTGTAGATCTCTATGGGAAAATGCAGGAAGGCTTCGATGTTGTCTATGCAGTTCGAAAAAAACGCGAAGGTGAAACTCCATTCAAATTATTCACCGCGAAATTGTTTTACCGATTGCTCAAAAAGTTGACCAATGTTGAAATCCCTGTTGACACAGGAGATTTTCGCATCATGAGCCGAAGAGTCGTAACGATTCTCATGTCCATGAATGAAAGACATCGTTTCATTCGCGGGATGATCAGCTGGATTGGATTCAATCAAACAGGTTTTGAATATGAAAGACATGAAAGACATTCCGGAGAGACGAAATATACATTCTCAAAGATGATCAAATTTGCTTTTGATGGCATCACTTCGTTTTCTTCCATACCTCTGAAACTCGCTTCCTATATGGGAATCATTACTGCGATGTTCGGTTTTTTGTATAGCGTATATATTGTATTTCTGAAGCTATTTGTCCCAAAAGCACAAATAGAACTCGGTTGGGCTTCGATCATCATCTTTATTCTATTGCTCGGCGGAATACAATTACTTGCACTTGGCATGATCGGTGAATATCTCGGAAGGATACATGATGAAACCAAATTCCGCCCATTGTATATTGTTGAACATATCTATAAAAAAGAATGAGTGAATTTGATAAATATGCTCGAGATTATGATGACATGCATGCCGAGAATGTGAAGTCTTCAGGTTATACACCCGCTTTTTTTGATGAATACAAGGTAAAAGAAATTGCTCGTTTATTGCATGCTCGAAATCAGACAAATAAACCATTACATATTCTGAATTTTGGATGTGGAATTGGAAAGAGTGAGCAATATCTCCATAAGTATTTTCCCTATGCCTCGATTGTCGGAGCGGATGTATCAAATGATTCACTTGACATAGCAAAAAAAGCTAATGCTGATTTGGATTGCATTCGTTGGGAATTGATATCTGAGACCGAGACCATTGGTTTTGGTGATACATTTGATGTGATTTTCATTGCAAATGTCTTTCATCATATACCGCATTCAGAGCATGAGCGGATGTTGAAAGATTTACGAAATCACCTCAGACCCGATGGTAGACTTTTCATGTTTGAGCATAATCCTTGGAATCCAATCACCGTGAAGACCATCAAGGATTGTCCATTCGACATCGATGCAGTGCTTTTGTCTCCTGCTTATTCAAAATCCGTGTATCAAAAAGCCGGATTTTCAGGAACATCCTTGCGATTTACATTGTTCTTCCCCTCATTCGCATCATTCTTGCGCCCTTTGGAGCCCATGCTCTCTTGGCTACCACTAGGTGCCCAATACTATATTGAAGCGAAACCATGATATATGGCTGTTTTTTGATAAACAGCGGATAAATCCATAGTTTTACAGTAGTTTTTATCGAATTTACACAAACCATCACAGCATTGTAAGGATACTCATCGATGTCATCATTGCTACAATTTCTTCGATCCACAGTCTTCACGAAAATCGTGATGGCCATAACTGGCCTTCTTATTATCGGTTTTTTGATCGGACATATGCTTGGCAATCTCTTGATGTTTGCAGGGCCTGAAAAAATCAATGCCTATGCTCTTGGATTGAAAAATCTTGGACCGCTCCTCTGGCTTGTTCGACTCGGTATGATTGCGGCATTCGGTCTGCATATTTGGTCATCGATTCAACTCGCTTACAGAAATAAAATGGCAAGACCTGTTCAATATGATACCAAGAAATCTCTCAAATCAACATTTGCATCAAGAACAATGTTGGTTTCCGGCCTGGCGATTCTCTTCTTTGTGATCTATCATTTATTGCATTATACATTCGGCATCATTCAACCGAATACCTATCATGCAGGTGGGTATCGCATGGAATCCACCGGTGAAATTGTACATCATGTGTACAATATGGTTGTTGCAGGATTCCAAAATCCATACATTTCTATCTCCTATATTCTTGCCCTGATATTTTTGTCTTCACATGTGAGTCATGCCACAACTAGTGCATTTCATACTTTGGGCGTGATGAATCCTAATGCAAAAAAAATCACTTCAAAGATTGGGCCAGCATTAGCAGGCTTATTTCTTGTCGGTTATCTATCCATTCCAATTGGCGTAATGATTGGAGTCATCAAAAAAGCTCCTGATCAGAAATATGTTTCGACAATGACCAAAGATTGTCCTGATACTCCCGATTGCAAATGCGAGTAATCCGATTAAATAAACAAGACTTTCACTATACCGTGATATATCCATGAAACTTGAATCGAATATTCCTTCAGGACCCATTGAACAAAAATGGGATAAACACCGAGCGGAAGCGAAGTTGGTAAATCCTTCTAATAAGAGAAAATACCGTATCCTTATCGTTGGGTCTGGACTTGCCGGTGCATCTGCCGCAGCCACACTAGCAGAATTGGGATATAATGTTGATTGCTTCACTTTTCACGATTCACCACGCAGAGCACATTCTATTGCCGCTCAAGGTGGAATCAATGCTGCCAAGAATTATCAGAATGATGGTGACAGTATTTACCGACTCTTCTATGATACCGTAAAAGGTGGTGATTTTCGTGCAAGAGAAGGAAATGTGTACCGCCTCGCACAAGTCAGCGTAAACATCATCGATCAGTGTGTGGCTCAAGGTGTTCCATTTGCACGCGAATATGGTGGATATCTCACCAATCGTTCATTTGGTGGCGCACAAGTGTCTCGTACTTTCTATGCGAAGGGTCAAACAGGTCAGCAATTACTACTCGGTGCATATTCCGCTTTGTCTCGTCAGATTGGCGCAGGCACAGTGACGATGCACACTAGAAATGAGATGATGGAATTGGTACTAGTTGATGGACATGCTCGTGGAATAGTCACCCGCGATCTTGTAACCGGTAAGATTGAATCTTGGTCAGGCGATGCGGTCATTTTCGCAACTGGTGGATATTCTAATGTGTTTTATCTTTCAACAAATGCGATGGCATGTAATGTGACATCCATTTGGAGAGCGCATAAGAAAGGTGCAGGACTTGCAAATCCTTGTTTCACTCAAATTCATCCTACATCGATTCCTCAACAAGGCGAATATCAAGCAAAGCTTACACTGATGAGCGAATCACTCAGAAATGATGGTCGTGTATGGGTGCCTCTAAAAGCGAATGACAATCGCGCATCACATGATATTCCTGAAAACGAAAGAGATTATTACCTAGAAAGAAAGTATCCTTCATTTGGAAATCTTTCACCTCGTGACATTGCTTCTCGCGCCGCAAAAGAAGTGTGTGATGAAGGTCGTGGAGTTGGTCCAGGTGGTCGTGGCGTATATCTTGATTTTTCAGCAGCAATCAATAGACTAGGTGAAAAGACAATCGCAGAGCGCTATGGCAATCTGTTTGAAATGTATGAAAGAATATCAGGTGAGAATCCATATACATCACCAATGAGAATTTACCCCGCACCTCATTATACGATGGGTGGTTTATGGGTGGATTATAATCTGATGAGTACCATACCAGGATTGCATGTACTTGGCGAAGCGAATTTCTCAGATCATGGTGCAAATCGTCTAGGTGCAAGCGCTTTGATGCAGGGCTTGGCTGATGGATATTTCGTGATTCCTTATACAATCGGACATTATCTTGCGGGTGTGAAACCTGGCGAGATAACGAATGAGCATCCTGAGTTTAAGAAGGCGGTTGCCGATGTAGAAGGCAGAGTATCCAAGTTTCTTTCCATCAATGGCAAACGCACGACATCTTCATTCCATAGAGAACTCGGAATGCTTATGTGGAATAATTGTGGTATGGCTCGCAGTGAGTCAAGCTTGAAAGAAGCACTCCAACGAATTCCTGAAATTCGTGAAGAATTTTGGAATAATGTCAATGTGGTTGGTTCAGCAAATGAATTGAATACAGCTCTAGAACATGCTGGCCGTGTTGCAGACTTCTTGGAATTTGCCGAACTCATGTGCATTGATGCTCTCGAAAGAGATGAATCATGCGGAGGTCATTTCAGAACTGAGCATCAAACAGAAGATGGCGAAGCAAAAAGAGATGATGAAAAGTTCTGTCACTCATCGGTTTGGGAATATTCCGGTGATACCGCGAAGCCAAATTTGCATAAAGAACAACTTACTTTTGAAAATGTTAAGCTTGCAACAAGGAGCTATAAATAATGAAATTATCTCTGAAAATATGGCGACAGAAGAACAAGAATTCTGAAGGGATTTTCAAGAACTATGTTTTGTCAGACGTTAGCCCTGATATGTCTTTCCTTGAAATGCTAGATACTCTCAATGAACAACTGTTATCAAAGAATGAAGATCCCGTTGCATTCGATCATGATTGTCGTGAAGGTATTTGCGGTTCATGCTCCATGATGATCAATGGAAAACCGCATGGTCCGGAATCAAAGACAACTACATGCCAATTGCACATGCGTAAATTTAAGGATGGAGATGAAGTTATTGTGGAACCATGGAGAGCAAGTGCCTTCCCTGTGATTAGAGATCTTGTTGTGGATCGTTCTGCATTCGATAGAATCATTCAAGCAGGTGGTTTTGTATCCGTAAATACAGGCAATGCACAAGATGGTAATACTTTGCCAATTCCAAAACCTGATGCGGATGCAGCCATGGATGCTGCTGCTTGTATTGGATGTGGCGCATGTGTTGCAGCTTGCAAGAATGCATCAGCGATGCTGTTTACAGCGGCAAAAGTTTCGCATCTTGGATATTTACCACAAGGTCAACCAGAAAGACAGCGCAGAGTATTGAAAATGGTAGAGCAAATGGATAATGAAGGTTTTGGTAATTGCACCAATACTAATGATTGCGAAGCGGCATGTCCAAAAGGCATCAGTGTCCATAATATTGCAAGACTCAATCGCGATTTCCTCAAAGCAAAATTATTCGGTTGAACTGACTGAATTACAGTATTGGGGAGATGAGTAATCATCTCCCTTTTTTTATGCTCCTAATAAACCTTTCTTCAAATCAGAATCTGCGGGAACTTCACCCAGCCAAATGCCGAATAATCCTTTTTTGAAATCAAGACCGGAAATCACACCTATATTATTTCCATTCTTCAATACAGTTATGCCTTTTCCGGGTTCATATATCATTGAAAAGACATCGCCTTTCTTGATTTTTTCTTTGAAGAATGACTTAAACTGATCGATTCGAGAACGAAGTGAAGATATATTTCCATTAGCAGATTTTTCAAATCCCTCTTCAATTGCATCCGACATCTTATCACTTGTGATCAGAGAAGAAACTATGGTCAATTCCATAGCTATCGGTTCATCTGCAATAATGATGGAATGTGCATCTTTAGTCTTTTTTGTGACAAATAAAGCACCAACATACATGTCCATCCAGAATTTTTCTCTTGTTCCTGCACCATTCAAGGAAAGAGACTTACCGGCAAATGATTTTGTTGATGGAATATTCACGCCGCCAATGTTCATATCGGCAAATGCAGATACAACAAAAAGAAAGGAACATAAAACGATTATTGCTCTCATGATTATCTCCCAAATCGTAGTTCATTAAAGAAGATCTTTGCGATGTCTTGCAATGGAAATAAAGAATCCTGTCACCATGAATATGACACCAAACCAAACAAGATTGATGAGTGGTTTGATAGAAACTTCAACTGTAAATACTTCTTTTTTCTTTTGCAATGGTTTTGACATATCACGGAATGCGATTTCCACTTGAGAAGAAGCAAGATTCCCTTTTTGAGCAATAAGTTTTGCAAAGGAAATTTGCTGAGAAGTTCCGGGTAATGTAACTGGTTCCGGGGTAAGCTCCGTTGTTTGCATGTTCATTGCTGCACGAAGCGAGATATCTGCTGAGTCTTTTATTGAATATATTCTGACAATAGCCGATGGGTAAATCTTCCCTGTGCTATCAGGCCCGGCACTCATGCGCGACATATCGAATGCTATAAATCGTATAGCCCTAGAGGAATCCGTCGGGAATTGTTCTTTTTGATCTTTTTTAAATATCAAAGTCGGAATTCCGCCAGTTTCTCCCGTAGCTTTTGGTGATACATATAGATCTCGTCCGAGTGTCCATGCAATTCCCGGCTCGAGAAATGCAGATTCCCTTTTATTGAAATCACTCCAAAAAAGCATAGGAGCAACTGATGATATGGTTCCATCTTTTTCAACTTCAATATGGAAACGATACTTCTCACGATCCACATATTCTTTTTCGATGCGCTCTTTTCCTTTGAAAGTCAATGTATAGCCCAACACTTTTGTTGGCACTCCTTGTACCAATTGTGCATGTTCCATGACAGAATATTTGGAAGTCCATACCACGCCAATCAACAGCAATGCAACTCCACTATGCGAGACATATGCACCTGCCGAACTAAATTTTGCTTGCATGACCTTGATCGCAAGTTCAAGATTGATAATCAATGCAAACCAGGCCGCAAATGTGAGAATGACATATAGTGGATCTGTTACACCCAAGATCATTGATACAATTGTTCCCGCAAGAGTCAAAATCAAGGGCAGAATTAATGACTTGTAATTCGGAATAAGAGATTTCCCTTTCCATCTCGCAATAAGGGATATCGCATTCATAAACATGATGAGAATAACCAAAGGCAAATGCGTGGAATTATAAAACGCTGGATCAATTGCAACTTTCGGTTGTTTGATGATCTCTGCAAAGAGAGGCCAACTCGTTCCGATAAACACAATAATTGCCGAACCCAAAAGCAAAGCAGAACCGATGGACATTAAAAACTCTCTACTCTGCATTGAAAAAGAAGCAGAAGAATACAGTAGATCTTTTCTGCGGAGATACATGATGGACAGAGCAATCAATAGAAATGTGGACATAAATGCAATCAGCATGACATAGGCAAACATGCCGGGATCTACAAAAGAATGCACAGATGTATCACCCAATACGCCACTTCTGGTAAGAAATGTTGAGTATAATACTAGTATGAATGATAAAGAAGCAAGAATAATATTTGTTTTTACAAGACCACCAGTCTTCTTTTGTATGATCATGGTATGAACCAAAGCTGCAGACACAAGCCAAGGAATGAGCGAGGAATTCTCTACAGGATCCCAAGCCCAAAATCCTCCCCAACCCAATGTTTCATAAGCCCAGAAACCTCCAAGCATGATCCCAAAACCAAGAATTGCAGTAGAATATAATGTCCATGGCAAAGCATGTTTCACCCAATTTTGATAATCTCTTTTAAGTAATCCTGCCATTGCTAATGCGAATGGTGCACTCATGGCTGCAAATCCTGTGAAGAGAATTGGAGGATGAATGGTTATCCAAACATTATGCAGGAGTGGATTCAACCCTTTCCCATTTTGTGGAACAAATCCATCGGCAACGCCATCTTTTGCAAATGTTTCCCATACATAAGCAAATGGATTTTTGATGACCAATAACAGTAATAAGAAAACAAGAATCAATGAGTAAAAAACCATGATTTCTGATTCCATGCCTTTTCTTCGACCAAAGGCCGAAAGAGCCACACCAAGCACAGCTACCCAAAGCGTCCATAACAAGAAGCTACCTTCTTGTCCGGCATATCCCGCGGCAAATAAATACCAGGCCTGTAATTCTCTTGAGGAATAGTTCCAAACATAATGGTATTCAAATCGATGATTAAAGACGAGCCAAAGAATTGCGAGAAAAGAAATGACAATTCCAATGGTCGTGAATCTGAACAGGAATCTACCGATGTCTGCCGCTCTTTCATTTCCTTTCAGTGCAAAGGCATAAAAACCCGTGCCAATGAGAGCTGTCGCAAATAAAAGATGAATGAGAATTTGGCCGATCATATATTATGGTTTTGGTTTGGTAAATGGTGAATCAAGCAATGGTGGTTTGGCTTGTGATTTTTGTTTTTTCTGAACTTCAATGGTTTTCACAAAGAGTGAAGGTGAGCTTGCGGAAACGGGAACACCACCTGACTCAGCACCACAAACTCCATTGAAGATGCCTATATCATGAGAAGCAGCAATAATATTATTGAAGGTGGTGAGTGGAGTACCAATCAAGTCAACTCCACGAACAAGCTCATCGGGTCTTCCATCTGCATAGATTTTATACACAACTAATGGCTGAACATTAAAAGCATTAGGAATAGTTCTTGCTGTAAAAGTAAAGCCACCAGAAATTTCAACAAAGTACAATCCATACTCTTTGTTTTGTTTCAAGCATTCTTCACGAAGCAATGTTCTCAATGAATCGAAAGCAACAGTTTGAGAAGCTTGTACCAACAAATTGGACTGTCTAGAAACGGGTCGCAATCCCGGTTGTCTTCTGCCATGTCCATTCGAAACCGGAAATGATTCAATTGGAGAGCGATTCATGAGAAAGTTCTTAAAGATACCTTTTTCAACTGCAATCACTTTTTCTGCCTTGACACCTTCATCATCGTATTTATAATGACCAACAATATCTTGACCATTCAATGTCTTCAAGCCTGGATCAAAAACAACATCGATAAAATCAGGTAGAATTTTTTTATTGAGAAATGATTTGAAAGTCTGTGATGAATTCGGATCTTTTTGACGATGACCTTCAACACGATGTCCGAATATTTCATGAAAAAACACACCTGATGCAGGCCCTGATAGAATAGCAGGACCGGAATATGTTTCAGCCAAAGGTGCAAGTCTCAAAAGTCCCATTGTTTTGATCATGGAGTGAATATCATTTGCAACTTTTTCCTCGGTAGGTAAATTCTCAGGCAAGAATCCAAAATAACTTGAGAATAGAGGGAGCGTCATGCCATCATCGGCTTTCGTTGATGCAGATGCAAACATGCGAACATTTGGTTCACTTTGCTGAATGAGACTTCCCTCAGAGCTTACAAAATATTTTGTGATGATATCAGCTTGAAAATAGACTTCCCCTGTATAAATACTTGGATCATCCGAAAAGAGAGCAGAGAGTCTTTTAATTCTTTCCTGCCATTGTAATGAATCGATGGAAAATATTTGCTCATCCTCAACATATCGCACAATTTGTTGTCTGGAAAAATCGGCTGAACTATCTTCTTCTTTCACTTTGACAGCACGATTGGTGAGAACTTTTCCATATCGCTCAACTGCTTTTTTGTACAGTTTATCAGTAGCATTCCATATAACTGCTCGAATTGATTGTTCATCACCAGACATTGGAAGTTCAATTCCTTTCCCTCCACCACCGAATTCAAATCTAGAACCACGGATTGTATGCGTATTGTCCAATTCATAATTCCCTACTCGAATATCAATATCAAGTATTCGGGATGCAATATTTTCGATGTATTTTAATTTGCCAAATGATGCCGACATCCGAATTGTCTTTGTTTCAGTTACCGCATAAGAAAGAAAATAAGGTGGATTATCTTGCTTTGATAATCCGTCCATTGTTCTCTGCATCTCATTCTTCATAGCAATGAGAATGGGAAGCTCGGAAGCTTTAACAATTATAAGTGAACCGAACAGGATTAGGAAATATGCCGACATTGTTCTCATAGTATGCCTGATTAAAAATCACTCGCTAATGTGGTAATGATCACCGATACATCGATTGGTGTTTTAAGATTTGCCTTTTCAAATGTAATTCGAGATTCTGGTGCTCCTGCGATAACAAGTTTGGAACGAATCTCTTCCACTCTGAGATCATATAAAGTTTGGGCAGGAATACTACTAGCCCCTTTTTTACTCTTAGTTTTCTTTTCAGCTTTTGTTTTTTTTGCGGTTTTTTTACCTTCTGATACCAATACTTTGATCTTCAGATGAGGCATCTTTTTCAACATTTCTGGGATCATCGTAAAGAGTGGCGAAGGCATTGCATTTGACTGTCCGGCCGGAAAAAGAGGAAACTGTTGAATGGTATCCCCTTTCGCGAATGTTCTTAGTTGAAATTCTTGAGAAATTTCTTGATAAGATGTTCCATCAGGCACACGAAAATCTTGTTTGGCCATGAACAAGTCATTTCTATCAAATGACATGGAATAATATCTACCTGGCTTTAGTGTCATGGTGAATTCACCATGTACAGTCGTCTTCGATTTGCCGGATACTTCATCGCCATCTTTTGCGACAACTTGCACACCTTGCAAAGCTTTCTTTTGACCATCCACTACTTTCCCTTTAATGAGGAAGGTCACACCCTGAGCCGATAGTTGTACAGTAACAAAGAATGTACATATAAACGGCATGGCCTTGATCAACATTTTCAACATTGCTTTTGCTCCCAAAAAAAAACATATTGATTAAATACAATGAACAATGATTTCGGTTTCAATGCACTGACCTTTGTCTTTAGCATAGAAACCATGTAATGACTTATATATTTCTTGTTTTTCAGCATTCTGTGCTCGCAGTTCATCAAATAATTCCTGCGCTTTTTTTGGCCTAGGTCCCCAATTCCATTCTTCATTTCCGTGTATGTCACAAGCAATCAATTTGGGGATGCTCATCGAGCCATTTGTAGGATATTGTTCCAATAATTCAGGATACTCATCTCTTGACACAATTCGTAATTCAATCCTTCCTTCCGATGCTTGAGCTAGAGCGGCAATGATCGGAAGGGACTGTGCTGAATCTCCACACCAACCTTCCGTAATGACAATCCAAGTTTGTTTTGATTTCATTGTTTGCAATGCGTGTAAAGCTTGATCAGAGGGTTGATATACTTTTTCTACTCTAATGCTTCTTGCCCAGTTCAATTCATAATATGCAAACATTTCTTGCTCTTTTTCTGTCATATCTCCTATTGGAGCATGTGATTTCAAAGAAAATGCTGTTTTATATGAATCATAGTCCATCGAATGTTTTACATATTCAAATGCAGTACTAGTCATAATATAGTTATGTCAATTTTGTTAAATGAAGATAGCAGATAGGACAAATTGAACTGATCAAATTTTTATGCATACTTTGGTTACTTATTCATCAGGATAGTTCGATTGAACTTTCTTTTTTGGGAAAAACCAAAGAAAGAATCACTGATGCTGAAAGTATGAAAAGAACAAAGAGAAGGGCGAAATGTATGGGCACATGATAGAAACCACTGATCATCATTTTCACACCTATAAAACTCAAAATGATAGCAAGACCATAATTGAGATAGTGGAATAAACCCACGACTCCTGCCAATGCGAAATACAGTGATCGCAAACCAAGAATTGCAAAAATATTCGATGTATAAACAATGAAAGGATCAGGAGAAACAGCCAAAACTGCCGGAATGGAATCCAAAGCAAATACCAAATCTGTAGTCTCAACGAGGGCTAATACAAGAAAGAGTGGCGTAGCAAATACATAACCCATTTTTCTTACAAAAAACTTATCTCCATGATAATTCTTCGAAACACCAAAGAATCTACGAACCAATTTCAATGTCCATGAAGATTCGGGTTTAAACTCTATATCATCTTTGGCGAAAAACAATTTGAAGCCGGTAAATACCAGGAAGGCACCGAGAATATAAATGATAAAACTGAACTTCGCCAGAATTGCCACACCGACAATTATAAACAAAGCACGCATTACCAAAGCACCAAGAACACCCCAAAACAAGACTTTATGTTGGTATTTGTCAGGAACTTTGAAATAACTAAAAATCGTAAGGAAGATAAAAAGATTGTCAACGCTCAGAGATTTTTCAATTAAGTAAGCTGTCACAAACTCCGTTGCCTGTACTGTCGATCGTAAGAAATATATACCAACTGCAAAAAGTCCTGAAAGAGCAATCCAAAAAGCACTCCACGATAAAGCTTCTTTCACTGAAATTGCATGTGCTTTCTTATGAAAAACACCAATATCTAATGCGAGCATTATAAGAATGAAGATGTGAAAGCCTACCCACAGGTATTGTTCATTGGACATAGTATATTCTGTACGATGTATTGTGGTGCAAACTGATGAAGACAATGAATTGAGTGGTGATCATCCTTGCAATCCTTTGACTTGGCCTCTCAGTATTGAGAAGAGAATCTCCGCAAAATAATCAATTTCACTATCCGAAATGTATATGTTCGGCGTAATTCTTATCCCATCTATATTGGCATATTTGATGGGTGTTGTTATTATTCTATGTGTATTGAATAGGTATTCCCCGATTTTGGCATGATCAAATCCTTCGATTCTGAAAACCATCAATCCGCACCACTGAGATGAATCTTTAATATTTGTCATAAAACTCACTCTGGGATCATCCTTGATTCGGTTGATCCATCGCAATTGCAATTCTCTCAATCTCATTGCTTTTCTTTCAACACCAACTCTTTCATTAAATGCAATTGCTTCGGTCACTGCATTATGCAAAGATGCGGGATGAGTACCTATCTCCTCAAACTTCTTTATTGAATCATTCATTTCGGGTCCTGCCGCCATGAGTGGCCAAATTGATGGAATTTTGTCTTTGGCCACATAGAGCATTCCATTTCCAACGGGGGCATACAGCCATTTATGGAGTGATGTCCCGAAATAATCACATTGGAGATCTACTTGAGTAAATGGAAAATGAGCAAATGAATGTGCTCCATCAACTATACATTCAATGCCCTTTTCCTTGGCTAGCATGCAAATTTCTTTTACTGGATAGATTTGACCGGAACAAAATGCAACATGCGACACATGAATGACTTTTGTCTTTTTATTGATAGCCTGCTTAAAAGCATTCACTATGTCCATCGGATCCATAACGGGAACAATAATTGGTATTTTTTTAATTATTATGCCATCTCTTCTCGATCTTTGTTCCCAAGCGGTTAGCATTCTTGGATAATCATGTTCGGTAGTGAGGACTTCATCTCCTTTTTGTAAGGTTAGGCCCATTTGAACATGATGCAAACTTTCACTTGCATTTCTAGTAATGGCTATTTCTTCATTAGAAACGCCAAATACTTGAGCAATTCCTTGTCTCACCCTTTCCAAACCGGGTTCTTGTTGTTGCCAAATATTTCTTGCGGGAGCTTGATTGGCATAATCCAAACCGGTATGCAATGCTTGCATTACTGATCTTGGGCTGGGGCTTACTCCACCATTATTCAAATTGATCATTGTTCTGTCCATCGGAAATTCTGTTCTGATGGATTGCCATAAGTCATTTTCATTCAACAATGTATGCTTTTCATTATCAGTACTTTGAAGAACTGACAATGCTTGCATTGGTGTTGCCAGCATTAGACCTGCTTTCAGTACCAATCTTCGATCAATCTGAGAAGGAAATTTCATAACTCACACCTAATATTTATGGCGGAATTTATAAAAAAAGATTGAACATTCATGCTCAAAAGCTTAAATGAATGTGATGGTCTTGCAACACAAAAAGGAAAAAGCCATAAAATTCCACTGCAAAAGGCAATTAGTAGTGTGGAAAACTCTGAATTTTCGTATTTTTATCACCGTGGTAAGGTGTATTCTTTACAAAGCAAACCTTGGATTAAACCTATATTCTGTATTGCTTTTGTACAAACCATAGTTTGAGATCATGATGAAACGCAGATCATTTCTACATTCGGTCGGAACAGGTTTTACAGTACTTGGGTTTGCATCAATGCAAGCAAAAGCAAGTACCGGAAACGGAGAATTTGTGAATACAACAGAGTCAGTGCTTTCCAATAATATGAACAAGCACTCTGATTTTGTTTCACTTCTTCCTCCTGCCTTGAAAAAAGGTTCTACAATTGGAATTACCGCTCCTGCAAGTGGCGTAGATAATGCAGAAATTCAAGAAGGCATTGCTTTGTTGAAAGCAAGTGGTTATTCAATTGTGTTGGGCAATACATTAACAAGAAAATACGGATATCTCTCTGCTCCCGACTCTGAAAGGGCTGCAGAGTTCATGGAATTTGTAGAAAGACCAGACATAGATTGCATTCTTTGCGCAAGAGGCGGATATGGCGTGATGAGAATCCTTCCAATGTTGGATTTTGGAGTTATTCGGGCTAATCCAAAAATCATCATTGGTTATAGTGATATCACTGCTTTGCTTGTAGCTATTACCAAACTTAGCAATGTTGTTACATATCATGGACCTGTTGCGTCTTCAACTTTTGACGCTTTCACCGTTGATTATTTCAAGAGAGCATTGTGTGTATCAATTGCAAGTGAGATTATTACTGAACAAATTTCTCCTGAATACACTCCGATATCATTCAGTGACTCGAGAATGACCACATTATCCAAAGGTATTGCAAAAGGCATACTAACAGGCGGCAATTTGTCTATGATAGTTGCAACACTAGGCACTCCATATGAAATCGATACGAAGGACTCCATACTATTTCTTGAAGACATTGCAGAGGAACCCTATCGGATAGATAGAATGCTCACGCAGTTATGGCTCGCAGGTAAGCTTCAACAATGTGCAGGAATTATTCTTGGTCAGTTTAAGAATTGCGAAGCCAAGAAGGTACCCGGTTTTGAAGTATCATTCTCTTTACTACAAGTTTTAGAATCTAGAATTAGTTCGTTAGGTATACCGGCAGTTTATGGTCTTCCTATTGGGCATGTCAAGAGTAAAATGACAATTCCACTAGGAGTAATGGCCGAATTGGATGCCGGAAATAAAACATTTTCTATCATGGAAAGACCTGTCTCTCTTTCTTGATGAGAATCGTGACTTTTTGTTGTCTTGATTGTCCTTACTGTATCAAAGTCGTGAAATGCAGCATTTCATGAGAACTTACATTGAATTACACTTTATCTCATAATCGATTGGAGAATCTTCAATGATTCTATTCTTACGATCACTCGCAATATGCATGGTGATTTTCTCAGCAATAGGAGTCTCGTTCGCACAGAACAGATTTAATGCTTATACACCTGATGCTGAGAAATTCCCAAAGGTTCGCTCCTTTTATGAGGCTACGGACAATAACAATGTTCCCCTCACAGGTATTACTTCCAGTGATTTCCGAGTCATTGAAAATGGTATCACAATACCTGCATCGGATATCACACAAAAATGCTCAACAATTGTTGATGGACCCGAATTGAGCGTTGTTTTGGTGATTGACAAAAGTGCGTCAATGTCCGAACAAGTAGGATCAAGCCCTGAAGATACTCGCTTCCGATTTGTGAAGCAGGCTTCAAAACTCTTCGTGAGCTTATTGAATTTTATTGGAAGAACCAAAGTTGCCATTGTATCTTTTGATGGTCAGGCATATCTCGAGCATGATTGGTCAAACAATAGAAATTCGCTTTTAAAGGCAATCGATTCGATGATTCTTGGTTCTGCCACTTATTATGATCCCCCACTTTTGCATAAACAATGGGGTGCCACAACTCTGATCAAAGACAGATATGTTCGTGAGAATTTGCCTGCAACGGTAAAGAAAGTCATCATCTTTTTGACAGATGGAGAGCCAAATCGTGCTCCCACTCGTGATACAATCAAAAAAGAATTACTTGATAATGGTATTGCATTTTATGCAATTACAGCTTTTATGGGTATGAACAAAGATCTCGCCAATTGGGCAGATATTACAGGAGGTGAGCATTATGAAGCAAACTCAAAAGATGCATACTCCAAGTTGCAAGAGATTTATGCAGAGATTGTAAAGAAATTACAAGCAAAAGAAGTATGCTATCTTGAATGGAATTCCCCAATGGGATGTAATGAAGTTAGCAGAACCAGGACAGTGAATATAACATTACAAAAGAATATCAATATCATAGATACTTCTGTCTATCAAGCTCCTGCTTCCAGCGTCATGCAATTGGCTGTCAATCCTCCCATTGTTTCTTTTGGAAATCCTGCTGTTGGAGGATCCATAGATAAAACAGTCAATGTGGAAGCAAAAAATGGCAAGCTGATTTTCACCGCCGATCCTCCTGCACCTGCAGGAAATGCAAGCTTCTCCGTTACAAGTTTTAATGGAAATGCATGGAATGGTTCTACTCCTCAAGTAATTGATTCTGGAAAAACAGCGATTGTGGGAGTCCGATTCACTCAAGGCACCACACTCGATTTTAGACAGAGCGGTCTTCGGATAAAAGGTAATCCTTGTGATCCACCATTGATTCCTCTTGTAGGCGGAACTGCAGACATTCAACTTCTTGATCCAATCAATTCTGAAATTCGTTCAACTTGCAATGACTTGACAATTCTTTGGGCAGGTGTAGATTCTATACAAGAAGTCATTATTCAATATAGTGCAGATAATGGAGCGACTTGGAATCTTCTCACTGATAAAGCGAAGGGTCTCAAGTATATTTGGTCTTCTGATGAATTGAAGAAACTCAGCACAAACGGGCAGTATAAAATTCGTGTTGGTCTTCCTCCTTCCAAGACATTTGTCTGGGCAAAGAATATCGGTGGAACATTGACTGATTCAAGCGTGAGCATTGCATTGTCCCCTGATGGTCAATATTCATATGTTGCCGGAAATTTTGAAGGCAATGGATCATTTGATAGCAAACCTATGGCAAGCATATCCGGAAGTAGAGATGGATTCTTTGCCAAACTGGATGTCGGTGGTAATGTTGAATTCGTGAAAAATGTTGGTGGCCCCGGTGCGGATGCAGTAACAGGCATTGCCGCAGGTGATAATAATGCCGCATATGTGACGGGACACTTTATCGGTGAATCCACATTTGGCTTTGTGACTAAAAGATCTTCAAGCTTGACAGGCAGAAACTTCTTCATGGCTCGTGTTGAGCCTGATGGAGGAACAGTCATCGTTCAAACTCTTGGTGCAACTGTAATCAATCCAACTGCAGAAGCATATGGTGAGCGTATTGCATGGGAACAATTTGAAAAACGCGTATATGTTGAAGGTATGTATAAAGGCGTGCTTACAGCAACCATGCGTGATGGCACCAAAGCAACAATCACAAATCGTACTCAACCAATTGTCTGGAAACCATTCACAGCAGTGTTCGATCCTGCCGGAAATTGGCTTGATCTTCAGCCGACAAGAACTCAAGGCAAACCATATACAACTCTCAATGCAACTGACAAAGATGGCTGTTTGTATGAGACAGGTACTTTTACAGGATCAGTGACAAAAGATCCCGGTAATAAGACCATTACATCTGCTGGACAAACTGATGGTTTTGTGACAAAATTCTGTGGTACCCCTTCAAGCCAATCTTCAAGTTTATTGGCATTTCCACTTGCAAAAGCAAGATTATACAGCATTGATTCCAATATTCGTTTCAGTGTAGGTGTAACTTCAGTTGGTACTCCAAAGGATAAGGTATTGAACACAGGTATTTGTAATGATGGGAATCTTGACACATTCATCGATAGTGTCAGCGTTTCAGATCCTCAATTCAGTTTAAAGTCTGTATTGAATGGTCGTCTCTTCCCTTCTGTGAATTGCGATACAGTACCTATTGAAATATTATTCACTCCAACTACTCCCGGTGAGCATTGCGCCACACTCACATTCTATGCTACTTGTTCCCCGGTTGTTAAAATGACCATTTGCGGTGAAGCAGTTGAACCTTGTGATTATGTACATGTGGAAGACACAATCTTTGCAAATACATTGGTTGGTAGTAATAGAAGCATCACAATTACCAAAGCATTGGAAAACAAGAGCAATATCTTGATCAATGGTAAGATGTCAGTTGGTGGTGCTAATCCCGGAGATTTTGCAATAATAAGTTATCGGATGATTGACAGAAATGGCAATCCTTCAGTTGGCGATCCTTCAAATACATTCACAATTAAACCCAGTGGACATTTAGAGATTACAACAGAGTTCAAACCAACAGCCGTTGGAAAAAGACTTGCATTCATCGATCTCGGTCTTGATACAGTTTGTGTTGATGCAAAGGTACAGCTCACAGGTGAAGGTGAAGCTCAACTCACAGCTTCAGCTACTGACGCGATTTGGAATTGCGTTCCTGTTGGCAGCAAAGATCAGAAGAATGTGGTGATCACAAATAATGGTAATAGTGAACTTGCTGTTAAGACCATTGGACTTTTACAAAATAATGGCACATTCACAATATTGAATATTCCAACATTACCTGTAAATCTTAAAAAAGATGAAACAATCAATCTCACTGTAGAATTTGCTCCTACAACAAATACAAATGGTTTGTGGGATTCCGTACTTGTTACTGCAGTATCAACAATTGATGCAAATATCAAGGCACCTGATTTTGGTGCTAGAGTACAAGGCAATGGTTGTATCGGTGCTCCTGAATATTCAAAGAACTGTTTTGATTCCACTCGCATCGGTAGCAAATCTGCACCGAAAACAAATGCATTGGTAATCAAAAACATGGGACAAGGTCCATTGAAAGTACTTTCAATCAAACCAATCCCACCAATTGAATTTGAAGCATTCAGCCCTGCAGGACCTTTTGATATTCCTTTGAGTGGCTCACAAGATATTTCTGCTATCTTCATTCCACAGAAAAAGGGCTTGCGTAGTGGTTTCGTTGAAATCGTGACAGATGCTCGTAATGTCCCTGATACTGTTGAATTGTGTGGTACTGGATTCCTTCCGGATACTGTTATCAATCTTGGCAGGTTCAATGCTTGTGAAAATCCGATCATTACACTTCCTTATCCGAATGTGAGCAGCTATGATGTTCAAACAACGAACTCTGCATCAGGTGCTACAGATCAATTCAGCATTTCACCTTTGGGTAATTTCAGAATCCCTGCGAATACGAATCATAATTACTTGATTGTATTTACGCCAAATGCAGCAGGTCCTTATTCTGTGACCGCGCAACTCGGTGAACGCAATGTGACAGTAAATGCAGAAGCATTTACATTGCCCGTCAGTATAACTTCATCAATCAATCCCGGTGAAGTAACGCCCGGTCAAAAAGTTGCTTTCAAAGTAAATGCCGATATTCAAGGGGATGTTGGGTCAGCACAAATCAATGCAATTGACATCTTAGTACGTTATGATTTTAATGATCTTGATTTTACCGGTACAGTTCGCTCTTTGAATGGCTGGACATGGACCCCGTCTGTGAATGGGAATGTGTTAACTGTTTCAGGTACAGGTAATCCTGGTCTCTCAGGCAAAAAGGATTTGTTTGAAGCGGACTTCAATGCATACTTGGGTGATTCAACAGCATTTAAAGTGTTTGTTGATGCAAAAACCAATGGTAAATTTTCAAAGTGCTTGGTCATTGGTAATGATACCTCCACATTGAAACTCTCTCCAATTTGCTTTTCAAATGGGAGATTCATCAGAGGTTCCGGTTTAGGTTATGCATTATCTGTTTCAGGTCAATCCCCTGCTTCAGATATCGCAATGATTGACTACTCAATCGGTATCTCATCAAATACCATCATTGAGTTATATAATTCAATGGGTCAGAAAGTCCATACATTACTTGCAGGATATGTGAAAGAAGGAGCATATCAACTCAGCATTGATGCCCAACAATTACCGGCTGGCATGTACACATGTATCTTAAAATCCGGTCCATATGCAAATCAAGTACAACTCATCATTGTCAAGTAAACCAGACACGCATAAAAAAAGCCCGCTTCGTAATGGAAGCGGGCTTTTTTTTCGTCATTTCTTATCTGGTATTTCCTTATATGTAATCCGGTGATGTCGCATTCCCAGAAGATTCTTTATAAAGGATTCTTTAATCTCATGTATCTCGGCAATAGTAAGTGGACATTCATCCAATTGTCCATCAAGCATTCTATCATTGATAATACCCTGAAGAATAACCTCAATGTCCTCTTTAGTTTCCGCATTATTCAAACGAACAACAGCTTCTGCTGCATCCGCTAGCATAAGAATTCCCGTCTCTTTAGTATTTGGCTTGGGACCTGTATAACGATAATCCTCTTCTTTAACGATAGTCGGACCTTCCCCGTTCTGCGACAATTCAATTGCTTTGGCATAAAAATGTTTCACTAGCATTGTACCATGATGCATTGGAATAAAATCAATGATTCTTTGAGGAAGCTTATACTCTCTGGCAAGTTCAATACCATCATGAACATGTTCCTTGATAATAGATGCGCTTTTCTTTGGAGGAAGGTGATTATGCTTATTATCAATATTTATCTGATTCTCAACAAAATATTCAGCCTTTGGTATCTTCCCTATATCATGATATAGTGAACCTACTTTCGCCAGTAAAGCATTGGCATGAATGGCATGAGCAGCGCTCTCAGAAAGTCTTGCTATTGTCATGGTATGTTGGAACGTGCCAGGGGCTTTTTCATTCATTTCCACCAATAGTGGATGTTCCAAGGAATCATATTCATCAATTTTCAAGTCGGTGGTAACCGGAAATACTCTTTCGATCAAATATAGCACGCCGAATGTGAAAATAGGCGAAAACACAGCATTGATTCCGGCAACAATCAATTGCGGATACATTTCATCCCAACTCAATGATCTTTCAGCACCAATCGATGCAATACTTACGGACATTCCAATAAAAACATAAGTGATTGATGCAAAAAGTTGTGTCCTTGCCTGAATATCTCTTACACTATACGCTGCTACCATACCACCGATCATCATTGCAAGGCCAACAGAATAATCACTTCCTCTGACACCTGCTATCAGCAAGGACATTACAACTGTACTGTAAAATGCAGTTCTTGAATCAAATAGAATCGCAATCATCATTGATAAAGCAGGTACTATCACTGCATATTCCAATGGATAAGAACTATTCAAGAATACTGTTATCCAAGAGAATATCGGTGCAATCAGTACTATTCCCAATAAACCAAACAATTGCTGATGATGAGCAAAAATGACCGGCCTTATGAAAAACAAGTATAATATCATCATGGAAAAGATGAGAAGTGAATGTCCAATGCTTCCTAAAAGAATACTCCATGAATAGGTCGAAGTATCCGAATTACCTCTATTACTCACATAAGATTGCACTTTCAAAGCCGATAATCGATCAAATCTTTCACCTTTTCTGATGAGTACTTCACCCGCTCTGACAATTCCGAGAGTGCGAGGTATAGAAGCCAATCTATTTGACTTTGTTTCCTGAGTAAGTGATTTTGACACTTCATACTTGGGCTTTATGATCTCAATCAAAGTGGATACCACTTTTTCAACATCTTGCATTTGTAACTTATCGGCAAACAATTCAGAGAGCTGAAGCCGCATCAATGATGTATCAGAGAAGACTGATTTAAGCATGGGGAAATCAACCCCCCTATTTTTACGAATGAATACAGTATCTGAAAGAGTAGATATGGCAACGGAAACAAGTGGCTTTCTTTCATAGTATGAACTAATAAGTTCTACTCTATATTTCTGTACTATTTGACCAATTATTGCCTTTTTCTGCTGAGGAAATTCAAGAATATTTTTTGTGACTGTTTCATTGAGTATTCCTGATTCCTGCAATTTACCTTCGCACATTTGAAGGAAGGCCGATAGCTTGGCTTCGGCTTCTGATACTGCATTCTCAATATTCAAACAAATAATAGGCGAATATTTTAACACTTTTTCCTTTTCGAGTTCAATCTCAGACGCGGGTCTTATGATCGCAAAAGGGAATTCAGCCTTGATTGTTTCATTCATCCAAAGAACACCAATATTCACTTGCCTGACATCTTCCCCATTTTCATTGATTGCTCTTTGATTCGGGAACATGAATCCTGTAAGGATAACGATGAGAGTCATACATGCTATTCGAACTCCACGATTTGCGAACATTGATTTCTCAGTCACAGATTCCTGATGTTCAGCGCTCTTTAATTGTTCAAACAGTGTTTTTTGCTTTGCCATAGAAGTACTCAATTAATCTAATTCCGGACAATATCTCATACCGATTTGCCAAGAATATCCTAAATACATGTGATTGAACATATTTACTTTTACAAAAATATCATCTAACAACATACTCAAACCTATTGTCACGGAAGAATGTGGTAAAGAAAATCCTATATGCGAACTAATATTATGGGTAAAATTCCACGAAATTGTGGGTCTAAGACCCGAAGAATACTCACTCATAAGCATATCCACATCAATAGCCATGCCTTCAAATGGCACATATCCCAAGCCAATCGTTAAAAGTGGTTGCGTAAAACTTGCACTAAATTCTGCCATTGGCTTTGCAATCGGATATTGAAACAATATGCCTGCTCCAACTTTGTCATCAATCTTCATTATTGCACCAATACCCATATTTACTTCAGTACAATGCAATATGCCATCATCAAAAGATACAAATTCAGATGTAAGACCAAATCCCGGAATAAGTGACATCTCATGAGGATTCCATCCAATTGACAAATCACATTGCATCAGTGAAAATTGATCAATCTTCATGAATTCTGTCTTCAAATGCAGTCCAATTGATGGTTCCAATCGTAAATCTCCACAAATGGCAAGTCTTGATAGTTCTTTGATTCCAAATGGTACTGGTAATAATGAAATTCCGAAATGAGTACATGAATCAATCATTGAAAGTGAAGGATGAACGCTTCCACAATGGATTGGAGAAGTTATCCCAATGATATTTCCATGGATTTCAGAAATTCTAGATTGTGATTGCAGATGATTTACCATAAAATAGTTGCCGATGGCTCCTAAGCATAGTATTTTCGCAATAGATAACATATTCCCCCAAATCAAGGTGATTCCATGCGAACTTTCATATTTTCCACCATATTTTTTGCACTGAATATCTTCCCGATGCTTCATGCACAGGAAATTGAATTGCAAGTGAATGTGGATTTGAAAAATATTTCATTTGACAATCGAATTGATATTCAGAATCTTCGACAAGACATCATCAGTTATATCAATACTCAACGATATTCTGATTCTGATTGGGATAATCCAAAAGTGCCTGTCGATATTGGAATCACAATAACTTCGCGGGGTGCAAATAACACCTATAGCGGTATACTCACCGTTATGTCCTATACTGTACTTGAAGATGGCTCAAAATCCATACTTATGAGAGCGATGGACAAACAGTGGACATTTGAATATGCTCCGGGCAATATGATGTCATTTCAGGCAAATCGATTCAGTGCATTGTCATCACCGATTGATTTCTACATGTTGATGTCCCTTGGCATGTTTTTGGACACTTTCGCAGAACTTGACGGCACTCCATTTTATGAAAAAGCAAAAGTGATTTGTCGGGCAGGTGCCGGAGCAAATGTAACAGGTTATCCCACTACTCCGGATCCATCTGTTCCATCCAAACTTGGACTTGCCACAGAGGCATCTGATTTATTATATGAAGAATTCAGAAGACTCATCTTCTCATATCATTTTGACGGTTTGGAAGCTGTGAATAAAGACAAGTCGCAAGGTTTGCCATTATTTGCTACAATCATCGAGCAAATGGCACAATTCAAAAAATCAAAAGTGACCATGCGTAGTCAATTCATGGATACATTTTTCAATTCTAAGTTTCAAGAATTGGCAGATCTTTTCAAAGGATATTCAGATGTCGGAGTATTTTCAAATCTATCACAATTAGATCCAGCTAATTCCAGCGTATATCAAGCCGCACAGGAGAATCGATGAGTTCCATCACATTTGATTTGCGCAGTGATACTGTCACAAAACCAACCATCGAAATGCGCAAAGCGATGGCGGAAGCTGAAGTAGGAGATGATGTTTATTCGGAAGATCCAACGGTCAATAGATTACAATCAATGATTGCTGAGCTTTTCGGAAAAGAATCCGCATTATTTGTTCCAACCGGTGTAATGGGTAATCAAATTGCCATTGCCATTCACACAAAAAGAAGCGACGAAATCATTGTTGAATCGGAATCTCATATTTTTCATTATGAGACAGCAGCTCCTGCCATCATTGCTGGTGTGCAGATGTATTGCATTCCAACTGAAAAAGGAGAATTAACAAGTTCATCAATCAATGAAGCCATTCGTCCCGGTGAGTATTATTTTCCCAAAACTTCCTTGATATGCATCGAACAAACCCATAATCGGCATGGTGGAACCATTCTTTCACTTTCATCAATCAATGAAGTTTCTGCATTCGCTCAAAGCAAGAGTATCCCTCTTCATTGTGATGGTGCGCGCATTTGGAATGCATGTGCTGAGACAGGCACTGAACCTCATGAATATGCTCATTACTTAGATACGCTTTCCGTTTGTCTTTCAAAAGGTTTGGGCGCACCGGCAGGTTCAGTTTTTATAGGTACAAAAGACCAAGTGGAATATGCCCGACATTGGAGAAAATTGCTTGGCGGTGGAATGAGACAATCCGGAATATTGGCTGCGGCCGGTATTCATGCTTTACAATTTCATAAAGAGCATTTGAGGGAAGATCATGAAAAAGCAAGAATGTTTGCCGATCAGATTTTCTCGCAAACCTCATGTACATTGGCCAATGCAGGTGGCATAGTCGAAACAAATATTCTCATTATAGATTGTGGAATCGATACCGATCCTCAAGCATTGAAGAATGAATGTTCCAAAAGAGGCTTGGAGATTTCATCCGGCAGAGGACAATATCTTCGGGCTGTGTTTCATAGAGATATTACCATACAAGAAGTGAAAGAAGCGGCATTGATTTTCATTCAAAGTGTTGAGAGCATCATGAAGGAAAAACGATGAAATCTCAAGACAAACACATTGAGAACATAGACTTCACAGCATTTCATCATACAATGTCAGGAAGAGTAAAGACATTTGAAGTGGACAGACAAAATATCGTTCATAATATCATCTATCTCTATTGGCTTGAAGATGCAAGAGTTGAATATTTCAGAGCTTTGGGATTGGAGATGAATGAGCGCACATTCATTGATTCACATCGTTTTGTGATTGCCAAGACAGAGATTAATTATCTTGCTCCTGCACTCTTTGACAAACAATATGAAGTATTGACAAGAATCTCACACCTCGGCACATCTTCATTTATGTTTGATCAATTGATCATTTCCATTCCGGAAAGAACCATACTGATAATGGCACAATCGGTATTAGTTCAGTTGAATCCAACTTCAAATGAGAGCATGCCGATCGACAATGAATATCGCACACTTGTTGGGGTTTTTGAAAGAAAAGAGTTTAAACAAGGTTAATTGAATGCAACGTTTCAGCACATTTTTCAAGTCAGTATTTCTTGTAATAGCAATTTCAGCATCGTCATATTCACAAGATGAAAAACCTACTTGGTTCATAGGACCTTATGGTGCAATCATGCAAAGCATGCATTCCACAGGATTCAAAGATCTTCCTGGATATCCTTCATGCTGTTTTTCTGAAAGATCAGGTATAGGCATTGGATATGATATCGGAATGCTGCTTCGATTTCCCATCAATGAAACAATGAGTTTTCGATTGTTTGGAGGAATCAATAGTCCGGGTGCAACAATATCAAGTGATGAAAAGATTGGTAATCAATTCATACGCAATCCACAATTTCCATTTGATACAATTGCGCGGGATATCATGGTTCGACACTCCATTGAATCCATGATCACTCAGATATCAGCAAGACCAATGATTTCATATGCCTTGCCATTTGGCGGAGATATTTCTGCTGGATTTGGATTGAATTATGTGCTCAGTCAATCATTCAATCAAAAAGAAACATTGATTTCACCTAGTAATGCTGCATTCTTGGATGGAAGAGGGAATCGCAATGACACTTCGGGAACAATTCCTGATATTTCCTCTTTTCAAACCACGCTTTCATTGGCATATTCATATGATCTACCAATTTCAAACACATCACTTCTTGTTCCATTCATAGAGTATCATTATCCACTCCAATCTCTAACTTCATATGATTGGAATATCAGTAGAATTCAACTTGGTTTGGCATTGCAATTTGGAATTGTCCCAAGCAAAGCCCCAAAAGTGATTACGGATACAGTGTATAGAAGAGACACAATCATCAAAGTTTCACCAATTGCAGTCAATACACCAACCATATTGAATGAAAGTCAAAAGGGATTTATCAAAGGTGAAGCACACAATGATATTCGCATTGATACAATCATGATTAGCGAAACATATGTCACCACATTATTCACTCCTCCAGGGTATAAAGGAAATCTGTTGGTATATGGTCTCGATGAAAAAGGAAAACAAACCTTAAAGCCAATAATAAGGATTGAAGAATGGGAACAAATTGAGACATTCCCTTTGCTACCATATATATATTTTGAGGAGGGTTCATCTGACCTAGGTGGAACAAAACAAAGACTATTATTACCCTCGCAGGCAGGATTATTCAATGAAGATTCATTGAATTCATCAACACTTGACATATACCGAGACATTTTAAATATCATTGGAAGTAGAGCAAAGGCATCATCAGCATCATTTGATATATCGGGCTTTACCAATACACTAATCGAGGATGATGTCCCAGGGATCACACTCCAAAGAGCAAAAAGTATACAGTCCTATATGCAATCCATCTGGAGCATTAGTTCTAACAATATATCCTTAAACTCTGGGAGATTACCTCGTACTCCCACAAATCCATCGACACTTGATGGTAAGCAAGAAAATGCGAGAGCTGAAATCTCATCGAAGGATCCTAATTTATTGAGTCCATTGAAGAAAAGAACTATCACCCGCACAATGAATCCACCGTTATTGGCGATTCAACCCACGATTCAAGCAGGTGAGGCCATACAGTCTTGGAAAATCATCATTAAGGATGGAGAACAAATAGTACAAACATTTAAAGGAAATGGCAAAATCCCTGATAGTACTTTTACATGGATGATTTCCCCATCGAGTCAAATGTCCAATAAACCACTTGTAGTCTCATTACAAGCCATAGATACGATTGGAATCAATCATTCCTGGAACATAGATGTTCAAACAGAAAGAGTAACACTTCGAAATAAGCAGGAATTACGCATCAATGATACATTGATCGAGCGATTTGCGTTGATTCTTTTTGATTTTGACAAATCAAGTCTTAGTTCCGCGAATCAGAACATTGCCAAGACCATAAAGCAGTCTATTAAGGCAAATTCCACTATTACCATCACAGGTTATACGGATAGAACAGGTGATTCCACCTATAATCAAGTTCTTTCCGAAGAGCGCTGCAAACAAGTGAGCCAATATCTGGGTCTTTCCTCAGGAACCTATTCCATTATACCTATGGGCGGAAAAGAGATTCCTTTTGAAAATGACACACCTCAAGGAAGGGCTTATTCGAGGACTGTGATGATCGAAGTCAAAACACCTATTAAAGAAGGGAAATAATACATATTTTTCTACGGGATTTCATGACAAATCTCTAACTTTACCGATTAAAATAATCATTGTTCCCGCTTTGGATCTTACCTCATGTCGTATGAAAAATTAAACATCCCTCAACATGGTGAAAAAATCACTGTTCAACCTGATGGATCCCTCAATGTTCCCAATAATCCGGTCATCCCTTTCATAGAAGGTGATGGAATAGGTCCGAATATTTGGGCGGCTTCTGTACGTGTTCTCGATGCTGCTGTTGCGAAAGCATATGGTGGGTCGAAAAAAATTGAGTGGTTTGAGGTTTTTGCCGGTGAGAAGTCAAATGAAGTCTATGGACCCAATACATGGCTTCCTGAAGACACATTGAAAGCTCTTCGTGAATATATTGTTGGAATCAAGGGTCCTCTCACAACACCGGTTGGTGGTGGTATTCGCTCCATCAATGTTGCGCTCCGTCAATTAATGGATTTGTATGTATGCTTGAGACCTGTACGGTATTTTCAAGGTGTACCTTCTCCTGTTAAGCGTCCGGAACTTGTGGACATGATCATTTTCCGTGAGAATACAGAAGACATATATGCTGGTATAGAATTCAAAGCCGGTGCTGAAGATACCGCTTCTATGCTCTCATTTCTTGAAACTTCTTTTCCTGCTTTTCATAAGAAGATTCGATTCGCTACCGAGGCCCCTGATCTTGTGGGTTTAGGTATCAAACCTATTTCAGCTCCCGGCTCCAAACGCCTCATTCGTGCAGCTTTGAAATATGCTATCAGTCAGAATCGTAAGAGTTTGACATTGGTTCATAAAGGTAATATCATGAAATTCACCGAAGGTGCATTCAGGGATTGGGGTTATGAACTCGTAAAAGAGGAATTTTCTGATGTGGCAATCGGCTGGGATGATTGCGGTGGAAATCCAGGTGACAAATTATTGGTAAAAGATTCAATAGCGGATGCTTTTCTCCAGCAGATTTTGACAAGACCTGCTGAATATGATGTGATAGCCACTTTAAATCTCAATGGTGATTATATCAGTGATGCGCTGGCAGCTCAAGTTGGTGGAATCGGTATAGCGCCTGGTGCAAATATCAATTATGACACCGGTTATGCCATTTTTGAAGCAACGCATGGAACTGCTCCCAAATATGCAGGTCTGGACAAAGTAAATCCAGGTTCTGTGATTCTTTCCGGTGAGATGATGTTCCGGTATTTGGGTTGGAATGAAGCTGCTGATCTTATCATCAAAGGAATGGATGGAGCTATTTCGGCAAAAACCGTTACTTATGATTTTGCTCGTTTAATGGATGGAGCGACCGAAGTATCATGTTCCGCATTCGGTGATGCCGTCATTCAACACATGTAATTTTTACGCGATGAAGTCTTTGGGGAGACGCGAGATACAGCAATGCACTCGCGTCTCCTCTTCTTTTGTAGGCACTATTATTCACATCATAATGCTCTTTGATCATGGCTGCTAAGAAAACGAAATATATTTTCATTTCAGGTGGAGTTCTCTCTTCACTTGGAAAAGGAATTGCCTCTGCCTCCCTGGGTTTACTCTTAAAACAAAGGGGATTATCGGTCACAATTATGAAATTTGATCCATATATCAATGTGGATCCCGGAACAATGAACCCTCAACAACATGGTGAAGTGTATGTTACCGATGATGGTGCCGAATGCGATCTCGATCTCGGACATTATGAGCGCTATCTTGATGTTGATGGAACCAGATCAAATTCCGTTTCTTCAGGTCAAGTGTATTTTGAAGTGATTCAAAGAGAGCGTCAAGGGCAATATCTTGGTAAGACTGTACAAGTGATTCCCCATATCACCGATGAAATCAAAAAACGCATGACAATTTATGACAAACTCTTTGATATTGTCATCATCGAGATAGGTGGAACTGTCGGAGATATTGAGTCCTTACCATTCATGGAATCCGTTCGTCAATTATGCATGGAGAAAGGTCCGAAAAGCACTCTGAATATACATTTAACCTATGTTCCCTATATCAAATCTGCTGGGGAGTTAAAAACAAAACCAACGCAACATTCAGTTAAGATATTGATGGAAATGGGGATTAGACCTGATATCCTCCTCTGCCGAACTGAGCAGCCAATGAATAAAGAATTGAAAAGCAAGATTGGTTTATTCTGTAATGTGGAAGAAGATTCCGTCATCGAAGTGCTTGATGCAGAAACCATATATGAAGTACCTCTCAGTCTTGCGAAACGCAATCTCGATCAAATCGTTCTCAAGAAGTTTTCTATGCCGCTCGGCAAATTGGACATGGACACATGGACCAAATTTGTTAATCGCATCAAGCAACCAAAGCATACTGTGCATATCGGATTGATCGGAAAATACAATCAAGTGAAAGATTCATACAAAAGTATTCTGGAAGCATTCGTTCATGCTGGTGCCATCAATAATGCCAAAGTTGAAATCACTTGGATTGATTCTGAGAATGTTAACAAAATAAGTGTGGCAACCATATTGAAAGGTATGCAGGGAATTCTTGTGGCTCCGGGTTTTGGATCAAGAGGTATTGAAGGAAAGATTGAAGCCATTAGATATGCCAGAGAAAACAAGATACCCTTCTTTGGCATCTGTCTTGGAATGCAATGTGCTGTGATTGAATTCGCCCGCAATGTTGCAGGCATAAAAGATGCACATTCGGCTGAATTCAAAAAGGGAAAGGAATTGGTTATTCACCTGATGTCAACACAAAAGCAGGTAACAGATAAAGGTGGTACCATGCGACTAGGTTCCTATCCCTGCACCATTCGTAAAGGCACCATTGCGCATGCGGCTTATGGAGTTGATTCAATTCATGAGAGACATAGACATCGCTATGAATTCAACAATGCTTATCGCAAAACATTGGAAGATCATGGCATGAAGCTAAGCGGAGTATCTCCTGATACAACATTGGTGGAAATCATCGAATTGAAAAATCACCCATGGTTTGTCGGCGTACAATTCCATCCTGAATATAAGTCACGAGCCGTGAAAGGACATCCCCTCTTCATCAGTTTTGTTAAAGCAGCAATGCAAAAAATATAATCATCGGAATGTTTGACCTTTCCAATGAACATCTTTCTTTAGTAAAAGAAAGGCAACCATGATTTCCATATAAATCATGAAGAGCATACCCGGGATCATCCAAGGGATATATCTGGTTCTTCTGAGTGCAAAGAGCGTAGGCATAACAATCATGCAGTCACCTATCACTCGCATGGCCAAGATGCTCAACACACTTGTCCAGTCACTCATATACCCTGAATAGATGAGTGAAGACCAAAACACAAAGGCAAAGAAGGCAAAAAGATATTTTTTCCAACCCAATGCATCTGAGCCACGGACCCATCTATGTTGTTGACTCACAAAGCTCTTCCAATCCGGGCATGGTTCTGTACTAACGGCATTAGAATGGTGACATGGGTAAGAAATTCCATAACCCGCTTTTGAAACCTCGGTCAATAATTGCAAATCCTCTGTTACTGAAAATTTGATGCCAGCATAACCACCAACAGCATCATAGACAGATTTTCTTATTGATAAGTTATTACCAAAGCATCCAAGTGGATGCCCAAGAGACATTGCTGCAGATGCCAATGTATGATTCATCATCCATTCCATATCCTGCAAATGATGAAATGCTGTACTTGTGTTTATAGTTGTGAATCCTGCAATCATTCCGATTGTAGG
Organism: Ignavibacteria bacterium; assembly: GCA_947491315.1. Taxonomy (GTDB): domain Bacteria; phylum Bacteroidota; class Ignavibacteria; order Kapaibacteriales; family UBA961; genus UBA961. The sequence goes on from CANLII010000006.1 coordinate 72,918, forward strand.
ATTGGAATATGCATGCGCTATTGTGCGCACCCAATCATCAGGGAATATACAATCGGCATCAGACATTATGATGATCGTACCTGTTGCAGATGATATTCCCGCATGCAAGGCACCTGCTTTACCACGAACATTACCAAATCGTTCTTCGGTTAACTGAACAGACTTTATTCTTTTATCTTTTGCAGAAAAAGCATCAATAATTGCTTGCGTGGAATCTGTTGAGCGATCATTAACAATGATGAATTCAATTGTTGAATCAGTGTTTTTTAGGAGAGATTCCAGACAGTAGGGCAATGCCTCTTGTTCATTTCTTGCTGGAATGATAATTGAGATTGCTTCATTCACTAGAGAATGATTGGGGAGAAGAATGCGTCTTGACCGGGCCGCACCATAGATAAAAACAAGAGTTTTTACCGCAAAAAGCAGGAGAACGAAATCGATCAATGACATAGAATCGTTCAATGAGATGTGAAAAGCGAAATCAGGATTATGCTCAAGATATAATGCCAGTTGCCAATCTACCAATACTGTGATATTCAAATCCTTCGGATGCAACAGAATCAGGATCGAATAAATTTCTACCATCGAAAATCAATGATTGCTTCATTGATGCACGCAATACGGAAAAATCTGGCTTACGGAATTCATTCCATTCTGTTGCAATAATGAGTACATCAGCGTCTTTCAATGTATCATATGCGGAATTGGCATAGTGAATAGCATCACCATATATAGACTTGGTATTGGGCATTGCTTCGGGATCATAAGCAGAAATATTCGCACCAACTTCCAATAGCCTATCAATGATTGTATAAGCAGGAGCTTCACGAACATCATCTGTATTGGGTTTGAATGACAATCCCCATAATGCAATTTTTGCATCTTTTGCAGAATTCAATCTATTGATGATCTTCTCCACAAAACGATTGATTTGTCTAGCATTTGCTGCTTCGACGGCATGAATGATTCCAAGCGGAGCACCAACTGCATCAGTGGAATGTAATAATGCTTTTACATCTTTGGGGAAACAACTTCCGCCATAACCAATTCCGGAAAAGAGGAATCGCTTTCCTATTCGTGAGTCTGAACCAATTCCTATGCGAATATTTTCGATGTCGGCACCAATGATTTCACAATACTCAGAAAGTTCATTCATGAATGAGATACGCATTGCCAAGAAACAATTTGCTGCGTATTTGGTGATTTCAGCACTCTTCTCATCCATCACATAAATTGGATTACCACTGCGCAGAAATGGCTCATATAAATCACGCATCTCATCTTCAGCGCGCTCATTGGAGGTGCCAACAACAACTCGATCGGGTTTCATGAAATCTTCTACCGCAAAGCCTTCTCTCAAAAATTCAGGATTGCTGACTACTTCGATATCAAAACCTGGAGCATGATTTCGACAAATCATGCGAACTTTATCTGCTGTCCCAACGGGTACGGTACTTTTATTGACCAATATTCGAAAATCAGTGATGTTTTCTTTCTTGATAATGTCAGCTATATTTTTCGCAGCATCCATCACATAATTCAAATCCGCAGAGCCATCTTCACCTGGAGGAGTGGGCAAACACAAAAACAACATTGAGCATTGTTTTACGGCTTGCTCCAAATTCGTTGAGAATTTCAAGCGACCATTGCTGATATTCCTTTCGAGTAAATGCTCAAGACCCGGTTCGTAGATTGGCATTTTACCTTGTTGTAATGTTTCAACTTTATGTTGATCAACATCAATACAGAGAACATTATTTCCGCTTTCAGCAAAACAAGTTCCTGTAACAAGTCCTACATATCCTGTGCCGATGATTCCGATCGTTTGTGACATATCAAGGTTGATTGAGAAGTTTCAAAATGACGAGCGCAAGTATGATAAGCGCGAAAAGAGACAGTGCAAATTTAATGAAACTGCGTGCCACTTTCAGCACAATTAAGAGGAGAATTATCCCAAGTATGATTATGAGATACAGAGGCAAACTTTCTATAAATAGGATGATATTATCTATTTCCATCTTGATTCAGGCCTAATTTGGCTTAAATGTGAAGGTAATGATACCGGTCATCTGTATATCCGAATCGAGTCGATTAAATTTCCATTTCTTCAATGTCCTGAGTGAAACCGATTCTAGACCTGGATCACCCTTTGTCATAGGACGCATATCGCCAACTGTACCATCAGGTAAAACAGAAAATCGAATCTTGATTGAGACCAATCTGTCGAGATTTCCGGGACTTGGTGGCAATATCTTGTTTAAAACGGTGCGATTTCCTCCACCACCCCATTCAATGTCACCCAAACCCATACCTTTTCCGGGTCCTGTTCCCTTTTCTCCCAATCCTGTACCATTTCCACTTCCTGCTCCAACAGCCTTACCTTGTCCTTTGGAAGAATCCGTATCAGATTTGTTCGTGGATGATACATTATTCTTGGCAATTGGATTCGATGTTGACAATGGATCCTTTGCCGATGAGGTTGACTTTACCTTGCCTGCATCTTCAAGTGGATTTTGAGGCTTTGCGCCTGAAGACTTAGCACCTTCTTTTGCCAAATTACCTTTGCTCCTTCCCGTTCCATCTCCTTCACCAAAATTCAATAAGATGATTGGACTGTAATTGACTTCTTTTTTATAGGGCTCAATAACAATACTAGTCTGAGAAAACCAGAACAGTAGAATAAACATCAGCAATAATGCAATGAAAAATCCTCGTGCTGCATAGCGATCCCAGAGCACTTTAATGCTATATGTGAACCGGGTATCATTATATCGCTCTCTCAATGACATTACATACTCACTTTACTCTATCTACCCATGAATTGGAATATCCGACTTTTTTGGCGGCAGTCTGTGCTTGTTTTCTATCTTCGAAAGATCCGAAACGAACACGATACCACGTTTTTCCATTCAATGATTTCTTGGTAACTATTGCTGAAGAAATCCCTTTCGATTGTAAATTCTTCAGCGCTTTATCAGCCTCTTGTTTTGAAATGCTTGAAAGTACCTGTACAGAATATTCTTCACCAGAAGTATTTTTCACTTGCTTCTTGGCTTCCTGATTCTTTTTTACAGGTTCTTGATCAAGAAAGGTTTCACTCCGAACTTGATCTTTTTCACTTTGGTTTTTAGAATTAATGTTTTCCGATTTCTTCTTCTCAGGATCTTTTTTCACGATCTTTTGAGCAATAGCCTTCTCTTGTTTTTTCTTTTTTTCAGGAGCAGGTGTTTGTACTTTTGTCTTTGGCTGAATAGGTTTATCTTTCTGTATAGATTCAGTCTGTTTGACATCATCTACTTCACGGTATTCAGGGAAAGTTTTTGCAGGGATGGGATCCGGTGGAACCACTTTCTTCTCAGGAGCTTTGGATTCTTCATTGATGATCTCATCGCCCCTTTCATTATTGCCGATATTCTGTCCTTGCGACATTTGCATGCGAGCCAGATAATCTTGAACTCGAGCAATTGAATCCTGCTCCATCGTTGTAGCTAGAGCCTGCTTCCTGGCCTCCTCTTCATTCAATTCGGCAACTGTAACTGTGTCAACACTCACAATCTGTTCCGGATTGATTTCTTTTCCATCTTTGGATGTAATCATCCAAATAATGGCTAATGCAGAAACAGTGGCGATTGCAATCAATGCCATTTTTTTTACAGGAAACTGATCTTCAGGCGGAACATCAGGTTGTACATAAGAAATAAATCCTGAGCCGGACTCTTTGGATGTACCTTTTTCGGGTGATGATGCGGAATCACTTTCTGAAGACAATTTTGATTTGTCATGCAAAAAGGTTTGGTCATCTGATTCACCAAAACCACCAAATTCATCATGTGGATTTTGTTGATTACTCATATTTTCTCTTCCTTTTAGAAAAGATATCTCGCACCGAGTGCGACGAATGTTCCCCTCTCTCTAAACCTGTTCCATACATACACGGAAGAATTGAGGAGATTATCAATCCGAATAAATGCTTCGAGATCTTTTTGAATTGTATAATTGAGCTTGAAATTTGCCATGATATAAGATGGTAGTTCAATGGAATCATCTTTGGTAACGGTTCTTGCATCCACATATTCAAGGGAAATGATGGAAGTGAATGATGCAAACCAATCACGCTCATATCGCATACCTATTGTGAGTGGCGCTAACATCGGAATAGCTATCGGTGAATCTGATAGAGAACTAAAAAGCAAAGAAGCATATCCACCGATTCTGGTATGTTGAAAAGGTTTCCATTGACCTTCCAATTGCAAATCCAATATCGTGCCTGTTAGATACTCAATTGTAAATCCTTGAAATTTTCCTGATTCAGTAGAATTTGGCAACATCACTGGTACATTCGATGAAGTCTGATATTTGGTCTTGAATGATACCGATACATCTATGTCCGGATGCCAATGAATGATTGGAGTGATTACTATATCATCTCTTCTGAATGAAATCATTGGCATGTGAATCAAATATGGATTTCTCAAAAGCATTTCACTGAGTGAATTATTATTCAAACCACTGCTGAATTGAAGTGATGAGGTGAACTCAGATGATATTCTATAATCTGCATTACCATTCATCGAAATGGCTCCGAATTGAATACCTTCAGAATTTGTGGCAGTTTGCAATCCTGCACCAAATGTCACGGTCAAATCATCATCTGTCCATGTTCCGGATGCCCCTGCCTGTATGAAATTATACGAAGAAGTATCGCCATAGGAATGCAAATCAACATTGAGATTACCTGTCATTGACATCCCGAACAAAGGCGTTGTGACTTGTGCATATCCTTTTATTCGTGAATCAGACAAAGAAAGTGAATCTGTTCCTATTGTCAATGATTGCCAATGAGCACCCATTGTATATGCATATGAACCAATTGTTCCTTTTACATCTACCTGAGCTCCAAGATTATCGACGCTTCGTTCAACGACATTCATTTTATCGGCACCAAACAATTGATAGCGATTTGATGCATAATTCAAGCCTGTTTCAGTTCTACTACCACCAAAAAATACATATTTTTTTGGAGCATCATAAGCGGCTTGAAGCGCAATTCCAGTTTTTGAAAAATTAGCATTATCGATATGGCCTTGACTTCCTTCATAATTACCGAAGACATCAACAGAATATCCTCCTGATGCGAAAGAATATCCTGCATTGAGTTTCGGAGTCATGAAGATTCCGAATTCTCCCATTGCATACCCATTGACAGAATATGGTTTCATTGGACTTAAAGGCAATGGTATCGCAGGTAATAATGGTATTGGAATTTTTATATCTGTATTGATTGAATCTAGTTCTGCTTTTGTGAATACTCCGGGCTTAGCAGGCTTCATTTTTAATCCACCTTTGATATCTGCATTTGTTTTACCGGTAATCACGAATTCCTGCAAATCCAATGGCTGTTCTGCTGCGTTCTTGCTATCCTGAGCATACACAGAGCACACCATCAAGAGTACTATGAAACTTTTGATCATCATGGCTTCGCCTTCTGTATTCTCTTCAATCTTGCCGATGCGGTTTTACCATAATCATCATCGGGTCTTAATGTAATGAGTGTTTGGAATACCTCATTTGCCGCATCATAATTTTTCAGTGTTTCATAACAATCACCAAGACCCAATAGTGATAAGGAGAACCAATCTTCTATGGAACTAGATTGCTCTCTCACTTCCAAGAATGCGGTGATGGCATTTGCATATTCCTTTTGCTTCATCCACAATTCGCCGATTCGATATTGCGCTTCTGCTGCAATTGTTGGATTCTCCATTCTTTTGGCAATTTGCCTGAAATGAACTATCGCACTATCAAACATTGTGCGTGAACGATAATACATTGCAATTCTATATCTGGATTGATCTCCGAATTCAGTTTTATCATATGTTTCTGCCGTCAAAGAATATAGTCGCAAAGCTTGAAGTGAATCCCCAAGTGTCGTTGCGATTTGCGCTCTCTCAAATCCGGCTTGAGCCGATGAGGCATTTTCGGGAAATTCAGTCATCACCATCGCAAATGCAGTATCAGCTTCACGATATCTTTTATCCTGTACTTTCATGAGTCCGATTTCCAGCAATGCGAGCGGAGCAAATTCTGTTTTTCCATATTTCTTGAATACATCTTTCCAGGATTGTTCGGCCTTGCCGGATTCACCCAAACTCGAAAAACTCTTACCTAGATAGAAGAGCGCCTCAGCATTTCTTTCTATATCACTATTGGACTTCAAAAAGGCTTCATATTCTGTGATTGCACCGGCATAATTCTTCCCATTATAAAAACTTAGTCCCCTATTCATCAGTAAATCTTTGGAGATTTCAGATTGTGGATTCTTGGAAATGAAATCATCTACAATCACATTGGCTTCATCCACCCTTCCCAAAAATTCCAAACTATATTGAATGCTCTTTACTGCTTCTCCTGCCAAGGGCGAAGATGGATATTGATTTTTTACAACTGTATACGATGCAATTGCATCATCATAACGCTCAAGATTATAATATGCATCCGCAATGGTATAATGTGTTCTTGCGGCAAGTTGCGTAGATGGAAATACAACTAACAAAGACTTCAATTCGTGAATTGCATCATCATATTTTCTTTGTTGGAATAATGTCCAACCAACCGAATATAATGCAGATGCCGATAATGGAGATTGCGGATAAGAACGCGCGAATATTCTGAATGCTTTTATTGCCCCTTCGAAATCATCAATTCTATATAATGCCTGTCCATATTGATATGCAGAATATTGTCCTTCCTCAGAGCGAGGTCCGGCATTCATAGCAGACTTATACGCAGCGGCAGCATCTTTGAATTGTCTCAATGCATAATGTCCATCACCTTTTCTTGCCAAGGCATCGGTAGCAAAACGAGTTTGAGGAAATTCCTTGACCAATTTTGAAAATGATTGCGAACTTTTTGCAAATTCTCTTCTACGAAATTGCGCCCAAGCAATACCATACATACTCTCTTCTTTGCGATTGCTATTGGGATAATCTGAAAGTAACTGCGTAAAAAATTCCTCGGCATTTGTCAAGAGATCCGTTTTATAATACGATTCAGCAAGCCAAAACAATGCTTGATCTCTTCTAGCATCAACTTTATGCTCACCAAGGAAAGTAGATATCTCAATAATTGCATCTCTGTATTGTTCATTTTGATGCAGTGATATTCCTTGTTTCAGTCTTGCTTCCGCGAGAATGCTCTCTCTATTCTCTAATTCTCTTTTGGACATTGAAAGCACCATTCTCTCGGCTGATGCATATTCTCTGGCTGATTTTCCGAATTGCTCTTGATCATGATATACGCTTCCGAGCAATAAATGGAGTTTTACAGACAATGACTTTTCTTGAGTCTCACGCAATGCTCTTTCAAAAGTCTTTCGAGCCGTTTCCATTTCATTATCTTCATAGACCAATTGACCATATTCCAGCAATGCATGTCCCAACAATTGATATCCGGTCTGCATTGTCAAAGCAGCAAACTCTTTCTTTGCTCTATCTCTTTCGCCTTTCGCTTTTGCAATCAATCCATGATATAATTTTGCTCCGGCTTTGAGGAATGCATGTTCTTCATTTGTAGAATCAATCACATAGCGATACAATGCTTCAGCTTCATTATACTTCCCAAGATGAAATGCAGCATAACCTGCAGACATTTTTGCGTGAGGCATAATCGGAGACTGTGGATATGCATTCATGAATGCAAGAAATGCATCATAGGCTTGACTGCTTTGTTTTGCTAAAACCAATGCTTGCGCTCGCATGAATGACAAATCTTCGATTGCATGATCAGAAAAAGATTGGACTTCAGGCTTGATGATTGTCGTGTCTTGCGATTGTAATTTGTCCACCAATGCTTGGGCTTGTTCCATATATGCAATCGCAGCATTCGGTTCTCGCATTCCAAGCTTGATATTGGAGGCACGAATGGAGGAACTCAATGCAGTGTTTCTCTGCGGATATGTTCGTAATAATTCTCCATATAAGGCTATGGCTTCTTGCTCAGCACCGGATCTTTCACGCAACTGAGCTCGCATATACAATGCATCATCGGCCAATTCATGGATTGGATAGAGAGATTGTATTTCTTTGAGTGTTATACCTGCATCATCTGGATTTCCGCCTCTTGCTTGGGAAGCACCTTTCCAATACAATGACATCGCGCAATAATGAGCATGCAATGAATCGGTCTTGGCCTTCTCTCGAGATATCTCCACAACTTTACCAAAATACTCTATCGCTTTTGGCATATCCGTTTGAAAATATGCTATGGAACCCCTTTCAATCAACGCAATTGGAAGAAATGGTGAATTCGGTCTTTGTTGAATGAACTTGTCCAGTGCTATGTCAGCATATTGAACATCACCAGATTGTCTCATCATGAGAGATCTCAAGATTGAAGCTTCATCTGCATGAGACCCCTGTTCAGCAATAACTAGAGATTGACGGAATTGCTTTCCCGCTTCAGCCAGCATGCCGTCATCTATAAGTATTGAAATACCTCGAAGATCCTTTATGCCATAGAGGACTCCCGGTTCTAACAATTGGCCATGCATGATATTCATTGAAATCACGCAAAAAGCCATGGATAACCAATGCTTCATAATATTTTGGAGGATGGAAAGATGCTGCACTTCAAAAATACGAATATCCTGCAATTAGAAAGTGCATGAATTGCATTTTTATATGTTATCGATTGAAATGATTGTATTGATTGTTCTCTATACTTAAAGCAAACCCAAAAAAGCAATATTTCTACCCATATTCCCCTCTCTTCGATACGAATGAAATCGATCATCTGTAATGGTACAAATAGTTGATAATTCAATGTGTTGTGACTGAACACCAGATTTCCTTAAAGTTGAAGCAATATATGATCGTAAATCAAAATGGTATTTCAGGTTCACTTGAACAACAAATCCCGGAAACAAATCCTGGAACTCGGGTCCTACCTCATATTTATCTCTCCCTGCACAGGGGGTTAGCCAAATCAATACATCTGAAGGATGTGTACCAAATTGTTCCTTCATGATTTCTATTCCCTTCGGTCCAATATCTAGCTTTGCTCCTCGCCAGCCGGCATGCAATGCCATTATAGCCATATTTTTTGGATCATATATCATGATGCCACAACAATCGGCAAGTGCAATTCCCAATACTAATTCAGGGTTATTGGTGTATATCCCATCTCCATCAGGAAGCATGTTCAGTCCTGCTTCATGTATGTGATCTCCATGAACTTGATTCAAAGAGATAATCCTTTTTCCTATTCCACTTCCGATCGAATTTTCCATTGATTCAATATGAACTTGGAATTGCTCATCGGTAAGCGATGCTCTTCGGAATGAAAATCCTGAAGGCTGAAATTTACTCATCTCACCTTTCATCGACATTCCACAGAGAATTGAATTTTGCTTGAATATAGTAGGTTCTAAGCATTCCAATTTACTCTTCCTCATTACTCTGCAATGCAATGACATTTCTTTGCAAACCGGCTAATTTGGTTCTTTTCACAGGACTTTTCCTGAATCTATCTGAAAAATCCTCTTGCTTCATTTCCAAAATGGAGTGAAATGTCAAACCTGTTTCATTATTCCTTGGTTGAAATTCTTGGATAGAGGTTTCTGATGAGAATCTATTCCAAGGACATATATCCTGGCAAATATCACATCCATATACCCATTGCTCCATATGAGTTGCAATTTCAATTGGAATGTCAATTGGTGGTTTTGCTTCTATCGTCCAATAAGAAATACATTTGTTTGCATCCACTGTATAAGGTTCTATGATTGCATTTGTAGGACAAGCATCCAAGCAAGCAGTGCAGGTTCCACAATAATCTTCCATCGGTGAATCATAATGCAATGGAATGGTGGTTATAATGATTCCCAAGAAAAACCAAGATCCAATCTCTCGTGAAATGATATTGGAATTCTTACCTTGCCATCCTATCCCTGCTTTGCGTGCCCATTGTTTTTCAGGAATCGGTCCCGTATCGACATATACTTTGGATTGTGAAGAAGGATCTATGGATTGTAATGTAGATACTATTTCTTGCATCTTCATTGGAAGTATTTCATGATAATCGGTACCCCAAGCATAGCGCGAGATTTTTCCTTCTTCTTTGGAATCTTGGTGTGCATGAGGTGTATAATAGGACAATCCAACAACAATCACGGATTCAGCCCCCGGGAGTATTTCCCTTATATCTTTCCTTTTCTCAAGATTCTTTTCCAAATACTGCATTGTGGCATGATAACCAGAAGCAAGCCATTCTTGATATCGATCAAACTCCTCCGGCAATGCTTCCGCCTTGGCAATGCCCACCAATTCAAATCCCGCTTTCTTTGCAGTTTGCTTTATGAGCTCTGAATGATAGGATTTGGAATAGTCCATCTTGATCAAAAATTCCGAAGCCAAAGTGGAGTTAATTTTTCAGGTTTCTCAAGCCAGATGCTTCCATCCAATTCGAATACATGATATGTTTTGAGTCGTGCATTGCTACCCAATGCCTTACCGGAATCCAAAGAATAGATCCAACCATGAAGCGGACATGTAACAGTACCTTCTTCAATCAGTCCATCACAAATCACGGCGGCATATTGATGAGGACAGATATTCGAAACAGCATAGTATGCACTGCCTTCACGAATAATTGCTATTTGCACATCCTCATCGAAAAAGATATTCTTGCCTTTCTTATGAAAGACTTCCTTTGAAGAGCAAATGCAAAGATATTCCCTGCCTTCATGTGTCATGCATTCAAAAGATGCGACTGCTTTGTCAAATGCAGATAATTCCGAATCCGACATCAGATATTCACCATTTCATTATATGTGAAACCCTTCTCGGTTTTCTTGACTGTGCAAGCAATGGAAAAAGCATCATGTTCAAAACAAAGTATCCAATTCTGCTCCGCAGCTTTTGTCAGTAATTCTTCCTTTTCTTTCATACTGGTCAATGGGAAATTATCATAACCCATCACATATGGAACAGGAATATGTGCTCTTGTAGGAATGAGGTCAGCAGGAAACACAATATGATTGTCAACATCAAAGAGATGGATCATCTGCAGAGCTTGAGTGTGACCATAGACTCTTTCGACATGAATTCCTGTAAACAGTTCACCGTCTCCTTGAATGATGTTCAGCATTCCATTTGCGATCAGTGGATCCCAATTCTCAGGCATGAAAGATGCTCTATCTTTATCTGTGGGTGATTTGGCCCATTGCAATTGCTCTTCTTGAACATGATATGTGGCATTGGGAAAGACAGGTACTATTTCACCTGTTTCCACTCTTTTCGTTGCTCCACCCACATGATCAAAGTGAAGATGCGTCAGAATGACATCCGTTATATCTTCCGACGAAATGCCATAACTCTGTAGAGAATGCTCAATAGATGCTCTGGAATAATCCACTCGATAGATGGACTCCAATTTTTCCGACATTTTATGTCCGCATCCAGTATCAATGAGCATATTCTTCCCATTCCCTCGAATGAGCAAACTTCTTGATGTCATGTCAATCCGATTGAATTCATCTCCCGGATGATATGCTTTTGTCCATAAAGTCTTTGGAACCACGCCGAACATTGCTCCACCATCGAGAGCAAAATCACCGGTATCAAAAATGTCGATTGTATATGGGCCTATATTCATATTCTATCCGTCACTTTTTCCATTTGATAGAACAACCGATTGCTTTTGTGGTTTCGGGTATGGGTGATTTTTGTGCAATCAATGATTCAATTGCATTTGACAAATACGTTTCCTTCACTGAGCTTGCATCACTGTGATTATCATCGATTGCACCGATATATGCAATCTTGAATGTATTGTCAGACTGTTTTTTGAGAAGATACACATGCGGGGTGCGAGTTGCTCCATATTGCTTTGCAATAGATTGCGTTTCATCAAACACATAACGGAATGGAAAACCTTTCTCTTTGGATCGCTCAATCATTTTGTCAAAAGAATCTTCCGGAACCGTCACAGGATCATTCGAATTGATTGCCAAAACAGGGAAACCTTTGCCGGCATAATTTTTATGTAAAGCAATGATGCGATCTTCATATGCCTTTGAGAATGGGCAATGATTACAAGTAAAAATAACGACAAGTCCATTATCACCGGAATAATTTGCCAATGAGATTATTGAACCGTCAATGTTCTTGAGAGAAAATTCTTTTGCATCATCACCGATTTTTAAACCTTCGGCCGAAAATGCCTGTACTGCACCAAAGAAAAGCAGGGCTAGAATTAATGATTTCATGTGTTCACTCCATCATGGATTGTATAGTGGTAAATAATTCTTCTTTTTCCAATTGTTTTTCAAGAAATACTCTTTTCTTGATCCGATTTCGCAGAATGATTGTAGCAGGTAGAGAACCTGTCCAATCCGGTTCAATTGTATCTATCCATTCATTTGGATTTTGCTCATCAAGTAAAAGAATTTCCGATTTCAATTCTTTCTTCTTTACAAAAGGCAGAAGCACCCTTTCAAGTTCCGCGGGTGAATCTAAACTTACGAGGATGACACGCACATTTTTTTGAGCAAAAGCTGAAGTAGCTTCTTCGAAGTAAGGTAATTCTTCAATGCAAGGTTTGCACCATGTAGCCCAGAAATTGATCACATAGACAGAATCAGCATCATTATTGAGAAGCGAAGTCAATGCATCCAATTTCACTGTCTTGACTTGAGAAAAAGCCGTAACTGAAGAAAGCACTACCATGATTAAAAAAATTCTCATCGATTGATTCCCTGCATTTTCTGCAATCGATCAAAATATTGACGAATCATGATTTCATAATCTTTTGTATAACCTTTTCCAAGAGATCTGAGTACATCCTGCATGGCTTTTTGTTGACTTTCGGGAGTGGAAAGATCAAGTGGTGGCGGACTTTTTCCAAGTAAATCTTGTCCACTCCTTGCCTCTCTTTTCATTTCATAATCTCTTTCATTGATGGATTGGTTTGCATCAAGCAGACGAGAAAGTATTTTATCTTGTCTTCTCTTTGTTTCGGGTGTGATCATTCCATTCTGCATTGCACTCACAACTTCCTGCATTTCATCGGCAATTTGCTGTAAGTCTCCCAATCCCTTCTTTTTCCCACTTGGATCTTGTTGCTGTTTTGCCAATTCTTGCATTGCCTGCTGCGCTTTGCCTTGCTGAGCGGCGAGTCTGCCCAATTGTTGCTGCTGTTGTGGAGACAAGCTACCGTCCGACCCAGGTTTCGGCATACCTTGATTGATTTGTTGTTGCATGCCTGCCATATTCTGCAATTGTTGCATGAATCCTCCGCTTCCTGGTTTGGGGTCGCCATTTCCGCCAGGATTATCACAAGATCCATCTCCTTCACCTTGAAGTTTATTCAAGGCATCTTGCATTTTTATAGATGCCTTATTAAGTGAATTCATTGCTTGTGCTTGCGATTGAGAGGCCATTTGAGGATTTCTCTGCGACAATTGCTCAGATGCTTTTTGCATACCTTGCATAGCATTAGACATTTCTTTCACCATTTCTGGCGTGACAGATTGTGACTTTTGTGCCAACTGCATGAGTTCAGCAGCCATTTTCGACAACTGTTCTTGTAATTTGGATTGCTCTTGCGCTGATTGAGGCATTTGTGTGGAATTGAAATCCAATGTTTGATTGCGGGATTTTTGTGCTTCTTCTTGCTTGGAAAGTGACAATGCTTCTTGAACCGATTTCTGCATTTGCTTGATCGCTTCTTTGTTCATGTTCTTTTTCATCTCTTGCTTCATCTGCTTCATTTGCTTTGCAAACTTTTTCATGGATTGCGAAGCTTTTTTCTGTTTTTGTGCAGAAGAATTCATCTGACCTTGCTGCATGTCACTTTGAGCTTCTTGCATGTCTTTGGATGTTTCTTGCTCCGATAATTCCTGCTTTGCTTTCTCCAGCTCATCCATCGGCATATTTTGCTTGAGCTCTTTCATCAATTCTTCCAGTTCTTTTAGCTCAGAAGCCATGTCTTTCATGTCTTTTTGCAAAGACTCCTGATTTTTGCTCAATTCATCTCTTTCTTTTGCATCCTTCGGATTTGTATTCTCGGTTCTTTGAGTGAGCTCATCTTGTTTTTGGGCGAGTTCTTCGGCTCGACGAATCAATGCATCTGTTTTTTGTTCCGCTTGCATTCTTTTGAGGAGATTCATAGTTCTTTCAATTCCCTTTTTGAATTCTTCCTCATTGAATTTCATATTTTTCATGGCTTGACGCATTTGCTCGGGGTCCACTTGCTGCATGGCTTTTTGCATTTCTTCCATTGCTTTGCGAAGTTCAGGTGAATTGATTTCTTTCATCAATTGCTGTAGTTTTTGATATTCTTGCATGGTTTCGGGAGACAATGCATTTTTTTCTTGAAGATCATTGGTCATTTCTTGCAATTGATCTCCAATTTCAGACAATTGCTTTTGGAGTTCTGCTTGCTTCTTGAGAATATTCTCGATATTCTTCACATCTTTCCATTCCATGGATTGATCTTGCTTGAGCAATTCTCTTTGCAATTCCTCCAATTCCTTTCCAATCTTTTCTGCTTCTTTGGCAGTCTTCTCAAGCGTTTCTAATGCTTTGTCTTGTACGGAATCTGCTTGGGACAACACTTCATCGAGTGATGGTAATCTTACCATAATGATCCCGGTGCGAGCTCTGCCAGGTCCCGTCACGGAATTATTATCTACAATCTCAATATAGAATTCATATTTGTCGCTTGGCGCTATTCCAATGAGATTCAAATCCCAAGTATAGCTAATATCTGCACTGAGTCCGGCTCCTGAAGGAATTGGCATCGACAATGAAGCATATTTCTCCATCGGTGGAGCATATTTGGAGTCAATCAATCGATAATACAATTTGAGCGAAGAAAATCCATAATCATCACTTATATGAACTGTGATTGGAAGTCTAGCGGATTCAGTCAATACACCATTCCCTTGCGGATCAATGAGTGAGATGGTTGGACTATTATCGGAAATTGCGGTCACTGAATAATGAATTGGGTCAGCATTTGAACGACCATCCTTATCAATGATGCTGATGCAATATTCACCATCACGAGTAATGGTGAATGAACCACTTGCCTTCATTGCATGTACATTCATTGCAATCTTGACTGTGTCATATAATGTCACATCAGAAGCTTTCTCCTCTCCTGACAACTTAGGATTCAGAAATAGAATAAACGCTTTTGATAATTCTTTGTTCGCATCCACAATAAGCTTTACCGATGTTCCTTGCAATGCAAGAATATCAGCTGATTGCTCATCAATTGTTCTGCCGGATTGCTTGCTATATCCCGGAGGAGATACGGTTCCGGTCAAAGAACGAATCTCGGGTCGATCAATAACTTGGATATTTCCCTTTGGTGACAATACCTGCTCAGCAAGCCATTCTGCATGTGCATAGAATGAAAGCGATGCTTTTGCTGATGGAATCTGATATCGATATATATGCGCAGTATCTGTTATGATTGCAATAGTGTCATAAGTATCCTGCATTTCTTCTTTGATATGTAAGATAATCTTCGGAGGGAGAGTCCCTTTGACACTGATTAGAATTTCTTCTTTGCTACCGCGTAGAATTGTTTTGTTGATGGGAGAAATATCCAAACTATAGGGCGCAGGCGGTATGAATGATTGCTGATATTGAATCAATCTATTCAACGATTCTCTAAGAGGACTCATACCCAGAAACATGATGAGCGAAACACCGAGGGCTGACATAAACAGTAATAGAGCGCTCTTGCGTTCTTGTTCATCAATAACTTCATAAAAATTCTTTTCCCTACTTTTGCTCTCAACTTCATCGAAGGCAGCATTAATGAAAGGCAATGCCGAGAGTGGATATTGTTCTTTTTTCGACATCATTTGCAATGCATTATGCAAAGTGTCTCGAATATCTTCAAAAATAGTACCAACACGATCTGCGATTGCAAAGTGTGTTTCTTCTTTTGAAGATCTCATTAATTGTCTAATTGGAAAAAGGCTCAATATGCCAAGAGAACCTATTGATATGAGCAACCAAGCATAAAACAAGAATGTTCTGAATGCTATATTTCCATTGGCAAAAACTTCTATCCCTGAAAAAACAAGTAAAGTCATGATTGATATCAACAAAGCATGAAAAAAAGCAGTATTCAATTTGATGAATTGCTCTTTTTTATGAACAGAACGAAGTCTATCGATGACTTGTTCGGATGAATTGATTTGTGTGATATCCTGCATATTATCTGCTCAATGCATAGACAATGATATTTGTTCCGATCTTTAAAGATGCTTCTCTTTTTTCGGGTGGATCATGGTGAACATCTGGATCTGCCCACCCATCACTTGGATTGGTCTCATATGTGTAATACACACACAATTTACCCTCATGAAAAAGACCCAAACCTTGAGGTGATTTAGCATCATGTTCATGAATTTTGGGAAGTCCATTTGGAAAAGTGTAATGAGCAGAATATAAAGGATGATCGAATGGCAACTCGACAAACTTCTGATTTGGAAACACTTTACTCATCTCCTTTCTAATGGATGCATCCATTCCATAGTCATCGTCGATGTATAGAAATCCACCATTCTCCAAATATACTCTCAGCCTTCTTGCTTCAGTATCTGTAAGATTCATGGTTCCATGTCCTGTCAGAAACAACAATGGATAGAGAAAGATATTATCTGTCGCCAAATCCACGAATTCATATATCGGTTCTGTCTGTATGGTTGTATGCTCATTCACATATTTCAATAAATTCACTTCTGAAGATTGATCATTGTACCAATCTCCGCCTCCCGAATATTTCACCCTGGCAAACTTAATCCTACTTGTGGTTTGCAATTGTGCTTCAAGTGTTACACACATAAGAAACATGAATAGGAAATATGTTATTGTTTTTTTCATCAGTCCTGAAATTGCATCATGAGTGATTGAACATACAGTTGTACTACTTTCTCTTCTGGACATTCAACAATATATCGCATAATCGGTTCGGTATTTGACATTCGTACATGCATCCATCCATCGGAGAATTGTATCCAGATGCCATCATCTTTACGAATCTCAATGATTGTACTTGCAAAATGCCGTTCTATTCTCTGAAATATTTCATCTGCGGAGCCAGACCAAGGCATTTTTCCTTTGATCATATATGTTTTCGGCAGCATATCAGCCAATGTACTGAGAGATTTCCCTGTTTTCTTCATCAATGCAATGATGAGTGATATACCAATAAGAGAATCGCGTCCATAATGACATGCCGGGAGAATGACTCCACCGCTTCCCTCTCCACCAATGATGCAATCATATTCTTTCATCGCTTGCACCACATTGATTTCACCAACAGGAGTTCGATACACCTTCCAACCATTATTCTTAGCCAATATCTCGCTCATGCTTGAAGTGGACATATTAATGGCGATTGAATGTGAATCTTGTTTCAAGTCAGCGCATTCAAGAATCGCCATGATACATAAGGCTATTGTTTTTTCCTCACCTATGGCATTTCCTTTTTCATCGATCAATACCAATCGATCCGCATCGGGATCCACGGCAATTCCGAGTTGAGCTGAATATTGCCGCACGGCAGACATGAGATCTGTCAAATGCTGAGTCAATGGTTCAGGAGTATGAGGGAATTCACCCGTATTATCACAATACAGAGGAATGCACTCGCAGTCAAGAGATTCAAGCAAAGCAGGAACGAATGTGCTTCCCGAGGCATTCACTGCATCAACCACTGCACAAATGGGATATTTCACATGTGGTACTTCAATACCTAAAGCTTGAAGAGCAACATGAATCTTTGCAATGTGAGATTCCGAAGGATTTTCGATTATGCTACAAATTCCCGGATTGACATATTCCTGATTAGTTTTATTTTCAAGATATTTCCAGAAATCAAGATTTTCCTCAGCATTCAAAAATACACCTTCTGCATTGAGAAATTTCATTCCATTCCACTCACTTGGATTATGAGATGCAGTGATGGAAATTCCTCCAATTGCATTTGAGTGTTCGGTTTCAAGTTGTATTGTCGGCGTTGGAGCAATGCCCAATGATATAACAACTCTGCCATATGCAGTCAATGTGGAAATAACCACTTCTTCCATCCATAATCCTGAGGGACGGCCATCTCTTCCGATGACTATGGGTCCGGCTGGAAGATAAGCGGCAAAAGCCCTAGAATATGAAGCAATCAACTCTTGGGTCAATTCATCATTTGTAACTCTAAGCCCTGATATTGAGCGTATACATGCCATTGTAATCTCAAATAGAATGCTGCAGAAAGGTCTTGCAAATATACCTTGTTCCACGATTATACAGTCAAAAAAAAAGGCCATCCGAATGTTCGAATGGCCTTTGATCCTTCTACTTGAAGATTATTCCTCTTCAATTGGATTCTGAATATTGATTCGTACTGTTCTATTGTACAATCTGCCTTCTGGCAATTCATTCACGAAGAATGGTAATTCTTCACCAACACCTTTTGATTCCAAAGATTGGAACTGACCTTTCGTAGCATTGCGAATTGCAGTTTCTACAGTCTTTGCGCGATTGCTGGACAATTTCGAATTTGATTCAAACATACCAATAACATCAGTATGACCTTCAATCGCGATCTCTGACTTGAGCATTGTGCGTGTGAACACGAATTCTTTCATGATGCGCTCATTAAATGGACCTGCATCATAACGATTGAATGGAAAGAGAACAAGTTTATAACTTTCACGCGTCTTCGCACCGGCCTTCTCAACTTTTACGCCCGGCTTATTCTTCACGATCATTACTTTGATCATGATTGGTTCTGAAGAACATTCAGTACCATTTATACTTTTTACAATAAGTCTTGCTGAAAATGCGAGTTCATCATTAATGGATTCTTCCAATTTGGCTCCGGCAGCATTTTTCCAATCCCATGTATATGTTTTTTCTGTCTTGCCGACTTTGGTAAGCGTAATCCACTCACCATCGCCGTGCTTGACTTCGATTCTACGGGAATCAACCAATCCTTCATCAATGCCATTATCCAATTGGAAATCCATGGTCAAAGGTGAAGGGAAGATTGTCGGCTCACGGTCGATCAGAGGTTTGCGCACTTGCCATAAATCTTCTTCATTACTACTCGCAAATGTGAGCTCGGTTCTACGATTCTCAACATTACTATACAATTTGCTCTGAGGATCTTTATCACTTGTTTTTGAAGCAACCAATGCATCAGGAAGATTGCGTTTTTCGAGTTTCATTCTACTTTCTTCAATACCCCAAACATTTTTAAGATAATCATAGACAATTTGAGCTCTTCTTTGAGATAGTGCAATATCCTTCTCACCAAGTGAAGTTTCATCATTACAACCTGTAACGGTTACAGAAACACTTGGATACTTCTTCAAGCGATAGGCATAAATATTCAAGATGTCATAGTACTTTTCGGGAGTATTTGCATTCTTATCACCAACCACTCTTTCATCAGAGAAACCTGCTGTTTGTGCACTCGATGAGAATAATCGATAGCGTGATGGAAGTGTGGAGGATGTAGAATCGAAGAACACATAAGGAAGCAATGGGAACAAATCGATTGTTGCAACTTCTTCCAATACCAAGCCCTTCCAAGATGCAAGACTTGGGTTTTTCTTGCTGACGCGCTTGATATAATCTGCATATTCCATCTCAGCAGAAATTTGTGGTTTTCTTCCGAGTGTAATGCGAACAGGTGGCTCTTCCTTTGATAGCTTTGCCTTTTCTTCATCATATGTGGTTTCAGGCTTGATGATGGTCACTGTTTGTGATTTTGTGCCATACTTGTCATTCTGTGCAACGATTTCAAATTCAACCTTATCAGAAGCATTGTCGCCTGTTCCATAATCAGCATTTTGAACGATATATTGTAGCTCAGGTTTCCCTTGCTTCAATGAATCACGCTTTGAAGTTCCAATAAGCTTATTCTTGATTGTTACTTGCGCAGGGATTCCTTCACCTGTACATTCATCAATGACAATCACTCGGAGAATGACTGCTCTTGAAAATGGCGGAACAAATGCCATGAATACATCTTGACCACCTTGTGAACGCTCAAAAGACCTATCTGATGAGAAATAAATAACATCCCCTGAAGCAGGGAATGAGATAAACTCTTCATCATCTTTTGAATTGATTCCGGGATATGGAATTGGTTCGGGCTTGCTCCAGATATTCTTTTCAGAATCTTTCAATATTGTATAATAAAAATCCTTCGCACCAAGATTTGGAACATGACTTGTGGAAGCAAAATACAGAGTCACTCCGTCTTTGGAGATGAAGGGTCCGAGTTCTTCTCCTGCAGTATTTACCGGTGCACCAAGATTTTTTGCCTGCTTCCAATTACCTGTTTCTTCATCAAAATCTGCATACCAAATATCATAATTGGTATTACCAGGATCTGAGTCTGTATTGTTTGGTCCCAAACGGTTTGAAGCAAAATAAATACGATTCCCATCAGGAGAAAGCGATGGTTGTGAATCCCAGAAATTTGAATTCACTTCTTTTCCAAGATTAGATGGTCTGCCCCATTTCACACCATCGATTTCTGTTACATATAAATCACATGAGCCAAAACCATCCGGACGATCGCATGCAGTGAAAACAAGTCTTTGACCATCGGATGAAATCGATGCAGCACCTTCATTAAAGATAGTGTTAACCGTATTCTTACTATTCTTCGGCTCTGGCTCAATATTGAATAGCGAATCAGCTTGGAACTCATCCAATCTACCTTCTTT
The DNA here is from genome assembly GCA_947491315.1 of Ignavibacteria bacterium. Lineage (GTDB taxonomy): Bacteria > Bacteroidota > Ignavibacteria > Kapaibacteriales > UBA961 > UBA961. The sequence goes on from CANLII010000006.1 coordinate 93,676, forward strand.
CCTAGATGCCCAAAAGTCATCCGATGCCGGACCACGATACTCTACATCATCACTTGCCTTGCTACCCTTTCTATTCGATACGAAAAACAATGTTTTCCCATCGGCAGTAACTGTTGGTGCATATTCATCAGCTCCTGTATTGATTGCAGGACCAAGATTGATGATTTTAATATTCTTGCTTTTCAATGCATTTGCTGCATTGTCATCTTCGTCTGCTTCGATTGATGCAGAATAGAGATACAAAGGTTCATTGGGAGCAGATTCTCCAGCCTTTGTAATTGCTTTGAGCAATTTTCCTTCCAATCTTCCTGCAATTGCTGACTGTGTGACAGTACTTGCAATAAGCATGAAGCTGATAAGAAAGAGTAGTCGTTTTTTCATGGCAAAACCTTGAAGTGAAAAACGTAATGTATCTAATTGTACTTTTTTATTCTATCGGACCGATTGTGCAAAGGACAAAACCTTTCTCAATCGCAAAACCTGCTTCTGCATGTATTTCTTTAATGATACCATTCATCGGTGATTTCAGAGCATTCTCCATTTTCATGGCTTCGAGTACAAATATGACTTCACCCTTTTTTACGGTTTGGCCAATTGTAACATTGATTGCCTTCAACAATCCCGGCATGGGAGCATTCACTTTCACAATGGAAACTGAGGTATCTGCTCCGGATTTGATGATCAAGCCATATTCGTACTGCCGAGAATCACTCACCTTTGCGCAATATGTATATCCATTCAGTGAAATGTCAATTCCATGTTGCGTCTTTGTGGCGATCACAACATATCTCTCGCCTGAAGACTGATTGATTAATTCATAACAAGATGGATATTCAAGTAGTGAATTGACAATGAAGGCATCTTTACCAACAATGATGGATGAACCTTCCACAAAGATTGGAATACCTTTGACTTCAGCGGAAAATTCCGCTTCGGCATGATATGAAATTGCCATGAATGGACATAGAAAGTGCGAACGGATACCTTTTCAACGCGGAAATTTAGACAAATTTTTCATTTTAGGCACCCATATTGCATGTAAAGTTGTCCACATCATGAAAAATCCACATTCAATCACAGAAACAGCCATGAATCAGAATATTGACTTTTATAATCGAGTATATGATATAGTTCGCACCATACCTCATGGTAAAGTAACGACTTATGGCATCATCGCTAATTTTTTGGGGGCAAAAAGCTCCTCAAGACTTGTTGGTTGGGCTTTGAATGCAGTCATGGATAGAGTAGATATTCCATGCCATAGAGTGGTTAATCGACTGGGCGAATTATCAGGGAAAATGCATTTTGATCATCCAACTCAAATGAAAGACAGACTTCTTGCAGAAGAAGTCACTTTTATCGGAGAAGCTGTAGATTTGTCTAAGCATCTTTGGAAGCCACAAGATGCACTCAATGATGTACTATAATTTCCATAGGAATGAATATTTATGAAAACAAACCGCAGAACCTTCATTGGTTCCGGAATTGCACTCGCAGGAATGGCTGCAACCACCGGATTAGCAACTGCTCAAGATAGTGATGCAAAAGCAGGTACTTTAACCAAACATGTATTGCCAGCTTTACCTTATGGATATAGTGAACTAGAACCATTCATAGATGCAATGACTATGGAGTTACATCACTCCAAACATCATAAAGCATATATTGATGGACTCAATAAAGCAGAAACAGAACTTGCAAAAGCTAGAGTATCAGGAGATTTCACACTCATTCAACATTGGTCAAGGCAATGTGCTTTTCATGGTGGTGGACATGCCCTTCATTCTTTGTTTTGGCAATGCATGACATCGCAATCGAAAGGTGGTGGAACCATTGATGCTTCCCCAATCTTGAATGCCATCAATACATCATTCGGTTCTTTAGAACAGTTCAAAAAACAATTCACTGCAGCGGCAATTGCAGTCGAAGGAAGTGGTTGGGCTTTATTGCACTATCGCAAAGATGATGGAGCCCTCATAATCTTGCAAGCAGAGAATCAGCATAAATTATCAAGCTGGAATACAGTACCTATTCTTGGAATTGATGTATGGGAGCATGCCTATTATCTGAAATATCAGAATAAAAGAGCTGACTATGTGAATGCTTGGTGGAATATCGTCAACTGGAAAGCAGTAAATACTTTTTATGAACAAGCAAAATCATAATGACATTGATTTTTTATTGGTGATTCTCCAATAAAGTATCACAGCCATGCTAATGCCCAAACAATCCGCGATGATATCACCAATCTCACTTGTTCTTCCGGGCACAAATGACTGATGAAACTCATCTGAGACAGCATATAAGCATCCTATGATTACAATCCATGGGATGTTTTTTTTCGCATTCTTTTGATCATGGAAGTAAACTGCCAAAGCCAATGTGGCTCCATAGAAGAGATAAGCGAAGAAGTGAAGAATTTTGTCCTGCCACTGAAATGTGGTCATGACAAATGGTGCTTGTGGTAAAGAAGAAAAGTAATAAATCCCCATCGAACAGAACAATGCGGGAATCTTGGCAAGATACTGTAATGTGAATTGGGACATCAACGAATGATGCCTTTTTTGGATGATCGAATGAAATCCACGCAGGATGATACTTCGGGTAACATATTCGGATGCAATCGTTGATATTCTTCAAGTCCATCACTCGTATTCATGCCGGAGAAAAAGACGGCCGAATATAATGCTTGTATTGCTTCGATGGCTTCATTTGAGAATCCCCTTCTTCTCAATCCAACTTTATTGACAGCTTCTACCTTTGCTGGCTCTCTTCCAATGAGTGCATATGGAGAAACATCTTTTGTGATTTTGCAATCAGCTCCAATCATTGCATGATCACCAATAGTACAGAATTGAATCACCTTTGCCAAACCACCGAGAATAACCCAATTACCAATTGAAACATGACCCGCCAATTGGGACACATTGCTCATGATCACATGATCTCCCACCGTGCAGTCATGTGCAATATGACAGTAAGCCATAATCAAACAATCCATCCCAATGATTGCTCTACCGGTTGCTTCTGTTCCACGATTAACCGTGGCACATTCTCGAATGACTGTTCTATCACCAATAATAGCAAGCGTATGTTCTCCCTTAAATTTTAAATCCTGCGGAACAGCACCTATGACTGCCCCAGGAAAGATCGAACATTCAGATCCTATGCGAGAACCATTCATGAGAGTTGCATGCGCTGAGATGATTGATCCATCACCGATTTCAACATCGGATTCAATCACAGCAAATGGACCGATTGTGACATTATTTCCAATTCGCGCTTCAGGTGCTATGCTAGCCAAAGGATGTATGAGTACAGACATATGTTCTAGATCGTGAATTAAGCAGGTAATGTATCTACAATTGCGGCTGAAAGTTCGGCTTCGGCAACAAGGGTATCACCGACATAACCCTTAGCACTCATTGCAAATGTATTGAATCTTTTTCCAGTCATGGTTACTTCCATCACCAATTGATCACCGGGAATGACCGGTTTTCTGAATTTTGCATTATTGATAGCCATGAAAAATACCAATTTTCCATCTTGACATG
>CANLII010000007.1 GCA_947491315.1 Ignavibacteria bacterium
GTTGACATTGAAGCCAAAGACACAGACTTCGGTAAATGCAAACCAAATGAGACCATCACCAAGTCCATCGATCTTGTGAATAAGAATAAGAATTCATCAGCAGTAGTAAAGAATTTGACACTGAAAACAGGTGGTCAAGGATTTACGATCTTGAATGCGACATTCCCAATCACGATTCCTGCTGGCGGCAAAGTAACCTTGCAGGTAAGCTTCACTAAAGATGTGAAGGGAGAATTCCGTGATATATTCTTGATGGATGATGGCTGCGTTATAGCAGAGAAAGGCACAGTAAAGGCAGTAGTAGGTGAGCCAATTATTTTTGTGAGTGATATTGATTTTGGTACCATTAGAAAGGGTACGAAAGTTGCGCAACCACTTCTTGTAAAAAATGAAGGTGATGCATCCTTAACAATTACCGGTTATACACTTCCGAAAGATCCTGCAGTATTTAAATTGGTCGGCTGGCCTGTTATCAATGCGCAGAATCCACTTGTATTACAACCGGGTGAAACCCGCCAATATGATGTTGAATTCACCGCAGTTGATCCAACTAGTTATACAGAAGCGATTGTATTCTCCAGTGACGCGCGCACTCGTGACAGCATTGGCGAACTCAAAGGCAGAGGAATTGAAGGCGGTCTTTTGGCTCGCGGTGCAGACTGGGGCAGAAAGCGCATTGGCAATGGTCCATATATTGATGCCAAGGGAATTATCCTTGAGAATATCGGTAATGGTCCGATTCGCATTTTGTCATCCTCCTCACCAGATGCTGACTTTGCATTTGACAAGAATGTATTCAATGGTATGACCTTGCAACCGAATCAGGTTATTGAAGTAGAAGCTGCATTCAGCCCAACGGTGATAGGCAATGACAATTTGGTTGTGACCTTTGAAACAGACTTAGGAACCAGCGTTCCAACTGATCCCCCACTTCGTGGCGCAGGTATCATTGGTCAATTGCAGACAGAAGATTATGACTTTGATTCAACGATTATTCAAGGTGTAGTGAAGCCTGCGAATCGCAAGATGGTACGCGTGACTAATATAGGAACATTGGATGGCGCAGGCGCAGACTTCTCAGATGATGTAACGATTACAGATATGATAGGTGTGACCCCCGGCGCAGTAGCAGAGTCCAATGCAAGTTATGGTACAGAAGGTTTCAAGTATGACAAAGCAGCTTTGTCACTTCCAATCACATTGAAGAAAGGTGAATACAAGGAATTCCAAGCAGAGTTCCAGGCACAGAAGAAGGGTTCAGCAATGGCAGAAGTGCAGATTGAGAGCGATGCATCAAATCCAGCGATCATCACAAAGTGGACAGGATTTGGTATTGATCCATTCCGTCCTGATCCAAAGATTGATCCAAAGGGTGGCAGTGTCAATAATATTTGCGTAGGCTCCAGTGGAGATATCACAGCGACCATTAAGAATATCGGTAATGTGAAATTCCCTGTATTGAATATTTTCATCAATCCAACGACAGCGACAGAATTTGTGATTGATGCAACTTCAAAGGCAGCCTTGCTTGCAAGCAATCTTGAGCTTGATGAGACCCGCAATGTGAAGATAGCATTCAGCCCTGTAGGTGCTTCTGGTTCACGTACTGTTAAAATGGGCATTGTAGGCCCAACAGTTGATGATACAATGTATGTTGATATCACCGGTGTTGCAGTAGCATATACGACAGAATTGGAAGTTATCGGTAAATCAAATATTGCGATTGGTTCCAAGACGAATGTAGGCATCAAGTTGAAGTCAGCCCCGAATGCTATTGCAGCGGTACAAAGCATGCCACTTACAATTAGTTATGAGCCTCGCGTATTCTCACCAGTTCTCAATGAGGTAGTGTTAGCAGGCGCTTATGCGAATGCGAATTACCGCTTGGTGAATGTTCGTTTGATCAAAGAAGGCGAGATTGGCTTGACGGTAGAGGCAGTAGGCGCGACCACCTTGATCGATAAGGCAGGCGACATACTTACGATACCGATGAATGTGTATTTACCGAATTTTGGTAAGAAGGACTTTGAGGTTGAAGCCAAGGGTGAAAATGTTGGTTGTTTGACAGTAACACCAGGCAAAGCACCGATGGTAGTAGATCCGACCTGTGCATTTAACTATCGCGGCGTTGATCCATCGAATCAGTCATTTGGTTTGAAGGCATTGACCCCGAATCCGGTAGTAGATGGCAGAGCAAGTTTGGAATTCTCAGTTGGCTTTACCGTGAATACAGAGATAGCGATGTATTCGATGAAAGGCGAGCGTATAGCCACCTTGGCGAATGGCCAATTCCAGAAGGGGGTCTATAGCTCAGAGATACCGATGGAGATGATGCCATCAGGTTCCTATATCATCAAGATGGTAGCAGGACCATTCACAGCAGAGCAGCAGATTACGGTATCTCGCTAATCTACTGACATATCACAGCTTTGGGCGATTGGGTTTATACTCAATCGCCCTTTGTTTTTTTTGTTACAAAGTCAGTTAAGTACTGTCTATATGTAAATCAACATAAAAAAGGTTATTCAGTCACCATCCAATTGCTATTAAAACAAGAAAGTGGTGTGATATTTTAAGTTTTTATGTAAATTCAGATTCTTCTTTTCAATAGATACTCAATTAATACTCTATTTTCTTTTATGTACTTAGGTGTACCGTATGAAAAAATTGCTTCTCCTTGTATTACTGATATTATCAGTTAATACAGCTTCCCAGGCAGGTGGCATCGATAAAAAGAAGCTCCCATCATTGCTTGCGGGTTCTAATGCAGGTAATGAGTTTTATGTCTCATTTCCTCCATGTTATGATGAAGAATCACCGGGTGGTGATAACTCGCTCCGCATTTTTGTTGCTTCAGGTGTGAGACAAGAAGTTGTTCTCGAAGTGAAGGGGCAAGGATACCGTGTTTCTAAAGTTACGGTACCCAATGATGTGATTGAATTCCGTATTCCAACAAATGTGGGTCAACCATATTTGAAGAGAGGAAATCAATTTGCACCACCAGAGCAAGTATATCGAGAAGCAGCTGTTCATATAAAAGCTCGTGCTCCAATCATTGTATATGGTATGACCAGATATCAGTATACATCCGATGGATTTTTGGCAATCCCTATTAATGCATTTGGTACTGAGTATGTTGTTGCTTCCTATCCACAATATACAGCCGCAGGTTCAAATTATGAATTGCCAGCAATGAGTAATATTATTGCCGCTTATGATGATACAGAAATGACATTCACCATGGGTGGAACATCAGGCTCAGTAACCTCAGGTGGTTTGAGAAAAGGTCAAAAAGCAACATTTAGCATGATGAAAGGTGATGTTGTCTGTTTTGCAAATAATGGTGATGCAGGTGATGTTGCAGGTTCATTGGTTAAATCAACGAAGCCCATTGGCGTGGTTTCCGGTAATCAATGCGCGAATGTTCCTTCCGGCGTATATGCTTGTGACTATATGGCCGAGATGGAATTGCCAACATTTACTTGGGGTAAAGAATATCATGTGACCCCGATTGTTGGCCGCCAAAAAGCACCAGTGATTCGCGTATTTGCAAAAGAAAAAGACACAAAAGTAGCTCGTGATGGTGGTGACTGGATGCGTCTTACGCTCAATTCACGCGGCGAAGGTGATGCATTTATTGAGCGCCGCGCATTTGATGGTGACTTGAATTCATTGGTGAACCAGGGCGGTACACCTTGTAAAGTAATATCAGCTGATAAGCCCATCTATGTGATGCTCTATAATCCGGGTCAATCCGATGACAATGTTATTAGTGATCCATTCCAATTGGTGCTCACTCCGCTTGAGCAATATCAAAAAGAAATCGTATTTGCCACTCCTAATGCGAGAGGTGGTTCGCTTCCATTTACGCGTCAATTCGTGAATCTTGTGTATGAGAATACTCCTGATGGAGCCATTCCGGATGATCTCGAATTTGCAACTGTGGTGAATGGTAAGTTTACTTGGAAAAAGGTAAGCGTTCAATTCGGCCCTTCTCCCGGTTTCAAATTTGCAATTCCGATTCGTGGAAAGACATATTCCATGAAGCGCCTTCAATTGAATGGCGATGGTGTATTTCGTATTCGTGGTAGTGCTCCATTTGCAGCTTACGCTTATGGCTTTTCAAATTATGACTCTTATGGCTTCCCAACATCAGTAGCATTGGGAGATTTGGAGAAGAAAGACACCGTGAAACCCGATCCAAAATGGAAAGTCCTTTGTGATGGTTCCGTTGTTGGTGAGGATGGCAGTGGTGAAGCAGTTGTAACTGATAAGCCGGATGATCCGAATGTTCGCTCAAATCTTGCCCTTATTTATATGGACCTTGATTCCAGTTATAATTATGAATTTGATTATGACAAGGATCGCGAATTTATTGCCGGAACCACGATCAAAACAGATTGGTTACTTAAAGTGATTGATCCTGCAATCGATGCTCGTGCTTGGGTAGTATTTGTTGACCGCGCAGGTAATGATACAATCATCGAAGTGATGTATAAAGCCTTTGCCGTTGACATTGAAGCCAAAGACACAGACTTCGGTAAATGCAAACCAAATGAGACCATCACCAAGTCCATCGATCTTGTGAATAAGAATAAGAATTCATCAGCAGTAGTAAAGAATTTGACACTGAAAACAGGTGGTCAAGGATTTACGATCTTGAATGCGACATTCCCAATCACGATTCCTGCTGGCGGCAAAGTAACCTTGCAGGTAAGCTTCACTAAAGATGTGAAGGGAGAATTCCGTGATATATTCTTGATGGATGATGGCTGCGTTATAGCAGAGAAAGGCACAGTAAAGGCAGTAGTAGGTGAGCCAATTATTTTTGTGAGTGATATTGATTTTGGTACCATTAGAAAGGGTACGAAAGTTGCGCAACCACTTCTTGTAAAAAATGAAGGTGATGCATCCTTAACAATTACCGGTTATACACTTCCGAAAGATCCTGCAGTATTTAAATTGGTCGGCTGGCCTGTTATCAATGCGCAGAATCCACTTGTATTACAACCGGGTGAAACCCGCCAATATGATGTTGAATTCACCGCAGTTGATCCAACTAGTTATACAGAAGCGATTGTATTCTCCAGTGACGCGCGCACTCGTGACAGCATTGGCGAACTCAAAGGCAGAGGAATTGAAGGCGGTCTTTTGGCTCGCGGTGCAGACTGGGGCAGAAAGCGCATTGGCAATGGTCCATATATTGATGCCAAGGGAATTATCCTTGAGAATATCGGTAATGGTCCGATTCGCATTTTGTCATCCTCCTCACCAGATGCTGACTTTGCATTTGACAAGAATGTATTCAATGGTATGACCTTGCAACCGAATCAGGTTATTGAAGTAGAAGCTGCATTCAGCCCAACGGTGATAGGCAATGACAATTTGGTTGTGACCTTTGAAACAGACTTAGGAACCAGCGTTCCAACTGATCCCCCACTTCGTGGCGCAGGTATCATTGGTCAATTGCAGACAGAAGATTATGACTTTGATTCAACGATTATTCAAGGTGTAGTGAAGCCTGCGAATCGCAAGATGGTACGCGTGACTAATATAGGAACATTGGATGGCGCAGGCGCAGACTTCTCAGATGATGTAACGATTACAGATATGATAGGTGTGACCCCCGGCGCAGTAGCAGAGTCCAATGCAAGTTATGGTACAGAAGGTTTCAAGTATGACAAAGCAGCTTTGTCACTTCCAATCACATTGAAGAAAGGTGAATACAAGGAATTCCAAGCAGAGTTCCAGGCACAGAAGAAGGGTTCAGCAATGGCAGAAGTGCAGATTGAGAGCGATGCATCAAATCCAGCGATCATCACAAAGTGGACAGGATTTGGTATTGATCCATTCCGTCCTGATCCAAAGATTGATCCAAAGGGTGGCAGTGTCAATAATATTTGCGTAGGCTCCAGTGGAGATATCACAGCGACCATTAAGAATATCGGTAATGTGAAATTCCCTGTATTGAATATTTTCATCAATCCAACGACAGCGACAGAATTTGTGATTGATGCAACTTCAAAGGCAGCCTTGCTTGCAAGCAATCTTGAGCTTGATGAGACCCGCAATGTGAAGATAGCATTCAGCCCTGTAGGTGCTTCTGGTTCACGTACTGTTAAAATGGGCATTGTAGGCCCAACAGTTGATGATACAATGTATGTTGATATCACCGGTGTTGCAGTAGCATATACGACAGAATTGGAAGTTATCGGTAAATCAAATATTGCGATTGGTTCCAAGACGAATGTAGGCATCAAGTTGAAGTCAGCCCCGAATGCTATTGCAGCGGTACAAAGCATGCCACTTACAATTAGTTATGAGCCTCGCGTATTCTCACCAGTTCTCAATGAGGTAGTGTTAGCAGGCGCTTATGCGAATGCGAATTACCGCTTGGTGAATGTTCGTTTGATCAAAGAAGGCGAGATTGGCTTGACGGTAGAGGCAGTAGGCGCGACCACCTTGATCGATAAGGCAGGCGACATACTTACGATACCGATGAATGTGTATTTACCGAATTTTGGTAAGAAGGACTTTGAGGTTGAAGCCAAGGGTGAAAATGTTGGTTGTTTGACAGTAACACCAGGCAAAGCACCGATGGTAGTAGATCCGACCTGTGCATTTAACTATCGCGGCGTTGATCCATCGAATCAGTCATTTGGTTTGAAGGCATTGACCCCGAATCCGGTAGTAGATGGCAGAGCAAGTTTGGAATTCTCAGTTGGCTTTACCGTGAATACAGAGATAGCGATGTATTCGATGAAAGGCGAGCGTATAGCCACCTTGGCGAATGGCCAATTCCAGAAGGGGGTCTATAGCTCAGAGATACCGATGGAGATGATGCCATCAGGTTCCTATATCATCAAGATGGTAGCAGGACCATTCACAGCAGAGCAGCAGATTACGGTATCTCGCTAATCTACTGACATATCACAGCTTTGGGCGATTGGGTTTATACTCAATCGCCCTTTGTTTTTTTTACATGATTGCAACAATTTTAAAAGACATTCGTTAGTTAGTCACCATTTTTCTGTAAATCAAGGATTGAGAAAAATTTATGTCAAAAAAACCAATCGTATCTGCGGTATTGCTCATCGGTATTGGAATCGTTTTTGGAATTGCATTAGTATCGACATTCGATACCGGTGGAATAGGTTCTGTTTTTGCAGGCAATAAAGAAATTGGCGCAAAGAATCCACCAATTACATTAAGTCCACAGGTTCAAGCAATCAATGACGCATTCACATCTGCAAGCAAAACAGTAAATGCAACAGTTGTGAACATAAAAGTCATTACTGAATCTAAAGCAGTCAACAAAGATTTGCGTGATCTTTTCCGATTCTTTGGTAGTCCTGAAGACGCACCCGGTGGTGGTGGCGAGGAAAGAGAAATGCCAAAACAAGAAGGAGCCGGATCCGGGGTGATTATCTCGGCTGATGGTTATATCATAACGAATAATCATGTGGTTGATGAAGCCAAAGAAGATGGAATCACAGTCATTCTTTCAGATAAAAAAGAGTATAAAGCAAAGCTTATTGGAAAAGATCCATTGACTGACCTTGCAGTCATCAAAGTTGAAGCAAATAATTTACCCGTTGCTCATATCGGCAATAGCGATGAAGTTGCTATTGGCGAAATGGTGATTGCTGTTGGAAATCCACTCGGGCTCAATTCAACAGTCACTTCAGGAATTGTGAGTGCAATCGGTAGAGGCGCATTAGGACTCAATCGCGATAGATATGCGGTTGAAAATTTCATTCAAACTGATGCAGCCATCAATCCCGGAAATAGTGGTGGAGGTCTTTTTAACCTTCGCGGCAGTTTGATTGGGATCAATTCAGCAATTGCTACACGCACCGGTGGATATATGGGTTATGGATTTGCCATCCCATCAAATCTGATGAAAGCTGTGGCTTTGGACATCATCGAAGATGGTAAAGTGGATCGAGGATATATCGGAATTTCTCTTCGACCTGTGGATGAAGTTTCTGCCAAATCACTGAAGTTGGATAAAGTTGTAGGTGCATTGGTTGATGATATTTTAAAAGATAGTCCGGCAGAGAAAGCAGGAATTGAACCCGGTGATGTCATTTTGGAATTAGATGGCAAGCCTGTGAATTCATCCAATGATCTTCAAAGTTTGGTTGCTCAAAGAAGAGCAGGCGACAAAGTCAATTTGAAAATCTGGAGAGATGGCAAGTCTATCACAAAATCAGTCACTCTCAAAAAAAGAGATGATGATAAAATGGCATCGAATGATGAAGGAGTGACAGGCTCGGCAAATACTATTGAAGACATTAGCAATGGAACAGTATCATTCAAAGATTTAGGATTTACCATAAATCCATTGTCTGAAAAGAATAAAACTGATCTCGAAGTCGAGAAAGGTGTATTTGTTTCAAAAGTTGAGCCATATTCCGTGGCAGGCCAAAGAGGGCTTTCTTCCGGTATAGCGATAGTAAAAGCGGACAAACAAGAAATAACCAAAACAGGTCAGATAAAAAATCTAGTGAAAGACCGACAAGGTGAAGTTGTGATACTTCAAATCAAAACAAAGGACCGTTTTGGATTGGTTTTCTTGGAGATTCCAAAACAATAAAGCCATATTTGGTCATCTCATGATCATTCTCTATGTTTGTTGTCCTATTCATCGTTACAAAGTGAGTTCAGAATGAGCACTTATATCGTAAACCCTGTAGAAGTTCGGATGAAAGAATCTGCCAAAGGTAGTATTTATAAGTCTATCGTGGCCATGGGTATTCGTTCGCGTCAGATCAATGATCAAATCAAGATACAATTGAATGCTCGCATGGAGAATGTCGAGACTGACACCGATGAAGCGGAAGGTCCAAACTATGATAAATTGGCCATCAGCCGTGAGTTCGATGTTCTTCCCAAGCCGATCTTCATTGCTATGAAGGAAGTCATGGACGATCAATTGACTGTCCGCATGAATGATGAAAAGTAAACTTTCTCAATGAGTCATCTTTCTCAATGAGTCATTATGAGCCATCGCCTACGAATGTGGAACGATGGCTTTTTTATTCCTAATGCTTATGGAATTGCAAGGCAAAAGAATCATACTTGGAGTTAGTGCCAGTATTGCTGCCTATAAAGCACCCCTGATTGTTCGCGAATTGATCAAGCAGGGTGCAGAGGTACGTGTAATTATGACGCCATCTGCCGAGAAATTTGTTTCTCGTACAGTTCTGATGAATCTTTCCAAGAATCCAGTTCCAATGGACATGTTTGAGGATGATATCCAGGATGGTGGTTCATGGCATATACATCACGCGCATTGGTGTGATGCAATGCTGATTGCTCCATGCTCAGCAACAACACTTGCTCGCCTTGCCACGGGGTTTTACGATACAGCATTATCCATCATCGCTTGTGCTTTACCGAAAGACATTCCTTTACTCATTGCACCTGCAATGGATTCCGATATGTGGGAACATCCTGCTGTTCAAAGAAATATCGAGACATTGAAACAAGATGGAATAATCATCATTCCACCCGCAATCGGAGAATTGGCAAGTGGAATATTCGGACCCGGCAGACTTCCTGATATTGATGTATTGATAGAGCATTGTTCACATGTTCTCTCAGGAAGTGATGTCTCAATCCACCTAAAAGCTGATCCATCAGAAATTGAAATTCATGAAGAGATTCCTCAGCGATTATTGCTATATGGAAAACATGTATTGATCACAGCTGGACCAACCTTTGAGCGAATTGATGATGTGAGATTCATTGGAAATTTCTCCTCAGGCAAAATGGGTTTTGCATTGGCGAGACAATGTGCAAAGCAAGGTGCATTGGTGACATTGATTACCGGTCCGGTTTCACTAAAAACACCTGAAGGTCCCATTCAGAGAATCGATGTGGAATCTGCACAAGAGATGCATGATGCAGTTATGAAGCATCAATCAAAGCAAGACATCATCATCATGAGTGCAGCCATCGCAGATTTCACTCCTGAGAAGAGACATGAAGGGAAGATCAAAAAAGGTGATTCCGATTCAATGTCTGTAATGCTCAAAAAAACGACAGATATTCTTGCACAGTTGGGTAAGATAAAATCTCATAATCAAATTCTTATCGGATTTGCTTTGGAATCCCACAATGCGATGGAATATGGAAAGAAGAAAATCGCGGAGAAAAACTGTGATTTGATGATTGTAAATCTTGCAAATACCATAGACAGTGGATTCGGTGGTGATAATAATACCATTTCCATTATAGATCGTGTGGGTGGAATAAAAGAATTTCCCGTTATGACAAAAGATGCATGCGCCGAAGCAATCATTGAGCAGATTCTAATTTTCGGTGATCAATCATGAAATCGCCGCATGAATTGATACTGAGAAAAAAGGTGAAGGAGCTGGAATCGCAAGTTTCTAAGACGAAGTATTCCTTGCTCATTGCCGAAGAGAAGTGGCAAGAGTTTGCCGTCAGCATGGAATGTTTTAAAGCCGGAAATCCCATTGGAATGCTAAGACTCTATTATGCTCCGTCAAAAAAGACATTTCGATATGATTTCAGATCATTGAAAGATATCGAATTACAAACATTGCTCGATCAGAATCATACTCAATCAACCTCAAAAAAACACAGAAATCATGAAGGAATGCACGCTTATGTCGATGGATCCTATATCGCCGGTAAAGTGGGATATGGTATTGCGATCATTCAAGATGATACCTTGATTTTTGAGGATTTCGGATCAGTGAGTAATCCTGAATATTTGGAAGCTCGTCAAGTGGCGGGAGAACTCATGGCTGTTGGGAAAGTTGTGCAATGGTGCAAACAGCATGGTCATCAAGAAATCACCGTTCATTATGATTATGCCGGCATTCGAGAATGGGCAATTGGAGCCTGGAAGGCAAAACAAGTTTTAACGCAACGCTATGCACATTTCATTCGCACATGTGGTCTTTCCATCTCATGGAATAAAATCGCGGCACATACTGGTGATCATTGGAATGAATATGTTGATAATCTAGCAAAGCAAGGTACCCGGCTTTAATCCCTTTAGACAAAGCCCGGGCAAATTCGTATTTTCATACTCACATTTACACTTACATTGATCGAATCATGGCCACACCTTTGGATGCAATCTTATCATTAAGCAAGAGACGCGGTTTCGTATTTCAATCTTCAGAAATTTATGGCGGTTTGAATGGCTGTTGGGACTATGGTCCGCTCGGCGTTGAACTTCTACGCAATGTGAAAGAAGCATGGTGGAAAGCCATGACTTTGCGTGATGACATAGAAGGGTTGGATGCAGCAATTCTCATGCATCCTCGCACATGGGAGGCGAGTGGTCATCTTGGACAATTCACTGATCCGATGATTGACAATAAAGTGAGCAAGGCCAGACATCGTGCCGATACGCTCATCGAGGATTATATTGAAAAACTCAGAAAAAAGGGAAAGACAGATCAAGCAAATGCCGTGGAAGCCAGACTTAATCTAGCAAGTGAGCCAGCACATTTTCATGCGATCATCATTGATGAACAGATCACCGATCCTGTGAGTGGCACTACAGATTGGACAGATGTTCGTTATTTCAATCTGATGTTCAAGACTTTTGTTGGACCCGTTGAAGATGTGTCGAATACCGTCTATCTCAGACCCGAGACAGCACAAGGTATATTTGTGAATTTCAAGAATGTATTAGATTCAACCAGACAAAAACCGCCTTTCGGGATTGCACAAATCGGCAAGGCATTCAGAAATGAAATCAACACAAAGAACTTCCTTTTCCGCACCCGTGAATTTGAACAGATGGAAATGCAATTTTTCATCAAGCCCGGTTCGGAAAAAGAGTGGTTTGAATATTGGTTTGAACAGCGTTATCAGTGGTTTATCGAGCATGGCATGAATCCATCCTCATTGCGATCAAAACCACATGAAAAAATGGCGCATTATGCAAATGCGGCAACAGACATTGAATTCCTATTCCCATTTGGATGGGGAGAGATTGAAGGCATACATTCCAGAACCGATTTTGATTTGAAAAATCATCAGGAATTTTCCGGTAAGAAGCAAGAATATGTGGATACTGTAACGAAAGATCGGTATGTACCCTATGTGATTGAAACTTCGGTCGGTGCCTCTCGCTCATTCATGGCATTCCTCTGCAATGCATTCAAGGAAGAAAAAATTGATGGTGAAAATGGTGCGGTGGAAACAAGAACCGTTTTGCAATTTCATCCGAAATTAGCACCGGTGAAAGCCGCAATTTTCCCATTAACAAGCAAAGATGGACTGCCCGAACTTGCAGACCCATTGTATAAGGATTTACAGAAAGACTATAAAGTGCAATGGGATACTTCCGGCTCCATTGGCAAGCGATATCGCAGGCAAGATGAAATTGGAACACCATTTTGCATTACGATTGATAATGATTCACTAAATGATTCAGCTGCCACTATTCGCAATCGCGATACCATGCAACAAGAAAGAATTCCGATTGATAATATAAAAGCCTTTTTGCGAGATTCACTCTAAGTTCATATGGTAAATCCTGTCAATGCGTCCGGGTTTGTCATTCATTCTCATCACAGCATGATTTATGCTCTTGTATTTAGTATTTTTGCCTTATTCATATCGAGAAAAACATGCACAATTTGGTAGCCATAGTCGGAAGACCCAATGTTGGGAAATCAACACTCTTCAATCGCATCCTTGAAGAAAGAGATGCTATTGTAGATGCAACATCGGGTGTTACACGAGATAGACATTATGGTAGCGGAGAATGGAGTGGCGTTGGATTCATCTTGATTGATACAGGTGGTATCGTTCCTGAAAGTGATGAACTCTTCGACAGAGCCATTCGCGAGCAAGCGCATTTAGCAATTGAAGAAGCACAATCCATCATTTTTGTCTGTGATGGTAGAGATGGTCTAACACCGGTTGACAAAGAAATCGCACTCACGCTAAGACAAAGCGGTAAGCATATCACATTGGCAGTCAACAAATGTGATAATTCCATTCAAGATGCACAATTGTTTGAGTTCTTTTCTCTCGGAATAGGCGAACCATTCGGTATTTCCGCATTGAATGGAAGAAGCACGGGCGATCTTCTCGATCATGTTGTGGAGCCACTCAATAAAGATGAACATCTTGATGATGATGGAAGATTGAAAATTGCATTGATCGGCAGACCCAATGTTGGTAAATCGAGTATCACGAATGCACTTCTCGGAGTGGAACGCGCAATTGTATCAGATATTCCCGGCACAACGCGTGATGCCATCGATAGTGTTTTGAAATATTATGGCGAAGAAATTGTATTGATTGATACGGCGGGTCTTCGAAAGAGAAGTCATATCAAAGAAAATGTTGAAATGTATTCAATTATGCGAACCGCTCGTGCAATCGACCGATGCGATGTTGCAGTTGTTGTTCTGGATGCCGAGCGTGGATTGGAAGCCCAGGATAAACGCATCATCAATGATGCAGTGGATGCACGCAGAGGCGTGATCATTGCTGTCAATAAATGGGATGCGGTCGAGAAAGAGACAAATACTGCGGTTGAATTCACGAAGAAAGTTCATGAGGAATTGAAAACATTCGATTATCTACCTGTTGTGTTTGTTTCGGCTTTGACAAAACAGAGATTGTCCAAAGTGATTGATATGGCAAAGGAGATCCAGATACGAAGATCATCTCGCATTTCTACTTCTAAGTTGAATGATATTCTTCATGAAGAAATCACGAAGACTCCACCACCTTCTTATCGCGGACATGATTTGCGCATCAATTATATCACGCAAACCAAAATTGCTCCGCCTACATTTGCCTTTTTCTGTAATCATCCGCAAGAATTACCTGATTCATATAAGAGATTCTTGGAAAGAACATTGCGTAAGCATATAGATCTGGAAGGTGTTCCCGTTTCATTTCTATTCAGAAAAAAGAATAAATCCGATGATGATTGATAATTAATACATGAGGTATTTCATGCGCATAGTTACGATTCTTCTCTTCTTGATTCTTCAATCCGGAGATCTTTTGTCACAAGACGGCAAAGGATTTTCTGTAACGGTTGAAGCTAAAGTTCAAAGCACACCCAATCCTGCAATTATCTTGTCATGGAATAAAGATGACAGGGCGGAATCATATGCGGTCTTTCGTAAAGATCCAACCATGCACTCTTGGTCGGATCAAGCAGAATGGGGAAATGCAATCGCAAATCTTGGCAAAGATGATTTGACATATACGGATGAAAATGTCACTTCTGGCATCGCCTATGAATATCAGATATTGAAAGTATGTACTCCTGCCGGCATAAAAACATTGAATCTTGGAGTCACAGATACGGTGACATCATATTTCGGATCCGGCTATGTATTGTCTGGAATCAATGTGTCTCCGGTATTGAGTCGTGGCACGGTCATTTTACTCATAGACAGCACGATGATGATGCCTTTGTCCGCCGAAATTGCTCGACTTGAACAAGATCTCAAGAAAGAGTTGTGGACCGTGATAAAGCGAAGCGCTCCGCGTGCAACCGCATTTAATCCTGAGGCTGTTACCACCACAAAGGAAATCATCTTCAGCATCATTGAAAAGAATCCCAATGAATTGTATTCTATCCTATTGCTGGGTAGAATCCCTGTTCCTTATTCGGGTTTGATGGCACCTGATGGACATTCTCCCGATCATGTCGGAGCATGGCCGGCTGATGTGTACTATGCAGACTTTGATGGTGAATGGTCTGATGAAAGCATCAATTCAAGCGGCGCATCACGAGTGGAAAACAAGAATGTTCCCGGTGATGGAAAATTCGACAAATCACAAAATGATGCTGACATAAAATATCCGGTTGGAAGAATTGATTTTTACAATCTCACTTCATTCGCAGAAACAGAACTTCAATTGCTTAAGCGATATCTCGACAAAAATCATGCATTCAGATCCGGTGCAATCAAACCGGTATATGAAGCAACGGTTGATGATAATTTTGGGGCATATGGAGAGGGTTTTTCCGGAAGCGCTTATAGAGGTTTCGGCGGACTTGTGGGCAAAGACAATATCGTGGCAAATAGAGAGTTTCTTGATTCAACAATCACAACAATGTTTTCCTATGGTTGTGGAGCAGGATCTTATACTTCATGTGCCGGAGTGGGAGGGATTGCTGAATTTTCCAAGCGACCAATCACTTCGATATTCACCATGATTTTCGGTAGTTATTTTGGTGATTGGGATTCTAAAGACAATGTGATGCGCAGTGTCGTGGCATCCCGCGGAACGGTTCTCACAACAGGTTGGGCTGCAAGACCACATTGGTTTTTCCATCCGATGGGACTTGGAAAACCAATTGGTGAGGTATTGCTTGGAGCACAAAATAATACGCAACAATATATGCCATCAATATATGTAACCAATAGATATCCCGGTGGAGTATATTATCAGGTGGCACCCCGTGGAACGCATATCGCATTGATTGGTGATCCAACATTACGCATGACATCCAATATGCCGATTGAAACACCGAAGAATATTGGCGTTACCTCAACTGTCAGCGCGCAAATAGATTGGGAAAGCGTCCCAAATGCAAATGGATATTTGGTGTATAAAAGTTCTTCCGAAGCAGGCCCATTTGAAGCATTGACGCCGAGCCCAATCACAGAAACAACCTTCAATGATATTAAAGCAAATTGGAAACAAGATGTTGTATATCAAGTGCGTGCAGTGATGCTTCGTGAGACAAAAAGCGGATCATTTTATGAAGTGAGCGCGCCAAATACATCTGAAAAAATCAATGTATCTGTTGACGAGAATACAGCTCAGGAATTCCGCATTGCATGTTCGCCACAACCGATGTCCTATTCAGGTATTATTCAATTTGTTGCTCCTCATGCAGTTCAAGCTGAAATATCTATTCATTCGATGGATGGTCGCTTGATGAAAGCATTGCTCAAAGCTCGTATTGAAAGCGGTGGGCATTCACTCATGGTTCCGGCTCAGGAGCTTCCAATTGGAATGTATATGGTAAGAATGATTATGGATGGAAAGTCAATTACCACTCCACTGATTATCAGTAGATAAGACCAAAATCTCAGACTAAATCTCAGAAATTAGCCGCATGTTCATAGTTGTGACATGCGGTTTTTCATTTAATTGCTTTGATTCAAACAAGATATTCATGGTCTTCAAGGGTTGAATGTAGTATTCGGGAACAATCCTGCAATGTTATCTGTTTGCCTAGTTATAAAATATCATAACAATCTTTAATCACATTTCTCATTGGTGAATCCATGAAAATACTCATTCTTATTGCGGCATTAACTACAATGTTCTCGGCCGGTCTTAAAGCTCAGCAAACCGCCAAGCTACAAGTAATACACAATGCGGCAGACAAAGCAGCTCAAACTGTTGATGTTTATGTCGGTGCGATGAAAGCATTCGACAATTTTGCTTTCCAAACCGCAACTCCATTCACCGATGTTCCTGCAGGTATTCCACTCGTTATCGGTATTGCACCCGGAACAAGTACTTCAGTTGCTGATACAATTGCAACATTTACAGTTACCCTCGAGCCGAATGGCACTTATCAAGCCATAGCGAATGGCGTTTTGACTCCCGGTTCATTTGCATCAAATCCTGATGGAAAATCCATTGGTTTTAACCTTTTCGCATTGCCGAATGCACGTACAACAGGTGAAAGAGATTCACTTGCTGATATTCGCGTGTTTCATGGCGCGACAGATGCTCCGGCAGTGGATATCTCAATAGAAGGTGCAAAAAAGATTACAAATTTGGGGTATGGTCAATACTCAACATATTTGCAAATGCCTGAGGATGGTGCTTCCGGTTTATTTGATAATCTGTACACACTCGATATCGCACCAACAGGTGGAGAAACAATCGCTAGTTATTATCTACAAGTTTTGGATGGTGAGGCATTCACCATCATTGCATCCGGATTCTTGAATCCTGCCGCAAATGGTGATGGTTCAGCATTTGGTTTATATCTTGTTACCGCAGATGGTGGTCCATTCCTAAAATTTCCTGCTGTAAACCAAAAAAACGTAAAATTACGCATCGTGCATAATGCTGCAGATCCAGCTGCTGCGAGTGTTGATGTTTATTTCAATGGTGAAAAAGCATTTGACAATTTCGCTTTCCGTACATCATCACCAACGTACGAATTGAATGCCGGTACCGCTTATGAAATTGGTATTGCGCCCGGTACAAGTGAAAAAGCCGCTGATACACTGAAGTCATTTACCGTTACTTTGCCTGAAGGAAATTATGTAGCATTTGCAAATGGCGTGATTCAACAAGGTTTTGCTGCGAATCCATCAGGCGAAAGCATCGGTTTCACGATTTATCCATTGACTGGAATTCGTGATTCTGCTGTAGATTCCAATAATATTGATGTAATTGTCTTCCACGGCTCAACAGATGCACCTGCGGTAGATGTTCGTGTTGGTGGCAATAATCTTGTGTCAGCGCTTGCTTATGGTAAAAACTCAGCATATATCAGTGTTCCAGCTCAAAATTATGTGGTTGGAATTGCACCCGCAGGTGGCGATGTGATTGCATCGTTTAATGTACCTGGTGCTGCAATTGCAGGTCAAAGCGTAATTGTATTTGCCAGTGGATTTTTAAATCCTGCAGCAAATCTTAATGGTGAAGCATTTGGTTTGTTTGCGCTTGTTGGAGAAACAGTCGTACAGTTACCACCTGCAACAACAAGTGTGAATGAGTTCACAGAAAATGCTGAAAACACAATCGCACCAAATCCAACAAATGGAATGATGATGGCTCATTTTGCAGTACCACATGCCGGTCCTGTTAATATCCGCATGCATTCAGTGACCGGTTCTTTGATCGGTGAAACAAGAATCGATAATGCCGAAAAAGGTTCTAATGTTATGCCATTTGACATGTCATCCGCAGTTCCCGGAAATTATATCATGACCATTGATGCCGGTACATATCGCTCGATTATTCCTTTTGCCGTGATTAGATAATTAACAAAAGTCTTAGATACAAAAAGCCTCATTGTGTTGATACAATGAGGCTTTTTCATGTGTATTGCAATTGGAATCTATACAATCAAAGCATAAGCAAGCATGACCGCAAGTGTATATTTGATGGTTTCATGTGCATAGTACAGATTCTTTCTCACATATTGCTCAAGAGCTATGAGTCCGGGAGTGAGTGTAACAATCAGCATTGCCGAGATTGCCCCAATTTCCAGTGATGCTTCATGCATGAATATTCTACCGACGCTTGGGAACCATGGAGTGCCATAGAGCAAAACCAAATGTAGAATATAAATATGCAGTGATTTACTGCTGAAGAAAACGAGTCGCTTTTCAAATCTCTTCAAGAGTGCTGAAAGATAGGAGCAAAGACCAATGAAAAGAATGATGATTCCCGTGCGTATAATCATTGAACCGGGATTCAAATATTCCAGAATTCTTGCAAAATGAAATGTACTTTGATAGATGCCGATTCCGATTGCAATAGCGGAAATTCCCACGAGGAAAATTGTTTTTCTCATGAATGTATTTCTCTGTTCCTCACTGAGTCCATGGAGATATGAACCAAATGCAACACCTAAAAACATGAAACCGCTTGTTGGGAAAAGAGGGAATAGAGAGCCTCTTTCAGGACTTAGAAAGCCCGCGAAAAATTCAGGGAGATAGTCAAACCAATGTATGGAATGCATGATGGGAGCAAGAAGAAAAATACTCGCGGCGATCAGCCCGGAGCGGCGTCCGAGTGATTTCACGGAATAAGTTTTTGACGATAACCAGACCATGGCCATGAGCGTGATTGCGGTCATGTGTAAGATATTCACCTGAAATGCATAAGACCAAGCATGTGCTTCCGCAAAAGGTAAATCAATCAATCTATTTGCAGGAAATACAAGCAAATAACCCCATAGCATGATGATCCATGCCCAATGCATTCTCCTTTTTCTTGTTTCTTCACTCATTGCACCTTGTTCATCTCGCTTCATTGCGAATACATGAACGGTTCCCGATACGATCAAGAAAATAGGAGCGGTAAGACCACGCATGAATTGCCAAATATTCCAGGGAAATGTCCCAAGATCCATCAATTGTGGATTGACGAGAGCATCAAGCGTATGACCCTGCATCATCATGAGCATTGCCATCAAGCGGGCAAGATCCAAGGCGAAGAGTCTTGAGCCTTTATGAGTGGTTTGAATGGACATAGAATCATTAAAAAGAGTACAATCGTTTTAACTTACGGCTTTTCCATAAAAAAAGCCCCGCTTAAACGGGGCTATGAATCAGACATTTTGACCATGACATTGTTTGTACTTTTTACCGCTTCCACAGGGACAGGCATCATTCCTTTTTACTCTGGGTTCGGTTCGTCTTACTGTATTCCCAGCTTGTTGCACTTGCGATTGATCCATTGATTCTTGTCCATATTCATCGATTTCCGGTTTCACGGCTCTGATGCCAGCTGTGGAAGATGTTCTTGATGCAGATTGTCCCATGAAACTCAGTGAGGGTGAATTCATCACATTGACATTCTTGTGATCAAGAGCTCCTACTTGAGGTCGAACACTTTGCCCTTGAGAAATCACTTGCGGATAAAATCTGTACACAGCGGTGATTGTTTCTTTTTGAATTTCCACAAAGAGATTTTGGAATGCATTCAATGCCTCGCCTTTGTATTCGAGGAGTGGATCTTTTTGACCATAAGCACGAAGATGAATACCTTCTTTCAATTCATCCATCACACCAAGATGTTCGCGCCATTTATCATCGATTGCGCGAAGGAATGCAAATCGCTCAAGACCAATCATGAAATCAACACCAAATTGCTGCTCTTTTCTTTCGAGGAATTCCTTTGCAAGAGAAACAATTCGATTGGTGCATTCTTCTTCTTTCATTGTGCGGAACTCTTGCTCGGAAATTTCAACTTCACAGAGCATGTGAGTGCGAACTTGATCTTTCAATCCTTCAAGATTTTGTTCTTCATGATATTGATGATACCAATGATTGGCTAATTGCTCCAAGAATTCAATAATCTCGCCTTTCATTCTTTCGCCATGAATCACAAGACGGCGCATTGAATAGATGGCTTCTCTTTGTTGATTCATCACATTATCATATTCTATCAAGCGCTTACGAATAGCAAAGTTATTTTCTTCAACTTTCTTTTGTGCTTTTTCCACCGATTTCGTCACCATCCCGGCTTGAATCGGTTCGCCTTCAGGCACCTTGAAAGTTTGCATGACGGATGCAATGCGTTCTCCGCCGAAGAGGCGCATGAGATTGTCTTCAAGAGAGAGAAAAAATTGCGATGAACCTGGATCTCCTTGACGGCCAGCACGACCTCTGAGCTGTCTATCGATACGCCGGGCATCATGTCTTTCCGTACCAATGATTGCCAAACCACCGGCGGCTTTCACTTCATCATCAAGCTTGATGTCGGTACCACGACCGGCCATATTTGTAGCAATTGTTACTTTCCCTTTTCTTCCAGCTTCAGCAATGATTTCAGCTTCATGCTGATGCTGTTTCGCATTCAATACACGATGATCGATATTGAGTCTTTTGAGCATTTTGGAAAGTACTTCCGAAACCTCAACGCTGGTTGTTCCAACGAGTACAGCTCTGCCTTCTGTCACGAGCTTTTGCACTTCATCGGCAACTGAATTGAATTTTTCTTTTTTCGTTTTAAAAATAAAATCATCAAGATCTTTGCGAACGATTGGACGATTAGATGGGATGACCACAACATCGAGATTGTAAATTTTATCGAATTCACCTGCTTCAGTTTCCGCAGTGCCTGTCATGCCGGCGAGTTTGCGATATAAACGGAAATAATTTTGAAGTGTGATTGTTGCATAGGTTTGCGTGTCAGCTTCTACGGCTACGCCTTCTTTTGCTTCAATCGCTTGATGAAGACCATCTGAATAGCGCCGGCCATCGAGAATACGACCTGTGAATTCATCAACGATTTTGATTTTTCCGCCATCAACAACATATTCCACATCGCGATCATAGAGTGAATATGCGCGAAGCAATTGATGCACAGTATGAATGATATCACTGCGCATGGAATAGCGTCGGATCAATTCATCTTTTTGAGCTTGCTTCTCATCTGCTGTGAGTCCTGATATTCCTTCCACCATGCTGAGTTCACCGGTGATATCAGGAATGATGAACATTTCAGGATCTTCGCCAACTTTTGTGAGTAATTCGCGACCTTTTTCAGTAATGTCTATTTGATGGTTCTTTTCATCGATGGTATAGAAAATCTCTTCATCGATTATGGACATCTTTGTGCCTTGTTCGCGGAGATATTGAAGCTCTGTATCTCGCATGAGCCTTTGATATTCAGGTTCCTGCAAGAGTTTGGATAATTTCTTCTGCTTGGGCATTCCGCGATAAGCACGAAGTAAATTTACACCTGCCTGTATTCTGTCTTCTTTATCATTTTTTTGAAGAAGTTTTTCCGCATCATTCACAATGGTATTGATGAGTCTATTTTGTGAATCAACGAGTCTTCGAACGCGAGGATTCAATTGATCATATTGTTGATCATTGGAATGACTCACCGGACCTGAAATGATGAGCGGGGTTCTTGCTTCATCGATCAATACGGAATCCACCTCATCCACGATTGCAAAGAAGTGAGGTCTTTGCACCATGTCTTCGGCTTCATTCACCATATTGTCTCGGAGATAATCAAATCCGAATTCATTATTTGTACCATAAGTGATGTCGACCGAATATTCATGATGTCTTTGATGCGGTTGCATATTGGATTGAATGCATCCAATATTGATATCGAGGAAATCAAAAACGGGTTTCATCCATTCGCTATCTCGGCGTGCAAGATAATCATTGACTGTAACGAGATGGACCCCTTTTCCTGAAAGCGCATTGAGATACATCGGTGAAACAGCAACCAATGTTTTTCCTTCACCCGTTGTCATCTCGGAAATCTTTCCTTGATGAATGACGATTCCGCCGATGAGCTGAACATCATAGGGGATCATAGCCCAAACATGATGTTGTCCCACAACTTCATATGAGTGCTTTCTTTCGGTGAGGCGACGACAAGTTTCCTTCACCACGGCGAATGCTTCAGGAAGAATTTCTTCTAAAGCATCTTGAATGATTTCATATTCTTCATTACCGATTTCTTTTATTCTATCATGAATCTTTGAATTCTCATCATGATTTGAGTCTTGACTTGTCAATTGCTCCCGCAATTCAGCCAACTCTTCTTGAAGGGTGGCAGTGCGAGATTGAATTAATGCTTTGAATTCATGTGTTTTGGATTTGAGCTGTTCATCGCTAAGAGATGAAAGGCGAGCATATTCTTCATTGATTTGCAGTACGATCGGCTTGAGGGATTGAACATCCTTATCATGCTTTGTACCACCGAATATCTTCTTGAGAATTGAAATCATTGAGTGAGAATCCCGATACTTATGAACGATCTAAAATGTAAGAATACATTCTGCATAATCAAAATTAGCCTATTTTTCTATTTGCCGGCATAACAAGACGCAAGATGGTGAATAGTATTTACCATGCAGTGCAATTATGGGGCAAATATCGTGTGTGAACTTCGGTATATTTGCACATTACTTTTCCACAGGATCATCATGAAGATTGCAGTCACCGGCGGTGCCGGATTTATCGCCTCGCATATTGCGGATGCCTATTTGTCACTCGGACATGAAGTTGTAATCATTGATAACCTATCAACGGGAAAGAAAGAGAATATACCCGTTAATGCTCGATTCATTGAAATGGATGTGAATAATCCTGAAATTCCAGCTTTGTTCATAGAAGAGAAATTTGACATTGTGAATCATCATGCCGCCCAAATGGATGTGCGAGTTTCTGTTCAAGATCCAACATATGATGCTAGAATCAATATTCTAGGCGGAATCAATATCTATGAATCCGCATTGAGAAGTGGTGTGAAGAAAATCATCTTTGCTTCCAGCGGTGGTACTGTTTACGGGGAACAAGAATATTTCCCAGCTGATGAAAGACATCCCACAAAGCCGATTTCGCCTTATGGCATTGCAAAACTTTCCAATGAGCAATATCTCTATTATTATGCTCATGTTCATGGTTTGCCTTCAGTGGCTTTCAGGTATGCGAATATCTATGGACCAAGGCAGAATCCTCAAGGTGAGGCAGGTGTGATTGCTATTTTCGCGCAGAAGTTACTCAGTGGTGAGCAACCAGTCATCAATGGAGATGGACTTCAAACGCGAGATTATGTCTATGTGGACGATGTGGTAGCTGCGAATGTCTTGGCTTTGCAACCACAAATGATTGGGGCATATAATATCGGTACGGGCATTGAGACGGATGTTAATACCTTATTCGGTCATTTAAGAGATCTTACCCAATCAACGTACAAAGAGCAACATGCACCCGCAAAGCACGGTGAACAATTGCGCAGCGTTCTCTCTAATGAGCGTATCTTCGCTAGTTTTGGTTGGACTCCAAAAATGGATATAATTGAAGGATTATCGAAAACCGTGGATTCATTTAGGTCCTGATTGATGCCTATCAAACCCAATACGGTATTAGCAATAACTGGCCCCACAGCTTCCGGAAAAACTGCATTATCCCTTGAAATAGCCCAAGGAATAGTCCAAGAATTAGGTATTCAAGCAGAGATAATAAGTGCTGATTCACGGCAAATTTTCAGGGGTTTGGATATTGGTACTGCAAAGCCGAATGCCCATGAACTTGCACGCATCAAACATCATTGCATTGATATTTGCGATTCAGATGAAACCTTCAATGCAGGTGCATTTGCAAAAAGGGCAGGGGAGATCATTCAAGATTTATTCTCAAAAAACACGCTTCCAATCATTGTTGGTGGTTCAGGACTCTATGTTCAAGCTCTTTGTGAAGGTTTTTTTGAAATGCCTTCTGATAAAGCGGAATCATTTCAAAAAGCCCGCAAAGAAGTCCAAGAATTCCATGAATTCCATGGCAGAGATGCCCTTTTTGAGGCATTGCATGCTGTGGATCCGCAATCTTGTGAGGATTATCCCGATAAAAACCCTCGAAGAATCATGCGCGCATTGGAATTTTACAAAGCAATGGGGCTACGCTTTTCAGAACAGAAATCAATCATGATGACATATCCCAAGTTTGACACCTGTTATGTGATGATAGAACATGACCGAAAAGAACTCTATCGTAGAATCAATGGGCGTTGTGATGAAATGTGGGAAGGGACCGTAAAAGAAGCTCAGATAATGCTGGAAAAGGGGATTTCACGCAAGGCGCAATCTTTGGATACAGTTGGCTATGCACAAGCAATCGCCAGTATATATGGGGAAATAGATGAAAAAACCGCCATTGAAAAAATGAAGCAAGCCACGAGAAATTATGCAAAAAGACAAATCACTTGGTCGAAAAGGTTGGAAGGGCTGCATATGTTGCGAGGAAGTAACCGAGACATGGCCATGGAAGCCATAACACTGCTGAATGCAGATGCTTGAATTTCTTGGCTTTTACATCGAAATACACTATTTTACGAAGCTTAATTATTCCGCATCGTTCACAAAGTTTTAATATGACATCCCCACTATGTGGATGGAGTGAAATTGATCAAATGCATGATTATAGTGAACGGCTGATCAAACTCACAAACCGCATCATAGTATGAAAGGAAAATTATGTCTGAATTGACCACAAATGCCGCTATATCCAAGCGTCCTTCACTCGCAGATTTGCTCAGTGGAGATTTTAATGTGCCCATGATGGATGACAGCACATTTGACACCTTGTTCCAACAGAGTTTTTCTGCTGTACAAGAAGATCAAATGGTAAAGGGTACTGTTATGCAAGTGACAAAAGATAATATCTATGTTGACATAGGTTTTAAGTCACTTGGCGTTATTCCAAGAGCTGAATTTGGCACAGCCGACATCTTCAAAGTTGGAGATGAAATTGATGTATTTATCGAAAAGATCGAAGATGTCAATGGTCGTATGCTTTTATCTCGTCGTCGTGCTGACTTCATGAAGACATGGGAAGAAATTCTCAAGCTTAATGAAACACAGCAAATTGTTCAGGTTCGCATACTTCGTCGCATCAAAGGTGGAATGGTTGTCGATCTGCTTGGTATTGAGGCATTCTTGCCTGGTTCACAAATAGATGTGCGTCCTGTGCGTGATTTTGATGCATGGGTTGGCAAGATGATCGATGTACGCGTTGTGAAGGTAAATCATCCAAGTGAAAATGTTGTAGTAAGTCATAAAGTGCTTCTCGAAGAGCAATTAGCCGATCAACGCTCCAAGATTCTTGGTACGCTTGAGAAAGGTTTGGTTCTCGAAGGTGCAGTTAAAGCAATCTCCGATTTCGGTGTATTCGTTGATCTCGGTGGCGTTGATGGTCTCGTGCACATCACGGATCTTTCATGGGGACGCGTGACACATCCTTCAGAGATTGTCACACTTGATCAAATTGTGAAAGTTGTTGTGCTTGATTTTGATGGTGAGAAGCGTCGTATTTCTCTTGGTATGAAGCAATTGACTTCACATCCATGGGATACAATCGGTGAGAAATATGAGCCTGGTACAAAAGTTCTGGGTAAAGTTGTTTCTTTGACTGATTATGGTGCATTCATCGAAATCGAAAAAGGAATTGAAGGTTTGATTCACATTAGTGAAATGAGCTGGACTCAGCATGTGAAGCATCCTTCACAAATGGTTTCCATGGGTCAAGTCATTGATGCAATCGTATTGAATATCGACAAAAATGATAAGAAGCTTGCTCTTGGCATGAAGCAACTCGAGCCAGATCCATGGGCAGATTTACTCGCGAAATATCCTGTTGATTCAGTTCACAAAGGTATCGTTCGCAATCTTACCAATTTTGGTCTCTTTGTTGAACTTGAACCAGGTGTGGATGGATTGGTGCATATCAGCGATTTGTCTTGGACGAAGAAAATCCGTCATCCGGGCGAATTTGTGAAGAAGGGTGATTCACTTGATGTGATCGTTCTCAGTATTGATTCACAAAATCGCAGAATCGCACTTGGTCATAAGCAAATCACAGAAAATCCATGGGATTTCTTTGCTGAGCGTTATGCTGTTGGTGCAGATTCACAAGGAAAGATTGAACGAATCATTGAGAAGGGCGTAATCGTCGAATTGCCTGAAGGCGTTGATGGTTTCGTACCGGTTTCTCAATTGTCTTTTGCTCCTGTTCGTATTATCACTGATTTCTTCCGTGCTGGTGACAATCTTCCTCTCAAGGTCGTTGAATTCGATCGCGAGTCAAAGAAAATTGTTCTTTCCGTGGTGGAATATCTCCGTGATAAAGATCAAGCAATCATTGATGTGTATAATGCGGAACATCCTGTTCCTAATTCAGATAAGTTTGCAAATAATATTGAAGCGGTTGATCTTTCAGCTCTTGCTGAAGAGATTGAATCAGTATTTGAGGATTCAACTCCAAAGAGTACAGATAATCAATAATTGTTGCAAATCAATAATAGTGCAAAGGCATCCCAATATTTGGGATGCCTTTGTTACATAAGACAAATCTTATTGAGGAAATCATCGTGTCTATTCAAGCATTCCAAGACATATTGGGTAAGAAACCAATCATCGCATCGGGTTCGATTGCAATGGAATTGTCTTTGCGCGATAAACAAGATATTCCGGCTGATATTTGGAATTTGAAAGATCCGGTTACGATTGAATCCATTTATCGAGATTTTGTGGATGCCGGTGCAACATTGTTATTGACGAATACTTCAAAGTCCAATCGACTTGCGCTTGATGCATTTTCACTGAGCGATAAAGTCTATGAAATCAATCGAAAAGCAGTGTGGATTGCCCGCACTGCCGCTTTGAGAAAGGCATTGGTGGCAGGTGTAATCGGTCCTACAGGACATTTCTTTGAACCGATTGGAACCCTAACAAATGAAGAAGCGCATCAAGTATTTGCCGAACAGGCAATGGCTTTGCTTGATAGTGGCGCTGATATGATCATGCTCTCATCATTCATTGATATAGAAGAATTAATCATTGCGATTCAAGCTGTGAGAGCGGTGAATCCAGATATTCTCATCATTGCATTGAAATCGTTTCCTGAAGACGGAACTGTACTTGCAACTTCCTATCCTGCTGATATTGCCGAAAGATTGATGAAGCAGAATGTGATGGCTTTGGGAAGCAATGGCATCGTTGGACCGCAACGCATGACAGATATTCTGCGCGCTTTATCGGGTTCAACATTACCTCTCTGCATTCTGCCTGATATCGCCATTCCAACCTTGCTTGAGGGGAGGCCGAGATATAATGCAGAACCGGATTATGTTGCAAGTGTTGCCGTTAAACTCGTACAACAAGGTGCATCAATCATCGGTGCTGATGGAGGCGCGACAGTAGAACATGTAAGAGCTATTGCAAAAGCTGTGGAGCATATCATTCCAGGAAGTGAAAGGGTAGAGCCAAAACCAAGTAAATCGATTGATATTCAGCCGATTGAAAGCGAAGAACAAACCGCATTTGCTCAGAAAATCGGAAAGAAGTTTTTGACTACAGTGGAAGTGGAAATTCCGCGTGGTTTGGATATGAAATCCGTTCTCGAAGCTGCAATATTTTTGAAGGAACAAGGCATTGATGCAGTGAATGTATTTGATGGAGCCAGAGCGCGTGTCAGGATCAGTCCGATTGCTGCTTCACAACTCATCACATCCCAAACCGGGATGGAATGCATCACGCATATGGCATGTCGCGATAGAAATATGGTCGGTCTGCAAAGTGACTTGATTGGTGCTTATACGCTTGGCATAAAGAATATTCTTGCAGTAACGGGTGACCCGACAACCATTGGTGATTATCCATTCGCGACCTCAGTCTATGATGTGGATTCAATCGGGCTATGCAGAGCATTGAATCGCATGAATCAAGGACTAGATTTAATCGGTAATGCACTTGGAAGGGCAACGCAGTTCGCGATTGCTTGTGCTGTGAATCCATGTGCGGATGATCTTACTGTAGAAATAAAACGATTAAGAAAAAAAGTTCAAGAAGGTGCAATCATTGCATTTACTCAACCGGTTTTCGATATGGAAACATTGCTGCCATTTCTTGAACGCATCAAAGATTTGAATATCGCAATCATGCTCGGCATAATTCCACTACGCAGCGCAAGACATGCAGATTTCTTGCATTATGAAGTACCCGGAATGATTGTACCGCAATGGGTTCGCGATGCAATGCAACAGGCAGGAAATGACGCAGGTGAAATAGGTTTGAATATTGCGATAGATTTCTTGAAGCAAGCCAAAGAACATGTCCAAGGCGTATATATCATGCCTCCTGCGAAGCGGTATGATATGGCGATTGACATGTGCAAACGCAGTGGTATTTTGTGATGCAAATTTGAATTATACATATTTCGGAAATACAATCATGTCTTATCTTCAACTCTTTGAACAGCATGAAGGAACGCTGAATAAAGCGCTTGATGCAATTCGCTCACGCAGTTTTTATGCACATTGGCCGGAACCTCCGAGCGGTAGGATTTATGGTGAAACCGCACAAGAAGATGGCTTGCAGTCATTCAAATCCTCACTCAATTCTGCATTCACATTTCCGCAGAAAGATAGTTCAGGAACAGTTGGTTCTGAGCAATCTCCCTATGGCTTTCCATTAGATATTTCTTATCCTGCTTTTTCTGCGGATGACTTGATTGCTAATGCACAATCAGCACTGAGTGAATGGAAGCAATTTTCAACAAAAGAGCGTGCAGGAATTCTGATTGAATGTTTGGAGAGAGCTTCCA
Organism: Ignavibacteria bacterium; assembly: GCA_947491315.1. Lineage (GTDB taxonomy): Bacteria > Bacteroidota > Ignavibacteria > Kapaibacteriales > UBA961 > UBA961. The sequence continues at coordinate 28,809 of CANLII010000007.1, forward strand.
AGCATTTCTTTCACATTGGTTTTTCTACGATGCATACAACTGGCCAAGGATTCATCATGGCATTCCAGGCATCGGGACCGCATGCATTTGACCGCGCACTTGAATCGATTGCAACGGGATATATGGCAATTGATACTTTTGCGGAGTCAGTGCAATGGACAAAGCCGATGGGTAAAATGCAGGTTGATTTACAAAAGACATTTCATGTTCGACCCAAAGGAATCAATCTCACGATCGGTTGCTCCACATTCCCAATTTGGAATTCATTTCCGGGCATGTTTGCTTCGCTCATCACCGGCAATGTGACAATCGCAAAAAGTCATCCTTCGGCAATTCTTCCGATTGCGATTTGTATTCGATCATTTCAAGAAACGCTCATTGATTTGGGAGTGAATCCACATGTGATTCAAATTGCAATCGATGATGCATCACAACCAATCACGCTGGATCTTGCGCAAAGAAGTGAGATAACTACAGTTGATTATACAGGATCATCTTCATTCGGAAATCATTTAGAGCAAGTGTTACAAGGATCAAAAACGGAGCTGTTCACCGAGAAAGCCGGCGTGAATTGTGCATTGATCGGCGAAGTTGAATCGCTTGATGCTGTACTGGACAATCTTGCATTCAGTCTTTCTTTGTATAGCGGACAAATGTGTACCACTCCGCAAAATATCTATGTGCCGAAAGATGGTGTGAAAACCTCTGAAGGAATCGTCTCTTTTGATGATATATGTACAAAGCTCAAAGAAAAAGTTGATGCTTTGGTATTCAATGAAAAGATGGGTCCGGGCACGCTTGGCGCATTACATTCACCTGCTGTTATGAGCAGAGTGGAAAAAGCAAAAGCATCTGGATTGCATATCATTCGTGATTCCGCTTCTGTTCAACATCAAGGATTTGATTCCGCGATTTCATGCTCTCCTTTGATCTTGAAAGTTGAATCTGCAGATCAAGCGATAGTACATGAAGAATGGTTCGGTCCGATATCATTCATCATTCCTGTTGATTCGATTCAAGCAGGAATTACCGCGATGTCTGATTCTGTGAAGAAGCATGGCGCGCTCACCACATTGTTGTATTTGCAAAGCAAAGAATTGATGTCACTTGCCGAAGAGCAACTCATCGATGCAGGCGTGCATGTTTCATTCAATCTCACGGGTCCTATTTGGGTGAATCAATCCGCCGCATTCAGTGATTTTCATGGAGCAGGCGCGAATCCCGCAGGCAATGCATCATTTGCCGATTTGTCATTTGTGAGTAAACGATTCAATGTCATAGGCATTCGCAAGCCATAAACAAAAAAGGCCATCCTCTCAGTAAAAGGATGGCCTTCATTTTTTTAGCGATGATTATTTTTTCTTGCTGATTGTTTTTGCCTGCATGAAGAGAAGCATATAATCTCTCCCGCCTGCTTTGGAGTCCGTGCCACTCATATTGAATCCACCAAATGGATGCGCGCCGACCAATGCGCCTGTGCATTTACGATTCAAATAGAGATTCCCGCAATGGAATTCCGCTTCCGCTCTATCGAGTTTCTTGCTGTCATTCGTGAAGACGGCACCTGTCAAACCATAGATTGTATTATTTGCGATTGACATAGCATTGTCGAAGTTCTTTGCTTTGATTACTGCAAGGACAGGACCGAATATTTCTTCTTGAGAAATCTTCGCATTCGGTTTTATATCCGTGAATACGGTCGGCTTGATATAATATCCATTCATACCTTCGACTTTCTCGCCACCACAAAGCAATTTGCCTTCTTTCTTGCCGATTTCGATATACTTTAAAATGGATTGTTCCGCTTTCTTGGATACTACAGGACCCATCGCATGATCTTCCATCGGATTGCCCTGTGAAACTGCACTAACGGCAACCTTGAGTTTTGCAACGAATTCTTTATAGATATTCTGATGAACAATTACGCGTGAGCAAGCCGAACACTTTTGACCTTGAAAACCAAAAGCTGCTTGCACAGTTCCTTTCACAGCATCATCAATATTACAATCTTCATCGATGATCATGCTGTCTTTACCGCCCATCTCAGCAACGATTCTTTTGATCCAGATTTGACCCGGTACTGTTTTCGCGGCAAGTTCATTGATATGCAAACCAACTTCCATTGATCCTGTGAAGGAGATGAAGCGCGTCTTTGGATGTGAAACCAAATAATCACCTGCTTCAGCGCCGGATGCAACGAGAAAATTTAAGACGCCTTTCGGGAGTCCGATAGAACGCATGATATCGACAAAAAGCCAGCCCATCATGGGTGAATCAGAAGATGGCTTTAACACGACAGTATTACCTGCTGCAATCGCTGCACTGGCTGTACCCACGAGAATTGCGAATGGGAAATTCCAGGGTGGAATCACGACGCCTACGCCAAGTGGAATATAGACCATTTTGTTCTTTTCACCTTTCACCGGAGTGATTGGTTGTTTGCCCGCATAGCGCAAAGCTTCGCGACCATAAAATTCCAAGAAGTCAATTGCTTCACAGGTGTCTGCATCTGCTTCGAGATAATTTTTTCCAACTTCAGAAATCATCCATGCATTGATTTCGAGTCTGCGCTTGCGAATCACATTCGCTGCTTTGAATAAAAATGCCGCACGCTCTTTTGCAGGAACAAATCTCCATGTTTCAAATGCTTTCAGTGCGGCTTGCATTGCTTTTTCTGCATCATCCTTGCCGGACTTCTGAAATGTTCCAATCACTTCGCTGTTCTCGGAAGGATTGATTGAAACTGTTTTGGCATCTGTATAAATCGCTTTGCCATGAATATAATTCGGATACTCTTTTCCGAATTGAGCTCTGACTGCTTCAAGAGCTTTTCTTTGTTTCTTTGCAATCGAGGGATCTGCAAAATTGAGGAATACCTCATTTGTGAATTCTTTCATATTGCCATTCGAGTTATGTGAAATTACAGTACTGTTTTCAATAAGAGATTGATTTGCGAGAGTAGTAATCCAATGCCGAGGATGCAGAAGATCCAATTGATGATGACCGCGATATGATATCCTTTTGCACCGGGCAGGAATGTATAGACTTCAAACAAATGCAATGAATCGATAATATCATTGCTGTCAACATGCGCAATATCCTTTCCTAATTCATGTGATTTGCGGGCAATGACATCTATACGTTTGAATTCTCTGCGGAAGTCAAGACCCCAAAGAGTCATCAATACAACATAGATTTGATATTGTTTGAGCTTGAATTCTTCATAACCTTGAAAAGGCATAATCGATTCAGGCAAATAGAGAAAAAACCACAAACACCCCGCACTTGCAAAAAGTAAAGAAGTGATGCGTTTGAGTCGATTGCGTTTTGATTCATATAATACGCGAATCGATTCGGAGTAGAGTGGTGTAGATTTCATGTTGAGATATGCTAAGTTTGCATCGCCATTCAAGTCATGCACAAAAATACGGTTGTTTCCTGACTCCACATTCTGATTTTCAGTGATTTTTGGAGTTCTTGTGAGGGTTCAACATTTCAATGCTCAAAATTGTTCACTGTTTCCGGAATTCATACAACATGAAAGAATTATGTGGAAAAGCTCAAGCCACCATCATGTCATATAAAGGCATCATACCCAAAATCGGAAAGAATGTTTTGATTTGCGATGGCGTACGGATTATCGGAGATGTGGAAATTGGTGATGATTCCAATGTGTGGTTCAATGCGGTATTGCGTGGCGATGTTTTTCCGATCAAAATCGGGAAGAGAACCAATATTCAGGATGGATCCATATTACATGTCACCACAGACAAGTTCGCATTGAATATCGGCGATGATGTGACCGTTGGACATAATGCCATTTTGCATGGCGCAACAATCGGAAATCGTTGTTTGATTGGGATGGGTGCAATTGTGCTTGACAATGCCATTATTGAAGATGAGGCAATCGTAGCCGCCGGTTCTGTGGTCAAACCCGGAATGATTGTTCCATCAGGTATGATGGTGGCCGGCATTCCTGCCAAAATCATCCGAGAAGTCAGACCCGATGAGAAAAAAGGGTTTATTGAGAGTGCCGAACATTATCGCGAGATTTCGGAAAGCTATCGCGAAGAATATGGACAATCATGAGGGTTCAACAAATCCCACTTTCTTATACACTTTTCTCAATGTTTTGAATGCTTGTCTGCGCGCCTTTTCCGCACCGATTTTTAATAATGCAGACAATTCATCGGGATTCGATCGTATTTCTTCGAATCGATTTCGAATAGGGGAAATAAGCTCAGCAACAGCTTCAGCAACCGCTTCCTTGAAAGGAGCATAACCTCTTCCATTGAATTCATCGGAAATTTCCTGCATGGACTTTCCTGTGGAAATATGATAGAGCGACATCAAATTTGAAATGCCTGGTGTTTGCTCTGTATCATAGATGATATCCGTACCGGAATCCGTTACTGCTCTTTTGATTTTATTCTTGATCACTGCATCTGCATCATGCAAAAAGATACAAGAATTTTGATTGGGATCTGATTTCGACATCTTCTTGCGTGGTTCCTGCAAACTCATGATGCGAGCTCCTTCTTTGGGAATGAAAGGATCCGGAACCGCAAAAGTAGGGGAATACAAATGATTGAATCGCTCAGCCAAATTTCTTGTCAATTCAATATGCTGTTTTTGATCTTCGCCAACAGGTACAAGATCTGCTTGATAGAGAAGAATATCGGCGGCCATCAAAACGGGATAAGAGAATAATCCGACATTGACATTTTCACTATGCTGTTGAGATTTATCCTTGAATTGCGTCATGCGTTGGGCTTCCCCAAAGCCGGTGAAACAATTCAACACCCAAGCAAGTTGAGCATGCTCCGGCACATGAGATTGAATGAACAGCGTTGATTGCTCGGTATTGATTCCGCAGGCGGCATACATCGCAACGACATCCACGGATCGTCTGCGAAGATCGGCCGGAACTTGTCTTGTGGTGATGGCATGCATGTCGGCAACCATGAAATAGCACTCATAATCATCTTGTAATTGCACCCAATTCTTCATGGCACCGGCATAATGTCCGATTGTAAGATCACCACTGGCTTGGATGCCACTCAAAATGATTTTCTTTGATGTATTCTCTGTATTCATGACTGTTTCACCAAAAATGATTCGCAAATATAGCCTTTCGAGTCAATTTTCTCCATGTTTCACCTTCGCTTTTCTATAAAGTGGAATGAAAATTGCACAAATACGACATATGAGTAAAACAACATTTCATGCCGTTGCAGATTCACCAATCCAAAGCTATTGGGAACATACAGCATTTACGGAAGTGGATATTTGCATTGTCGGTGCCGGCATCATTGGTCTATCAACCGCATTGGAATGCAGGGAAAAATTTCCTTCTGCATCCATAACGATAGTGGAACAGGCGCCGCATGGACATGGAGCAACGACAAGAAATGCAGGTTTTGCGTGTTTCGGAAGTGCAACCGAGTTATTGCATGATGTAGATGCATTTGGTCATGATCATGCTTTTGAAATTGCCAATGAACGATATCTTGGATTGCAGAAGCTCTTGCAAAGATGTTCTCCTGAGTCCATCAAATATGAACATTTGGGTGGTGCGGAATTGATTCGCGCGAGTGAATTGCATTTGCTCGATAGACTTTCAGAGATGAATGCACTTGCGAAAGAAATCACCGGTGATTATGAGACTTATGTTTTGCTAAGTAAGGAAGAGCAAGAATCTCTTGGCTTTTCGACAGCCGTGAAAGCAGTGATCATGAATAAGCATGAAGGTCAATTGCATAGCGGATATCTTCATGCCACGCTAGAGCGTTTGGCTCGTGAAGCAGATATTCGCATTGAGTTTGGAAGCAAAGTGATGTCCATACAAGATGATCATCAGGCAATTGCCATGATTTCTTGTCCGGTCGGTGAGTATACATTGAAGGCAAAAGCAATCATCTTGGCAAATAATGCGAGCATTCCTCTTTTGGCTTCGGAATTCCCGATAAAGCCGGGAAGAGGACAAGTGATTGTAACATCACCGATAGAAGATTTGTCATTCCAAGGTGCCTATCACATTGAAGAAGGATTCTACTATTTCAGATCGCTTGGTAATCGCATTTTGCTTGGAGGTGGCAGGAATCTGGATGTTCAGACAGAAGAAACCTATGAATTCGGTCATACCGATCTTGTGATGAATGCACTTGAAACATTATTGAGAGATATAATCATTCCCGGAAAGGAATATACGATTGACTATGCATGGTCCGGATTGATGGGATTCACGCCGAATAAAAAACCAATTGTTTCCACTGTATCTGATCATGTGTATTGTGCATTTGGATGCAATGGAATGGGCGTGGCACTTGGATCGCGCATAGCGCAGTCAATCACTCAACTCATACGGTTTGATGGATGAATACCGTATTTGTCGCATATCTTATTCTGATTTCACTTGGCATAGTTTGGAGATTCATCCCTGGTGTTCCATCGCCAATAATCATGCGAAATGCAATCAGTTCATTGGTGATTCAAATCTTGCTTCCATTGCTCACAATATCAGTGATAGCAAAAGCCCCAATGACAGATGCAATTTGGCAGATTCCCTTTACGGCGATATTTGTGACCATTGGATGTCTTCTCACTGCATGGCTTGTATATGCGGGTTTGAGAAAAACCTTGCTGAACAATATGAGCGATGCAACCATGGGAAGTCTGATCATTGGATCTACTTGGTGTAATGCGACATATTTGGGATTGCCCATCATCACCGGAATTTTTGGTGAGGAAATGTCATTCATTCCTGTGCTGTATGATGTATTGGCACTCACTCCATTACTATGGACTCTAGGCGTTTTCATTGCAGGATATTTTCGAGGAGATGAACAATCGCATGGTGAAAGAATGCGAGAATCTTGGCTGAAAATACTGCGACTACCGCCGATTTATGCAGTGATTATTGGTTTGACATTAAAATGTTCATCTGTGCAAATTCCTGATATACTTCTTCATGTTTCGGACATTGCCGGAAAGGCAGTGCCTCCTATCATGATGATTTCCGTGGGAATGGCATTGACATTGCCGAAATGGAAATCCTTGCTGATTCTCATTCCGGGAAGCATCATTCGACTATTCATTGGTCCTGCTTTGGCTTCACTGTGCATAGTGTTTTTTGGTATGCACAATACTATTGGTCAAGCATTGATTATAGAATCGGGCATGCCAACGATGGTTTTGACATTAGCCTTGATAGACATGTATGAATTGGATGCTGAGATTTTATCGCATCTGATTGCTTTCACTACGATTAGTTCATTCATCACATTGCAGTTTCACTTGCTTTCATGAAAAAAACACTTTTGATACTCATGGCATTCATCGGTTTGACCGCCGGTGCAATCGCATTTAAATTCTCTGATCAGGAATTGTTTCGGAGAATCACGAATGCAATGGACTTATTTGGTTCGGTATTCCGTGAGGTGACACTGCATTATGTTGACCCCGTGGATCCCATGAAATTCGTCAATGATGGTACCAAATCAATGCTTTCATCGCTCGATCCTTATTCAGAGATATTGGATGATAGCGGGGAAGATGATATGGAATTGCTATCGACAAATTCCTATACGGGATTTGGCATGATCATCGGAATCATTGATGATATGCAAACTGTGATCGACATTTATCCAGGATATTCTGCGGAAAAGAATGGACTGAAACCGGGCGATAGAATCTGTTATGTGGATACCACCTTTGTTCTCACAGACACAACCAATCTCATTAGATCATATAGTCGTGGCACCGTAGGTGGTAAGGTTGCCATGAAAATTCTTCGTTCCGGAAAATCCGATACCATTCATGCAGTGCTCACCAGAGAAATCATTCGCGTGAAATCACTTGGATTATCCGGGATGGTAAATGACAGTATCGGTTATATCAAAATTGATCGATTTTCCGCCAGCACAAAAGATGAAATGAAAAGAGCATTGGCACAATTCAGAAGGGAGTATCCAAAATTTGCCGGTCTCATGCTTGATTTGCGTGGGAATCCAGGCGGATTATTGGAGTCTGCAGTTGATGTATGCGATTTATTTGTGCCAATGAAATCCACAATTGTTATAACTAAAGGCAGAGATGCCGAGCAAGAGAGAACCTATCTTTCGCAGTTTCAACCGCAAGAACCGAATATCCCGCTCGCTGTATTGATCGATGGAGAAAGTGCAAGTGCAAGTGAAGTTGTTGCCGGAGCCATCCAGGATTTGGACCGCGGTGTCATACTTGGATCGCGTTCTTTCGGAAAAGGCTTGGTGCAAACAGTGATGTCGCTTCCATCCAACAAATCATTGAAATTGACAACCGCTAGATATTATACACCTTCGGGAAGATGTATTCAGAAATTGCCTACTTATAATGAAGATGCCAAGATTGAAGGTAAAGAAGTGCAATTCAACACTGCAAATGGTCGTCCCGTGACCTCAAGACATGGAATCGATCCAGACACAATACTAAGCGAATATTCCAATTCTCAAATACTCAATGTGCTTGAAGAAGAACAATTGCTCTTCCGATTTGTGAATGAATACTGTGCAAATATCGACACACTGTCCAAAGACTGGAAAGCAGGTGATAAAGAATTTAAGAAATTACAGGCATGGCTTCTCAAACAAGATGATTTCAGCATTCCTGAACCATATGCACTTTTGGAGAATTCTGATAATATTGCCCATAAAAATGGATATTCAATTGTTTTTTCAAATTCTATGAAAAAGGTATTGAAAGGTGCAAAAAAGGACTTTTTGAAGGGATTATCTGTATTTCGTCCTGATATTTTGCGGAAATTGACCATACTCTTGCAAACCAGATATAGAACATCCAAGGAAATGACATCATTATTGTTCACTTATGACCAATTAATAGTAAATTCTACCATAATCTTATCCGGTAAAACATATCAAAAATTATTATTGCCACAATGAAACTGAATGTAAAAGAATAAACTTTTCACATATTCTCAATTTTGGCAAGTAGTTTGCTTCGATTATCTACAAAAGTTATTTATATGGGTTATAGTAATGAAAACACTCGCTTACTCTCTTCTTTTTATCTTCTTTATAGGGCAAAGCTCTGATTTGCGTGGACAATTCATTGCTGATAGATTTACCAATCGACCTCTTACCTTGATGAATGATGCAACTTCTGTTGGTTGGAATCCTGCCGTACTTGGCATGACCGGCAAAACAGATGTTGTTCTTGTTGTTCCTTATGACAGATCATGGCAAAACACACGATTGATTGGAGCATTTGCCTCTTCTCAAGGCGTTGGTTTGGGATATACTTCTGTAAGACATGAAAGACTTCCCGACATATCATATGTACCATTTAGTTTTTATGGTGGTATCGGAACCAAGATTTCGGGATATAATGTGTGGGCAGGAGCATCTTTCAGATATTCAGAATTTGGCGGACGAACAATTCGCTATAGCGGATCTTTGATTTATAATCCATATAATAAATTATATCTCTCAGCTGGAATGTCGAATCTGTATTCTGTGGATACAAAGGACATGGTATATCAAGCATCAGCAACATATTCGCTTCTCGACTGGCTGACCATGCATGGTAGATTGCAATATTGTGCAGAAAAACCAATTTTTTGGGGTGAGAAATACTCCTCAGAATTTGGTATTGTCGCGGCAGTTAATAACAAAAGAATCATTTCCTCATTCTCTGTCAATCCTGTAGCAAGAGAAGCAAGATTCGGACTCGAAGTTGCATTTGATGTGTTCTCTATTGGTGTATTAAGCGAAGGCTCAACATTAAATACTTCCAGCGGCAGATTCAATGGTGGAAATATTCTCCTGAGAGTGAATCATGATTCAATATATGCCAATGAACATTATCGCTATCCCAAAGTTGAATGTTCTCTTCAGAAGTGTACAGATCAAGGTTGTGCAGGAAGACGATGTTATGATGCAATCTGTCCGGCATACCGTTGTATCAAAGTAGATTGTCAGGGAAGAACTTGCTCGCGTAGCATTTGCTCGGGACTACATTGTACACATGGTCATACATCTCGAACTGTGACTACAATCACTGAAAAGCAAATGGTTTGCAATCATTGTTCTCATCCAACGCATCCAACACATACCACGAATACCACGCATGGCGTACATATTAATACTCATCCATCTCTCGGCGGATGTACTGTTTGCGGTTGCTCTAAAGAACAACATGGCTCAGGATTTATACAGAATAATAGCGTAGGCGGAACTTCAGGTGACGGAAATTCAGGTGGTGGAAATTCAGGTGGTGGTGGCAATGAGAATGGTGGTAAAGGAGTTGGAAAAACCGGCATTGGTTCAGGTGAAAAGCCAGCTGAAAAGCCAACTGAAACACCAGCAAAAACACCATCAAAGCCTGATGCACAGCCAGTAAAAGAAATTGAAGATCCTGATGCTTGGGATACAGGTAATGTAGATGAAAAACCCGAGCCCGAAGTAGGTGAAGATGATGATCCATTCGAAGAAGTTGAAGAACCAATTTCAGAAAATATTCAGACGCCGGCTAATCCAGAAAAACCTCAGAATAATATTGACGGAAAAGGTGGTATTGGAAAGTCGTATAAACTTCGCAGAGTATTTTTCGATCATGATAAATGGGATATCAAACCTGAAAGCATTGAAGAATTGAACACACTCAAGTCATATCTCACCAAAAACTCTGATTTATGCGTTCGCTTGGATGCACATACGGACAACAATGGTACGGATCAATACAATAAAGAATTGTCAAGAAAAAGAGCACAATCCGTTGTTGATTATCTCATCGGAAATGGCATAGATCCTGTTCGCTTATCCGCTCAAGGATTTGGCGAAGAACATCCCGTAACAACAAATGATACTCCCGAAGGCCGCGAAGAAAATCGCAGAGTGGAGTTTACGAAAATTGGATGCTGATAAGCAGATGAGAAGCTCCCTAAAAAATCAGTAGATTTGCACTGATTCATTAGCAGAGTATTACATGTCAAGAACACTCATCACGGCGGCATTGCCATATGTCAATAGTTATATTCATCTCGGACATCTCGCCGGGGCATATTTGCCCGCGGACATGTATGCTCGCTTCCTGCGATTGAGTGGCAGGGAAGTCCTATTCGTATGCGGTTCCGATGAACATGGTGTGGCAATCACAATTAGTGCTGAAAAAGAGAAGACAACCCCACAAGCCATCATAGATAAATATCATCCGATGAATGAGCAGTCTTTTGCCACATTCGGAATGAGCTTTGATATTTATTCTCGCACATCACTTCCAACGCATCATGAGACCGCCAGGGAATTTTTTCTGGATTGGCTCGAGAAAGGACTCCTCACGGAAAAAGAAGAACCCCAATTCTTTGATGAATCCGCTAATATGTTTCTTCCCGATAGATATGTGGAAGGAATATGTCCAAATTGCAAAAAAGACGGAGCGCGTGGAGATCAATGTGATAGTTGCGGAGCCACCTATGAACAAACTGCATTGATTGATCCCAAGAGTGTGATCAGCGGAAAAACACCCATCGTGAAATCAACCAAACATTGGTATTTCAAAATGGGCGAATTTCAAAAACCACTTGAAGAATATATTGAATCACATGCGAATGATTGGAAAGAGAATGTACTCCAGCAAAGTCGTTCATGGCTGAAACAAGGCTTGAATGACAGAGCCGCAACACGCGATATGAACTGGGGAATCAAAGTGCCAGTTGAAGGTGCTGATGGCAAAGTGATTTATGTGTGGTTCGAAGCCGTATTGGGATATATCTCGGCAACAAAGCATTGGGCGCAAAGTCAAGGTCTGGGACCGGATGCATGGAAAGAATGGTGGTCAGCGCCAAAAGGTGAAGATAGAAATTATGTCGCCTTTTTGGGTAAAGATAATATCGTCTTTCATACGCTGATTTTCCCGATGCTTTTGATGTCCAAAGGCGACATGATACTTCCGCAATATGTACCCGCAAATGAATTCTTGAATTTCGAAGGAAAGAAATTTTCCAAGTCGAATAATTGGGGAATTTTCCTGCGAGATTATCAAAGGGATTTTCCTGGCGAAAGCAATACTGATATCCTGCGGTATGCACTTGCGACGAATCTTCCGGAATCGAAAGACAGTGATTTCACATGGAAGGATTTTCAGGCAAAAACCAATAATGAACTCGCGGCAATTCCCGGTAATTTCATCAATCGCGTCACGCAATTCTTGACGAAAAACTTTGATGGAAATGTACCTAATCTCGAAGGGAAATATGCTGATCTGCCAAATCAATGGCATGCATTGATTGATTGGTTCAATGAGAAACAGTGGAATTCCAAAGAAGACATGATTGCTGAGATTCCTGCATCCTTTTCAGAAATCTTCAATGAACATGATCTTCTCATGATTGCATCCTTGCACTGGGGAATGCAAAGTACCAAGCAATCCTATCTTGGATTCAGATTGCGCGATGCCGTGATGGAAACCATGAATATCGCTCGCTCAGCAAATAAATATTTCAATGATGCCGAGCCATGGAAATCCATTAAAGCAAATCCTGAAGAAGCTGCAAAAACAGTATATGTCTGCTCACAAGTATTGTATGCTCTGTCCATCGCATTTGCTCCAATCATTCCGCATACAGCAAAGAATATCGCCATTGCATGCGGTCAGGAACCCAAGACGGGAGATCACTCCTCGATCGGACTCAATTACTGGAATTGGATTGCACAACCTGTCCTTGAATGTGGACAGCATATTGCGCAACCTCCGATACTATTCAATAAACTCGAAGATTCTGTCATAGAAGAGAAAATACAATCCATGGAACAAGCCCAAAAACCCGCTGAAGAATTGATTTCAATTGAAGATTTCAAAAAAGTGAAATTACGCACCGCGAAAATCATTCATGCAGAAGCAGTTCCAAAAAGTGAAAAATTGGTCAAACTGCAAGTCGATTTGGGTGATGAGCAAAGACAAATTCTCGCAGGTATCGCAAAACACTATTCACCCGAATCCTTGATCGGAAAAACAATCGTTGTGGTGGCAAATCTCAAGCCGGCGAAACTCATGGGAATGGAATCTCAAGGAATGCTTCTTGCGGCAAATGCCGAGGATGGTTCTTTGGGACTCGTCATTCCTGAAATTGATGGTATTGGTTTAGAAGTTCGTTGAGGTACACTATGAAAGCAAGTATTGATTGGAAAGGCGGAATGTTGCTCGAAGGCAAGAATGCCGAGGGTATGTCCACATATTTTGACACTCATCATCCTGAGCAAACACATGGCACTCCGATGGAGATCATGCTTCAGGCGATGGGTTCTTGTTCCATAATGGATGTGATTGCGATTCTCGAAAAGAAACGCAAGACAATCACGGCATTGCATGTAGAGATTGATACGGATAGAGCATCCGAGCATCCGAAAGTATTCACAGCCGTGAGACTACATTATACATTGATCAGTCCGGATGCAGAACTTAAAGATCTGGAGCGTTCTGTAGAACTTTCACAGCAAACATATTGCAGCGCTTCTGCGATGTTTCAGAAATCAGGTTGCGCTGTATCATGGACTTGCGAACTGAAATCTGCTTAACATTTCCCCAGCATTTTAAGCCTTTCGATTCTTGATGCTTCATTGCGAAGAAGCCATTCATCTTGATTCAACACCGCATAAGCAGAAGCAAAAAATGGTTGTGCTTGATCATGATGTCCTTTCGCGAGCAGGCATTCACCAATTTCTTCGACCAAGTATCCATCATTCGGAAGACTGCGCTGTTTGCGCTCATCGGCAATCACATATAATTCCCTCAAAGCCTCATCAGTTCTATTCAGTAGACGAAGCATCTTAGACATCGACCAATGTGCGATCAATGCTTCTTCATGTCGATGTCTTTCTCTATACCATGTTTCATTATTGAGAAAACATTCCAAGGCTTGATCGAATCGACCCAATCCATGCATGGTCCATCCGATATTATTATACAAAGATCCCAACCAACTTTTTGTTTTCGCATCTTGAGAATCTTCCGCATACTGCAAAGCTTTGAGATTCCATTCCAATGCTCCTTCTCCCTCTGAAATGATGCCAAGCATATGTGCGGCATCCACTCCATGAAAATCAATGCCATGTTCAACTGCCTGATTCCATGCAGTGAGAAAATCTTCACGGCCACAGTCTTCGATTTGCATGGAATTCAATAATCTTCCTCTTTCAAGATGATACCGAATCAATGGAATGATGCGATCTATTCCATTCAGATCATCGATAAGTTCTTTGGCAGATTGAAGATATGCCATGCATCCTTGAGCATCTTGGAGAAGACTTTTGCAACGAGCAAGTTGAGTGTACAATTGAGGAAGAAGCGTTGAATCATCATGCTCAGTAAGCTCATCAACATATTCCAAAAAAACTTGTTCTGTTTGATCAAGATCTTGATAGTTCCACTCTTTTTCAAATTCATGTGCCTCAAAATTCATAATCTATCTCCTGTTTCGGTGGAGAAGATACACATGTGATTCACATCAAAATGAACACAGATATCCTTGCCATTTGGATGCATTTCAGAAACGGGAAGTCGCATGGATTTTCTCGTACCACCGGAGAGCATATGAAGTATCATTTCATGACCATGATATTCAGATTGATTGATTGTGGTATTCCACATAGGACCGGATTTATCATATGCCTGAATGGAACAATGTTCGGGTCTGATGCCGACAGTAATATGTTTGGGAATGGACATTTGTGTTGAGAGCACGGAATGTGGAATAGTGAATTGTGCACCTCCATTTTCTTCCGTGAAATGTATCACATCTCCCTCTGAATGCGCAGTACCATTGAAGAAATTCATGTTCGGACTACCCAGAAATCCGGCTACAAAGAGATTGTTTGGGGATTGATATATTTCTTGAGGCGTTCCTATCTGCATCAATTTCCCTTTATTCAATACAGCGATTCGATCGCCCATCGTCATCGCTTCTGCCTGATCATGCGTCACATAAATGCCTGTGATGCCGAGTCTTTTCTGAAGATTCACGATTTCTGCACGCATGTGGAGTCGCAATTGCGCATCAAGATTTGAGAGGGGTTCATCGAAAAGGAAAACTCTTGGCGTGCGAATGATTGCCCGGCCCAATGCCACGCGTTGTCTTTGTCCACCCGAGAGTTGTTTTGGCTTTCTGTCAAGTAATGTTTCAAGTCCGACTAGTTCAGCAACTTCTTGCACCCGCTGTTTGATTTCGCTTGCATTCACTTTGCGGAGAGATAATGGAAATCCCAAATTTTCAGCCACCGTGAGATGCGGATAGAGAGCATAATTTTGAAATACCATGCCGATATCGCGTGATTTGGAAGGCATATCATTGACGATTTGATCATCAAAGAGAACTTGGCCACCAGTTATGTCTTCAAGTCCTGCAATCATGCGAAGCACCGTGCTTTTTCCGCAACCCGATGGGCCGACCAGCACAAGCAATTCACCGGGATTGATGGTGAGTGATAAATCAGGAATGATATGTTTTCCTGATTCATATTCTTTGACAATATGTTGTAAGGTGACTTGTGTCATGAAAACTCCGAAATATTCTTTTGTTTTACTCTGCTATAGTATTCATCGCAATTGAAGGGCCGACAAATGGGCATACACTCCATTCTGTGCAAGCAATGCATCATGAGTTCCATATTCGATGATTGAACCTTTATCAAATACAGCTATTGCATCACAGTTTTTGATGGTTGATAATCTATGTGCGATGATGATTGTGGTTCTCGATTCCATCAGTCTTTCCAATGCCTCACTGATGAGATGTTCCGAAGATGAGTCGAGTGAACTGGTTGCTTCATCAAGGATCAAAATCGGTGGATTTTTGAGTATTGCTCTCGCGATTGCAATCCTCTGCCTTTGTCCGCCGGAAAGCGTGATTCCTCTTTCACCAACAAGGGTTTCATATCCTTCTGGGAATCGCTCAATGAATTCTTTGGCATTGGCAAGTTCCGCTGCTTGCTTAATCTCATCCAATTCAGCATGAATACTTCCATAGCGAATATTTTCGGCAATTGTCCCGCCGAAGAGCACGATGTCTTGTGGTACTATACTGATGGATGCTCGAATGCAGGACAAACCAAGTTCAGAAGCGGGGATTCCATCATAGAAAATGGTTCCTTCGCTTGGCTGATAAAATTGTTGTAAGAGTGATGCTGTTGTGCTTTTGCCTGCGCCACTTTCACCAACGAATGCTATGCGTTGACCTGATTGAATTTCAAGATTGATGGATTTCAATGCCGGAATATCGGGTCTGGAAGGATAATGAAAATTCACATCTTTCAATGAAATCGAATGAAGAGGTCTGAATGATTTGTTTTGATCAATTGACTCAATCTTTTCGATATCTGTATCGAGAATTTCTCTTAATCTGACAGAAGCGCCGAGTGCCTTTTGAATCTGACCCAGCAATTCGGCAAAACTTCCCATCGCCCCGCCCACAAACATCGCATAAATGAGGAATGTCGCAAAATCTCCGACGGTGATGGTGCCTTGTTGCACAAGACTTCCGCCATACCAGATCACCCCGGCAATACCACCAAAAAAGGTGAAGAGAATGAATGACACAAATGCCGAGCGTAGTTTTGCGGTTCGAATCGCAAGATCAATCATATTCTGCAATGCACCTTGATAACGCTTTGTCTCAAATTGTTCATTGGTAAAGGATTTCACGCTTGAAATTGCTTGAAGTGTTTCCTCGATGATTGTTGCCGAGATCGCGAGTGCATCTTGTGTTTTTGTGCTTTGCTTTCTGATGAAGCGACCAAACATCACGGCAATCAATACAAGAATTGGTAATGCCAGGAGAACAGGCAATGCAAGATCGAGTCCTGCAGTGAGAATAAAACCAATACCACCAATCATGAAAATGGTTTGTCGCAAGAGTTCGAGTATCGTAAAAGCAAAGGTATCTTGAATTTGGGACAGATCTGAAGATAATCTCGAGGAAAGTTCGCCCACTCTGCGTTCGGCAAAGAAATGCATCGGTAATCGAATGATATGATCGAATGCTTTGGTGCGCAATTCCGCGAGTGATGTCTCGGTGATGCGGGCAATGGTCATTGAAGCGAAGAATCGAATGGTACTTTGTACTGCGATCAAAATCAGGAGCCAAACTGCAAGCATGCCCGGTGAAGGAGCAATGCCGAAGAGTCCATGAGATTGTTCAGGATGAATGAAGCCATCGAGCATCGTCCCGATCATGGCCGGAAAAATGAGTCCGATGGATGCCGTGATCAGCATGATGACGAGTGCCATAATGCCTTTTACTGCATGCGGCCTGTAAAAACTCAAGAGAAATCTGATCTGTGCACCTGATTCACTTGAATTCATGCGCTTATTCTGTTGTTGATCCATGGTCATATGTGTAGTGTTGCATTCTCCGAGTATTCCTAGAAGAATCTTCTTCTAATGTGGGTGAATACATCGGGAATTCTCATTTTTGCCAAAACATTTACAAAATTACAATGAAAACACTCGATACATTCACCAATCCGGCATTTCCTTCCAATGAACAGCCAATTACCGATTGGCCCGAGGAGTTTTTCTTTCTTAAAGGAGTTGATCATTCAGTCATTTCCATGAAGAAAGGAGAAAAAGTGTTCACCGAAGGCGAAGGATGCGGTCGTTTGGGATTCATCATCTCTGGAACCATCAAAGTGTTCAAAGACAGTCCAAGTGGCAGGTCTATGACGCTCTATCGCATTGGTCGTGGTGAAAGTTGCATGCTCTCGATGTCATGTGCTTTGTCGAATCCCATCCATCAGGCATCTGCCATGGTTGAGGATGATGCATGGGTGATCACGCTCAGACCAGATATCTTCAGAACACTCATGAATGATTCCGAAGATGCAAGAAATTTTGTATTCACGCAATTTGCGCTTCGCATGACAGATAATATGGTGCTTATTGAAGAAGTGGTATTTAAGAGAATGGATCAAAGACTCGCCGATATACTCATCGAGCGCTCGCAATCCGGCGGGGAAATCATCAAGATGACGCATGAAGAATTGGCCACTGAACTTGGAACGGCTCGTGAAGTGATTAGTAGATTATTAAAAGAACTTGAGTTAACCGGACTCGTCAGACTGCAAAGAGGAAGCATTGAAATCTTGGATCTGAAAGCTTTGTCCAAAAAAGGAGCATGATATGTCGGCCTATTATGAAGTCACCATGGAAGTTGATTCCTCCATTGCCGAAGAATGGGTGGAATATATGCGCTCGGAACATATCCCTGAAGTGATGCATACAGGTGTATTCTCATCATGTCAATTCCTGAGAATCATCGAGCCTGCCAAAGAAGGATTTGAATGTTTCCGGATCACCTATGAAGCAAAGAATTTATCAGCCATTCAGGAATATCGTGCTGAAATGTCTCCCGAATTGCAAAGAAAACATAATGAGCGCTATGGCGAATATGCAAAAGGTTCGAGAAGAGAAATGATCGGTGAATTCGGCATCACTTTCATGGAACAATCTTGATGGAACAGATGAAAATCTATTCGATTCCAAAAGCTGAACATTTGCAAGTTCTCTGCATCGAAGCTGGACCAGTTGCTACCAATGGCTATATGCTCATGGACATGGATTCAAAAACAGCAATCATCATTGATGCTCCACATCAAAGCGTGAAACTTTTTGAGGTCTATGCCGAGGAAAAAGAATTGAAGATTTCCGCATTATGGCTCACGCATACGCATTGGGATCATACAGCCGATGCAGAATTGTGTGCTGAAAAAGGTATGGACATTCTTGTCCATCCACTTGATGCCTATCGCTTGCTTGATCAATCTGCTCATACTGTATGGCCACTTCCATTCACACTGGGAAATGTGCAATACACAGGTATGATCGAGCAAGGGGATTTTCTCACTTGCGGAGACTGGAACTGCAAAGTACTCCATACACCAGGACATACCGAAGGTGGCGTATGTTTTGTGGATCACTTGCATTCTTGCATCTTTGCCGGTGACACATTGTTTGCAGGAAGCATCGGCAGGACGGATTTACCCGGTGGCGACATGAATACATTGCTCAATTCCATCAAGAATTCTTTGCTCGAATTGCCTGAAGACATGATAGTGTTTCCGGGTCATGGTCCACTGACAACCATTGGTGATGAAAAAGAAAGTAATCCATTTTTACATTGAAATCCATCTGATTTCACGGACATATTTTAATGATGAACAACTATTCATATTTCAGTAATAGAGTACTCACCATCCTTTCTCTAATTTGCATCTCATTGTTTGCGGGATGTTACTCTTTTACTGGTGGATCCGTTCCGGATCATCTGAAGACAATAAGTCTGACGGCCGTTCAAGATAATAGCGGTTTTGGAAATCCTCGATTCAGAGATGTGCTCACGAGGAGTTTACTTGATAAATTTCGTAATGACAATACCCTCGTTCTTGTTGAGTCCAATGGCGATGCCCAATTGCAGTCCACCATCATTCGAATAAATGATGATGTTGTATCGGTCAGCCCCGGTGAAGTTGAAAGAGAAAGAAGAATTACCGTATCGGTGGAAACCGACTACACAGATTATGTGAAAAGAAAGCAAGTCTGGAAAAGAACATTCTCAAACTTTCAAGTTTATCTCATCAGTCAGGGACAGCAAGCCAGAGAAGATGCAGTAATCGCTGCTTTGCAGCAAATTGGCGAAGATATTCTTCTTGCCGTAGTATCGGGATGGTGATCCCGTTTACCGGGCAAACATTCATTCACTCTTATCCCAACACATACCATGGAAGTTGCAATACTTATTGTGTACTTTATCTCTCTCAGTATCCTATTTGCATTTGGTCTTCACGGACTAGTGATGATTTACTATTATCACAAAACCAGAGCCTATGCAACACCGGATATAGAACTCCCCGAAGTACTTCCCATGGTCACGGTGCAATTGCCGGTTTTCAATGAAGTATATGTCATTGAAAGACTTGTAAATGCCGTTTGTGAAATGGATTACCCCAAAGACAAATTAGAAATTCAATTGCTTGATGATTCCACTGATGAAACAGTTGAAGTATCACGCCGTTTGGTGGCTGAATGGGCTTCACGCGGATTTGACATCAAACACATACATCGCATTGATAGAACTGGCTTCAAGGCAGGTGCTTTGAAGAGTGGCCTTGAAAAAGCCAAAGGTGAATTCGTGGCGATTTTTGATGCTGACTTTGTTCCCAATAGCGATTTTTTGATGAAAACCATTCCGCATTTCCGCAATGATGGAGTTGGCATGGTACAAACCCGCTGGGAACACTTAAATGAAGATTATTCCTATCTCACTCGCGCTCAAGCTTTGGCTCTTGATGGTCATTTCGTGATCGAGCAACAAGTTCGTAATAAAGCCGGATTTTTTATCAATTTCAATGGTACTGCTGGAATTTGGAGAAAGTCCTGCATCTTCGATGCCGGAAATTGGCATGCAGACACATTGGCCGAGGATTTGGATTTAAGTTATCGCGCTCAGCTTCGCGGTTGGAAATTCGTCTTTTTGAATGATGTCACCTCACCGGCTGAATTGCCTGCTGACATCAATGGTTTGAAGACTCAGCAATTCCGTTGGACAAAAGGCGCTGTAGAAACTGCGAAGAAATTATTGCCTCTTGTATGGAAATCAAAATTTCCAATGAAGATTAAATTGGAATGCACGGTACATTTGACAAGTAATATCGTCTTTCCATTCATTCTTCTCACGGCATTTTTGAATGTACCTTTGGTTGTGATTAAGAATACGGTTGAAGGATATGATTCAATCTTCACCATGATGGGAATCTTTGTGCTTGCCTCAATCAGCACATTCATGTTTTACATGTATGCACAAAGAGCAATCCATCTTGACTGGCGCCGTAGATTGATGCTGTTTCCGGTCTTCATGGCAGGCAGTATGGGTTTTGCTGTGAATAATACGAAAGCTGTGTTTGAAGCATTGACAGGCAAGAAATCTGCATTTCTCCGCACTCCGAAATATAAAATCGTTGGTGCTGAAGGCGATTGGAAAAAGAAGAAATATGTGCAAAAGAAAATTGGTGGTGCGGTGTTCATGGAATTATTCTTCACATTATATTTCATAGTCGGCATTTCAATTTCACTGTTCTATCTTGAAATTGCCGCAATCCCATTTCAATTGCTCTTTTTGGCGGGATTTGGTACTGTAGGCGTATTGTCTCTTAGACATGCCCTCGAGAGTTAAGATTCCACTCATTCAAGACTCTTAAATTCTGTAATTTTGAAGGTGTTCGATTGAAACGGACACCTTTTTTATTGAGGATATATCATGAAACTCATTACTTTTCAGCTAGCTCCTAATGTGGAGCGTTTGGGATTCCTTTTGAATGATCGTGTATTCGACATTGCTTCATTGCGAGATGGAGCTCAATCCAATGATCAATTCATATTACCATATTTGCCTTCGGAGATTTTATCATTCTTGAGACTCGGTGCTCCTGCGATGCATGATGCCAAAATATTGAATGAAATGGCGCCATCAATGATGCATCTGGGAACCCCCGTTTCAGAAGTCAAATTGATGTCACCCATACCTAGACCAACATCCATGCGTGATGGATATGCATTCAGACAGCATGTTGAGGCGGCACGCAGAAATCGTGGACTCGAGATGATTCCCGAATTTGATGAGATTCCGATTTTCTATTTCACGAATCATCAGGCGGTATTTGGTCCGGGACCAATCACCGTGCGCCCGATGCATTTGGACCAATTGGATTTTGAACTTGAAGTTGCGATTGTCATCGGTAAACAAGGAAGTGATATCCCAGTTTCTGAAGCAGACTCATATATAGCAGGTTTCATGGTGATGAATGACTGGAGTGCTCGAGCAATGCAAATGCATGAAATGAAGCTGAATCTTGGTCCTGCAAAAGGAAAAGATTTTGCAACTACTCTTGGTCCATGGCTTGTGACAATGGATGAACTTGCTTCTATGAAAATTGATACGCCGAATGGTGCAACCTATGATTTGGAGATGACTTGCACTTTAAATGGCGAACGCGTATCACTCGGTAATGTGAAAGACATGTCATGGACATTTGCTCAAATTATCGAGCGAGCCAGTTATGGTGTAACATTGCATCCGGGTGATGTGATTGGTTCCGGAACATGCGGAACAGGTTGCTTTTTGGAATTGAATGGTAGTAAAGTCTATAATCCACCATTATGGGTGAAAGAGGGTGATACAGTTGTATGTTCCATTGATGCACTCGGCTCCCTGTCCAATTCAATTGAGGTACAACGCTAATGCCTCGCATACTCATCACCGGTGGTGCCGGATTCCTTGGATCTCATCTCTGCGAAACATTCATTGAGAATGGATATCATGTTATTTGCATGGACAATCTCATCACGGGATCACCTGAAAATATTGCTCATTTGATGGGTAATGAAACCTTCCGTTTTATACATCATGATGTGACAGAGTATATGTATGTAGATGGTGATTTGGATGCCATTCTGCATTTCGCATCTCCTGCATCTCCCGTTGATTATTTGCGCTATCCTATTCAAACATTAAAAGTGGGCTCGCTTGGAACGCATAAAGCATTGGGTTTGGCAAAAGCTAAGAATGCTAGGTTCCTGCTTGCAAGCACAAGCGAAGTCTATGGCGATCCACTCATTCATCCGCAGGAAGAAATGTACTGGGGAAATGTGAATCCCGTGGGCATTCGAGGTGTCTATGATGAGGCAAAACGGTTTGCTGAAGCCATGACGATGGCATATCATCGATATCATGGACTCGAAACACGCATTGTCCGAATTTTTAATACATATGGTCCGCGCATGCGCATCGAAGATGGAAGAGCGATTCCGGCTTTTATGTCACAAGCATTGCGTGGCGAAGATATCACCGTTTTTGGCGATGGTTCACAAACACGCTCGGTATGCTATGTTGATGATTTGGTTGATGGCATTTATAGATTGCTGCTATCTGATGAATCCAATCCCGTGAATATTGGTAATCCCAATGAAATTTCAATGCTTGATTTAGCAAAAGAAATTCTTGAAATATCAGGTTCCAATTCAAAAATCATCTTTAAGGATTTACCACAGGATGATCCCAAGGTGCGACAACCAGATATCACGAGAGCTCGAGCAATTCTGGATTGGGAACCACATGTACAGCGCCGTGAAGGATTACTTAAAACATTGGAGTATTTCAAAAAAGCACTTAGGAAGGAATCATGAATCAAGACTTGATTATTCGCGTTCAAGAAGTGATCGATGCTGAAATTAAACCAATGATCGAAAGAGATGGTGGTTCAATCGAGCTTATTTCTATTGATGAGCAAGGCATCGTGAAAGTGAGACTCAATGGTGCATGCTCCAAGTGTAGTGCATCCTCTATCACATTGCATGGTGGCATTGAGCGTATTCTACGGAAAAGATTTCCTGAAATACAGTCTGCTGCACTTGCTGATGCATAAAGAAGAATCATCTCACGCTCTCTGTACATGAAATATCCTTAGCAGCAATATCCAAATACTCGGTTTTCACTTGTCGAAACGGAATTACAAACGGGGAGAAGACATCAAATACGAAAGCATTCTGCGCATCTCAGACATCCCATCGCGGGAGATGTTCGCTATGAAGATGGTACATTCAATATGCTCTTTGTACTATCACTGCAATTCATACACCCAATCACGCAAAATGAAATCGCAATCAAGTATGATCCTCGGCAAGAAGATGCTGCACTCGATGTTTTCTGCGACTATCATGGCTTCAGTTTTTGATTGATTATTGTTTTTCAATCAATGTACCGGTCTTGAAAAAATCCGACCATTCTTGAATCAACTTCTTGGATAATTTCTTTTCTTTCACTGCCCTGAAATTCCCATAGATGGTTTCTTTACCTTTGATTATATGCCATAATTGAGATTCAGGTTTTTTGTGATTCATGGTTTTTGGAGCTTCCATCACGACAATCATCCATGGATTTTGACCCTTCTCATTTTCTTCAATGATGCGCATGGTTGCTTTTGGAGCCCGATTGCGAAATTCCTCTCGGACATTGACAATGAAATCTTTAAGTGAAGTGTTTGTATCGAATCCTCGAACAGTCAACATTGCCCCATATTCTGTCCATGTGTCGGGATTTTCATTATTCTTTAAATACTCAATCAAACGAAATGTCGAATCTTCTGAAGAACCTTGCATATTCCATCCTTGTTCAACCGGCCATTTGAGAACATACCATTCGGTTGAATCCCAAGTATTCCCGCAATGCTTCTGATATAAATCCGCTCCTTCTTTGTCGCCCATTTGCATAGCATGAAAAAAATCCGTGCATCCTGAAACAGTATATCCAAGATATGAAAGAATCTGTCCTCGCATTGTGCGATTTGGTGGATAATCAGGATTTATCTGAATTGCTTTGTCAAGATGGGGCAATGCGCCTACATGGTTGTTTTCGGAAAGATATGTGATGGCTACCGAATAATACAAATCCAGATTCATGGGATCCTTGTCGAGATATTTCAGGTAATCAGCTCTTGCATCTTGCTGATTTCCCAAAGACATATGACAAGTGCCCCTTCCGATATATGATTCTACTTGATTTGTATCCAATTCCAATGCTTTTGTATAGTCTTCAATAGCTCCTTTGAGATCCTGCATGGCATGTTTCACGGTTGCCGATGCAATATACTCCTTAACAGTTTTTTGCGCTTGAGCAAAAGATGTACAACTACAGAACAAAAAGAGAGTGATGATTGTTTTCATGATGCGTATCCAAATGTGCATTACAAATTACTAAGGTTGTTGGAAATGATGAAGAAAGTATATTTGTAAGCACTTCTCAATGGCCTGCCGTGATTCTTTATGATGCACATATTCCTCTTCCTCAATACTCCGGTATAATCACCGAAGAGTTGATGCCATTGGATGGTAGAACAATTACGAAGAAAGTATTGCTTGAAACAGGCGCTCGAGCACTGTTTGTACGCTCGGTGACCCCAATAAATGATGATTTGATTGCCGGAACTTCCATTCGATTTGTGGGAACAACCACTGCCGGATATGAACATGTGGATATTCAATCACTTCGAAAAAAGGGAATTGCTTTTGCTTATGCTCCGGGTTCGAATGCGATGCCAGTCGTGGAATATGTATTCTTTGCATTGCATGAATGGATTGAATCACAGAATCAGTCCTTAAAGGGAAAGACTATTGGCATCATTGGCATGGGTGAGATTGGAAAACGAATTGCAAACATGTGTAAAACATTGGGAATGCATGTTCTTGCCTCAGATCCCCCGCTAGAAATATATGGATTGATGAATTCGGAAGAGTATGAATTGACTTCGCTGCGTACTATATGTCGAGAAAGCGATTGCATCACGATCCATTCTGCATTGACAGATTCCGGATTTTTTCCATCAATACACTTGCTTCAGGATACACACTTTGCTTCAATGAAAAGAGGAGCGCTGTTGATTCAAGCATCCAGAGGTGGAATTGTGAATGAGAGATCACTACTGAATGCATTGAATATCAATGATCTTCATCTAGCGATTGATGTTTGGGATGGTGAACCACGCTGGAATGCACAGATTGCCAATCATCCCCGTGCATTCATGACAACGCCTCATATAGCCGGATATACAAGTTCGGCTCGAAAAAGGGGAATTGAAATGATTGTGAAACAGTATTGCGAATTCTATGGTATGGAATGCGATATTCAACATTTAGATGCTGAGGGAATATCATTGCAAAATCCCAATGCTTTATCATTGCTTCGTGAAAGACGCTTTGCGAAGGATAAGATGGAATGGTTGAAAGGAAAAGTAATTGATACTCAAATGTTCGATGAGGGGAGAAGGCAATTCATGCATGATCAAGAAACTTTTGCAGACATATCACTTTCTTGATGTCAATTGCATTCCAAGAAATTCCATTGCCGATAATCCCATCACTTTTTCTTTGATTTCATTTGAAATGTCCATTGATTCTATGAATGCGCCATGTTCAAGATCCCCCAAAGGAAATGGATAGTCTGTGCCATAACACATGCGATCAGCTCCAATCACGTCAAGCAAAAACTTGAATGAAGGCTCATCATGCGTGATGCCATCCACCCAAAAAGCTCCCGCATATTCTCTAGGATCTTTGATTGTATGTACATCGCAGAGATCGGGTCTGACATGCCAACCATGAGAAATCCTTCCCATTGTGAACGGAAATGAACCGCCCGCATGAGCAAAGAGCACGCGTAATTTTGGAAACTTGTCAAAAACACCACCGAATATCATCGATGTGATTGCAAGCGTGGTCTCTGCCGGCATGCCCACAAGCCATTCCTGAAAATATCGTTTCATGCGATCTGCTCCAGCCATTTCCCATGGATGAACCATAATGCAGACTCCCATTTCTTCTGCGGCAGCCCAAAATGGATGAAGCGATGGATCATCGAGATTCATTCCATTGATATTTGAACCGATTTGCAAGCCGGGCATATTGAGCGTATTCTTGACATACTCCATTTCTTTGATGGCAAGATCAATATCCTGCATCGGCGCAGTACCAAGTCCGATAAAACGCGGAAAATCAGTGCAAACTTGTGCGAGATGATCATTCAGTAATCTTGACCAATCGGCACCATGTTTTGGTTTTGCCCAATAATTGAATAAGACAGGAACCGTGCAAAGCGTCATATAATCAACCGAATGCTTATCCATGTCTTTGAGAATCACTTCCGGATTCCAACAATTTTCCTGAATCTCGCGAAAGAAAAATCCATCATCGCGCATCATTTTGGCGGATCCTTCGCGAAAATGATCAAGCTCTATGAATCCTCCATATCCATAACGCTCTTTGAGCGATGGCCAAGTTTTCGGAAGAATATGTGCATGTATATCAAGCTTGATCATGAGCGTATTCCGAGATCATTGAAAAGTACGAGTACCAGGAATTGATTCAATCAATCTGCGTGTATACTCATTCTTTGGAGATTCATAAATTTCCTGCGCTGTTTCCAATTCAATGATTTTTCCTGCATTCATAACAGCAATGCGATCGCTGATGAATTTCACTACACTTAAATCATGAGAAATGAAGATATAAGTCAATTTGAATTCCTCGCGCAATTTCACGAGAAGATTCAATACCTGCGCTTGTACCGATACATCCAATGCGGAAACCGATTCATCACAAATCAAAAAGGATGGTTTGAGTGCAAGTGCTCTCGCAATGCAAATTCTTTGTCTTTGTCCACCAGAAAATTCATGCGGATAATTTCCATAATGATGCGGTTCGAGATTCACTTTGTCCAAGAGATAGTGTATATACTCTCTTCGCTGGGTATCATTGTCCATCACATTATGGACTTTCAACACTTCCATGATGGCACTTCCAACGCTGAGTCGTGGATTGAGGGAGCTATATGGGTCTTGAAAGATGATTTGAAAATCCTTGCGAAGAGTCTTGAGCGCGCCTTTTGACAATCCACGGATATCTTTCCCGGCAAATTCAATATCTCCACCTGTGGGTTCAACCAAGCGCAAAATTGCTCTGCCGGTCGTTGTTTTTCCGCAACCGGATTCACCCACAAGACCAAGTGTTTCACCGGGATATACATCAAAAGAAATATCATCAACTGCTTTAACAAGGCCCTTGGATTGACCAAAAATATTTCCAGATCGTATAGGAAAATGCACTTCAAGATTCTTCACGGAGAGAATGGGCTTTTGCGCTCTGAGTTTTGCATTGCGCTGATTGATTTCCTCACGAGAAATGACATTGCTTTCAATCACATCATTGATTGATACACCGGCAAGTTCCTTTGGCGTAATAATTCCATCGGCTGTTTCATCCATGAAATCACGAACAGTTGGGAGGATATGGAGTTTTTTATCCATGCGTGGTCGACAAGCCAATAGACCCTTCGTATAGGGATGTTGAGGATTATCGAAAATTTCCGCGACGCTTCCTTGTTCGACGATTTTGCCTTTGTACATCACGATGATATCATCGGCTATATCTTTGATCACACCTAAATCATGCGTGATGAACATCATGCCCATATTATGCTTCTTTTGGAGATCATGCATGAGGTCCAAAATTGTTGACTGTACAGTCACATCCAATGCAGTTGTTGGTTCATCAGCGATAAGCAAAGCAGGATTGCATGACATTGCCATTGCAATCATTACGCGTTGTTTTTGTCCACCCGAAAGTTGATGTGGATATTGATTCATCATGTCTTCGGGTCTTGGCAAATGCACTTCTTTCATCAATTGCAAAGCTCTTTCTCTGGCTTCATCTTTTTTGATGCCTTCATGCAATATGATTGATTCCATGATTTGATTACCGCATTTGAATACGGGATTTAATGATGTCATGGGTTCTTGGAAAATCATCGAAATACGATTCCCGCGATATGTTCGCATGCGTTCTTCGGGAAGCGCGAGCAAATCGGTTATGGATCCATCATCTTCATGAAAATGAATGGAGCCACCCGCTATTCTACCCGGAGGATTCGGGATGAGTCGCATCACTGAGAGTGAGGTCACGCTTTTTCCGGAACCTGATTCGCCGACTATACCGAGAGTTTTTCCACGATTGACAGTAAAACTGATGGAACGAACCGCTTGATGCACGCGATCTTCACTACGGAATTCGGTGATCAAATCCTTGACTTCCAAAAGAGTTGTATTCATAGTGCAATTCGATTGATGAAAATGTTGACCAAAATACGACTTTTTTCGGGGGTGCTAAACAGTTGAAAAAAGAGAGGCGAATTCTCTAGTTTGCGGACGATTTTTTACACAATTGGACTTATATCATGAAAGAACATGTGTTTACGGATAAAGCACCTGCACCGATCGGACCATATTCACAAGGCGTAAAAGTTGACTCCATGTATTTTTTCTCCGGTGTCATTCCATTGTCAGCGGATGGACAATCCATCATCGGAGCGGAAATCGTCGAGCAAACGCAACAAGTGATCGCAAATTGCACCGCCCTATTAACCGCATGCGGACTCAATGCGTCAAATGTGGTAAAAACAACCGTCTTCTTGAAAAACATGAATGATTTCTCGGCTATGAATGCTGTCTATGCTGAGTTTTTTGGCGATTCAAAACCGGCAAGAAGCACCGTTGAAGTGAGCCGACTCCCTAAAGATGTTCTTGTGGAAATAGAAATGATTGCATCGCAATCGTAAATTTACACCTGATATCCTGCGCCTTGTCGAGGCAAAATGATTCTGATATCGCCGTCAAAATAATCCAATGTTTCGGCGGCGATTTGTTCAACGGCTTCTGTTTCGCCATGAATCAATACAAGAGTCTTGGGCCGAATATCAGTAATCAATCCAATCACATCCGCCTTTCTTGCATGTGCGCTCATGCGTACTTTTTTCACGGCACATGATCTCTCAATGCGATGTCCGGCAAACATGAATGGTACTTTTGCTGTAGAATTGCTAAGCGCAAATCCCGGTGAATCAGGTTCTTGCCAACCATTGAACAATATTCCATAATTGGGCTTTTGCATCCATTGCAATGCGAGCTTATAACTCGTTGTTTTTGCATGCATCATTCCACTGGATGCAATCACAATGGATGGTGTTCCGAAAAATGGGGCCTTACTCAATGATTCATATGGAATGGGATTCTGAGGAATATCCGATAATTCAAAACCAGGTTCCAATCGAGGGGAAGTATAGCAATAGCGATCGAGCAATCGAGAAATCTTGGTGCTCATGCCACCCGTGAATATCGGTAGATTTGGAATGATTCCTTTTCTCTGCATCTCATGAAGCATGACGAGTGTTTCTTGTGTTTTCCCAAGCGCAAAACATGGAATCAAAATACTGCCATTCGCATTGGAGATTTCATTGATGAATTGCGCGCATTCTTTCATGACGGACTCCTTCGTGGGATGCGACTCCTCAGCTCCATTAGTGGTTTCGCAAAACATCAAATCAACATGATGTCTAGGAAATCGTGCTTTAGGGATGAGCCACTGATCTTGCAAGCACATATCACCCGTATGGAATATCGAATGACCATTCCATTCAAGCATAATGCCCGCCGATCCTGGAATATGTCCTGCATCATGAAAAGTACATAGGATTTCAGAAATACCTCTTTTACCCAAAATCTCGAATGACTCATTATAGAGATGCGTTTCAAACACGGTTGAAATATATTCTATGATGTCTTTGTCATAGAGCGAAATAGCATCCTGCATTTCTTTGGAATACTCGATTTGCTCATTGATCAGTGATACTGTATTCTTCAGCATAATCGAAGAAATATCACGCGTCAGAGGAGTTGTATGCATTGCAAGGTAAGGATGCTTTTTGAGCAGATATGGCATGCCTCCGATATGATCTGTGTGCGCATGTGTGATCAGCAATGCATCAAGTTCTTCATGTTCAAGGGCATCAAGATTCGGAAATGCCCTCAGATCACGATGCTTTGGGTGGAGTCCAGCATCAATCACGATGCCTGTTCCGCCGATGGAAAGATGTATGCAATTAGCGCCGATTTCTTCGGCACCACCAAGTACTTTGAATTGAATGTCTGAACTCACTCCATCCATACCTTATGCCAAAGCGCGGCATTCAGAGCGGAATACAGAGCTTTGCCATGTTTGCCACGCTGTTGTTTATGATCATTCAACATCACTCTGAAATAGGCATCATTGAGCAAACCGGATTTGATGAGAGGAGATTGCAAGATTGTTTTGACAGTATAATTATACCACGGCCCCCGAATCCATTCAGCAACAGGTGCTGCAAATCCTTGTTTTTTGCGATAGATGATTTCATGCGGAAGAAGGGCATCCACACCTTTTTTGAGAAGATATTTCGATTCATTATAGGATTTGCGTTTGAGTTCGGGTCTGATGCGCATCGTATATTCCACAAGCCTATGATCCAAAAATGGAACGCGTGCTTCGAGTGAATGCGCCATCGTGATTTTATCAACGCGCATGAGCAATAGTTCAGGCAATCGATGCGCCAATTCATAATTCGCGATGCGTTGCGCATAATCTTCCGGATGAGCTTGAATCTCGGCGATTTCTTTGTCCAGTCGAATAGGCATTTCACTTACGGTATCAGCAAGATATCTATAAGCGGGCCCAAGCGCTTGTTGCAAATGCGATGGCGTATAATCCACCGCACCGCCCCAATACAGGGGATGACCATCAATGGCTCTGCGCATATAATCCAAAATGAGATAGCGCTTCGATGCCATAAGAAATGGCTTTACCAATTCATAAATCATTTTCTGAATGGCTCTTGGATAAGAAAGAAAACGCTTCCATTCTTTCTCGTAAAATTTGAGATCACGAATCATCCATGAATATCCAATGAACTGCTCATCGCTTCCTTCGCCAACTTGTATAACGGTTGTGCCGGACTCGCGTGTCAATTTGCTGAGGAAATGCAGCGGAATACACACTGGATCTCCATTGGGCTCATCTTCATGCCACACCAATGTCTCGAGGGCGGGCAGTGCATCATTATGATCAATCACAATCTCATGATGATTCGTATTGAATGTTCTTGCAATGAGTCTTGCCTGCTCGAGCTCATTGTATTTCTGTAATTCCTTGAAGCCAACGGTGAATGTGTCAATAGGACGATCCATGAGTTCAGACATCAATGCGACATTTGTGCTGGAATCGATGCCGCCACTCAAAAAGACACCGAATGGCACATCACTCATCATGCGATCTTTGACGGCCTGGCGAAGTAATCGCATGATTTCATTCACGGTTGTTGGCTCATCATGATCCCAATATTCAGCACCTTTTTGTAGTGGTTGCCAATATCGATGCTTGATGAATTCACCATTTTTGAGGATGCCGAAATGTCCTGCTGGTAATTTGTGAATGCCGTCAAACATGGTATGTGAATCACTCGACATGGAAAATGTGAGATAATTCGCGAATTCATGATGATTGATATTGCGTGAAATCGAGGGATGTTTGAGTATAGATTTAATTTCAGAGCCAAAAATGAAACGACCATTCTCATGATGATAATACACGGGCTTTATGCCAATGCGATCTCTAGCCACAAATAATGTTTTTTCATGTTCATCCCAAATGGCAATGCCCCACATGCCAATCATTTTGTGGAGAAATTCCGGACCATATTCGGCAAATCCATAGAGGATTGTTTCAGTATCCGAATGAGAACGATAGCGATATCCTCTTTTTTCGAGATCTTCTCTCAAGAGCATGTGATTATAAATCTCACCATTGAACACGATCGTGAATCTACCATCGGGAGTTGACATCGGCTGATGCCCTGCGGGAGTCAAATCAATGATTGCCAATCTTCGAAAGGCAAATCCTGCTTTGCGTGAAGGTGAAATCCATTGTCCATCATCATCAGGACCTCGATGATGAATCACATCACTCATGGATCTCAAAAGATCTTCATGAATGCCGGATTCCGAAATCGAATACTCAATAATGCCTGCTATTCCACACATGATCTGATGCTCAGTAAATTCAAGATGATTTTTTTGTATCAGGAAACATACCTGATTGCGAAGCGATATTAAGCAAAATACCAACTGCCATAGCAGAGAATAGAACAGCGGTTCCACCATAGCTCAAAAATGGCAATGGCAAACCCGTCGTTGGAAGGATGCCACAATTCACACCCACATTTACAAATGCATATGCAGAAATCGTGATAGTGATTCCAAAGGCCAACATACTCCCAAATCTATCGGGCGCAAATCGTGCAACACGAAGTCCGCGATAGAGAAAAAGTCCGAATAATGTGATCATGATGAAAATACCGAAAAATCCATATTCCTCACCGATGATTGAGGAGATGAAA
This sequence comes from Ignavibacteria bacterium, assembly GCA_947491315.1. Taxonomy (GTDB): domain Bacteria; phylum Bacteroidota; class Ignavibacteria; order Kapaibacteriales; family UBA961; genus UBA961. The sequence goes on from CANLII010000007.1 coordinate 61,657, forward strand.
TCACTATAACTTTCAGGAAGAAATTTATCGCGCTGATTGCTTTGTCCGGGTCCGACACCAAAAAATCCACCATTCGCAAATGCAATAAGCGCTTGTTCCAATTGATAATTGGTTGAATGACTATCGCCCATGCCGATAAATGACATGATGCGCTTCATGCGGTATTCTGCTGAGACACCATATATACCCAAAAGCGAAATGGCAACTCCAAGAATCGTGATGAAGTATTGCAGTCGTACATTCCCAACAAAAAGCATGGAGAGCACGATGACTGAAATAACGAATGCCGATGAAAAATTAGGTTGCAATGCAATGAGTGCAATCACCAAAGTGCTGGCACCCAAAACAGGCAATAATCCTTTTTTGAAATCATTCAGTTTATTGAAATTATCCGAAAGCCAAGCAGCTATGAAAATCACGAGAGCGAACTTGGCATATTCCGATGGTTGTATGCTGACTCCACCAAGATCAATCCATCTCACCGCACCTTTTGTTTTGGCTCCGACAAATAATACGATGACAAGCGCTCCAATGCCGATGATATATAACAATTTGGAATAATGCTTATATCGATGATAATCAAATTGTGAGAATGCTATGATGCAAACAAGAGATATGCCTACTCGCAGGATTTGTCCCGTCACAATTCCTTCGGTCGATCCAAACTTTTGCGAAGCCACATAAGCACTTGCACTATATACAAAAGGAATCGAGAATAAGAGCAAGGCCGTTACGATAAAAAAAATCAACCAATCAATTTTTCCGGGTATTTCCGTGATTTTCATTGCAGCGCCCTTTCAAGATCATGAATGATGTCTTGTGCATCTTCAATTCCGACGCTGAAACGAATAAGCATATCAGTAATTCCCAATAATGCTCTCTCTTCCGAGGTTAACAAATAATGGGAAGTCTGCGCAGGTATGGTCATCGTTGATTCCACGCCTCCCAGACTTGTCGCTATTGTGACCATTTGGAGTGTTTTAAGAAATTGATCGCGATATTCTATGTCATTCCCTGCAAGCTCGAAAGACATCATGCCCCCAAACCCCGACATTTGTCGTTTTGCTATGTCATGACCCGGATGTGATTGCAATCCGGGATAATGCACTTTTGCAATTCTGGGATGCTTGCTTAACCACTCGGCAATCTCCAAAGCATTCGCATTTTGTTGCTTGACTCTCACACCGATGGTTTTTATGCTTCTTTCGAGCAAGGATAAATCAACGGCATTGAGCGACATTCCATAGATCGCGGAAAGTTTTCTGCATTTTTCAATATACTCAGCAGAACCAATTAATGCTCCGGCCATTAAATCGCTATGTCCGCCCATATACTTGGTTGCACTATGCATAATGATGTCACAACCCAATTCCAATGGCTTCTGATTCACGGGTGATGCGAAAGTATTGTCAATCATCGTCAGAATGCCATTGTCTTTGGCCCATTGTGTGATTGGCTCAATATCGATAATCTCCAACATTGGATTTGTGGGAGTTTCCACATACACCAAAACAGTTGCATCAGTCAGGCTTTGCGCTAATGACTCCGGAGTCATGGAAGTAATCAATGTCACATTGATACTATGTTTTTCTCTGAGCAATTCAACGAAAGCTCTTGTACCACCATAGATATTGTTTTGCATCAGAATATGATCACCCGGTTTGGCAATTGCCAATATTCCTGCTGCAATTGCAGACATTCCCGTTGACAAAACGATTGCCGACTCTCCACCTTCCAATGCAGCTATTTTCTTTGAAACTGCCTCATGATTGGGAATATTGAAATTTCTAGGATAGGGAATATTGCCATCACCACTCAAATACTCAATGGCAGTTGAAGGTTGTATGGGAGTATTCACTCCACCAAATGTATCACGAATAGTGCCTGTATGAACTGCAATTGAACTCTGGCCTATTGTGTTCTGTTTGTGTTTGCTTTCGGACATTGAAGTATTTGCAATGAAAGAGGTTATGCTGCACGCAAAGATACGGGAAAAAAAGCACTTTCTCGGCTTGAAACATAGCTGTAATTTACCAAGAACAATGAGTACAATTACATGAAAACAAATGCCTTTTCCATCCTTTCATTCACCATGATATGCTGCATTGCATTGCTCATAGGTGGATGTTCGGAAGATTCTGTAGAACAGCATGATTCAAAGCAGATTTCAACAGTAAACTCAATGAAACATCCACTTCGGGAAAGAGATGATACATTATTGATGCCCTTGACGCCCAATACTGCATGGTTTTTTGATATTTCTTATCAAGATGTGAATACAGGGAAATTTCTTGAGCCGAATGCGGATTTTCCATTTCCTTTGGGCGATACCCTTTATGTGCATGGCGCCACAATGCTCGACAGCAATCCGTGTTCACTCATTCGGACAATATCTGCTCCGAAAGGTGGGACTTGGTATACGGTTCGTGGAAAAGGGATTTATAGTTGGCCCCAAGACTCCGAGGATACTACAGAAGTACCGGTATTCAGTCTCACTTATAAGTATCCGGCAATCAAAGGGGAGACATATAAGGCAAATGGCGTGAAGGTTGAGGTAAAAGATACAGAAGCCAAACTCACTGTGCCTGCCGGCTCTTATTCATGTTACTATTATGTATCATTGTTCAAGGCCCCCGGAAATGTCACATTCGAGAATCATGTTTGGCTGTCAAAAGGAGTAGGAATGGTGAAAAATGAGTCGGTCATGTATCAAAAAGGTATTGATCCTGTCAGGCGCATTGTTTCTTTGAGAAGATATATTCACGGTACCGATCAAAAGCAATAACAAGTGCTTTCGTATCTTTGCATACCTACTTATTCCAATTGGATCACACATGTCAATAAGAAATTTTCACATTATCATCCTATTCTTTGGTTCCATCATAGGATTGCAAGCAAAAAACCATGAGGATTTGATGCGTGCAATGCGTGATGAAGCCAAAAGAACATTGTCTGAATTGCAAGTTGAATCATTGCAGAAGCCCTATTATGTGGAGTATATGCTCACAATGAGGAATAGTGAATCTGCAAAGGCATCTCTTGGTGGAATCATCAATACAAGAAAGGGTATGTCTGCTGTGTTAACAGTTGGGATCCGAGTGGGTAATCCTAAATTCGACAATACCAATTTTTTTGATGTAAGCTTGGGCTTCTTCGGAAGTGGTGATGATGAGGAGTCATTCAGAAATAGACGCATTCCGATTGAATTGGACTATGCATCGCTTCGCCGAGAATTATGGCTTGCCACAGATGCATGCTATAAACAATCTTCCGAATTGCATGCGAAAAAAGAAGCAGCAATTAAAAATAGATTGCGCACGGATACCACGCATGATTTCATACCGCAAGGTCCTTCGATAGTTCAAGATGCCGAAGAATTTGCTCCATTTGACTTAGAAAAGGTGCAATTACTCGCAAAAGAATTGTCATCTTTCCTCAATCATCCATCGATTGCTTCAAGTACGGTAAGTATTGAGAATCTGCCTGAAACCATACTATATGTCAATACCGAAGGAAGAGAATTCATCAAAACGAAGCATATGACAGGCATTGAAATCATCGCTTCGGGTCAATGTCAGGATGGAATGCCCATCGCGGAAACATTTACCGCTTATGCACGATCATTCGGTGAATTGCCCAGTAAAGATTCTTTGTTAAAGTCCACTATGTCTCTTGTTAAATCCTTTGAACAAGCATATGCCTCTGCAAAATTGGAAGAAGCATATTCGGGTCCTATGATTGTGGAAGGACAAGCCGCAAATGAGATTTTTGCCCAGATGTTTGCACCGCATTGCATTGTGCAAAGACCTCCATTGACCGACCGCGGTGTGCAGGATAATGATAGATATACGGCATTTCAAAATAAGATCGGTGGAAGAGTATTGCCGGAATATTTATCAGTAGCAGATAATCCAGGTTTGCAAAAATATGATGGTACTTCCTTGGTTGGACATTATGCGATTGATGATGAAGGTATGCCTGCACAATCAGTGAATCTTGTTGAAAAAGGATATCTCAAAACATTGCTATCGGGCCGTACACCCACAAAAAGAATTCGTTCTTCGAATGGTCATTCCCGCGGTGGTGCGCCAATCTATGGGGTTATGCAATTGACATCAACCGACAAGAAAAAGGAAGTCGATTCAAAGGCGATGAAAGCCAAGATGATGTCTCTTTGCAAGGCCAGAGAATTGCCCTATGGCATTATCATTCGGAAAGCATTGAATCAGAATATTCTCTATACCGTGCTGTATGAACAAACATCAGGTGAATTTCCTTTTGCTCAAGGTGATTCAAAATTGACAGTACTTGAAGCTTATAAAGTGTTTCCTGATGGAAGAGAGGAAAGAGTCCGTGGTGGTGAATTGGCAGGTATTGGCCCAGCATCATTCAAGGATATTTTGTTGATCGGCAGGAAAAGTCCAGCTTATAATCTTCTGGCTTCATCTGTGGTTTCATCATTCTTGACCGGTGGTTCACAATTCGTGTCTGCTTCACTCATCATTCCTGATTTGCTTTTTGAAGAAATTGAATTTAGACCTTTGGAGAGTGATTTTCCAAAACCACCACTCATTGCTTCGCCGATGGATAAATAATGAAATTTTCATGATTGGGAGGGGTTACAGCCTCCCATTGTTTTAGGATACATACTATGTCAAATATCAAATCTCCTCGTGGTTCCGAGCTTCATTGTGCTAATTGGCAAATCGAAGCAGCATATAGAATGATTCAAAACAATTTGGATCCTGAAGTTGCCGAGCATCCGGAAAAATTGATTGTCTATGGTGGCTATGGCAAGGCGGCTAGGAATCATGCTTCTTTGTATGCAATTCTAGATTCGCTCAGATCCATGACTCCTGATGAAACGTTGCTTGTTCAATCAGGTAAACCCGTAGGCATTGCGCGAACACATGAAAATGCGCCAAAAGTGATTATTGCAAATTCTAATCTTGTTGGTAATTGGGCCAATTGGGATGAGTTCCGAAGACTTGATGAGTTGGGACTCATTATGTATGGTCAAATGACAGCAGGAAGTTGGATTTATATCGGTACGCAAGGGATTGTGCAAGGTACGTATGAAACATTCGCCGAATGTGCCAGACAGCATTTTGGTGGTGATTTATACGGTCGTTTCGTTCTTACTGCCGGTCTCGGCGGAATGGGAGGAGCACAACCACTTGCCGCGACATTCAACGGAGCTGTCGCATTATGCATCGAAATCGATGAAACGCGCATTGATAAACGCATTCATGATGGATATTGTGATGTAAAAATTCATGATTTGGATGAGGCCTTGCAAAAAGTGCAAGAATGCGTTAATGAAAGAAAAGCATTATCAATCGGTCTTGTTGGTAATGCCGCTGAAATTCTTCCGGAACTCTTGCGAAGAAATGTGATTCCGGATGTCGTTACTGATCAGACTGCAGCTCATGATCCTTTAAATGGGTATTATCCTGCAGGAATTTCCAAAGCTGAAGCTGATGAATTACGAGGTTCTGACCCTGTAACATATCTCGAAAAAACACATCATTCAATCGGTGAACATGTAAAAGCAATGCTTGCTTTCCAAGAACAAGGTGCAATCGTCTTTGATTATGGAAACAATTTGCGTGGTGTGGCAAGAGATAAAGCGGGTGTTAAAAATGCCTTTGATTTTCCGGGTTTTGTACCGGCTTATATTAGACAATTATTCTGCGATGGAAATGGACCATTCAGATGGGTAGCTTTATCAGGCGATCCGCAAGATATTGCTGTAACCGATCAGGCAATCATGGAATTGTTTCCTGAGCATGAAGGACTTCATCGCTGGATCAAAAATGCTCAAACAAGAATCGGTTATCAGGGTTTGCCTGCAAGAATATGCTGGCTCAATTATGGCGAAAGAGCAAAAGCTGGAAAACTTTTCAATGATCTTGTGAGAGATGGTAAAGTATCCGCGCCTATCGTCATTGGAAGAGATCACTTGGATTGTGGTTCGGTGGCCTCTCCTTATAGAGAAACGGAAGCGATGCTCGATGGTTCAGATGCCATTGCTGACTGGGTATATCTCAATTTTGCACTAAATACGCTTGGCGGTGCTACATGGGTTTCTCTGCATCATGGTGGAGGAGTTGGAATGGGTCTTTCACTTCATTCAGGTATGGTGATTGTTGCGGACGGAACTTTCGAAGCTGAGCAAAGGTTGCAAAGAGTCCTCACATATGACCCATTGATGGGCATATTAAGACATACAGATGCAGGTTATAAGCGGGCTCTGGGGAATGCAGAAAAGTTTGGCATAAAAATTCCTTTATATCCTATAGTCAGAGATTAACGATCAAAAACGGAAGAATTGACAGGAAAATCTGACAATTTGACGATATGGTGTCAAAGTGTCAATGAAAAGTGTCAGACTCTGTTAAAATGACAGACAATATTATTTCTCACTCATTGAAAGGACTGAATGGTTCAATCAGCTACTACTTTTCGAAATGACGATAGGTCATCGAATTTATCCAATGTTCCAAGGAGAATGATCATGCAAGAATTTATCGAAAGATCTACAAATGAGATGGACTCAAACAATATGATTGTTGTCCAAGAAGCTCAAACTCCGGCCATTGTCTATTTTGATGATGAGCGTTTTGGAGCACCTAAGGATGAAGTAGCGATTTCCACCACACTTACGGGAGAAGAGAGAATGGACTTGGTATTGCAAATTGAGGCTTTATTCAAGGCAGATCGCAAACGTTTCTTGAGTTTTATTCGCCAACGCGTTCGTAGTCAAGAAGATGCTGAAGATATTTTGCAAGATGTATTCGCAAATGTTATATCAGCTGCGGGACATGTACAAAGACCCATTGAAAATCTTGCTTCCTGGGTTTTCACTGCAGTGAGAAACAAAATCATTGACTTCTATCGAAAAAAACGCGCAGATACTTTTACAGATTTGATCACTCCTCGTCAGCGAGAAGAGGGAAATGATTCTCTCGACTATCTCTTGGGAGACATGTCCTATAATCCTGATGGAGATTTACTTCGCAAAACTATTTGGGAGAGAGTGCAAGAAGCATTGAAAGAACTGCCTGATGAACAGCGCGAAGTTTTCGAGAAAAATGAATTCCATGGAGTTTCTTTTCGCGAAATGTCTGAAGAAACCGGAGTGAATATCAATACACTCCTTGCTCGCAAAAGATATGCTGTTTTGCATCTTCGTGATCGTTTGAAAGATATTTATGCTTCCATGAACTTTTAATAAGCATGTGAACTTTGAAGAGCCCAACCATCAAGGTTGGGCTTTTTTGTTTCAATACTTTTGATTTACACTGCATATTGTCGAATTTTACACCATGAATATATCTACAATCTTCACTTTCTTGCTACCATTGTTCTTGGGATTTTCGCTATCTCAATTTCACATATTTGCAAGTGGTCCAAAAATCCTTATAGTGACTGCACACCCGGATGATGAAACTGCGTTTGCGGCAACTATATATAAAATCACTCATGATTTGAATGGATTTGCTGATATTCTACTTGTCACCAATGGAGAAGGTGGATATAAATATTCCACACTTGCCGAAGACATTTATAGAAAGGAATTGACAGATGAACAATCAGGCCGTACAGCTCTTCCTACAATTCGAAAGAAAGAATTAATGGCGGGTGGCGAATATATTGGCTTGCGCGATTATTTTTTCATGGATCAACAAGATACAGGATATACGCTCGATGCAGATTCAGTATTGAATAGTGTGTGGGATACTTCGATTGTCATTCGAAAAATCAAAGAGTTACATGGTAAAAACAACTATGATTATGTGTTCACATTGCTTCCTGTTCAAGGTACGCATGGACACCATAAAGCCGCTTCAATCCTTGCTCTACGAGCTGTAGAATCAATTGCATCAGTAGTCCGCCCAACTATTGTTGGATGTAGTGTGACTGATTCAACAAAGTTAATACCTGATTCATTTCTCAGCTTGCCGGGATATCCCGAAACCACGATGAACTCACAATTGCCGATTAGTCATTTCAATAGACTAACTCCTTTTGGTTTCCAACAGAAATTGAATTATCAAGTTATTGTCAATTGGTTGATTGCAGAGCATAAATCTCAAGGTGCAATGCAATTGGCAATGGGAAAAGGACAGTTTGAACAATTTTGGGATTATGCTATCAATGGCAAAGAAGGTAAAGAAAAGATTGTCAAACTCGCGGAATTATTGAGAAATGCACCGCTCAAAGAATATCAGCAAAAAAAGTAATAGTATATCTATCAAACAAGAAAAGAACATTCATTACAATAGAAGAACGTATCATGCCCAGATTTAAAGTAACATGTGAATATGAAGGAACTCGGTTTTCGGGCTGGCAGGTTCAAAAAAATGCTCGCACCGTTCAAGGCGAATTAATAGGTGCCAGCAAATCAATATTTAATACCGATGCATTTGAATTATATGGATCCGGAAGAACAGATGCAGGCGTTCATGCGCTTGAACAAATCTTTCATTTGGATGTAGAAACAATGCTGGCACCACAAATCATACAATTCAAAATGAATGATGCATTGCCCGCAGATATTTCGGTCCGATCCATACAGAAAGTTGCCAAACAGTTTCATGCAAGACATGATGCAGTCGAGAGAACATATCTCTATCAAATATCAACTCGAAGAACTGCTTTTGGTAAAAGATTTGTGTGGTGGGTGAAAGATCAACTATCCGTTCCCGCCATGCAAGAAGCCGCTAAGCATTTCAAAGGTATGCATGATTTCCGTTCATTCACCGCTGATGACCCTGACATGAAATCCACAAAAGTGGAAATCACGGATGTCAGTGTCAAGATGCAAGGTGATTTAATCATGATCACTATTTCCGGTTCACACTTTCTATGGAATATGATCAGAAGAATGATCGGTGTAATGGTAGAAGTCGGACGCGGTAAGCAATCACCTGATATCATTCCGACATTACTCAAAAAAAAATCAGATATGCCCGCATCATTTACTGCTCCACCTTCAGGACTCTTTCTCGCATCAGTTCGATATGAGGATGATCCGGTGAAAAAAGTTCAACCAATATTGAATATAACATGAGAATCTTCCTGATCTTGATCATCGGTATTGCACTGAATTCTTGTTCGGACAATATCATTACTTCTCCTGACCAGATTGTTTTTCCACAAGTAAATGTGAGCTATCAGCAACAAGTTCGACCTCTTCTGGAACTTACTTGTGCATTTTCAGGGTGTCATGATACTGAAAGTTCAGCAGCCGGCATTGATGTAACAGGCTATTTTCCATTGATTTCCAGAGCAGGTCTCATTATTCCAGAAAGACCTGATAATAGTTTGTTGATACAAATTCTTGAGGGAAAACAGGGTCATCTACTCACATTTCAGAATAGAATCACTGATGCTCAGAAGAAAGGTGTTCGACAATGGGTTTTGGAAGGGGCATTGAATAATTAATAATCAATGGCAGAAATAGCGGGAACTAGCCAAGAAAAATATTTGTTTTGACAATATGTGTGATAACAAATACTTTTGTGTGTTCTTTTTCCTACTTTTCACCCCAAACACCATGATGAAGTCCTTTTTCTTTTCTGCGATTATCGCATTGACTTTAGTTTCTTGTACCGATAATGATACTGTGGTCAATATCGGTGGAAATGACACCGTCAGTACTAAGACAGTACTTGGCATAGTACCCGATACGCTCATTTCCAAGTTTGTGTATTTTTCATTCGATGCAGATAGTTTCATTCCGGCATCTCAGGCTGCAACTGATGTATGGGATATTCGCCTTCCTTATCTCTACGGTGGCGGTAAAACACGATCTATTGATATCGTTTTGAATTCCGGAACGATCAATCTACTTGGTAAAACAAAAGGTAAAATCATTGATACTACTTTTGATTTACTTCAAAGTGCCCCATCTGATGATCAATTGATTGTCGATGATACGGCAAATTCCAAGCGCATCATACCAATTGCAATCGATGGAACAGGAATGTTTACGTATAACCCAACATCCAGAACCATCAATCCTGCGCCACAGAAGACAATTGTAATGAAGACAAAATCCGGCAAGTATGTCAAATTTCAAGTGATCTCACTGTATAAAGGTCAGCCAGAACCTCCGACAATGATATCGGAACTAGGACACTACTATTTCCGTTATGCAAAAAGTAGCAATAGAAATCTTAAAACCAATTGAGTCTGAACCTTTGTCATCAGAAGCTCTTTTGGTAACTTTGCAAGTATAAAATCGTCCAATGGAGTGTACTATGTACGGAAGCGTCAGCATCATTGATATAGAAAACAGTGCAAAAATGCTCGAAGAGGATCCGATCCTGCTTGCCCGTTTTGAAGGAAAAATTCAAAATGGCGAAAAGATTGAACCGCATGATTGGATGCCGAAGGATTATAGACGTCAATTGATTCGTATGATAGAGCAACATGCTCATTCTGAAATCATCGGTGCATTGCCCGAAGGAACTTGGATCACTCGTGCTCCGGGTTTCAGACGAAAAATGGCATTGATGGCAAAAGTGCAAGATGAAAGCGGTCATGCTCAGTTATTGTACAATGCAGCAGAAACATTGGGAAAAACCCGTGAGGAGATGATCAATGATCTCATCATCGGAAAGTCAAAATATTCCAATGTGTTCAATTATCCTGCAAAGACTTGGGCTGATACAGCAGTCATCGCATGGCTTATCGACGCATCTGCTATCATCAATCAAGTGACCAATTCCAAAGGATCTTATGGTCCATATTGCCGTGCACTAGAGAGAATCTGCATGGAAGAGTCATTCCATCTTCGATATGGTTATGACAATGTGGTGACACTTGCAACCGGCACTCCAAAGCAAAGAGAAATGGTTCAAGAAGCATTGAATCGTTGGTGGCAACCTATCATGCATTTCTTTGGTCCACCAGATAAAGCTTCCGTTCACTCTGAAATTCTCATGCGCTGGAAGGTAAAGATGGCCAGCAATGACGATATGCGTCAACAATTTTTTAATCAATATGTCCCAAAAATTCTGGAATTAGGCTTAAGCATACCTGATAAAGGTTTGATGAAGAATAAAGAAACTGGAAAGTGGGATTTCTCCGACCCTGATTGGAATGAATTCTTTGAAGTAATCAAAGGAAATGGCCCTTGCAATAAAGAGCGTATTGCGGTTAGACGCATGGCTGAAGAGCAAGGTGCATGGGTACGCAGAGCATTGAAAAAAACAAATGCTTATACAGTGCCACTTTCCTGATTCTTCAAAAACATAATTCAACCCCTTCATCGGAAACGCGGAAGGGGTTTTTTTATAGATGATACACATGACATATTTCATACTTCTGTTTTTGATTCCATTCAATACCATGATATTGCATGCAGGGTCAGAGGCGGATTCCATATCGCCAAGATTACCGAAGATTCCCCTTTCAAAAAAACAGAAGAAGGATTCCGTAAGTACCTATACATCCAAAGAGCAAGTGGTTGTAACGGGTACGAGAAATGAAGTATTGCTCAAAGACTCTCCTGTCCGCGTGGAAGTGATAGATAAAAAACAAATGGTTAGCACTGCCATGGTGAATATTGGTGACTTATTGCGTGAGCAATCAGGGTTGATTTTAACAAACAATGTAAGAACTGGCATTCAAATGATGGGATTGGGTGCGGATTATACCCAGATTTTGATAGATGGTCAGCCCATGATTGGTCGTGTGGCTGGTGTATTGGATCTTTCCAGAATATCAGTTGGGAATGTGGAGCGAGTGGAAATCGTGAAAGGCCCGATGTCATCACTATATGGGAGCGAAGCGCTTGCAGGCGTGATCAATATCATTACAAAAAAACCAGATCCTGGATTTTCGGGGATGGTATTTGGACAATATCTGGATAGAGGGCCCACCGAGTTACGCGGAGAAATGCAATATGGTTCAGGTTCTCTAGATCTTTCCGGATTTGTCAGCATGAAGAATGCAAGACCATTCACATTGCAACAAGATACATTACGGGTTCCATATCAAGGTTTTTTTGATCAAACCATGCATTTGAAATCCAAATGGCAGGCCTCGAATTCTGTTCAATTTGGTGCGGACATGCGGTATTTTTCAAGTGAAAGCAAAGGTGCATTCATTGAGTCATTTTTTGGTCAGATTGCATCCAATGAGGGCAGTGTTCAGCAAGAGGATTTGCAGGGAACTGGTTATGCTATTTGGACTCATGGGAAGGCAAGACTAAATGCTCAATTGCATTATGCTTCCTATAAAGAGCGATATAATTTTGATACAATTCAAGGTGAAGCAGGTTCCGTGGATGATCTTTCCAGAGGATTGATGCGTTCATATTTGCAATATGATGTGATATGGAATGAGCGCAATCGCTTCACTTTCGGCATGGAATATACCATTGATGATATTGGTGGATCGCGTTATCCGGATAATCCATATTTCGCAACTTTCAGCGGATTTGCACAATGGGAAGGGAATCCAACTTCATGGATTTCCTATGCATTGAGTGCGAGATATGTAGATAATTCTGCATATACACAGGATGGACTGCAAGAGTCTAATATATTGAGCGCCTTAGCCAAATTATCCAATCCAAAATTGGCGGTGAATCTCAAATTGCAGGATGGAATTCGTATACACACTTCCATTGGAACAGGTTTCAAAGTTCCGGACTTCAGACAATTATATGTGCAATTTTCGAATCGACTCGGTGGTGCCGGATACGATTTGATAGGAGCGCGAAGATTGGGTTTAGATTTGCAGCCTGAGCGATCCATTTCAATGGATTTGGGAGTGATACTTGATGAATGGTCGACAAATTTCTTATCAGATGATATTCCACTACGAGGTTTTGCCGAATGTAGGGTTTTTCATAATACATTGTCCAATCTCATTGAATTCTATTATACAGGCAATAATCCACAAACAAATCAAGCAGTATATTCCTATCGTAATATAGCAAGGGCTTCAACACAAGGCTTGGAGATGTCATTGCGGATGAGTCATCCAATTCCTGGGCATGAATCTGGGGAACTTGGTTATTCCTTTGGCTATCAATATTTGGATACTCGTGATTTGGAAGTGTATGATGCGATTGAGAAAGGAATGGCAGGAACCATTGATCCTTTGACAGGAAGATTCAATACATTGACTATGAAGAATTATGGTGGATTATGGTTTAGATCTGTTCATTCAGGTACAATGAGAGTGAGTTATGAACATAGAAATTCCGGCATATCGGCATCGATACGCGCGCAATTCATTGGGAGATTTGGAGATGAAGCATTGGATGTCAATGGTCCTGTACACAGTAATCGTAAAGTGCCTGATTTGGACGTCGAATATGTGCCTGCATATACGATCCTGAATCTTGGGTTTTCAAAAGATATTGAACTGACCGAAATTTCCGGTTCTTTGCGAATCACATTGGGAGTCAATAATCTCATGAATGTCATGAATTTGCGCTCAATGCCCAATCTATTGGGAAGGCAATTATCACTCTCAATGCAGGTCATGTTGTAATCATGAATAACTTTCGACATAATTTCCTAAATTATGTATGATTTGTTACGTCAACTGCCAGGATTCACAGTTAAAGGTATAGAAATGAATTCGTATTTGGAAGAAGTTAAAGCCACGGCTTTGGCCGAAGCACAAAAAACCTATATGGTCAAGGTATATGGCTGGATGGTTGGTGGGCTTATGGCAACGGGATTGGCTGGAGGTTTTGTTGCAAGTGATGCATCAATGATTCAATCAATGCTTGATTATTTCTGGTTTTTTATCATTGCTGAATTTGCACTTGTTTTTGCACTTTCTGCATTCATTCATAAGATGAGTGTACCGGTGGCAATGTTATCCTTTATAGGATATTCCGTTTTGAATGGCATTACTTTATCAGCAGTATTGCTAGCATATGATGAAGCAGCCGTGATGAATGCATTTTTGACGACATCAGGCACTTTTGCGGCAATGAGTGTCTATGGAATGGTCACGAAAAAAGACCTATCCTCATGGGGATCATTTTTCTTCATGGGGCTCATGGGTATTATTATTGCAAGCATTGTGAACATATTTCTGGCAAGTTCGGCGCTTAGCTTTGCAATTTCTTTGATTGGAGTATTTGTTTTTATAGGATTGACAGCCTATGACACGCAAAAAATCAAAGAATCTGCAGAATTAGAATTGCAGGGAAGTGATATGGCAATGAAAGGCGCAATTCTTGGAGCATTGACATTATATCTTGATTTCATAAATCTCTTTCTCTTCATCTTGCGCCTCTTTGGCGGCAGAAATGATGACTGATGATTGTTTGACTTTCTATCCGGGCAGAAGTGAAGACTTCTGCCTTTTTTGCTTATGAGCTCATTTACCGATTATACAGAACAACGATTGATATATGCTCGAGATGTATTGAAATCCGGTGATATACAAAAAGCATTGTCAATTTGTGAGCAATTATTGTCACCGGCATCTATCTTTTCACATGGGAAAGAAATCTTCTTGATCATCTCCGATGCAATTGAAAAAGCTGGGGATTTTAAAAAGGCAACATTGATTAGGAATCGAGCAGATGAGTTGTTTCCTGATTCGATTGCTGATTCAATTTCAATTCTTCGGTCTCCTGAACTTGTTATTGAATCCATTTTACCATTTCTGCATTTTGAAGATGATGTTTTGCCCGGACCAATACAATATGATGAGATCAATGTAGATTTTCCATCATTTGCATTGAAGGAATTCCCCAAACAGCAGATTGAGATGCAAAGATCTCAAGAATCGCAGCAAACATTGTCTGCTCTGGAGGAATTGGCTCAAAGACTAGAGAAAGCAAGGATTCCCGCCATAGAAGAAGAAAGAACCATTTCAAAACCTTCATTCATGCCTTCAATTGTTACGGAAACAATGGCCAATATTTATATTCAGCAAGGTGCTTTTTCACAAGCGATCAAGGCATATCAAGTATTGGCTCGAAATCAACCTGAACGATTGGAGCATTTTGAAGCAATCATAGCTGATTTAAGACTTCGTCAATCATAATCTTATTACCATGATTCAACATTGGAATATCATTGAACAATATGCTTCAGTTTTGAAGCAGGTGCATTTGAAAGAATTATTTATCGAGGATGCCGGTCGGGTTCATTCTTGTTCTCATACATTGCCATTTGCATTCGTAGATTATTCTCGTCAAAGAGTGAATGCACAATTGCTTGAAGAATTATGTGTTTTTGCCCGAGAGATTGATATCCGCGAACAATTTGTGCAGATGATGCAGGGAGCAAAAAACAATCTCACTGAACAACGCAGTGTTTTGCATACTGCATTGCGTGCACCGAAAGATTCAGTCATCAATATTGATGGGCATAATATTATGCCTGACATTCATGCTGTATTAGATCAGATGCGCATATTCAGTGATGCCATACGCAAAGGTGTACTCCGGGGATATTCCGGAAAGACCTTTACAGACATAGTCAATATCGGAATAGGCGGATCGGATCTTGGGCCGAGTATGGTTTGCAATGCCCTGCGATATTATTCAAACCGTGATATTTCAGTTCATTTTGTGTCGAATGTTGATCCAACACATCTTACCGAAACATTGAGAACATGTTCTCCAGAAACCACATTATTCATTATTTCTTCAAAGACATTTACCACAGAAGAAACAATGGCGAATGCATTTGCCGCAAAAGAATGGTTTTTGCAATATGGTGGATATTCATGGGAATTACATGCATGTGCAGTTTCGGCGAATATTGAGAAGACGAGTGCATTTGGAATCCCATCGGATCGTGTCTTTGGATTCTGGGATTGGGTCGGTGGACGATATTCCGTATGGTCTGCCATTGGTCTTTCCATTGCCATCAGTATTGGTTATGAGCATTTTGAGCAATTTCTCGCCGGTGCCCATGAAATGGACATGCATATGGCAAGTGAAGAAATCGAGAATAATATCCCGATCATATTGGGACTCATCGATGCGCTGAATGTAATTTGTTATGATGTGCATTCTCATGCCATTATACCATATGATGAATATCTCAGATTATTCCCTGCATTCTTGCAACAGATGATGATGGAAAGCAATGGAAAATCCATTACGCGAGAAGGACATGAGATTGTCTATCATACTTCGCCGATCATTTGGGGACAGCCCGGTACCGATGCACAGCATTCATTTTTCCAGCTATTGCATCAAGGAACCGAGCAAGTGAACACGGAATTCATAGCATGTGCGAAGCCACTCAATCCAATTGGAGACATGCATGAACGATTGCTCGCAAATTGTGCGGCTCAATCCGCTGCATTGATGCATGGAAAAACACAAAATGAAGTGATGCAGGATTTAACCAAGACAAATTTGAGTGAAGCAGAGAAGCGAGCACTCATTCCACATAAATTATTCTCCGGTGATAGACCATCCACAACCATTCTATTGAAGGAGCTCACTCCATTCACACTCGGATGGCTTATTGCATTGTATGAGCATAGGACATTTGTTCAGGGAATCGTATGGGATATTTGTTCATATGATCAATGGGGAGTAGAGCTTGGAAAGGTTATGGCAGCTTCAATATTACCGGCAGTCAAAGACTCCTCGGTAGTACTTGAAACGCAAGACTGTTCAACCGAGCAATTGATTTCCACCATACATGTATTCAGGAATGCATGATGGCAATAATCCCAACATTGATGACCGATTCAATTGCTGAATATGCTGAGAAGAATTTCACTTCCGAGACTCCGGAATTGAAACAACTTTTGATTGATGCTAAAGTGAAAGGTATTCCTGAAATTTCCATTGGTGGCGTGCAAGGAGCATTCCTGCAAAATATGGTGCGATTGCTCAATGCAAAGGTCATCGTTGAAATTGGGTCTTTGGCCGGTTATTCTGCTATAACAATGGCTGTCTCGATGGAGGATGGTGGCATCGTGCATTGTTTCGAAAAAGAACCCGAGTATTGTAAGTTTATCTCATTGCAAGCCATGTCTTTCGGAATTGAAGATCGAATTGTCATTCATGAGGGAAATGCGGTTGATGCATTGTCAACTGTCGATATTTCCAGCATTGATTTGATATTCATCGATGCAGATAAACCATCCTATTCAACATACTTGGAATTATTGCTTCCGAGATTAAGATCTGGCGGACTGATTATTGGAGACAATGCGCTTGCTTGGGGCTATATTGCCGATGAGCTTCCGGAATTCGAGCCGGAGAATGTTAAGGGGATTCAAGAGTTTAATCAACATATGAGGAAACATTCAGCCCTTCATCCACCTTGCCTCATCCCTCTAGGTGATGGGATGTGTATGGCAGTAAAAAAATAATCAATCATGACTTTGGTCATATGTATCAACTGATTTCAGATAGAGATTGCATGTGGTAATTCAATAAATATTGTTTCATACTTCTCAGGAGAACAATCATGCATATTTTCCATTTTGGAAATCATTCCATCTCATTATCTGATATCAGAGACATCAAATTGCAATATGATTATCAGAAAAATGAAATTTTTGTCGATCTTGAGTTGAATGGTGGTGCCCAAATGAGTGTAAACCTTCCTGACTCATTGGTCTTCATGGAAGAATTCATCAAGAAAATCAAAGATGACAAGAATGTTTGATATAAGCTCCGGAAGGAGCTTTTTTTGTATCTCCCATGGATAAATCCAAAGATTGATTCCCATGACCTTATCCATGGAAATAAGAATCTATTCATGGCAAAATGAGGGTGATGTATGTGAATATAGTATTCAATGGAAAGCATATTTTACCTCTAAAAAAGAGGGGATTGAAATCATGGCGCATTCATTGAATAAGGTGTGGATTCATGCGGTTTGGATAACTTTTTATGGGAAGGTTTTTACGAAGAAACGACAGCAATGGGGTAAATGATAGGCCTTAGCCATGAGGAAACATCTTATATTGTAGGAGTTATTGAGAAAGATAGAATATGAGAGCAAAGATCAAACTTCTCGCCTCGGATGCGGCTATATATGGTGTGACCACGCTGTTGACGCGATCTATGAGTTTTTTGCTCACGCCACTGTACACAAATGCATTGTCAAATAGAGCTGAATTCGGGGTATATGCATATTTGTATTCATTATTGGCATTCGTGAATGTGATCTATGCATTTGGGTTGGACACTGCTTTTCTTCGTTTCTATTCAGCCAAAGACCCACATACCACAGAACAAGCATTTTCTTTTTCATGGTGGATGATTGCTTTAATCGGGATCATCTCCACTATTGTGATTTTGTTTTCAGCCGATGGCATAGCACATTGGATACCCGACCTCGCCGGCAATGGAGATTTGATCCGTGCCATAGCGCTCATTCCCCTGTTCGATGCACTGACTAATGTTCCGTATAATCTATTGAGGATGCAGAGAAAGGCAAAACGCTTTGCAGTATTGCGAGTGCTGAATGTTGCCATAAATGTTTGTCTCAATATAATCCTTGTGGCATATCTCAAAATGGGTCTAATGGGAATTATTATTGCCGGAATTACATCATCCTTTGTTGCTGTGATTGGCGTAACACCTATTATTATGCAATGGCTTCGTATGAAATTCGATGCTGAATTGTCAAAAGATATGATGCGTTTTGGCGTTCCGACCATGCCATCGGCTTTTTCCGGAATGATGCTTCAGGTTGCTGATCGACCAATCATGACATCGATTGCAGGAGCTGACATGACGGGACTGTATCAAGCAAATTATCGCTTGGGAATTCCTATGATGATGCTTGTTGCAGTATTTGAATTTGCTTATAAACCATTCTATTTGTCTCATCATGAAGATGAAGATTCGCCCCAACTCTTTGCTCGGATCTTTACCTATTTCATGATCATTGCATGTGCCGTGTATTTATTGATTTCACTGTTTATCAAAGACATTGTGCAACTTTCCCTCGGCGGTATTTCTCTGATTCATGAATCATATTGGCAGGGCTTGGGTATCATTCCAATCATTCTTGCGGCATATATTTGGAATGGTATTGCCACCAATATGGCATTGGGAATGCATGTCAGTAAAAAAACCGGATGGCTTCCAATTGCAACCGGAATTGCTGCAGTCGTCAATATCATCCTCACATTTATTCTCGTTCCAATACTTGGCATTTATGGAGGAGCATGGGCAACATTTATAGCTTATGCAGTGAGTGCCATTATACTGTGGTATATATCATCGACATTATATCCGATTCCATATGAATGGTCAAGACTCCTTGGAACAGCAATCGTAACTGTGATGTTATTTACGATTGCGAGTGTATTTGAAACAAGTGGTTGGATGAATCTCTTCATAGTTTCATCGTTTCCTGTCATTCTTTTTGCAAGCGGAATTCTGAATTCTAAAGAAAAGCACATCATCACCAGATTATTTCGGACAAAATGAATAATAAATCGCTGTACATATTCAAGCACTTTCTTTTGAGCATGCTACTCTTAACCATGGTACATCATATCAATGCTCAGAAGCTATTGATTCCCATGGATCTTGCTCAAACAGATCATTTGAAGGCATATGGATTGACATATTGGGCGCTGACAAAAAATGTAAATACAGAATGGCTATTGAATTATCGGGGTGGCTCATTCTTATGTGATCCCGAGCCATTTCTCATCGCTGAATGTAGAATTCGCGGGGTTGGATTTGAGCAATTGACTCAAGGTCAGGCACTTGCAATATATGCAGAAGTGCAAAGTGAAAAGTCAAATATGGATGTTGTTACATTAGAAAAACCACCACGCATCGCGGTATATACACCTCCTGGCTCAAGGCCTTGGGATGATGCGGTGACGATGGTTTTGGATTATGCCGAAGTGAAATACGACAAAGTATGGGATGAAGAAGTATTGCGGGATAAATTATCCGACTTTGATTGGCTTCATCTTCATCATGAGGATTTTACGGGTCAATACGGAAAGTTTTTTGCCAATTATGCAACCGCACCATGGTATATCCAGCAAGTCACTTTACTTGAAACCACAGCAAAAAAACTAGGATTCAAAAAGGTCTCGGCATTAAAATTGGCCATCGTTCAAAAAATTCGATCCTATATTGAACAAGGTGGATTTATGTTTGCGATGTGCTCGGCAACTGATTCATATGATATAGCTCTTGCCGCCGCTCAGACTGATATTTGTGAAAGAATGTTTGATGGAGATCCCGTTCAATCTGGTTATGAATCCAAAATTGATTATTCCAGAACATTTGCATTTGAAAATTTTGAGATTTATACTGATCCATATCGCTATGAATACTCAACCATCGATGTTGATGCAAGTTTCAGAGTGAATAATCCCGCTGTCGACTATTTCACATTATTTGATTTCTCGGCTAAGTATGATCCGGTTCCCACGATGCTAACACAATGTCATGCGAATGTGGTCAAGAATTTTCTCGGACAAACAACGGCATTTCACAAGGAACAAATTAAAAAATCTGTGACAGTTCTCGCGGAAAGAGAAGGAACCGATGAAGTCAAATATCTTCATGGAAATATAGGCCGTGGATCATTCACATGGTATGGAGGACATGACCCTGAGGATTATCAACATGCTGTGGGTGATCCGCCAACAGATATATCGCTCCATAAAAATTCACCCGGCTATAGACTCATACTCAATAATATCCTATTTCCTGCCGCAAAGAAGAAGAAACAGAAAACCTGAAGAATATTGCATCTTCAAATAGGTATCTTTGCATAAAACAATGAGGAATTACCCATGTCGCAATATGATCATAATCAATTTGGATTTTCAACAAGAGCAATTCATGCCGGACAAGAACCTGATCCTTTAACTGGATCAGTAACTGTTCCATTATATCAGACCTCAACATATGCACAAGAAGCAATCGGAGTGCATAAAGGATTTGAATATGCACGCACCCAAAATCCCACAAGATTTGCATGGGAGGAAAGCATGGCAAATCTTGAGCAAGGATGTGCCGGCTTTGCATTTGGGAGTGGAATGGCGGCAATAGATGCTGTCATGAGACTTTTATCTTCCGGTGATCATGTGATTTGCGCAGAAGACATGTATGGTGGCACATTTAGACTTTTTGACAAAGTATTGAAGCGATTCGGAGTGGAATTTT
Source organism: Ignavibacteria bacterium (assembly GCA_947491315.1). Classification (GTDB taxonomy): domain Bacteria; phylum Bacteroidota; class Ignavibacteria; order Kapaibacteriales; family UBA961; genus UBA961. Next base: position 82,775 of record CANLII010000007.1, read on the forward strand.
CAGTTGTTGATATGACTAATCTTGAGGAAGTGAAGTCCGCAATTCTCCCCGGAAAAACAAAATTCATCTATACGGAATCTCCAACGAATCCCATGATGAAGTTGACCGATATTTCTGCCCTTGCAATGATTGCCCATGAAGCTCATGCGCTTTTGATTGTCGATAATACATTCGCAAGTCCATATGCTCAAAAACCCCTCGCATTGGGAGCAGACATTGTATTGCATAGTGCAACGAAATATCTTGGTGGACATTCTGATTTGGTGTCTGGCATAGTTGTAGCAAAAGATTCAGCAATTGCCGATCAGCTTCGTTTTATTCAGAATGCGGCCGGTGCAGTGCCCGGTCCCATGGAATGTTGGCTGTGCTTGCGATCAATCAAGACATTATCGGTAAGAATGAAACAACATGCGGAAAATGCGATGGCTATTGCAGAGTTCTGTGAAAAGCATCCTGCGATTTCTGCAATCTATTATCCCGGTCTTCCGACTCATCCACAATATGCATTGGCAAAACAACAGATGACAGGATTTGGCGGAATGATTTCCATTGAACTTGGTTCTTTGGAAAGAGCTAAAACATTCACTACATCAGTCAAGCTTTTTACTCTGGCCGAATCACTCGGAGGAGTTGAATCGCTTGTTTGTCATCCCGTAAGCATGACGCATGGATCAATTCCAAAAGAGCAAAGAGAAAAGTTGGGTATCACCGATGGCTTGGTGAGATTGTCTTGTGGGATTGAGGACAAAGAAGACCTCATGGCTGATATTGCACAGGCTTTGGATGCATTGTCATGAAGAAAAGATCATCCGTTCAAAGCGGAGCCATGCAGAAATCATCTAGCATGAGGATTGGACCTGGACCCGAGATCACAACCCTTCCAAATGGTGTGCGCATAGTCAGTGAGTATATTCCTGATGTTCTGTCATTTTCATTGGGTATATGGATTGCCTCTGGTTCTCGTGATGAAGAAAAAGGAAAAGAAGGTGCATATCACTTTCTTGAACATCTCGCATTTCGTAGAACGGAATATCGCAGCACAAAAGCATTGGCTGATGCATTTGAGCAGATGGGTGCATATTCAAATGCATTCACTACAAAAGAGCATACCTGTTTTTATGTTCGTGCTTTGTCGAAAGATTTTGCCAAAGTCTATGGTTTAATGGCTGAATTAACATTGTCGCCGGCACTAGATTCTCGAGATATTGAGAAAGAAAGAAATATCATCATTGAAGAAATCAATTCATGTGAAGATGAACCTGAAGAAGTGATATTTGAAGCAGGCGAGCAATTGCTGTTTGGTTCACATACTTTGGCACATCCGATAACCGGCACGATTGATACCATTAGCGCATTGGAAAGAAGTGACTTGGTTGAAGCAAGAGCCGAGATGTATCGACCTGATCGCATAGTGATTGCCGTTGCCGGTAATATTCCTCATGATTTGATCGTTGAATTTGTGGCAAATACTTTTACAATGCCAAAAAGTTTGAAGTCAAAAGTATTAAGAAGAAAACCCAGAATTCTGAAGGTTAAGCAAGAAATTCAAGCGAGAACATATCAGCAAGCACATGTTTTATTGGGAAGAATGACAAGTGGATTGTTTTCCGAAGAGCGATATGGATTGCTATTGTTGAATATCATCCTTGGGGAAGGAATGAGTTCGAGATTGTATCAATCCATTCGAGAAAAACATGGATTTGGTTATACTGTCTATTCCTCACTTGATTTGTTTACGGATAGCGGCACATTGTATATGTACACCGCTTGTGATAATTCGAATATTGAGCGAGCTCGTGATACAATTCTGAATGAATGCAATCGAATGATGCATTCTGCACCTGTTGGCAAAAAAGAACTTAAAAGAGCCAAAGCTCAGGTCAAAGCATCCATCATTATGTCGCTTGAAAGCATGTCGGCAAGGATGCAAGCCATAGGCCGAGGATTGCTCGAAGAAGGCAAGATTGAGTCTGTTGAAGAAACAATTTCCAAGATTGATGCTGTTACTGAACAAGAAATTGCTGGTATTATTGACAATTACTGTGAACCTGATGGATGGTCAACGGTATTGATAGAGTCACAACATGCATAATCCCCAATATTCAGTTCATCGTTTTTTTGTAATTTCCTATCGCTTATGAAAATCACAATACACATATTTATTGTTGTAGTCCTTGTTCTCGTTTCCTGTTCGCCGGAAGAGAATGTGGTCTCTCCTAATCAGGATTCTTGGACATTGTTCTCGGTTCCAATGAATGAGAATGCCCTCTATTCAGAGCGTGTTTCTGGTTCGGAGCTTTCAATTCGCAAGAAATTGTATGCTTCTGATTCAAAAATTGGCAATATGTATATCTATCGTGATCAATTATATCTTTTACTTCCCGCATCAAATCGAATTGTTATCCTAAACCGTGGAACATATGAGATATTGCATGTGATTGATTTTACAATTGAATCGAAGAAACCACTTGCCATGGCTTTTGGTAATGCGACAACAGCGTATATCATTTTTGAAAAAGACAGCATTGTTCGGTTATATGACATTCTGAATCAACAGCTTGCGGGAACAATTAAGGTTGGTTATCATACGGCTGATATACTCTCAGGTATTGGTGATAGACAGAATCAGATATTTGTTGCCAATCTTGGTTCAAATACCATTTCGCATATTGATACTAGAACAAATCGTGTCGAGAAAGAATATTCGGTTCTTACTGCTCCAAAGTATTTGTCAAATGATCCAACCGGTATGAAGATTGTCTATGTGAGTGAAGGTGGTGGAAAAACAATCACGAATACAGAGAGGTCCACTGCAGGCATTGGATTTATTGACATTGACAGAAAATTACTGCTTGCTCAAATGACAATAAGTACAAGAGATGTAGATAGTACTGATGCAATTCCAACAGGAGTGGCTGTTACTGGAAGTGAGTGGGCATTTGTTCCGTTTTCAAATGGCTTGGTTCGAATTGATACACGCGAATACAAAAACTACTCAACGATATCTCGTAATGTGTATTCAGGTATTGCATATAATGATAGAAGAAGAGAAGTTCTCGCAAATGCTGAGGATGGTCTCTATGTATTGAATGGGAATACGGGCTTGGTACAAAGAGTATTGAAAGGAAATTCTACGATTGACAAGTTTCTACCACAATAAACAATGAGAAAAGTATTAGCAGTGATATTGATCATGTGTGCTTTTGCTTCGATGACTTACATCGTTTCAAAAAGTATTGGTGACTATCAAAGGAATGTCAATAAGAATAAGTATGCAATCGGGGAGTCGTTTTATCAACAAAAATGTGCCACATGTCATCTAACAAATGGGGAAGGTGTTCAGGATTTATACCCGCCATTGCAGTCGAGTGATTTTTTACGCAATGACAAAGCAAGAATCATCAATGTATTGCTGCAGGGAATTTCAGGACATATGATAGTAAATGGAAAATCCTATAATGGCGTAATGCATCCTGTGTCGGGAACAGACAAAGAATTGAGTGAATTATTGAATTATATCTATGCTCAATTTGGCAATGGAGAATATGAATTCACTCCGGAAGAAATAGCAGTGTTCAGGGAATTGCATTCAAATCATTCATCGAATTGATTTTTTCTTTTTTACTTTGGTTTTGACCGGCTCCGCTTTGATGAGCTCGAGGTCTTTTCCATGTCTATGCTGAATTTTGACTTGCAGAATATGTGCAAGTGTGGGAACGATATCTGCCGGATCGGTCTTTCCTAGTATCTGCATTGGAGATATCCCACCACCAAAGAACATGAGGGGAACATGCGTATCATAATCATAGGGGGTGCCATGATTTGCAGGTTTTGAACCAAAGAGCCAATAAGGTTTTACCATAAACATTATTTCACCTGTTCGATCAGGATGTATATCATTGCGATACATTTCGAGTAATTCTTTTGTCCAGCCCTGAGGAATGCGACCTTGTTGAATCATGGATGTTGGAACAGCTGATTCAATACCTTCGAACTTTGAAAGTAACATGCACATTGTATCAGCTATCATCGCAGTTTCATAGCCGCTATTATAGATTGTTGTATCATTCAAAAAGATTGAGGGTGGTTCAAAGACTTTGATCCATTTGCGATTTTGAAAATTCCCACATCTTCTATTCATTTCTTTTTCAATGGAGTCGAGGAGTGGTTTTTCATAGATGCGGCCTGCATCAACAGGTACTTTTCCGAATCGTGTTATGTACTCAGGAATTGGAGCAACACCATGATCGGATGCAATAACAACTATATAATGTTGTTTGCCGATTGTTCGATCCAAATGATCGAGGAAATCTCCAAGAATAGAGTCTGCATGAACATACAGTTCTTGAATCTCCCGGCTATTAGGTCCGAAAGTATGACCAAGATAATCAGTGGTTGAAACTCCTATGCTGACAATATCTGTAATCTCATCCTTTCCGATTTCATTATTCTTCATCGCAAATTTTGCTGACTCAAACAGATAGGATATGCCAAAGGGAGAAGTGAGCATTGCTTCAGTATAATGTTGTTGACCGGGCACACCGATTTCATGAGGAAAAGTAACATTGCCTCCTGGAAAGTTTCCCTCCACATTAATAGAATCTTCATATGAGATGGAGTCCGGGATGATGGTTCTCCATACTTTTCCTGCATAGGCAGTATAGGGCAATGATTTATTGAGATCATCCAACCAATTTGGTTGAGTATAATAAGAGGAAGTGGTGAAATTTTGTGTTTTCCAATCAAACCACAGAACGGTATTTTGAGGATTTCTTCCGGCCATCAATATTGCAGATCTATCTTTTAATCCAATTGCCAATCCTTTGCTTTTGAGATGTTTTTTTTGGAGGACATCACCCAGAGTAAGTTGTTTTAATAATTCAGGAGATCTACCGATTGAGGGATTGCCTTTGACTGGATGTTTTTTGTCTTCGGTGCAATAGCAAACGCAACCTGAAGGAGAATCAAAGAAATCATTTGAAACAATGCCGGTGAGTGATGGATATGAGCCCGTCAGTAACACTGCATGTCCGGGACATGTCATATTTGAGACATGATTGAAATGACAAAGTGGTGAATAAGCTCCCTCCTTGATGATTCTATTGAACCCCTTATTACCCCAGAAACGAGAGAAATTCTCCGGATAATCACCACGCATTTGATCATAAGAAATCACAATCACAGCTTTTGGCAACTTGGGATTACTCTTTGATTGAGCTTGTATCAAAGGATTCAGGGTCAAAACGAAAAAACAACAGAGCGCGATATATATCTTCAACATGGAAAACTTTGGGAGTGTATGAATTTTGTCTTGCAAAAATGTGAAAAATGTCCCAATTTTGACATCTCTTAGAAATTCAAGCGCATTCTTGGAGGAATCGCATAATGGTATTGCAGCAGTCTTGAAAACTGCCGGGCTTTCGCCTGTGGGGGTTCGAGTCCCTCTTCCTCCGCAACCCTGTTCAAACAGGTCCAATCAACCGATAATTACACATTGTAGTTATCGGTTTTTTTGTTGGGGTTGGAGGGTATTTAAAAAAAACACTGATTTGAGTATATTTCATGTAATGTGTTTGTTATCTCTCCTTCGTAATTTTCCGAACAATAACTATTTATAATTCGGAGAAAATATGGTGAAGAAATTTCTAACACTTGCTCTATGCATCGGAACAGTATGGTTTGGCAATTCCGGATGCTCAAAAAGTTGTACAGAGCTAAAATTGGATATGCTTGATGATATGGCAGCCAAATGTGAAGTAGTTGCTAAAGATGAGAGCACTGATGCTACTGCTTTACTTACGAAATTCAATGAACTTGGCTTAGAAGTGAAAGCCATTGAACAGAAAGTTAATGAAGCACAACCTGAATGTAATGGCAAAAAGGTTGAATTGACTCCTGAAGAAAAACAAAGAGCATTGGACCTAACTAAAAAAATAACAGCATCCATGCTTGTTATATCTGCTAAAGTACAAAAAGCTTCAATGCCTCGATGATTATCAATTAGTTATATGCTAAGCCCAATTTCGATTGGGCTTTTTTTGTACCTCTTGAGTAAAATCGCTCAAGAATAACAGGCAAAAAATGGCTATTTTGTTGAGAATTATTTGGGTTTAACCGAGACATCAATGCTACTATCAGACTATATCAATCGGGTTAATCAGCTTTATCAAACAGGGATCAGTACAGAACACTCCTTTAGGGGTATTCTTGATGAATTATTACGCAGTATTGATACCTCAATTCTTGTCACAAATGAACCCAAAAAGATTGAATGCGGAGCCCCCGATTATCTTATCAGTAAAAAGCAAATTCCGATCGGATATATTGAAGCCAAAGATCTATTTGATGCGGATTTGGATGGTTTGAAAAAGGCAGGTAATAAAGAGCAATTTGACCGTTATAAAGACTCGCTCGATAATATCGTGTTCACGGATTATTTGTCTTTCCACTTCTATCGTGGACATGACAAAATCACCTCGATAACCATTGCCGAAAAACAGGGTAAAAAGATCGTACCAATACAATCGCAATTCGATCCCTTCATCAGACAGATGCAAGACTTTATGTCTTATATCGGCATCACCATCAAGAATCCTAAGAAATTATCGCAAATGATGGCCGGTAAGGCAAGACTCCTCTGCGATATTATCAATAATGCATTGGATGAAGATGAAAAAGCAGGTGTGCATTCTGACCTCATGGAGCAGTTCAATTCTTTCAAAAAAATCCTAATACATGACATCACAAATAAGTCCTTTTCAGATGTCTATGCGCAGACTATTGTCTATGGTATGTTTGCGGCTCGTTTGCATGACCCCACACTTCCCACATTTTCCCGTCAGGAAGCAGCGGAACTCATTCCTAAATCCAATCCTTTCCTGAGAAAATTGTTTGGGTATATTGCAGGACCCGACCTCGATGACCGCATCAAATGGATAGTAGATGATTTGGTGCAGATCTTTTTGTCATGCAATGTGGAAGAGATATTGCATACCTATGGGAAATCAACGAAAATGGAAGACCCAATCATCCATTTTTATGAGACCTTTCTTGCGGAATATGACCCCAAATTGAGAAAAGCCCGTGGTGTGTGGTATACACCTGCACCCGTTGTGAATTTCATTGTTCGTGCGGTGGATGATATTCTCAAAACAGAGTTCGGCTTGAGTCAAGGGCTTGCTGATACTTCCAAGACAACTATCACAGTGAATGAGAATGGTAAGCAGATAAAGAAAGATGTTCATCGGGTG